>DATJVN010000144.1:0-18749 GCA_035501755.1 Bryobacteraceae bacterium | reverse complement strand
GTTGACGGAGGCGCAGCAGACGTAGCGCGATTGGCGGGTGTGGGCCCAGTCGAGGATTTGGCGCGTGGCGGCTGCGTAGGTGGTGGAATCGACGCGGACGCCGAGGATGAGGCGGGATGGGGTCATGATTCAGGAGCCAGGGCCAGGCGGGCAGGAGCCTGTTTGGCGTTTTCGATGGCCAGGGAGTAGATTTCGATGAGGCGCTTGTAATTGATTTCGGCGGTGTACCTGGTTTCGTATTCGCGGCGTGCGGCAGCGCGCATGGCTGTGAGTTGCTCGGGGTGGTCGAAAGCCCAGCGGACGTGATGGGCGAGATCTTCGGGGTCGCCGGGGCGGAACAGGAGGCCGGTGCGGTGATGGTCGACGCGTTCGGCCATGGACCCGAGGTTGGATGCGATGACGGGCGTTCCGCAGACGAATGCTTCGAGGAGGGTCAGCGGGACGAATTCGTACCAGATGGAGGGCACGATGACGACGGCGGCGTCCTTCATGAGTGTTTGAATTTGCTGGCGCGACTGGTGGCCGAGCGCCGTGACGCTGGCGGGCCATTGCGTTTTGTTCAACGGGCCGTCGCCGGCGACCTTCAAAGGGATGTCAGGGAGTCTCCTCCAGGCCTCGGCGAGGGTGTCGATGCCTTTTTCCGCCGAGAGCCTGCCTACGAAGAGGGCATAGCCGCCGCGTCCGGCGCCGGGGCCCGGGTCGTCGTAGATCGCATGGTGGCGGATCAGGATTCGCTCGCCCGGGAAGCCTGCCTGGATGAACTTCGCTCGGGTGAATTCTGTTGCGGCGATATAGATGTCCACGGCTCGGTTCCAGGTTCCAATCGCCCGATGGGTTGCGAGCATGCAAGAGACAGCGGCGCTGGCCGCGGCGTTCCCGCGGTAACATCCGTGCTGGATCGCGGGGAGGAGAGATTGTTTCTCGATGCACTTTTCGCAGACGCGGCCATCGCGAAGGAGATACGAACCCGGGCAGATCAGCCTGAAGTTGCCGAGCTTTTGGACAACGGGCAGACCGGATCGTTTCGCCGCATAGTACGCCGCTGGTGAGATAAGCGGAAAGGTGTTGTGGAAATGCGCGATTTGAGGACGGGTCTCGGCGATAACCCGTCTGAGCCGAAGGTAGGACCGATGGTTCCACGTTGTCGCCAGCCCCGTCAGCGCACCATTGCGGATGCGGGTATTGTGATCCTGGTAGCGGATGACGCGATGGCCTTGGCGCTCAAGCAGCGCTGTTTCGGCGGCGAAGACCTCGTCTTCGCCGCCGGGCTGCTGATAGTGGTTGTGGACGGACAGGACGGTTTTAATTTGCATCGCGCTTCAGGACGGCTATCAGCGTGGTTTTTATGAGGCGGTCCGGGAGGAGCTTTCCGGCGGTGTTTGAAAGGGCCCAGTACATGCGGTATTTGCGCGAGCGGATTCGTGGATCATAGTCATTGACGAGGGCCCATTCCACGATTTCGAGCCGGGCGCGGGCCGAAAGCTCGCGTAGCGTGCTCGGGCAGACCCAGCAGGTGTGCTCCCGGTTTTCACAAGTTCTCGGGAAGTGGTTGGAGGCGTAAAGACCATACATAATCGAGAACGGATAGGGCGTGCTGAGCACGATCTGGCCTTGCGGCCTCAGATGCGTGCGGGAGCGGTCCAGGAACCTCCCCGGGTTGCTGAGGTGTTCGATCACCTCGCCCGCAACAACCGTGTCGTACAGTCGGTGCAGCTCGAATTCTTCAGCGCTCTGAACGTGCAAGTCATCGAATCCGAGGCTCCGAAGTTGTTCGATGTTGGGGCGCGATACATCCAGTCCTGTGACCCTATACTTTTCTCTGAGTCTCCCGTGCAGCCAGGATCGGTCCCCCGGCTGGACTTGATGACCAGTGCATCCAATGTCGAGCACGTCCGGTCCGACGACCCGTCTCAATATTTCATCGACGCGCGTCATCCGACCTTACCCTCAGCGCCGTCATTTGGGAGCTGAAAATCATTTGGCTTGCCCATCCGATTCCAAACACGGTCCAGAATGGGATCCCCGCCATCGGCCCTTCCAGAGAAACGTCAAAGGAGGCGTTGATCATGAAAGCCAGCCAGAATGCCGTGATCCACGCGAACAGCGCCATCCAGTCGTACTGCGACGTAAAGCGTGCGCGGAAATAGGCGCGGGCCATCGAGGCGAGCCATGTGAGTTGGAGCGATACCCAAAGGAGGAAGCCCGGTACTCCGGCGCGAGCGAGGAATGTGAGGTGGGAATTGTGCGGACTCCGGAGCGGCTCGAGCGTTGGTCCGCCCTGGAATCCATCGCTGTCGGCGAGGTTGATGCCATATCCCTTCCCGTTCCAGAAATACGGACCGTCAATCGTGTAGTCGATGATGTGACTCCACCAATTGAGGCGCCAGCCTTTGGTGCTCTCCAGGTCCGCGCTGTCAGTTGGCGTGATGACGCTTCGGAGGCTTTCTGTCAGCATGTCAACGGATACCTCGCGCGTCGAGCCCGGCGGGGTGAATCGCACGTCGAAAGCACCGGCGGCCGCGATCAACGTCATTGCGATGGCGGTGACCGTCACCACTTTTCCGACCCGCGGTCGTGCCGCCAGCGCAAGGGCAGACGCGGAAAGAAATGCGACCATTCCACCCCGGTTCGTCATCCCGAGGGCGCCCTCCACGATCGCCGCTGCTGTCCACCAAGCGGTGTTGGGGCCAGAAAGTCCGAGCGTGGAGAATGCGAAGATTCCGGCAAGCTGAACGGCGTAGTCGCCCGCTTTGATCAGCGGTATGGTCACGGTTGTGTGTGGCCAGACCGGAAGCTTGTCGCTCAGGTAGAAGGTCATGAGCCACGTGGCAGGGCCGACGACGAGGTAAATCCGCGCGAACTTGCGATATCGCGTCAGCACGAGATGCAGGGGCCGGCGAATTCGGAGCATCATCGCAGCTACCGCCCAGGCGAACGCGGCGTACGCCCAGAGCACACTGTCGCGGAAGGCGTTGATGCCGTAAACGTCGACATACGGAGCCATGCGCATGATCTGCCAGGCGACGAAGCAGACCATGATCGCGCCGATTGGCGTGAGGAGCGGGGCGGCCGATCGCTGCGTCAGAAAGACGGCGCATACAGCGAAGAACAGCAGGACTTCGCCCGCGTAGATCGGCGGGTATCCCGCATACGCGAATCCTTTCCCCAGGAGAGCGTAGAGTGCAAACCAGGTGCAGTGGAGCCAGACGTATAGCTTTACGGCGCCCGGGTATGCGCGCGCGGCGAGTTCGTCCGAGGTAAGAACGAGCCCTCGCGGCGCGGCCGCGGTTGTCATCCGATCGCCTCCCCGGTCAATTCGGGTTCGGAGGGGGCGGCCGGTTTGACTGCGATTAGTGATTTCGTCAATCCAGCGACGCTCTCGCGGCGGATTTCGGCTTCCGGGAAGAGGCGGCGCAGTTCGTTTGCGGTAAGCAGGCGGATGGAGCGTGCGGTTTCAAGCGCTTCGGCGCGGCTCTTTGCCCTGGGCATCCAGCCCCAGGCGCGGCGCTGGAGCATCCATGCGCGCACGGGCAGAGGCGCGAATTGCCATCCGGGCACGAGGAAGTGCGGCTCAATGGGGAAGTATCTGCTCGGCGTCTGGACGTAATAGCCGCGGGCCACGCGGCGTATCTCGGCGGCGAAGCGCTGTTGTTCGGCGTAGGTGGGGAAGTGCTCGATGACGGAGTTGGAGAAGCACATGTCGAATTCGCGGTCGTGGAATTGACGCATGCAGCGGGCGTCGCCAACGGTGTATTCGAGGCCCTCCACGATGGGTAGGCCGGTGAGGTCTTGGTTCAGGAGCGTGACTTCGGCCTTGCCTAGCGCGCGGGCGTGGCGCGACCAGAATTGCGGTGTTCCGCCAACGTCAAGAATTTTTACTGGCTCGCTTTGTCGCAGCAGGGTTCTCGCGAAATCGAGAAATCTGCGTTCGCGCAGACGCGACGCGACCGAGGCGGGGTTATCGTTATCGGCCACTGCGGTGAAGAGCTGCCGGGCTAAGTTCACGCGTCACCGTTCCGTCGCGAATAGTATTTATTGTAGTGACCGTAGTAGTAGTAATAACCATTGGCGACGTCCCGGTGAACTTCATTTAAAACCACTCCGATTAAGTTGGCTCGGAGGCGGGTCAGGGTTGTGATTACGGTGCTCAGGGCTTTGCGGCTGGTGTCGCCGGCTCGGGCTACTACCATTACGCCGTCCACTGCCGTCGCCATCTGGAGAGGCTCGGCAAAACCTAGCAGGGGTGGGGCGTCGAGGACGACCAGGTCGTAGATCTGTGTGGCTTCCTCGATGATTTCGGCCAGGCCCATGCCGATGAGATCGGAGGCCCGGCGCGAGGAGGGGCCGGCGGGGAGGATGTCGAGGCCCTTGGGCTCGTCCATGAGGACTACGGCTTCCATCCACGTCAGTTGTTGCATCAGCACGTTGGAGAGGCCGGTGTGATTGGGGATCTGGAAAAGGCGGTGGACGCTGGGGCGGCGGAGGTCGCCATCGATCAGGAGGGTGCGTTTGTGCTGGCGGGCGTGGGTGACGGCGAGATGCGCGGCGACCGTGGATTTGCCTTCGCTGGGGCTGGCGCTGGTGAGCAGGACGCTGCGGAGGCGGCGGTCGAAATCGGTGAGGAGGATGGAGTTGCGGAGGGTTCTTATGGCTTCTTCGTAGTTGGTGAGGGCCTGGTCGGGTTCGAGGAGTTGGAGGGGGGTGTCGTTCGGTTGCAACGGTCCATTGTGGGTGTTGGAAAAAGGGGATAGCCCGCTCTGTCCACTGCCGGGGCGGGTGTGGCCGTTTGAGGGTTCGTGCGATGGGGACAGAGTAGGCTGCGGGACGCACGTGCCGTGTCCCCTTTTTCCGTCGGCATTGCCGTTGGTGTGGACCAGACCGTTTCCATTCGAGATCAGGGCGTGGGTCTGGATGGGGCTCAGGCGGCGGCGCCAGTCCTTGACGGCGGGGAGGGAGCCGATTACGTCGGCGTTGAGGAGGCGGGCGACCTGGTCGGGGTCGCGGATGGTGTTGTCGAGGACGTCGGAGAGGACGGCGGCGCCGATGCCGAAGAAGGTCGCGAAGAGGAAGGCGAGCAGAACGTTCAGCCAGGTTTTGGGGAACACGGGTTTGAGGCCGGGTCGGGCTTCGTCGGCGACGCGGATGGAGCTGTTCTGGAAACTGGCGTTGATGCCGGCTTCCTTAATTTTGCGGACCAGCTCTTCGTAGAGCTGCTTGTCGGAATCGGCTTCGCGCTTGAGGCTTTGATATTCGAAGCTGCGGGCGTTGAGGTGGTCCCATTCGGCCTTGGTTTCCTTGACGGAGTTTTCGAGCATGGATTCGCGGTTGAGGGCTTCGCGATATTCGATCTCGATGCGCTGGGCGATGGATTTTTTCGTGGCGTCGATCTGGGAAGCAAGTTCGGCCACGCGCGTGTCGGCCTTTTTGTATTCGGGGTGGTTGATGCCGAAGTGGAGCTTGACTTCGGCGAACTGCTCCTGGGCTTCGTTGAAATTTTCGGTGAGTTTTTTGAGCGCTTCGCCTTGTGTGGAGACCTGCGCGGCGGCGAGGGTGCCGGACTGGATGGCGTTGTAGGCGGCTTCCTTGGTGACGCGGTCGGCCTGGGCTTTGGTGTATTCCTGGTTGAGCTGGAGAAGTCGGGCGGAGAGGATGTTGGTTTTCTCCTCGGGATTGATGACGTTGAGCTCGCGTTCGAAGGCGGCGAGGGCGGCGGCGGATTTTTCCATCTGGGCTTTCAGCTCTTCGAGCTGGCGCTCCATGAAATCGGAGAGGCCTTCGGTCGCCTTGTAGCGGATTTTGTAGGTGTGGGCGAGATAGGAGAGCGCGATGGAGTTGGCGACGTCGCTGGCGAGCTGGCGGTGCGGGGAGCGGTAGGAGATGAGCAATAAATATGTATTCGGCGGCCGAGTGACTTTGAGGTTTTTGAGAATTATGGGGGCTTCGAGGCTGGTGGGCGATTTGTCGATGGCTTCTTCGAGCGCGTCCTTTTCGACCTCGCGGAGATGGAATTTTTCGACGACGGGGCGCAGGACGGAATCGGACTGGATGAGTTTTACTTGAGTGGCCAGGAACTGGTCGGCGTCGTTGGTGACGTTCTGCATGGCCTCCTGGCCGAGGACGCCGGTGGGCATCTGGCGGTCGACATCGACGGTGACGGTGGATTCGTAGATGGGGGTGAGGCGCAGGCTGACGATGAGTGTGGCGAGAACGGTGCCGGCGACGAAGGCGGCGATTTTCCAGCCGTGGCGGCGAAGGATCCAGAGGTAGTGAGCGAGGGGGACGTGCGCGGGCTGCGGCTCGTACTCGGCGTCGAGAATGGGGGCGCGCTGGATTTCGGCAGGTGGTTCTAACTTCTTCATTGGTTCGTGGTTCGTGGTCCGTGGTTCGTCGTCGGCGCGTTTGGAATTAGTGCCATATGAGTAAGCCCGAGGCGGTCGAGGCGCCGAACATGGTGATGCGATCGATGGTGGTCATGGCGGCGCGGCGCGTTTTGTTGTCGGGGATGTATAAGAGATCGTCGACTTCGAGCGGGACGTCGGGGGATTTGCGTTGCAGGATTTTGTCGAGCTCGATGGGGATTTCTTTTTTCGCGCCGGATGCGTCGCGGCGATAGACGTAGGCGATTTTTCCGGCGTAGGGCGCGAGACCTTCGGAAAGCGCGATCATCTTCAGCACGCTTTCATCGGCGGGGTCGCGGACGGGGAAGGCTCCGGGCTTGCGCACGTTGCCGACGACGAATATTTTGCCGGCTTCGGGGACGCGGATTTCCTCGCCGCCGTGCAGCAGGTAGTTGACGCTGGGGTCGGCGTCGTGGATCAGGCGCTTGACGGGAATGTGCTCCACCTGATCGGAACGTGTGAGGATGATTTCGGTGCCGGCGAACTCGGTGAGTCCTTCGGCGCGGGCGAGAGCGTCGAGCAGGGTGACAGTGCCGATTGCCTGGAAAGTGACCGGCTGCTTGACCGCGCCCATCACGGCGATGGGCCGGCTGTGATATTCGACCACGGTGACTTTGACCACGGGGTCGACCAGGATTTGTTCGGATTTGAGCGCGTCAGCGATGGAGGATTCCAGGTCGCCGGGATAAATTCCGGCGGCGGCGATGCCGTTCTTGAGCATGGGCAGATGAATGGAGCCGTCGGTTTCAACGCGTACGGTGCGGGTGAGCTCGGGCGCATCGTAGACCGAGACGGCGATCAGATCGTCGACGCCGAGGCGCTGTGAAGGGAGATTGGCGTTGCCGGCCTCGATCATCAGATTGGGCCGGATCTGCTGGGCGGCGCAGAGAGCCGCGAGCGCGATCAGAATTGCGGCGCGCATTCGTTCCTTTCGAGAAGCTGCTCGATGCGCGCGACTTTCGATTGCAGCTCGGAAAGCTGCGACTGGACCGGCGGCGAGTCGAGAGCGCTGAACAATTTCGAGCGCGCGAACTCGGAGAGGCTGCGCGAGCCGGCCGAGGCGGATTGCAGCGCTTCGTATTCTTCCTGGGTGAGGCGGAAAATCAAAATTTTATTGCGCGGTTTCGTTACTGCCATGGGATGCTCCGGTTTCGAGCGATTGACTGAGCTGTTGGACGGCCTGTTCGAGCTCGGCGAGCCGGGTGGCGACTGCAGCGAGCGAATTTCCGGTGACGGCGCGCAGGATTCGGGCGCGGGCGAGCTCTGACGGGTTGCGCGCGGCGCCGGCGTCGCATTCGGCTTTGAGCTTTTCGTATTCGTCTCGGGTGACGTGGAACGCGACAGGTTTGGTGAGCCGGTTGCGGGACTTGGGCATGCTGTCAGGCAGAGTCGCCAGGGTTCACGGTGCGTTTTTGGACGAAGCTTTCTTAGACAAAGCTTTTTAAGACAAAGCTATCGCTACGTAGGTCCCAAACGGGGGATTCAGTTAACCGGGGGGAGGTCAGGATCTAGTATGGAGTCTGCGTGAAAAAAGTCAAGAGGTTTAATCGGAATCGCGCAGCTCTGCGAAGTGCGCTCAAAAGGAATGCCAAAAGAGCGAGACTGATAGTGATGACGGGCTGCGAGGAAAGAGAACGCTTGAGGGACGCCGCGATGAACACGCTCAGCCAGATCATCTCCGTCACGCAAAGGCTGCTTGAAGCGAACCGCTCGAACGACCGGACGACGATCGCGCAACTGGACAAACAACTCGAACTCCTGATCGGCGAGAAAGAGCGGGCCTTTGGAGCGCTGAATCAGCACAACAAAGATCACCGTTGTTAGCGCCCTTTCCCGGACGCACATGCCGGAGAAAGAAAGTGATACAAGAGAAAAATGATCAAAATTGCTACCCTGCTCCTTCTGGGCCTCACCGCGGTCTCCGCGCAGGATTGGGCGCGGGCGGCCGTGGACAAATCGCCGCGGCATCGCGAGTGGGTCAACGTCAAACATGACGGGCGCACCGTGGCGACCTTCGTCGCCTACCCCGAAGTTTCTACCAAGGCCCCGGTGATCCTGGTGATCCACGAGATTTTCGGGATGTCGGACTGGGTGGAAGAAGTCGCCGATGAGTTCGCGGAGGCGGGATACATCGCCGTTGCGCCGGACCTGCTGTCGCAGATGGGTCCGAATGGCGGGCGGACCAAGGATATTCCGTCGGATCGCGTGGGCGAAAAAATCCGCGATCTTCCGCCGGATCAGATCACCGCGGACCTGAACGCGGCGGCCGATTACGGGATCAAGCTTCCGGCGTCGAACGGAAAATTGTTCGTCGCGGGATTCTGCTGGGGCGGCGGGCAGAGTTTTCGCTTCGCCACCAACCGGCCGGATCTGAAAGCCGCGTTCGTGTTCTACGGGACTCCGCCGCCGGCGGCCGATATGGCGCGGATTCACGCGCCGGTATACGGATTTTTCGCGGGCAATGATATGCGCGTGGATGCGACCATCCCCACCGCGCAGGAACAGATGAAAGCCGCGGGAAAGAAGTTCGAGCCGGTGACTTATGAAGGCGCGGGGCACGGTTTCATGCGCGCGGGCGAAGCTCCTCCGCCGCCGGCCGACGCCAAGGAGAACGTCAAGCAGATGTATGAGCCCAACCAGAAGGCTCGCGCGGAATCGTGGGAGCGGCTGAAGATGATCGTGAAGAAGAGCTCGTGACGGCGGGCGCAAACGGATTCCGCTCGCTCACGCGCGCGGCTCGGCTGCGTAGCCGCACGTTTTCAGTAGGCCGAGCCACGCGCGTCAGCAAGTGGTTCAGCGTGCGGATTGGCGCACCCATCTAGCGCGTGGCGGATCTTCCAGTCGTGGTCATCGTCGGGCGTCCGAACGTCGGCAAATCGACGCTGTTCAATGCGATTCTGGGCTCGCGGCGCTCCATTGTCGGCGACGAGCCGGGGATCACGCGCGACCGCATTCATGGCGAAGCCGAATATCACGGGCGCCGCTTCGAGCTGATCGACACCGGCGGCATCATTCCCAATGACGCCGAGCTGATTCCATCGCAGATTCTCAAGCAGGCCCGCATGGCGCTCGACCGCGCCGCGTATGTCGTCTTCCTGGTGGACGGCCGCGCGGAGATCACCGGCGCGGATCGCGAGCTGGCCGCGATGCTGCGCAAGCTGGGCAAACCCGTCGCGGTCGCCGTCAACAAGATTGATGCGCCCAAACGCGAGGAGTTGGCGCACGAGTTTCACGCGCTCGGATTCCCCGACCTGTTTCCGGTTTCAGCCGAGCATCATCTGGGCATTGACGCGCTTCTCGAGCAGGTGACGCGCGATTTCGAACGAACGGAGCCGGCCGCGGAAACGGAGGCGGAAGAGCCGCGGGCGATCAGGATCGCCATCATCGGACGGCCCAACGTGGGAAAATCGACGCTGCTCAACGCGCTCACCGGCACCGAGCGCGCTATCGTTTCTCCGGTCGCCGGCACCACGCGCGACGCGGTGGACGAAAAGATCGAGCATGAGGGCGCGGAATATGTGTTCGTCGACACGGCGGGAATCCGGCGCAAGGGCAAGACCAAGCTGATGGCCGAAAAGCTCAGCGTGGTGATGGCGCGGCGGCACCTGCGCATGGCCAACGTCGCGCTGATCCTGCTGGATGCGACCGAGGGAGTGCTCGCGCTCGATGCGACCATCGCGGGCTACGCGCACGAGGAGGGCCGCGCGGTGGTGATCGTGGTGAACAAATGGGACGCGGCCACCGGCGGCAAGCGCAAATTTGAGCAGGACGTGCGCGACCGGCTGAAATTTCTGGATTATGCGAAGATTGCGTTCGTATCGGCGAAGCAGGGCAGGGGAGTGCGCGCGCTGTTCCCGCTGATTCGGCGCGCGTACCAGTCGTTCTCAAAGCGCGTCTCCACCGGGGAACTGAACCGGTTTCTCGAAACGCTGAGCTGGGAATACGACATGAAGATTTACTACATGACGCAGGCCTCCACGCGCCCGCCGACGTTTGTCGTGTTCACGGACCGCGCCGGTCAGATGCATTTTTCGGCGGAGCGATTTCTGATCAACCGGCTGCGCGAGCGCTTCGGCTTCGAAGGGTCGCCGATCGTGATCAAGACGAAGCGAAGATGATCGCGAGCAGCGGCTGTGTTCCAAATATGCGGCCCACGCGCGGCATGAATGCCGCGCCTCAATCCGACTCGTTGCTCAAGCGCGCCAAGGACGTCTCAATCCGCCGCGATGGGTCCCTTGGATTTCACCTTCTTGAGCATGAAAACCACCGGCACGCACACGAAGCACAGCACGGCCATGTAACGCAGATCGTCGACGTAGGAATAGACGGTGGCCTGCTGTTGCACTCCGTTCTCGATCAGATGATAGGCGCGCAGCATCGCCAGATGCGGGCCGGCGTGGTGCGACATCAGGGCATCGAAAGAATTGTAGGCCTGTGTGTAGGGAGGGCGCGGGCGGATGTAGCGGCTCAGCTCATCGCGATGAATCTGCTGATGGCGCGCGATCAGCGTCTCGACCATGGAAATCCCGATGCTCCCGCCGACGTTGCGCAGCAGGTTGTACAGGCCGCTCGCGTTGCCGATCTCCTGGTTGGAAAGTGTTCCCATAGTGGTGGTCGACAGCGGCACGAACACCAATCCGGCGGCGGACCCGCTCAGGATGATGGGCCACAGCTCCGACCATTGCGAGATGCGCAGCGTGAGCTCGCCCATCCATAGGGCGGACCAGGCGAAGGCCAGAAAACCGGATAGAATGATCCAGCGGTTGTCAAAGCGGTTGGAGAGAACTCCGACGATGGGCATGATCAGGATCGCGCCGATGCCGCGCGGGCTGACGGCTAGTCCTGCGGCCCATGCAGTGTAGTTGAGCAGGGTCTGATAGAACAGCGGAAGAATGGTGATGATGCCGTAGATCACGGCGCCGAATAGAGCGATCAGCAGGCAGCCGAGCGCGAAGTTGCGGTTCCGGAACACGCGCAGGTTCACCACCGGATTGCGCACCAGCAGCTCGCGCGCGAGGAAGGCAAGGAATCCGAGGACGACCAGCACGGCGGCCCAGCGAATTTTGGTTGACCCGAACCAGTCGTCCTGCTGGCCGCGGTCGAGCATGTATTGCATGGCCGCGATCCACACCGCGAGCAGGCCCAGGCCGATCGAATCGATGCGGCCGGGCCGCGCGTTGGCGATATAGGGCGGGTCCTTGACGAATTTCGAGATCATCACCACGGCCAGGATTCCGATGGGGATGTTGATGTAGAACGACCAGCGCCAGGTGTACTGATCGGTGAGATAGCCGCCGAGCGTGGGTCCCAGAACCGGCGCAACCACCACGCCCAAGGCGAAAGCGGCCATCGCCGAGCCGCGCTTGGAGGGCGGAAAACTTTCGAGCAGAATCGCTTGAGAGAGCGGCTGAAGCGCGCCGCCGCCCGCGCCTTGCAGCAGCCGCGCGAACAGGATCATGCCGAGACTGGTCGCGGCGCCGCACAAAAACGAAGAGACGGTGAACAGCATGATGCACGCCAGCAAGAAATTGCGGCGTCCGAATTTGAGCGAGAACCACGCGCTCGCGGGAAGAATCACCGCGTTGGCGACCAGATACGTGGTGAGCACCCAGGTGGCTTCGTCGGTGGACGCGGCGAGGCTGCCGGCGATGTGCGGTAACGCGACCGAAGCAATGGAAGTGTCGAGCACTTCCATGAAGGTCGGCAGCATGACCGCTGCCGCGATCCACCACGGGTTACAGTCGGGGCACCATTCGCCGAGAGGATTGAGGTCGTCGGGCATTCACAGGATTGGACGCAAAGGTTCGCTGAGCGCGACGACGATGTGGGAGCTGTAACGCTACGCGGCGGTCTGCGCGGCGCGACGCGCGGCGGGAGCGATGCGCTGCCAGACTTTCTCCGCGGTCGCGCGCTCCTGATTCTGAATGCGCCGTGCGAGAATCTCCGTCGGACCATCGCCCGCGGCCGAAGCAACGGTGGCGAGCGATTCGTACATCGCCACTTCGCTGTTTTCCACCGCAAAGGCGATCATCAGGTTCTGCGTGACTTTATCGCTGTGATCGTGTCCGGTCTCGGCGACCGCGGGCGCCATGTTGAACAGATGCGCCAGCGGGCTCTTGGCGGTGGAAGGCGCGCCGCCGAGCTCCTGGAGACGCTCCGTGAGCGCCTGGTGCTGGGCGCGCGTCTCGTCGGCGTGCTGCTCGAAGAGCTGGCGAATATCGGTCTCGTCGTGCGAGGCCTGGGCGAAGGCGCGAAGCTGCGTTTCAAAACTTTTTTCGGCGGCGATCGCGTCCTGAAGATAATCTTTAATGACTTCGACGGCGTCTTGGGTTTCCATGTGTCTGAGATTAGACTGGACGGATTCGTGTGCGTTTCCGCGAAATAATTTCGCCGAAACCCCGCGGCTCAAGGCGAATCCACTTCACCAGGAGACGCTTGCCCATGACCGAAGCGCAGCAGGCCGCGCTGATGGACTACCTGGAAGACACGATTGCGGCGGAGCAGAACTTCGAAAATCTTCTGAGGTCCTTCGGCCAGATCACCGAGGATCAGGAGTTGACCCAGTTTTTCACCCGCATGGCGTCGCGGGCGAGCAGCCAGCACCAGCGGCTGACGGACCGGCTGAAGGCGCTGGGCGGCGCGCCCTCGGGAGCCAAGACCGCGCTGGCGATGGCGCTCGGCTCGGCGCCCGCGGTCGCGCAGGCGGGTTACACGACGCCCGAGAAAAGCGCGCAGCACCTGGTGATGGTCTATAGTGCCGCCGCCGCGGAGATGGCGATGTACGAAGCGCTGGCGTCGGCCGCCGCGGAAGCCGGAGACGCGGAAACCGAGAAGCTCGCGCGCGACCTGCAAGCTGAGGAGCGCGAGGATTACGAACAAGTGTGGCAGGCGCTGCCCTCCACCGCGCTGGTCGCCTTCGAGACCGCGCTCCGGCGCACCTCGGAAAAATCCAAGCGCACCGCGAAAGTACGCGAGGCGTTCGAGGCGCGGCGTCAGTTGAAGCACATCGATCAGCAGGTGGTCGTGATCACCGGCGCCTCGAGCGGCATCGGATTGGCGACGGCGAAACTCGCGGCGTACAAAGGCGCGAAAGTGGTGGCTGCGGCGCGGAATCTCGAAGCGCTCGAGACGCTCTCGAAAGAATTCGGAGCGGACCGCGTGGCCACCATCGCCGCCGACGTCGGCAACGAAGAGGACATGCGGCGCATCGCGCAGACCGCCATCGACCGTTTCGGCGGATTCGACACCTGGATCAACAACGCCGGCGTGCTGATCTACGGCAAGCTGCTCGACGTGAGCATCGAAGACATGCGGCGATTATTCGAAACAAATTTCTGGGGCACCGTTTACGGCTCGCGCATCGCGGCCGAGCATCTGCGTGAGCGCGGCGGGGCTTTGATCAACGTCGGCAGCGTCGAATCCGACCGCACTCTGCCGTTGCAAGGTATCTATTCGGCATCGAAGCACGCGGTGCAGGCGTTCACCGACGCGCTGCGCATGGAGCTCGAAAAGGACGACGCGCCGGTTTCGGTCACGCTGGTCAAGCCCGGCACCATCGACACGCCGATCACCGAGCACGCGCGCAATTATCTGCCCTCGGCGCCCCAGAATCCGGGTCCCGCGTACACGCCGCAGGTGGTGGCAAAGGTGATTCTGCATTGCGCGGAGCACCCGGTGCGACACATCCACGTCGGCTCGGGCGGACGTGTTATCGCCGCGGCCGGCGCGACGTTCCCCAGGCTCACCGACAAATTCATGGAAGCGACGATGTTCGAGGCGCAGCACAGCGAGCGTCCCGCGCCCGAGCCGTCGAAGAACGCGCTGCACGCACCCAACGAGCCGTATCGCGAGCGCGGCGATTATCCCGGCCGCGCGCGCAATTTCAGCGTGTATACCACTGCGGCGCTGCATCCCTGGGTCACCGCGCTCGCCGGAATCGGCATGGGAGTGCTGCTCACCGCGCTGGTGCGGTCGACGCGCCGCTAACGTGTCGCTCGCCGCCGAGGTTGCCGAGCTGTTCGTGCTGGCGATCCCCGTCGCCTGCGTCGCCTGGACCGTCACGCACGAAGAAATTTTCCGCGAGCCGCGCGAGTTCTGCGCCGACCGCAGCCGCCGCTGCCGCAAGGTCGCCACGCGCAAATTTTTCTACATCTTCACCTGCGAATACTGTTTCAGCCATTACGTGGCGCTCGCGTTCCTGCTGATCACCGGCTACCATCTGCTGTATAGCGACTGGCGCGGCTACGTGATCGCGTTGTTCGCCCTGGTATGGATTGCCAATCTGTACATGAGCGTCTTCGGCCGCCTGCGCCTGGAGCTCCGCAGCGAGCGCATGGAGATCGCGGAGAAGCAGCGCGAGCTGAAGCGCAATCCCGCGCGGCGGGCATCGTGAACGCCCCGGGCTTACCGATTAACGCGCGGCATGACTGCCACGCATAACGCGGCGGTTGAGCGCGGCGCATTCATACTACGAAACAGATGCTGATGCACCGGCAATTTCCTCTCCTTGGCGCCGCGCACCTGTTGACTATCGCGGCGATTCCGGCGTTGGCCGCGGTGCTGGCGTGGATTGGCCGGAAATCGGCGGCCGCGTCGAATCGCGTCCGTATCGGGTTGGGATTGGTGCTGTTGGTCGACGAGCTCGCCTGGTACATCGACGTGTTTCATGCGCAGGGGCTGCCGTTTCCCGACGGGCTGCCGTTGCAGCTCAGCGACTTCCTGGTGTGGTCGACGGTGATCGCGGCGCTCACGCGCAAGCGGATTTTTTTCGAGTTTTCCTACTTCGCCGGAATCTCGGCCAGCGGAATGGCGGTGCTGACACCGGATCTGTGGGCACAGCCGCTTTCCTATGACCTGGTCCAGTTTTTCGTGTCGCACGGACTGATCATCATCACGGTGCTGGCGATGCTGTGGATGCACGCCGCACGCATCACGCGGGGATCGATGTGGCGAGCGTTCGCGATCCTCAACGCGCTCGCGCTGTGCCTGGGCATTTTCGACTGGCGATTCGGAGCGAATTACATGTATCTGCGGGCGAAGCCGGAAGCGGCATCGCTGCTCGACTACCTGGGGCCGTGGCCGGCGTATCTTTTCTTCGCGGACTTTGTCGCGCTGGGGCTGTTTTTCGTGCTGGCGCTCCCGTTTCGCCGAGTTTCGGGAACGCGGGACTGGGAACTAGGTAGTAGGTAGTGGGGAGTGAGTAGGTGGTTGCTCACTTCCAACTTCCTACTTCCCGCTACGGACGGCTGCTACACGCGTGCGGCTCGGTCCCGCGCGGGGCGCACAGTGTTATGATGCTCACACCATGCTCCTGCGGCCCTCGCTGAAGTTCGTCAAGTTGAGCTATATCCTGTGCGCTTTGATGGCTGTGGCGCTGGGAGTTTACCTGCTGGCGACGGTGCAGCCGTTTCCGCACGCCGTTTATCTGTTCATCGTCCCGGTGATTCTCGCGTTCTTTACGCTGATCCGTCACATTCAGAAACGCATGGTGAAGATCACCGTATTGGGCGACCGGCTGCGCTATGAAGCGGGACTCGCGTCCAAGACCACGCGCACCATCGAGCTGGTCAAGGTGCAGGACGTGACGGTGACGCAATCGATCGGGCAGCGCATGGTGAATATCGGCGACCTGTCGATTGAAACCGCGGGCAGCACCAGCCGCATCGAGATCGATTCGATCGACCGGCCGCAGCAGGCCGCCGATCACATCCTGGCGCTGGCTCGCGCGCAGCGCGCCGAGCCGGGCGCTCCGCATCCGGGCAATCCGTAGGAGCGAAATTGCTTTCCGCACTCGGTTGGCTTATGGTTGTGGCGCTGGCGCAGGTTGCCGAATTCCACGTTCCCGTTCGCGAAGTGAACACTCCGGTGTCGGTTTTCACGCCGGACGGAAAACTGGTCGACGGGCTCACCGCGGCGGACTTCCATGTTTTCGATAACGGCCGGCCGCAGCGCGTCCAGATGGATACCGAGTTCGAGCCGATCTCGCTCGCCGTCGCAGTCGAATGCGATCGTGCGGTGAGCCGCTCACTGCCGGAGATTCGCAAGATTCCGAGCATCATCGAGATCCTGATGCTGGGCGTGGCGAGCGACGCCGCGGTGCTCGGCTTCGGCCACGAGGTGAAGCTGGTGCAGCCGTTTACGCATTCAGCCGAGCGGATCGACCGAGCGATGCGGTCGCTTGCGCCATCGGGAGACAACGGCGACAGCGTCGCGGCCGCGCTTCAGGCGATCGATCTGCTGGCGCATCAGCCGCCGAAACGGCGCAGATTGCTGCTGCTGATCGCGCTCGCCGGTCAGCGCGATCAAGCGGCGCGCATCCGCGACGTCCTGGCTGCGGCCGAAGCAGCCGGCGTGCGCGTTTATGCGTTGACCATCCCGCACTCGCACGTGTTTTCCGACGAAGCAGCCGAGGGTCCGGCGGCGACGCTCGATCTGACGGATCTGGTCCCCGCAATCTTTCGCGGCTCGAAAAAGCTGAAAGCGGAAAACGCGATCGCGATTCTGACGCAATACACCGGTGGACGCGCCATCGAATTCCACAATCAGCGCGCGCTCGAATCGGCGATGACCGCCCTGGGCGCCGAGTTCCACAGCGAGTATCACCTGCGCTACACGCCCGATTCGAGCGAGGCGGGATGGCACCGGCTGAGCGTGGAAGTGGACCGCAAAGGCGCGGTGGTACGCGCGAGAAGCGGCTATTTTCGGAACTGAAATCAGAGGCTTGGCGGTTGGGCCGGCGCGCGCATGGGGCCCTCCACGGCGATAATCGAAGCGCCAATGCGAACCTTGCCAGTTGCCGGGAAAAGCCGCCGCGCGAACGAGCCGGATGGTCTGGCCGTGCGCCTCACCGAGCGCGTCGTGGGCCAGCCCGATGCCGTGTCGCAGATCGTGCCGTACGTGGAGATGTTTCAGGCGGGCCTGGCGCCGGAAGCTCGGCCGGCGGGAGTTTTTCTGCTGCTGGGTCCCACGGGAACGGGGAAAACGCGGACGGTGGAAGCGCTCGCCGAGGTGCTGCATGGCAGCCAGCGGAACGTCCTGCGCGTGGATTGCGGCGAGTTTCAGATGGAGCACGAGGTCGCCAAGCTGGTGGGCGCGCCGCCGGGTTACCTGGGGCATCGCGAGACGCAGCCGATGCTCACGCACAACAAGCTGATCTCGGTCGCCAGCGAAACTTGCGGGCTGTCGCTGGTGCTGTTCGACGAAATCGAAAAAGCGGCGCCGAGCATGACGCGTCTGCTGCTGGGCGTGCTCGATAAAGCCGTATTGCGGCTCGGCGACAATACGCAGGTGAATTTCGAGCGAACCATGATTTTCATGACCAGCAACCTGGGCGCGAGCGAAATGCGCCGGGAGATTGCGCCGGATTTCGGCTTCGCTTCGATCATGCCGGCGGGGCGCCGCGGCCTTCACAAAAAACTGGAGAACATCGGGATGGGCGCGGTGCGGCGCAGATTTTCGCCGGAGTTCGTCAATCGCATCGACGCGATGATCACCTATCAGCCGCTGGGCCGCGACGCGCTGCGCCGCATCGTCGATCAGCAGATCGAGATTTTGGAAGAACACATCGAAAGCCGGCTGATGGAGCGCGCCTTCGCCCTGAAAGTGGAAGCGCCGGCGCGCGAATTCCTGCTGGAGAAGGGCACCAGCGACGAGTACGGCGCGCGCGAGCTGAAGCGCACCATCCTGCGACAGTTGACGCAGCCGCTGGCGGCGATGGTGGCCGCCGGAGCAATCGAACCCGGTGCGGTGGTGAGAGTCACAGTGACGGGAGATCGGCTGATGCTGACGATTGAGTGAGCGCCTGGAACGACGCGACAGCGGAGATTTTCTTTGAGAAAATACGGTATCAGGTAATCCATTTCGCGGCCGTCACGGTCATATAGATATGCCTCGCGGCCAACGAAGGCCCGGCGAATATTGGGGTTAGCTTTCTAAAAACTTGGAATTTTCCGCACGGGAAGGCGCGTCTATTGTGCGGAGGATGTGTTTCAAAAGGAATCCATGAAAATTTGCGTACTGGGTGGTGACGGCTACTGCGGTTGGGCCACGGCGCTGTATTTGTCGAAAAAAGGCCACGAAGTTTCCATTGTCGATAATTTCGCGCGGCGGACCTGGGATCACGAACTGGGCGTACAGACGCTGACGCCGATCCAGCCGCTGGCGGACCGGCTGCGCGCGTGGTACGAGCTGACCGGACATCGTATTCACGAGTTCGTGGGCGACGTGACGGATTACGATTTTCTGGCGTCGACGTTCGACAAGCTGCGTCCCGAGGCGGTGGTGCACTTCGCCGAGCAGCGGGCGGCGCCATACTCGATGATCGACCGCAAGCACGCGGTGTTCACGCAAGTG
>DATJVN010000143.1:0-23617 GCA_035501755.1 Bryobacteraceae bacterium | reverse complement strand
ACGTTGAACCAGTCGAGCGTGGACTCTTGATCGCGGGACTGGCTGGTGAACTTGGGACCGACATCGTCAGGAGAGGAGGAATATCCCGTGCCGCGGCCGTCCGTGCCGGACAGTAGTTCCGTCCCGAAGGGGAGATAATCGTAGCGCCGCTGCACGGTGCCCGTGCTGTCCATCAGCATTCGCGTGCTGCCGAGGTGGTCAACGGACACGTAGCACGGCGTGGGATTGGCCGTGCCGCAGGGGCTCGCCTCGGACGGACCGTACTCGGCCGCGAGGTTGCCGAAAGCGTCGTAGACGTAGGTCGTTTGCATGACTCCTCGGCTCGCGCCGGTGCACGGTCCGGCGCCGGGACACACAAATTTCATGATTGCGCTGCCCAAGTCCATCGTACACGTAACTGGCGCTTGCGCCGTTGACGCTCGCGGTCACCTGCCGGTTCTCGGCGTCATCTCGCGATGCTCTGCGACTGGAGGCTGCCCTCGCCGCCGTTCGTGCATTGAGTTGCCGTTCCGGAGCAGGGGTAAAAATCAGAAGGTTCCCCGGTTGCGAGTGCCCGGCGGAGCGGCCATGGTGGGCAACTCTGAGACGCCTGGCTCTCACACGTGCGGCGACAAGTAGAATAGCAGCATGCGATTCCTGCTTCCCGCGCTCCTGCTGCCCGTCCTGTTCGCCCAAACCACCACCGAGCGCGCCCATGGTTACTTGAGCGAGGGTCTCAAATCCTACAATCCCGATACCCGCAAGCAGGCCGTTCAGGCCCTGGGACTCATCGGACCGCGCGAGCCGTACCTCTCCTGGCTCCAGGGCATGCTCGACGACAAGGACGTGGAAGTGAAGCTCGCCACCATCACCAGCCTGCTCGATCTCAAGAA
The DNA here is from genome assembly GCA_035501755.1 of Bryobacteraceae bacterium. Taxonomy (GTDB): domain Bacteria; phylum Acidobacteriota; class Terriglobia; order Bryobacterales; family Bryobacteraceae; genus Palsa-187. The sequence goes on along the minus strand of DATJVN010000143.1, from coordinate 22,745 downwards.
CAGGCGCACGGTTCCAGCGCTGCGCAAAGCGATGGCCTCCGGGGTTCCCGAAGTGAGCTTCGCCGCGGCCAAGGCGCTGTGGTCGCTCAAGGAAACCGACGGGCGCGACACATTGCTGGCGATTCTGTCGGGCGACATGAAAACTTCCTCCGGATTCATCACCCAGCAGATGCGCGATTCCCTGCGCATGCTGCACACCCCGCACACGCTGTTCCTGTTCGCGGTGAAGCAGGGCATCGGATTCGCGCCGGTGCCGGGACTGGGCGAAGGAGTCTCCTCGCTTCAGGGAATTTTGTCGGACCCCGGCGTTTCCGGCCGCGCGGCCACCGCGCTGCTTCTGGCGCCCGATAAAGATCCGCTGGTGCTGGCGGCGCTGATCGACGCACTGGGCGATAAGGACGGAACGGTGCGCGCGGCGGCGGCGCACGCCATCGCGCTGCGCAACGATCCTAAGCTCGCGGACAAGCTGGTTCCACTGCTCGACGACAAGAAAGAAGCCGTGCGCCTGCGTGCATCGGCGGCTCTGCTGCGGCTCGACCTGATCAAACGCCAGACCGGCACGCCGCGCCGGCGTCTGGCGTCGAAGAAGACGGCATAAAGCTATGCGAATCGCGATTGTATTGCTCGCGTTCCTGGCGGCCGACGTTCCGCCGCCGCCCGATACCCCCAAGCGGCCGGTGACCGACGAATATCACGGCGTCAAGGTCACCGACGATTACCGCTGGCTGGAGGACAGCTCGAACCCGGAGGTCCGCGCGTGGAGCGATGCGCAGAATGCGCGCACTCGCGCTTACCTGGACGCCGCACCGCTACGCGCCGGGATCGCCGCGCGGCTGAAGCAGCTTTACACCGGCCAGGGTCCCAGCTTTTCAGGACTCTCCGAGCGCGGCGGCATCCTGTTCGCCATGGAAAACGCCCCGCCCAAGGCGCAGCCGATGCTGGTGCGGCTGGCTTCCATCGACGATCCCGGCGCGGCCCAGCCGATCGTCGATCCCAACGCGCTCGATCCCGATGGATCGACCAGCATCGATTTCTTCGTCCCCTCCCTCGACGGGAAACTGGTCGCGGTCTCGATTTCGAAAGGCGGCAGCGAGGACGGCACGCTGGCCGTGTTTGAAACTGCGACCGGCAAACGCCTGCCCGATTCGATCCCGCGCGTGAACGAGGCGACCGCCGGCGGAAGCGTCGCCTGGAACGCCGATTCGAGCGGCTTCTGGTACACGCGCTATCCGCGCCCGGGCGAGCGCCCGCCGGCCGATCGCGATTTCTATCAGCAGGTGTGGTTTCACCGCCTGGGCGCGGGCGCCGACACCTACGCTCTGGGCAAGGAACTGCCCCGGATCGCCGAAATCACGATGCAGGGGTCCGATGACGGGAAGTTCGTGCTGATCAAAGTCGCCAATGGCGATGGCGGCGAATACCTGCACTACATCATGAGTCCGCCCGGAGAGCCGGCGCAAATCACGCGCATCTCCGACCAGACGTCGCTCGCGGCTTTCGGCCCCAACGGCGCGCTGTACCTGATGTCCAACAAGGACGCGCCCATGGGCAAGCTTGTCCTGGCCTCTCCGCCGAGATTTCTGTTCGCCGATGCGAAGCCCGCGGTGACCACGGGCCGCTCGTTCATCGACGGATTTCTGCCCGTCGGTCCGCACCTGTACGTGCGCTACATGGCGGGAGGGCCGTCGCGGCTGCTCGATAAAACCGCCGGTTCGGAACGGGTGGTGAACATCCCGCCGATTTCGTCGATCGATGAACTGGCGCGCGTGAAGGGACAGATGGTGTTCGAAGACGAAAGCTACGTCGATCCGCCGGCGTGGTATCGCTACGATCCGGCAACGGGTGCTGTCGCCAAAACCGCGCTGGCGCTGAAGTCCGCCGCGGATTTCAGCGACGCGGAAGTGGTCCGGCAGGTCGCCATCTCCAAAGACGGGACGCACGTTCCGCTGAACATCGTCCGCCGCAAGGGGACGCGCCTCGACGGAAACAATCCGCTGCTGCTGACCGGCTACGGCGGCTACGGCATTCCCGAAGCGCCCGCGTTTTCCGAGCGCACACGCCTGTGGCTCGATCACGGCGGCGTGTGGGTGGACGCGAATCTGCGCGGCGGCAGCGAGTTCGGCGAAACCTGGCGCGAGCAGGGGCAGCTCGCCAAAAAGCAGAACGTGTTCGACGATTTCCTCGCCTGCGCCGAGTACCTGATCAAAGCGAAGTACACCAATCCCGCGAAGCTGGCCATCGAGGGATGGAGCAACGGCGGATTGCTGATGGGCGCCGCGCTGACCCAGCGTCCCGATCTGTATCGAGCCGTCGTGAGCCACGTGGGAATCTATGACATGCTGCGTGCCGAAAATTTTCCCAACGGCGCGTTCAACGTGACCGAGTACGGAACGGTGAAGGAGGCCGAACAGTTCAAAGCTCTGTACGCGTACTCGCCCTATCATCACGTGAAGGACGCGACGGATTATCCCGCGGTGATGTTCCTGACAGGCGCCAACGACGGCCGCGTGGATCCGATGAATTCCCGCAAAATGACCGCGCGGTTGCAGGCCGCCACGCATTCCGGCCGATTGATTCTGCTGCGGACCAGCGCCAACTCGGGCCACGGATTCGGAACCGCGCTCCAGGAAAGGATCGAGGAAGACGCCGACGTATTCGCGTTCCTGTTCGATCAGTTGGGAATGAAGTAGGCGAAAAAAAGCCATGCCGGAGCGTGTCCGGCATGGCTTAAAGGAGGCTACTCACGTCAGCTTACTTCTGTAACAACGAGAGGACCAGTTGCGGAGCCGAGTTGGCCTGCGCCAGCGCGGCGACGCCCGCTTGCATTTGAATCGAAGCTTGCGTCAGGTTGGCCGATTCGGCCGCCATGTCCGCGTCCTTGATGCCGGATTCGGCGGCCGTCACGTTGGTCAACTGCGAGTTGGCCAGGTTGATGGCGTAGTTGAACAGGTTTTCACCGCGCCCGACAGCCGCTTGCGCGCTGCCGAGCTGGGTGACCGCGGCGCTCAGCGCGTTCACCGCGTTGGTGGCCGTCGAAACGTTGCTGATGTCCAGTGTCGCGCCGGTGCCGTTGGCTGCCGAGGTCAGAACCGCGCCGCCGTCCGTGCCGCCGCCGTTCGCGCTCGGGCCGCCGTCGGTGATGCCCACCGCGACGCCCGAAGTCGCGCTGGCCGGAGATGCGCCCAGGCTGACTTTGAACTGTCCGCCGGCGCTCATGAACGTGACGCCTTCCACACCGTTCACTTCATCCGCGTCTTCCTGACCGGTTGGCGTCTGGCCCACCTGCTTGAACGCGGCGATCTGCCCTAGCGTCGAGTCGTTCGAAGCCGCGATCGCGCTGTTGATGGTATTCAACGCCTGGTCGAGCGTGCTGGCGTTGCTGGCGTTGAGCGCGATGTTGAGAGAGTGCTGATTTCCCGCCGCGTCCACAGCCGACAACGTGATGGTCTGCTGGTCACCGGCGTTGGTCAGCCCGGTGAACTGGTACACGTCCGAGTTGGCGGAGTTCACGCTCTGCTGTGCGCCGCTCGAATCGACGCTGGTGATGCCCTCGCCATACTCGCTGGCCGAGTAGCCCGTCGTTGCTGCGCTGGTGGCGGCCGCGCTCACGTCTCCGAAGCCGAACACGTTGCCCTGCGCCGCGGCGGAGGTCAGATTAATGCGGAAGTTCGTGTTGGTGGAGCTGGAGATGACGATCTTGCCCGAACCGTTGTCGCTTGCCGTCAGACCGGCGGCGCGAACCGCGGCATTGCTCTGGAAAGCGGTGTTCAACGCATTGATCGCGGCCGTTTCCGCCGCTCCAGCGCTCGCTCCACCGGCCGTGGTCACGTTGCCGAGATCGATGGTCGCGCCGCCGTTGAGCGAAATCTGCACGTCCTGCGTGCCGCCGGCATCCGGCGCCACGGCGTTGGCCGTGAGGGTGTGGTAGTCGAAGTTGCCCACCACCGGTCCGCCCGTCGCGGAATACCCGCCCGAAGACGCCCAGGTTCCGAAGCCCAGCGCGTTCTCCGCGTCACCCGCGGTCTGCACCTGGAAGCTGGAACCCGCCGGTCCGACCAATTGGATCGTGGGGCCGTTGGCCTGCGCCTGGATTCCGGTCGCCGCCAGCGCCGAGTTGCCGGCGATGGCCGTGTTGATCGCTGAAATCGCGTTAGTCTGCGATTCACCGATCGTGAGAGCCACGTTGAATTCGCCCTGGGTGCCGGTGAGGCCCGCGCCGACGATGCGGAAATTCACCGTCTCGGTCGCCGTAGGAGCGGCATAGTTGGTTTCTGTGGTGGCCGTCGGAGTGGCCGTAACACCCTGCGCCTCGCTCTCGAAGTTGCCCAGGAACGCGTTGGCCATCTGGTCTCCGCCCTGCACTTGAAACGCGGTGCTCGCCGAGCTGAATGCCAACTGCTCTTTCCCGCTCGAATCGGTATTGACCGACGCGGTGATATTGGCGTTCTTGAACGCCGTCGCTTGCTGGCTCGAGCCGTTGCCCGCATTCTGAATTGCCTGGTTGATCGCGGTCACCAGCGTATTGGCGTCGGTGACGCCGTCCAGGTTCACGTTCACGGCCAGCTTGTTGTTTCCATAAGTACTGGAGAAGCCGGGACCGGTGAAATAGAAGGTCGCGGTGTTGTTGCTGATGGACGCCTGGTTTTGCGTGTTGGCCAGAATGTCCTGCACGCTGGTGGTGCTGCCGTCGCCGATGTCGGTGCCGGCCACGCCGGTCGCCTGCACGCCCGCGAGCCCAAGGCTCTTGGCGTCGACCGTCGCGTTGCTCAGGTTCACCGAAACCGTCCCGTTCGAGGTGGAGCTGATTCCGTTGGATGCCATGCCGCCGCCCACGAATACTTGCAGGTTGGTGGCGAACGTGCCGCCCTGGTTCAAACCGATGGCCTGCGCTTGCCGGTCGATTTCCTGGATCACGCTCTGAAATTCCGAATTCAGCACCCCGCGGTCGCCGGTGAAGGCGCCCGAAGCCGATTCGGTGGCGAGCGTGTTGGCGCGGTCGAGAAGCTGCGTGATGTTGCTCATGCCGCCGTCGGCAATCTGCAACTGGCTGAGACCATCGTTGGCGTTCTGGATGCCCTGCGTCAGCACGGCATTTTCCGCACCGTCGGAGTTGGCGATCGCGAGACCCGCCGCGTCGTCGCCGGAATTGACGATGCGCAGGCCCGAGGTCACCTCATTGATGGTCTGGTTTTGAAAATTCTCGTCGGTGCGCAGGTAATTTTGCGCTTCGAGCGAGGCAATGTTGGTATTGATTGATAACACGTGTTCTCTCCTTGAATTGTGTCCGGGAATCCTTTCCCGGCTATTGCTCGTGAGGCTTATCGGCAGGGAGAGAACAGCCTTGAAAAATTCGTCAGGCGAAGGAATGTATGGGTGATTTGACCCGGATCAGCGAGGTGCCCAGGTTAAATCGGCTCGCGTGGCTCTTCAAAAAGTTCGATCTTGTTGCCATCCGGGTCCGTTACCCATGCGAATTTCCCATATTCGTAGTCTTCCGTCTTATCAATCGCCACGCCCTTCGCCTGGAGATGAGCAAGAGTCTCCGCCATACTTGTTACGCGGTAGTTGATCTGGCCCGTGCGAGGCTTCCCGGTAATATCGGTATCGGAACGTAAGATGGCCCATGTCGTCGTTCTCTTGACCGAGGCGTCGGTGAAATCCCGGTACTCAAAGGATCTATAGATGGAGCTGCAGTCCGGGCTCTCCGTGTAACTGATGCCGAGGTTCTCGCGATACCACTCCGCCAATCGCTTGGGATTGTTGGAGAACAAAAACACTCCGCCGATGCCTTCAATTAAGTTCATTGGTTTCCTCCCCAGAGAGTCACTTCATTGCCGTCTGGATCGTGAAAGTCCGCAAACCGGCCTTGATCCGGATCCTGTTCGGTCGAATCGGCCGCCTCCTTCGAAATCCTCGACCCGATAGACGACGGGAACACCTGTTGTCGAGTTTTCCGTAATATCCGCCGTGCTATTCCCTGGTCTCGATTCCAAACCACGAATACATCGAGCGCGCGTCCCCCCAGTTTACGCCACCGACTGAGCGGCGGGATGAATGGGAATCCCGTAGCGCATCAGAACCGCTTCGACGTCGGCCTTCATCAACCGCGAGGCGTCGTAATCTACGGTGATCGCGCTGAGCGTCGGCGCGACCTGCACGCGCACCACTCCGTAAACGCTGTGCACGTTGGCGATGTTCTGAAGATCCTCGTCACCGAGCGGACGAAGCAGATTGTAATGCAGGGTCACTTTGGTCATGCCGAGTCCTCATTATCCCAATTTCCACAAAATCTGCCGCAGCATGCCCAGCCACACTGCGGCGTCGTGCGCGTTCAGGTCCAGGCGGCGGACCAGGCGGCGGATTTTGAGCTCGGTGGACGCGGCGACGCGCGCGTGCACGTAGCCGGATTTTTCGAGAACCTCTTCGAGAATTTGCGTGATGCGCTCCAGGTCGCCCGCCGATGCCGGGCGGCGCGGCTCGGGCGTGGCGCGCGCCGCTGCGGGGTTACGAACCAGCTCGTACAGGCACACCGCGACCGCCTGGCCCAGGTTCATCGAGCCGTGCGCCTCGCGCGTGGGAATGCGCATCAGCCAGTGGCAATGCGACATGTCCTGGTTCGAAAGGCCGAATTTTTCCGAGCCGAACAGCACAGCCACCGGCGCGGCCCCCAGTTTTTTGCGAATGATGCGCGCGCCAGTTTCGAGCCGCCGCAGCGGATGCTCCAGAGCGCGATGTCCCTTCGCCGTGGTGCCCACCACCAGCGCGCAATCTTCCACGGCTTCGGCGAGCGACGAAAATTCCCGCGCCTTTTCGAGCACCGCCCGCGCCTTCACCGCTGATTTCGCCTCGCGGAAGGCGACTTCGTACGGGTTCACCACGCGCAGCTCCAAAAATCCGAAATTGCTCATCGCGCGCGCAGCCGCTCCGATGTTCAGCGGATTGCGCGGAGCGACCAGGACGACGCGAAGCGGCATACTTTAAGATATGAGTCCTGAAGGCCGGCGAGGCTTGACGCTCGCCATCGGCGGAATCGCGGCGCTGCTGCTCCAGATCGCCATTTTGGTGATCCTACTCACGCACAAGCTGCCCATGGCCGCGCTCTCGCTGTTCCTGGCCGGACCGGCGATCCTGGTGTTGATGGGCATCTACCTGCGCGCGGCGGCGAAACGAGACAAGAAGCAGCAAGCGGGCGAAACTCACCTGGACTCGCGGTGAACCGCGTCCAGAACGCCGTTGATGAAAGACACGGATTCGTCGCCCGAGAACTGGCGCGCGAGTTCCAGCGCTTCGTCGATCACCACCGGCGCGGGCGTCGCCAGATCGGTCATTTCGTACACCGCCAGCCGCAGAATATTGCGATCCACCGCGGGCATGCGCTCCAGGCGCCAGTGCTCGGATTTTTCCATGATGCGCTTGTCGATATCGCTCGCATGTTCGGAGGTGCCGCGCACCAGCGTTTCCATGAATTCATCCGGCGCGGTGCGCTTGGGATTTTCTTCATCCGAGGCGAGCGTTTCATAAAACGCCGAAATCGCTTCGTTGATCGGCTGGCGCCGCAGGTCCCAGGAATACAGCACCTGCAAGGCTCGCTGGCGGGAGCGATGTCGCGCGGGCATACAATCAGCCGCGCGCGGCTTCGGCGACGGCCCGTCCGAAGCGCGCCATCTCGATGGCGGTCATGGCGGCGTCGAAACCTTTTTCGACGCGCGCTTCTGCCTGCGCCAGGGTGTCAGTGGTGAGCACGCCGAAAGCGACGGGAATTCCGGTTTCAAGGGCCACCTGCTGCAATCCGTGCGCGGCCTCGCCGGCGACGTAATCGAAATGCGGCGTTTCCCCGCGAATCACCGCGCCCAGCGCGATGATCCCGTGATAGGCGTGGGTGTGCGCGAGCATTTTCGCGGCCAGCGGCAGCTCAAACGCGCCGGGAACGCGAAAAATTTCAGGCTCGCCCGCGCCTGCCTGCGCCAGACCGCGCCGCGCGCTGTCCAGCAGCTTTTCGGTGATCCGCTCGTTAAAACGCGACACCACCACCGCGAATTTCAATCCGCGCCCGTCCGCAGGCACCCATTTTAGCTGCTCGTCCGACATCGTGTGGGATAATGAAGTTTCCAGCATCAGTTTACCGCATGGACCCCGCCAGAATACGAAACTTCAGCATCATTGCGCACATCGATCACGGCAAATCGACGCTGGCCGATCGGCTGCTGGAGGCGACCGGCGCGCTGTCGCAGCGCGAAATGATGGACCAGGTGCTCGATTCCATGGACCTGGAGCGCGAGCGCGGCATCACCATCAAGGCCCACGCCGTGCGCCTGAATTATCGCGCCTCGGACGGCCAAGACTATCAGTTGAACCTGATCGACACGCCGGGCCACGTCGATTTCACCTACGAAGTTTCGCGCAGCCTGCAAGCCTGCGAGGGCGCTCTGCTGGTGATCGACGCGTCGCAGGGCGTGGAGGCGCAGACCCTCGCCAACACCTACCTGGCGCTGCATCACAACCTGGAAATCATTCCGGTGATCAACAAAATCGATCTGCCCTCGGCCGAGCCGGACCGCATCCGCGAGCAGATCGAGCACGTGATCGGCCTGGACGCAAGCGGCGCGATCCTCGCAAGCGCCAAAAACGGAGTCGGCATTCAGGACGTTTTAGAAGCGGTGGTGCACCTGGTGCCGCAACCCAAGGGCTCGCCCGAAGAGCCGCTGCGCGCCCTGATTTTCGATTCCTGGTTCGATCCGTATCGCGGCGTGATCATTCTGGCGCGCATTTTTTCGGGTCGCGTGCGAATCGGGCAGAAAATCCGGTTGATGGCGAAGGGCACTGTGCACGAAGTGGAGGGACTCGGGTATCAATCGCCGAAGCCTGTGCCATGCGAAGAGCTTTCAGCGGGCGAAGTTGGATTCTTATTCGCGAATATCAAGACCGTTTCCGATGCGCAGATCGGCGACACCATCACGGATCACGCCAATCCCGCGCCGGAGCCGCTCCCCGGGTTCGAGCCGCTGAAGCCGATGGTTTTTGCGGGGCTCTATCCGGTCGAATCGCATGAACATGGCTTGTTGCGCGACGCTCTCGAAAAATTGCGCCTGAACGACAGCGCGTTTAGCTTCGAGCCCGAAAATTCCGTTGCCCTGGGCTTCGGCTTCCGCTGCGGATTTCTTGGATTGTTGCACCTGGAGATCGTGCAGGAGCGCCTCGAACGCGAATTCCAGATCGATCTGATCACCACCGCGCCGGGCGTGCGCTATAAAGTGACCACCATCGACGGCCGCGTATTCGAAATCGACAATCCCACCAAATTTCCGAATCCCGCGGAGATCAAGCAGATCGAAGAGCCGATCATCGACGCGACGGTGATCACGCGCGAGGAATATTTAGGTGAAATTTTAAAACTGCTCGAAGAAAAGCGCGGAACGCAGAAAAAATTTGAATATATCGGCACGGGCCGTGTGCTGTTAGGCTATGAGCTCCCGCTGAATGAGATCGTTCTGGATTTTTATGATCGCCTGAAGTCCGCATCGCGAGGCTACGCGTCGCTCGATTATCATTTCGCCGGCCATCGCGTCTCGCCAATGGTGAAGCTGGACGTGCTGGTCGCGGGCGATCCCATCGATGCCTTGTCGATGATTGTTCATCGCGATTTCGCCTACGAGCGCGGCAAATCGTTAATCGAAAGACTGCGCAAGCTGATTCCCCGCCAGATGTTCGAAGTCGCCTTGCAGGCCGCGATCGGCAACAAAGTGATCGCGCGTGAAAATATCCCGGCAATGCGGAAAAACGTGCTGGCGAAATGCTACGGCGGCGATATCACGCGCAAACGAAAACTGCTCGAAAAACAAAAAGAAGGCAAGCGGAGAATGAAGCGAGTAGGCCGCGTGGAAATCCCGCAGGAGGCGTTTTTAGCGGTCCTGAAGGTCGGCGGCGGGTCGGAGGAGGGTTGACGCCCGTGCATCGCGATCCCATCGATCGGATGCTGGCGGCGCAGGCGATGGTGGAATCGCTTAGGTTCGCGCGTTACGCTTGTCAGATCATACGGGGCCAGTAAGCCGTCGTCCTGACGCACCGGGGACGGCGGGCTTCAGCCCGCGCAAGGCTTTAGCCGTGCCGGTCGGAGCGGCGCTGAAGCGCCGCGCGGATTGAAATCCGCCGTCCATCGTTCGTAACGGAATCACTGGGACGCTTTACCGATGAGCTTTGAAAAGTGCGTTTCGCTTAGTCCATCCAGGGGCGGCAAAGCGATGATCACTCGTTCGGTCTTGTTCGCCAATTCCGTCAACTGAACGCGATCGATCATCAGGGTCCGCCCCGCATCGATCGCCAGCGCAGTCGTCCGAGTCTCGACCATTACCTCGATCGTCTTCGGTCCGATCACCGGGACATCGAACAACAGATGCCTCCGGCGGCGCGAGCCTTTGACTAATCGCAGGGGCTTGCCTTCGACTAACGATGCTGCCCGGCGCAACATCGCGTCGGTGCCTTCCATCGCTTCCACCGCGACGCACGCCCGCTCGGCGATCGCGACGCTTTGGCCGATGTCGAGTTCGGAAAGCGCGGTCGCGATCTTGCGGCCGTATTCGAGGTCGCGCAGTTCTTCCTCATTCGGCTGGCGCTTGGTCAGCACGCCTTCCGGCGCGAGCAGATCCTTCAACAGCAGCGTCGAATCCACCAGCTCGATGCCTTCATCTTTCAGCACTCGCGCGACGGCTCCGATCAGGCCTTCGGTGTTTTTGGTTTCGATCGAAGCGAGCAGTTTTACCAGGCGCCAGTCCGGAACGATCGAGGAAAAGATTTTCGCGTGCTTCACCTGGCCGCACATCATCAACTGCGTGATCTTTTCTTCGTGGCAGATTTCGATCAGCTTCGAGAGCGCCCCGAGCGAAATCCAGTAGCAGCGTGCGGCGAGCAGCTCGATTTCCGGCGGCGCTTCTTCCCGGATCCCGAAGGCGACGATCTCCATCCCGGCGCGGCGCGCGGCTTCGAGCGCCAGAACCGGAAAGCGGCCGTTGCCGGCGATGAGTCCGTAAGGCATTATTTGACAAATCCGCGTTCGGCCGAACGGATGAAGCGGACCAGTTCATCCACTTCCGGGCTTGCGGGAACTTCGGCGGCGATGCGCTCCAGCGCCTGGGTGGTGTTCAGGCCGCTGTGTGTCAAGAGGCGGAATGCCTTGTGCAGCGCGTCGATCGATTCAGAAGAAAATCCTCGGCGCTTCAGACCCGTTGCGTTGGCGCCGAAGACTTTCGCTTCGCGCGCGGTCACCGTATTTGAAAATGGCAGAACATCCTGCGTGATCACGCTGTATCCTCCGACGATCGCGTGGCGCCCGACGCGGCAGAACTGGTGCACGCCGCTCGACGCGCCGATGATGGCCCAGTCCTCGACGGTCACGTGTCCGCCGAAAGTGACCGCGTTGGCGAGCACGGTGTGGCTGCCGACCTTGGCGTCATGGGCGATATGCACGTAGGCCATGAGAAGATTGTCGTCGCCGATTTGGGTTACCATACCGCCGCCTTCGGTACCGCGATGAATGGTCACGAATTCGCGAATGCGGTTGCGATTTCCGATGCGCGTCGAAGAGCGCCCGCCGCGATATTTCAGGTCCTGCGGCGCGACGCCCACGGTCGAATACGGAAAAAAAATATTGTCCTCGCCGATTTCGAGCGGACCCTCCATGAAAACGTGCGCCATCATGCGCGTGCGCGCGCCGATTGCAACGTCCGAGCCGATCACGCAATACGGCCCGACCTCCGCCGATTCCGCAATGCGCGCGTTCAGATCGACGATGGCGCTCGGATGGATCATTTACGCTCGGCGAGAGCGCACATCATGGTGGCCTCGGCCGCGAGCACGCCGTCGATGGTTGCCTTGCCCGACATCTTCGCGGCGGTTGATTTCTGGCGCTCCAGCTTCATTTCGATGCGAAGCTGATCGCCGGGGCGCACGGGGCGGCGGAATTTCGCTTCCTCGATGGTGGCCAGCAGCACCAGCTTGCTTTTGCGATCCTCGATTTGGCTCAGCACCAGCACGCCCGCCACCTGCGCCATGGCTTCGATGATCAGCACGCCGGGCATCACCGGATAATCGGGAAAATGGCCGGTGAAGAACGGCTCGTTGATGGTGACGTTCTTGATGCCGACGATGCGCCCGGGTTCCAGTTCCTCGATGCGATCCACGAGGAGAAACGGGTAGCGATGCGGAAGGATCGCGCGGATTCCCTCGATATCCATGACTGGCATGCGGTCCCGTTATTATAACAACCATGGATCGCTTTCTTCGCTATGCGCGCCAAAAACAAAAAGAGATGATCGCGTTGATTCAGGAGTTGGTCGAATGCGAGTCGCCCAGCGATGATCCGAGTGCGGTGAACAGATTTGTCGAGCTCATGGCGGAGCGGACGAGAGATGTTGCAAAACCCATAACTGTTCCACGTGGAACAACTTACGGGCGGCATTTGCGGTTGGCGTTCACCATTGGGGAAGAAAAAAAAGACGGGCAGATTCTGGCACTTGGACATTCCGATACGGTGTGGCCGAAGGGGACGCTTGCGAAAATGCCGTTTAGAGTGTCGCGCGGACGATTGTGGGGACCGGGCGTGCTGGACATGAAAGCGGGGATGGCGTTTTTCATTTTCGCGATGCGCGCGCTGCGGGATCTGGAGGTGCCGGTTTCCCGGAAAGTTGTGCTCCAGGTGAATTCGGATGAGGAGGTGGGGAGCGAATCGTCGCGCGAGTTGACGGAGGAAGCGGCGCGGAAAAGCGTCGCCGTGCTGGTGCTGGAGCCGGGGACCGGACTCGAGGGCAAACTGAAGACGGCGCGTAAGGGCGTGGGCTGGTACACAGTGACGGTGCGCGGGAAGGCGTCGCACGCGGGCGTGGATTTTGCAAACGGCGCCAACGCGATTGTGGAGATGGCGCGGCAGATCGAACGGATTGCCGGATTCACGCGCCTGGATCGCGGAGTGACGGTGAGCCCGGGGGTGGTGCGCGGCGGAACACGGAGCAACGTGGTCGCCGCGGAGTGCGAAGCGGTGGTGGATATCCGCGCGCCGCGCGAGCGCGATCGAATTTACCTGGAGCGCGCGTTTGCGTCTTTGAAGCCGTTCGACAAGCGCTGCACGATCGAGATCAGCGGAGGGTTGAACCGTCCACCGATGGAGCGCAGCGCGGGCGTGCGAAAGCTGTTCGGGCTGGCGAAGAAGCTGGGGGCGGAGATGGGCGTCGAGGTCGAGGAATCGTCAACCGGCGGAGGGTCGGACGGGAATTTCACGGCGGCGCTGGGAATTCCGACGCTCGACGGTTTGGGAGCGGTGGGTGAAGGGGCCCACGCGGTGAATGAAAGCATTCTGATTAACAGGATCGCCGACCGGACGGCGCTGCTGGCGAAGCTGGTCGCGGCGATCTAGTCGGCTGCCGAAAAACTCCGTTTTATGTCACTCGAAGACCACAGGCTGAAGCCTGTGCCACCTCGATCAACAGCTTGCGGTGACAGGGTGGCACAGGCCTTTAGCCTGTGAAGGTGTTTTTCAGCAGCCTCTTAGTGTGCTGTCTCTTAAATCGCTTGCTGCCGATCGAACGCGTCGAGCGCTTCGGACGGCGGGATTCATCCCGCGCGGAGCTTTAGCTCCGCCAATCCGGCTGAGTAGCGGGGCTAAAGCCCCGCGCGGACTGAAAGTCCGCCGTCCACCGGCGCCGTATCATTCTAGGGACTTCAGAAATGCTGGCCGGTGGTCGGTTGGCGAGGGCTAGGCCTTCAGGGCCGTGGCGATTTCGGAGGCTTTTTCGAACAGGAAACCGGTGTCGCTGCCGCTGCCCAGGAAGAGCATGCCTCGGTCTTTCCAGAATTTCGCCAGGGTGAGGGTGCGCGTCTGGGTTCCGGGCACGACGCCGTGCGCGAGGGCGCTGTCGCGGATTTTTTCCATGGCGTCCACCATTTTGGGATGCTCGAAATTGCCGGGGACGCCGAGCGAAATGGAGAGATCCACGGGCCCTACCATCACCACGTCGATGCCCGGAACCGCGAGCAGCTCATCGCGGCGCTCGACGGCGAGCAGGGTTTCGATTTGCAGAACCACCAGCGTGTTCTGATTGAAGTGCTCGATCATCTGCGGGATGGTGGCGCGCTCCCAGCCGATGTGGGTGGCGGAAAGTCCGAAGCCGCGGATTCCCAGGGGCGGAAATCTGGTCCAGCTCACGGCTTTTTCGAGCAGCTCCGGCGATTCGACGCGCGGGAAGATGATGCCCTGCGCTCCGCAGTCGAGCGCGCGCGCCACCAGCGCATACTGCATGTCGGCGACGCGCACGATGGGCGACATCCCGGCGGCGGAAGAGGCGCGGCACAGGTCCTGGAGGGTTTCGATGCCGAAGCCGCCGTGCTCGGCGTCGATGAAGGTCCAGTCGAACCCGGCCGCGGCGAGAATGCGCGCGACCTCATCGGAGCGGATCTGGCCGAAGCCGCAGCCCACCTGCAATTTTCCTGCTTTGAGGCTGTTTTTAACGGAATTGATGCGCATTTCCGGTCAAATTAAGAGCACCCGGTGGTCCGGGCAATCCACGCGCGCGGCGTCGGAGAGCGAATCGATCAGGCCCATACCGTGGCGCGCGATAAAGGGAAGGATGGAATAGAAGCGTTCCTGCAAATGGCGGTGCGGAAACAGGAGATTGGAAAGATAGGCTGCCTCGGCGCCGGCGCGATCGTCGCGGCGCATGGTTTCGCGCTCGATTTTGCGCCGCAATTTTTCAAGCTGGTACACCATTTTCGACTTGCCGTGGGCGAGCGCCTCGGCGAGCGTGTGGTCGAATTTTTCAAGCTCGCGGTTGAGGCAGTCGAGATTGTGGGTGAGGCCGTCGTGCGCGTCGGCGAAGGCGCGCTCGACCGATTCGGGCACCAGCGCGCGGGCGATTTTTTCCTTGAGGTGCTCCGGATCGACGAAGGTCTGCGGGAGCGAAAGATGATAGCGCTGGAGCAGTTTGTGCGCGCGCGGCTCGAGCAGCGTGAAAGAAGTGCGCGAGGTGACCACCGGCATTCTTCCGAGCAGCCGGTCATAGATGACCTGCGATTGCGCCAGATAGGCGAGCTCGGCCGGTCCGCCGATGTAGGCGACGGTGGGAAGCAGATAATCCTGCATCACGGGACGCAGGAGCGCATTGGGAGAAATCTCGGCGGCGCGGGGGCGCAGGTCGGCGAAATCGGAGTTGTGGCGGCGCAGCGGGACACGCTCGCCGTTGTCGAGCAGGAAAAACAGCGACGTTTTCTCTTCCAGGTGCACCTGCGCGTGATAGCCTGCCGCTTCGAGTTCGCGATTGCGCTCAAGCAGTTTCGTTTTGAGCTCGCGCGCGGCGCCCAGGGCTTCGGCAACAAGAGGCGCGCCGATTTCGCGAACGGACGGGTCGAGCGGATCGAGAAACAGCAAACCGAGCTTGTCGAGAACGTGTTTGAGCAGCGTCTGAAATGCCGCGCCCATGGTGGCGCCGGGCCGGTAAGCGCCGCGGACCGCGGCGATCACGTCTTCGCCGTGGGGGAATGGCGCGAGCAGGCGCGCAAGCTCGTCCACCGGAGGGCGATCGAGGACGATTCCTCCCACCGGACGCTGGCGTCCGTTGGTTTCGGGCGGCGGTAGAACGCTGAACTCCTCCGGCTGGCCGGAGGAATCGAAAACCCAGGCGTGATTGACTTCGGCGAAGTCGTGATCTTCCGTGGCGAGCCAGAAAACGGGAACGGCGGGGATTCCGCGGGCGCTCAGATCGCGCGCCAGTTGCGCAGCGGTGATGGCTTTATAAACCGTGTAGGCGGGGCCGGAAAACAATCCGACCTGCTGGCCGGTGACCACCGCGACGGTTCCCGGATCCGCCAGGCGCCGCAACGATTCGCTTTCGCCATTTTGACGCCGCAGCGCGCTGACCATCGCCGCGCGGCGCTGGGCCGGATAATCGATTTCGGCCGCGGCCGCGGCGAGGGAGCCGGGGTCGTGAGGATTGTGGCGGTAAAAGCGCGCTACGCGATCGAAATGATAGGTGAAATCGGCGAAAAGCCGGGTGGTGCCGGGGACGTCAGTATGTCGAATACAAGCCGGGTCCATGGGCGCAGTGGTCCAAGGGTAGCAGATGCGCGCGGCACCGCGGAAGTCGCAAAATAAATAGAACTGTTACGTTGGAAGCGTGGCGGGTGTTTACATTTCTTATCCGTTCTGCGCGCAAAAGTGCACGTACTGCAATTTCGCGTCGGGCGTGATGGGCAAGGAGCTTGAAGCGCGCTACGTCGCGACGGTGCTCGGCGAGCTGCGGAGGCAGGATTGGCCGTGGACGCCGGAGACGGTGTATCTGGGCGGGGGGACGCCGAGCGGGATGGATACGGCGGCGCTGGCGGCGTGGCTGGACGCGATTCCGGGAAGGCCCTGGCGCGAGGCGACGCTTGAAGCGGCGCCGGGATCGATCGATTCGGCGAAGGCGGGCGCGTGGGTGCACGCGGGGATCAATCGGGTAAGCCTGGGAGTGCAGTCATTCGTCGCACGCGAGCTGGCGCGGACGGGGCGGAAGCATTCGGCGGAAATTGTCGCGCGCGAGATCGGGGTGCTGCGCGCGGCGGGGATCGAATCGATCAGCGTGGATTTGATCGCGGGACTTCCCGGGCAGACGGAGGCGAGCTGGGAGGAGTCGCTCGAGTGGTTGGAGAGGCTGAACGTTCCGCACGCTTCGGTTTATATGCTCGAAGTGGATGAGGATAGCCGGCTGGGACGCGAGATTCTCGCCGGCGGAAAGCGCTACGGGGCCTCGGATGTGCCGTGCGAAGATGCGGTCGCGTCAATGTACGAACGCGCGGTCGAGCGGTTGAGATGCGCGGGGTTGGAACGCTACGAGATTTCGAATTTCGCGCGTCCGGGGTTCGAATCGGCGCACAACTTGAAATACTGGCGCAGAGAACCGTACCTCGGCTTCGGCTCGGACGCGCACTCCTTTGATGGCACATGGCGATCGAGAACGGCGGAATCGGCGGCGGAGTACGTCGAGCATCCGGGGGTGATGGAGCGGAGCGCGGCGGATGCATCGGGCGAGCCGTTCTATCTCGGGCTGCGGCTGACGCAGGGAATCTTCACGGATTTTTCGCGCTTTCGCATCGCGGTGGAGCGATTCACGCGCGACGGGCTGCTGGAGATTGCCGGCGGGCGGCTCAGGTTGACCGATCGGGGCGTGTTGTTGTCGAACGAGGTGTTCGCCGAGTTCGTGACACGGGATTAAGCTGCCGGAGGTTGCTAAATCAAGCGTTTTTCGAACCAGTGATCGGCGTACGGTTCGGCGTTAAATGCATCGACTTCGACGTAGCCTGAACGTCTATAGAGGGCGATCGCTTCAGTCAGCGCGCGGTTGGTTTCCAGGTGCAGCACAGTGACTCGAGCGTTGCGGGCGTGCCGTTCCAACTCGGCGAGCAGCCGACGCCCCACGCCCAGGCCGCGCACGGACGGGCCGATCCACATTCGCTTCAGTTCGGCCGGTTTTTGCCCATGCAACTTGAGCGCTCCGCAACCCACAGGCCGGCCACGCAAGCGAGCCAGAATCAATACACCCCGTGGGGGTGTGAGTTCCTCCGCATCGGCGGAGATGCTGAGTGCGGGATCGAAACCTGTTTTGAAGCGCTCGGCGAGTTCCGCGAAGTATTGATCGAAACACCAGCGTGCGACGGCGGTGGAGGGATCCTCGGCCGCGAAGCTCACCATCGACGCCTGGAGCAGGCGTTCGACTTCTCCCATGGCGGCCACAAGCGCTTTGCGTTGGGATGCGGTGAGCATCTTTAGAATGTCCGCGGCGAGCGCGTCGGAGCGGCGGTCAAGCTCGGTGCGCTCAGCGAGGCCGGTCTTGGTAAGACAAACGCGGCGCACCCTGCGATCCTTTGAGCTTGGGAGGAATGTGACGAAGCGCTGACTTTCAAGGGAGTGCAGGACGCGGCTCAGATAGCCGGAGTCAATCCCGAGGCGCGCGCGCAGCGCCCGGACTTCGGCGCCCTTCCGGCCGATCTCCCAGATGAGCCGGGCTTCATTCATGGGGCGGTCCCGCCGGAGAAATCGATCCTCGAGGGCGCCCATGCGCTCGGCTACGGTTCGATGGAAACTTCGAACTTGCCGAAGGGCGCTTTGGTTCATATCTCTGACTATAGTCAGATATTATGTGAGGGTCAATCGGATGTTGCACAGTGCCTGAAGCATGACCTTCGCATCCCGCCGTCACCGGCAGGGCTGTTCGCGCGCCGGCGACGCGTGACGGACTGATGGAGGGCGGGTGAGCCACCGGAGGGATTTGAACCCCCGACCCGCAGTTTACAAAACTGCCGCTCTGCCAACTGAGCTACGGTGGCGTTGTTTTTATTTTATCGGAGTCTTGCGGGGCCTCTGGAGCCGGTGATTCCGTTTCGGGAAGCTCCAACTGGCGCATCGCCCAGGAGGCTGCCGCGCGGCGCGGGTCGCTCGATTCGGCGGCCATCTGCTCGAGCCGCTGGCGGCTGAGCTCGTCTCCCCGGCGGGCCAGCGCCAGCAGCGCCGCGGTGGCCACGCGATGATGCTCGTCGGCTGCGCCCCGGCGCAGGAGCGGCTCGGCTCCGCGTCCCAGCATGTACGCGGTGCCATCGATCAAGTTGGCGCGCACGCGGGGATCCGGATCGCTCAGAACCAAATCGGCCCAGCCGGGATTGGAGCGGGCGCGCGCCAGCAGCTTGACCGCTTTGGAGCGCACGTGCGCGTCCGGAACGCTGACGAATTTCATCAAGGCGACCATCAGACGGCGGCAGTCCGAGATGGCGTCCACCACGCCGAGCACGCGCATAGTCTCCTCTTTGGGCATCGCGTTGTACCAGTCGCGGACACGATCGCCTACCCATTCGAGGAGCTTGTAATCGATCTCGGGATCGGTGCGCACCGCGGCGCGAGCCAGGCGCAGGGCGTCTTCGGTGGAGAGCAGCGAGGGATCGCAGATCGCGCGGATCAGGATGCCGCGGTCCAGCAGAGCGCACGCAATGGATTTCTGCAGGCCGTCCGTATCCGCATGCTCCAGGGCATCGAGAGCGAAATCGACAAAGGAGGGCTTTTCGGCGCCGGCCGCGCCCTCGATCCGCGCGCGCACGAATCCGGGAGCCTCGGCGAGGAGGATGTCCCAAACCGCATGGTCCGGCGCACCCGTGCTCATAACCGTACTTAACGGCCGGAAGGACGCAAATGAGAGCGGCGCGAGTGGTGACTCGGCGCGCAACCACCATGGAAGCGGCTGATTCGACTGGTTGTAGGCATGGCTCTCGCACGCTCCACAGCGCCTGGTTGCGCGGAATTCAACTTGATGTCAAGTATGAAACACGGACGCCTCACGGGAGTCTAATGGAGTTCGTGCTTCCTCGCCCCAGGTTTAACGTTATGAAATGCCAGCTCTGCGAAGCGTTGCTGGCGAACTACCAGAACGCGATTCAGGTTCTTGTGCCGCTGTCGCGCAGAGTCATCGAAGCCGCCGGAAATTTCGATGCTCAGGAGTTCGACATCGTTCTGGAGGAGCTTCGGCTGGCGCAGGATCACTGCGAAACGGCCCGACTGGGGCTCAGAACGCATCAGCACGCGCATGCCGCCTCAGCCGGTGAGGCTTCGCCCGCTTGACACTTCACGATCAGCGTTCCCATAATAATTTAGGACCAATCCGGTCCGAGTTCGGCGACGGATGCTAAAGCTTACAAAGAAAGCCGATTACGGATTGATCGCGCTGCGGCACCTGGCCTCGGCGCAGGGGGCTTCAAGCGCGAAGGACATCGCCGACGCCTACGGAATTCCGCTGCCGCTGCTTTCGAAAATTCTGCAGAACCTGGCGCGCAACGGGCTGCTGGTATCGGAGCAGGGGACGCGCGGAGGGTACCGGCTGGCGCGGCCGGCGCGCGACATCAGCACGCTCGAAGTGATCCGGGCGATCGACGGTCCCATTATTCTGACGCACTGCTTCACCGAGCACGCGCATTGCGACCAGAGCCCGCGCTGCCCGGTGCGCGAGCCGCTGCGCAAAGTGCACGAAGGCATCCTGCGGCTGCTTTCGAACATCACCATCTCCGATCTGGCCGAAGATGAGATCTCGATTCCGATGGCCGCGTTTCAAAGCGTGCAGATCACGCGGAGATGACGATGCTCGAAACCCCTTTTTCCGCAACCTAGGAGATGAGCGTGAAGCTGCCGGTGTATCTGGACAACCACGCGACCACGCCGCTCGATCCGCGGGTGTTCGAGGCCATGCGGCCGTACTTCGGCGAGATTTTCGGCAATGCGGCGAGCCGCAGCCACAGCTTCGGATGGAGAGCCGAGGAAGGCGTCGAGAAGGCGCGCAAGCAGGTCGCGGCGCTGATCGGCGCGTCGCCCAAAGAGATCATTTTCACCAGCGGCGCGACCGAGTCGAACAACCTGGCGATCAAGGGCGCGGTGGAAGCTTACGCGGGCAAAGGGGATCACGTCATTACCGTGGTGACCGAGCATAAGGCGACGCTCGATACGGTGAAGCACCTCGAAAAGAGCGGGATCGCGGTAACGTACCTGCCGGTTGAAAAAGACGGCCTGATCGATCTTGAAAGATTTCGCGAAGCCATTACCGGGCGCACGATTCTGGCGAGCGTCATGTACGCCAACAACGAAATCGGTGTGATCCAGAACATCCGCGAGATGGGGGGCATCGCGAAGGAGCGGGGAATTCTGCTGCACACCGACGCGGCGCAGGCGACCGGCAAAATTCCGGTGGACGTCGCAGCGGATCGCATCGATCTGCTGTCGATCAGCGGGCACAAGATGTACGGGCCGAAGGGCGTCGGCGCGTTGTATGTGCGCTCGCGCGATCCGCGTGTTGGGCTGACCGCGCAGATCGACGGTGGAGGGCATGAGCGCGGGATGCGCAGCGGGACGCTGAACGTTCCGGGGATCGTCGGGCTGGGCGCGGCGTGCGCGATTGCGCAGGCGGAGATGGCGGAAGAGGCCCAGCGCCTGGCGGCGATGCGCGACCGCTTGAAGGACCGGCTGCTCGCCGGGCTGGATCACATTTTCATCAACGGGTCGATGGAGGCGCGGCTGCCGAATAATCTGAACGTCAGTTTCGGTTTCGTGGAGGGGGAAGCCCTGCTGATGGGCGTCAACGACGTGGCGCTTTCAAGCGGCTCGGCGTGCACCTCGGCGACCATCGAGCCGAGCCACGTGCTGAAGGCTTTGGGGGCGGGCGACGAACTGGCGCATTCCTCGATTCGCTTTGGACTGGGAAGGTTCAATACCGAGGACGAGGTCGAGTACGTGGCGGGGCGGGTGATCGAGGTGGTCGAGAAGCTGCGCGAGCTTTCGCCGCTGTACGAATTGCACCGGTGATCCGCCATGACGGCGCTGTTTTTGCTGCTGCCGGTTCTCGCGCAGGTTCCATCGGATCTGCCGCGCGAGGTGATGGTGCTCGCGCAAATCCGGGCGAGGGTGCGCGCCGATCTCGAAAAGCTTCCGCGCTACACCTGCATCGAGACCATTGAGCGGTCGCGGCGCGAGGGGAAGCAGCCGGATTTCCGGCTGGTGGACACGCTTCGCGTGGAGGTCACCAGAATCGGCCAGGAGGAGAGTTATTCGTGGCCCGGCGCGAGCCGATTTTCCGACAGCATGCGCGATATCGTCGACAGCGGCACCATTTCGACCGGCGAATTCTCCGGCCAGGCGGGCAACGTGTTCGGCAATTCCGCCTCGCAGATCCGGTATATGGGCGAGGAGCCGCTCAAGGGCAGGCCGGCGCTCAAGTACAACTACAGCATCGCCGCATTCGCCAGCAGATGGAAGCTGACCTACGCCGGGCAGTCCGCGATGGTGGCCGAATCCGGATCGTTCTGGGCCGATCCGGACACGCTCGATCTGGTGCGGCTGGTTTCCGATGCCCAACAGATTCCGCCCGAACTGCCGATTACATCCGCGCGTTCCCAGGTGGATTACGCGAAGATGCGGGTGGGCGATTCGGGCCTGATTCTTCCGCAAAGCGCGCTGGTGCTGACATCGGATCACAGCGGAGAGAACCGCAATGAAGTCGAATTCAGCCAATGCCGGCCGTATCTGACCGAATCCTCCATCCGCTTCGACGATACGCC
The DNA here is from genome assembly GCA_035501755.1 of Bryobacteraceae bacterium. GTDB lineage: Bacteria > Acidobacteriota > Terriglobia > Bryobacterales > Bryobacteraceae > Palsa-187. The sequence continues at coordinate 644 of DATJVN010000143.1, read as the reverse complement.
ACCCGCGGAAGTTCCGAAGCCCGCGGCGATGCAAGATTCGCAACTCCCGCCGGGAATTTCGATTTCGATGGAGCTTACGCAGGCGATTTCGGAATCGGCTGTCGAAGGCGACCCGGTAATCGCGCGCGTAAGCGCCGATGCCAGGCTGAAGAATCAGGTGGTGATTCCCAAGGGTGCGCTGCTCCGCGGGCGCATCCGCCGAATGGAGCGTTATTCGAAGCCGGTACCGCACTTCATCATTGGGCTGGAATTCGTCGCAATTGAGGCACCTCCCCGCCGCTGGACTTTTCACGGCAGTCTCGAACGGATCGATCCGGTACCGGGGCTCTCCTGGTTCCTCAGCATCGGCCACGCGCGTGAGAGCAGGCCGCAGCTCCTCGATCCGCACAATGGATTGATGGAGTGGACGTGGTCGTCATACAAAGCCGAGACGGTGTATTCGGCGGACGCGCCCGGCACGGGAACATTCTTCATGCAGGGAACGCGTTTCCGCCTGCCCGCCGGCCTGCACATGACGTGGCGTACTCTGGCCGACGTCAAACGACGTTGAACAGGTGCTTGCGCCGTTCGATCCATTGCTCGCTGGTGCATAATTTCGGGCCGACCTCGATGAGGCGGGGCAATAGGTAGAACAGCGCCTGCGG
>DATJVN010000142.1:0-6617 GCA_035501755.1 Bryobacteraceae bacterium | reverse complement strand
GCTTCGAAAACCTCCGTACGGTTCCCATCGACGCGCGCGGCGGGAAGGTGCAGGTCGCGCATTTCGCGCGGCCCTACGACGGCAAGGGCGTTGCGAGCCTGATCGATTCGCTCCCGAAAATCCTCGCGGCCGATTCGTTTCGCGACGTTCTCGATGCGTTGCGCGGTGCCCGCCAAAACAAGCGCGCGATTTTGTGGGGGATGGGCGGGCACGTCGTCAAATGCGGCCTCGCCGATATTTTGCTCGACCTCATGCGCCGCGGCTGGATGACGGCGTTCGTCATGAATGGCGCGGCTTCCATTCACGATTTCGAAATCGCCATCGCCGGTCAGACCAGCGAGGACGTGGAAGCCGTTCTGCCCGACGGCCGTTTCGGCGCGGCCGAGGAAACCGGGCGCGAGATGAACCAGGCGATCGCCGAAGGCGTCCGCGACGAACTGGGGATGGGCGAGTCACTGGGACGCCGCTTGCAGGAGATCGCCCGCCCCGAGTTTGCCCCGCACAGCATCCTGCACGGCGCCTATCGCAATTCAACACCGGTCACGGTGCATGTCGCCGTCGGTACCGATACGCCGCACACGCATCCCGCGGCCGACGGAGCCGCCATCGGCGCCGCCACGCATCGCGATTTCCGGCTGCTGTGTTCGCTCGTGACCGCGCTCAACGAAGGCGGCGTGTATCTCAACATCGGGTCGGCCGTGGTCTTGCCGGAGGTTTTTCTCAAAGCCGTGTCGGTGGTGCGCAACCTGGGTCATCCGCTTGCCAATTTCACCACGGTCAACTTCGATTTTCTCCAGCATTACCGGCCGAAGCTCAACGTGGTCGAGCGGCCACACGCGCGTTCCGGCGGGCGCGGGTTTTCGATCACCGGGCATCACGAGATCATGATTCCGCTGCTGGCTGCGGCGCTCGTCGAATCATGAATCGGAGCGAATCTCCATTCTGGGGCTACGAAGACCTGGCGCTGTTTGTCGGCGCGATGCTGCCGTCATTCGCGATCACGCGGCTGATCATTCTTCCCATCCGCTTTCCCACGACGGGCGAGCAGGTAATCGCCGCCCAATTCGTTCTGTACGCGCTCGCGCTGGCGATTCTGTACGTGCTGGTCGCCGCGCGCTATGGCCGTCCGTTCTGGCGATCGCTCGGCTGGACGTTCCGGTTTTCCGGCATACTGAGCTGCGCGGTCGCGGGGCCGGCGCTGGCGATCGCGCTCAGCATCTTCGCCTTTACGCTCCGTACCCCGCCCGACAATACCATCCAAAAGCTGATCACCGACCGCGCTTCGCTGATGCTGGTGCTGGTGTTCACGGTGTTCATCGGCCCGGTGCTCGAAGAGCTGGTCTTTCGCGGGTTTCTTTTCCCGGTGCTCGCGCACAGCTTCGGCTCGGCGCTGGGAATCGTGTTGACCGCGATCCCTTTCGCGCTGCTGCACGTGGGCACCTACGGCTGGACCTGGCAGGCGCTCCTGATTGTGTTCATCGCGGGCCTGGTTTTCGGCTATGCGCGCGACCGCACCGGCTCGACCATCGCGTCCACCATCATTCACATGGGCTACAACGGCCTGTATTTCGGATTCCTTTTCGCCAAATACTGGAGATGAACTCGCGTCCTCAGCCGATTGCAGTAATGCGATTGTCACAAAAAATCCGCTTGTAACGTAGGGAATCGCGGCATATAATCCATCAACGGCTATGGAACCGACTCGTCGGAAGTTTTTTCAACTCGGCGCCGGCGGTGTCGCGGCGACCGTTCTGGGATTTGATGTCAGGAAGGCTTACGCGCAAGCGCAGGAATTGAAAATCGCGCGAACCACCGAGACGCGGTCGCTGTGCCCGTACTGCTCGGTTGCCTGCGGAGTGATTATTCACACGCTGGGCGATAGAGCGAAGAATGTCACGGCGCAGGTGGTGCATGTCGAAGGCGATCCGGACCATCCCACCAATCGCGGGACGCTGTGCCCCAAGGGATCTTCGCTGTACCAGGACATCCTGAACGACCGGCGGCTGCTGAAGCCGCAAGTGCGGCGCCCGGGCTCGGATCACTGGGAAGATATTTCGTGGGATCAGGCGATCGACGAGGTCGCGCGGCACATCAAGAAGACGCGCGATGAGACGTTCGTCGAAAAGGACGCGCAGGGGCGCACGGTGAACCGGCTGGAATCGATCGGATTCATCGGCGGCTGCACGGACACCAACGAATTCAACTACCTGGCCGTGAAAACCATGCGCAGCCTGGGGGTCTGCTACCTCGAAAATCAGGCCAGGGTTTGACACGGCCCCACGGTCTCCAGTTTGGGGCCCACGTTCGGTAGGGGAGCGATGACCAATGGCTGGATCGACATCAAGAACACCGATGTGATGTTGATCATGGGCGGCAATCCGGCGGAAAACCATCCGTGCGGATTCAAGTGGCCCATCGAAGCCAAGCGGAATCGCAACGCGAAGATGATCGTGGTGGACCCGCGCTTCACGCGCACGGCGGCGACGGCGGACCTGTTCTGCCAGATTCGCGCGGGAGCGGATATCGCTTTTCTGGGCGGCCTGATCCACTACGCGATCGAGAACAATCGCATTGCGAAAGAGTACGTCGCGAATTTCACCAATGCGGCGTTTCTGGTGCACGACGATTTCAAGCTGCCGGAAGAGGACGGCGTGTTTTCGGGTTTCCACGCCGACACGCAAACCTATGACAAGGCGAGCTGGAATTATCAAGGCAGCGGAGGGCCCGCCGCCGGTCTTCCCGAAAACGTGACGGCGGACGAAAAATTGGAAAATCCGCGCAGCGTTTTCCAGCTCTTGAAAAAACATTATTCGCGATATACGCCGGAGGTGGTGGAGAAGATCACCGGGATTCCCAAAGAGCAGTTCTTGCAGGCCGCAGACATGTTCACCTCCATTCGCAAGGACGGCGACACGAGCAAGGTCGGCACGGTGATCTACGCGGTCGGCTGGACGCAGCATACCTTCGGGACGCAGATCATCCGCACGGCGGCGATGCTGCAACTGCTGCTGGGCAACGTGGGACGCGCGGGCGGCGGGGTGAACGCGCTGCGCGGGCACTCGAACATTCAGGGCGCCACCGATATCGCCGGAATTTTCGACAATTTGCCGGGATACTTGAAGGTCCCGACTCCGGCGGACACGGATTTCAAGGCGTGGATGACGCGCATCACGCCGACGTCCGCCAAGCCGCACGAATGGGAGTCGTTCAACTACTGGTCGAACACGCCGAAATTCGCGGTGTCGCTGCTCAAATCCATGTACGGCGACGCGGCGAAGAGGGAGAACGACTGGGCGTTCCATTATTTGCCGAAGGTCGACCGGAATTATTCCTGGGCGTATCTGTTCGACGGTATGTATCGCGGGAACGTGAAGGGGCTGCTGGCATTTGGCATGAATGCCGTGGCGATCGGGCCGGATTCGCAGAAGAACATCGACGCATTGAAAAAAGCCGATTTTCTTGTGGTCTGCGAGATCTATCCGGACGAAACCAGCGAATTCTGGAAGTCGCCGACAGTGAAGCCGGAGGAATTGAAGGATATCAAGACTGAGGTGTACCGGCTGCCCGGCGCGGGATTCGCGGAAAAGGACGGGACCTTCGTCAATTCAGCGCGCTGGCTGCAATGGAAGTGGATCGCGGTGCCGCCGCCGGGCAGCGCGCGGCTCGACCAGGATATTCTCGCGCAGATTTTCCTGAAAGTACGTGAATTGTATCAAAAAGAAGGCGGAAAATTCCCGGATCCGGTCGTGAATTTGACGTGGAATTATACCACTCCGAAGAATCCTTCGCTCTCTGAAGTTGCCAAAGAATTGAACGGCAAGGCGATCGCGGACGTGGAAGATAAAGCCACGAATACGACCATCAAAGCCGGCCAGCAGTTGCCGGGATTCGCGTTCCTGCGCGACGACGGGTCGACCTCGTCGGGGAATTGGTTGTGGTGCGGATCGTGGACCGAAGCGGGGGCGCTGATGCAGCGCCGCGATCCGGCCGACCCGTCGGGCCTGGGAATCCACCCGAACTGGGGATGGTCGTGGCCGATGAATCGCCGGGTCCTTTATAATCGGGCCTCCTGCGATGTTTCCGGCAAGCCCTGGGACGGGTCGCGGAAGCAGGTGTGGTGGAACGAGGCGCAGAAGCGCTGGGTGGGCAACGACGTTCCCGATTTCAAGCCGGATTCGGCGCCCAAGGATCACATGGGGCCGTTCATCATGAATCCGGAGGGTGTGGGCCGGCTGTTCGTTCCGCTCGCCGGAATGGCGGATGGTCCGTTCCCGGAGCATTACGAACCCATTGAAAGCCCGGTCACAAATCTGCTGCATCCCAAGCAGGCGAATAATCCGGTGGTGAAAAAATTCTCTACGGCATCCGATAAATACGGCACAAAAGAGCAGGGATTTAATGTTATTTGTACGACTTATCGATTGACCGAGCATTATCATTACTGGACCAAAAACAATCCGGTGAACGTGCAGCTGGTTCCCGAGCCGTTCGTCGAAATTCCCGCGGAGCTGGCCGGCGAGATGGGAATCAAAGGCGGCGATCGCGTGAAAGTGTCGAGCGCGCGGGCCGCTTACGTCGCCAAGGCGATGGTCACGCATCGCATCCGGCCGATGACGGTGAACGGCGAAAAAGTTTACCAGATCGGAATTCCGATTCACTTCGGCTTCCGCGGCATTCAGGAGGACGCGGGCCGCACGGAACGGATGCTGGTGAACTCGCTTTCACCGACCGTGCTCGATCCCAACGCGAATACGCCGGAATTCAAAGGCTTCCTCGTTAAGGTGGAAAAAGCATGAGCAACGGGGTTCTGGAAGTCAAGGCGATTTCGGGACACACGGGACCGGTTCCCGGACGCGATGCGTCGCGCGATTTCGCGGTCGCCAAACTCATTGACGTAACCACCTGCATCGGCTGCAAGGCGTGCGAGGTCGCGTGCCTCGAATGGAACGGCTATCCGTTCCGCGAGACCACCTTCGACAACACTTATCAGACCATGCCGGACACGGCGTGGAATTACTACAACCTGATCCGCTTCAACGAATACGTCGGCGACGACGGCGCGTTCAGTTGGCTGATGCGCAAGGACCAGTGCATGCACTGCGCCGACCCCGGGTGCCTGCGCGCGTGCCCGTCGGATAGCGCGATCGTGCAGTACGCCAACGGCATCGTCGATTTTCAGCAGGAATTCTGCATCGGCTGCCAGTATTGCGTCACCGGCTGCCCGTTCAACATTCCGAAATTCAATCCGGAAACGAAGAAAGTGCACAAGTGCACGCTGTGCTCGGATCGCGTGGGCGCGGGACTGGAACCGGCATGCATCAAGGCGTGTCCCACGGGCTGCCTGCATTTCGGAAGCAAGGACGACATGACGAATCTCGCCGGGCAGCGCGTGGCGCAGCTGAAGGAACACACTTCTCACAAAAACGCCGGCGTGTACGATCCGCCGGGCGTGGGCGGGACGCACGTGATGTACGTTCTTCACGATATCGATCATCCGGAGCGCTACGGAGGGCTGCCCAAAGATCCGCAGGTTCCGCTGCTGGTGCGGATCTGGAAGGGACCTTTGAAGTGGATGGGGAATCTGGCGATGACCGCGGGCATCATCGGCGTGCTGGCGCATTTCGTCCGCTACGGGCCGAAGGACAAACATGATTGAGCGCTACACATTCCACGAGCGCGTGTGCCACTGGATGACCGCGCTCACCTACACTTACTGCTTCGCGACGGGCCTGGCGCTGTACACGCCGCACCTGTTCTGGATCGCGCTGGCGCTGGGCGGGGGTCCGACGTCACGATTCTGGCATCCGGTATTCGGCGCGGCGTTCGTGGTGTGCGCGATATGGATGCACGGGATGTGGCGCGGCGACATGTCGATGACCGATGTCGACCGCGAATGGATGAAGGGCTTGCGCGATTACATCGAGAATCGCGACGACCGCGTGGTGGCGCAGGGACGCTTCAACGCGGGGCAGAAAGAGTTTTACTGGATCATGTATTACGGTGCGGCGCTGCTGCTGGTTTCAGGCGTCGTCATGTGGTTTCCGGAATACATGCCGATCTGGCTGCGCGCGCCGATGATCGTGCTGCACGAGTGCGCCGCGCTGGTGACCATCGGCGGATTCATCATTCACGTATACATGGGCGTATTCATGGTCCCCGGCGGCCTGCACGCGATCCTTACCGGTTCGGTGACGCGTGGATGGGCCAAGGCGCATCACGCCATCTGGTACAAGGCGGTGACCGGGGACCGGGAGTAAGTGCGCTACAGCCATGACCAGCGCATGGCGCGCGCGGCAGAGCTGACCGCGGTTTATCCGGCCTCGCGCGACATTCTCGAGTTTTATCGGGAAGTGGTCCGATTTCAAAAAGGTATTTTCGACGAAATTTGCGCGCGCGGCGAGACCGATGTCGAATCGCTCGCTGCGTATTTTCCGGATTTCATTACTCTCTTGGAGCGTGTTGCGCCGGAAACGCTGGCTCCGGCAGGCGCGCGACTAGCCGACCCGGCCGCGCAGCGGCGCCTGCTGGTGGATTGCTGGGAGGGATCGCTTCCCGAGGACTGGTTCTTCGGACGGGCGCTGGTTGCGCCGTTTGCCGAAGCGTTGGCCGCGCGCGGA
>DATJVN010000141.1:0-18033 GCA_035501755.1 Bryobacteraceae bacterium | reverse complement strand
GCGGTGTCGCCATACCCTTCCAGTCCGCGGAAAACCGTGGCGCCCGCGATCTTCATTTCCCTGCATTTCTCGATCACGGCTTCGTAAAGCGGTTTTCCTTGATATCTGTCCCGCTCGGTAATGAGCAGCCGCAGGAGCTTAGCGGGCTGATACGGTTGCATCGGCGGCTTCCTCCGGCGGATTGGAATGGACCAGTCGAATGATATCGACGTCCGAGAACACGATCAGGCCGTCGGTGATCATCGCCTCGATCGCTTCGGCAGCCTGCTTCAGCTTTGTCTCGGATTCGACCACCGAGATCAGGATGGAAGATCGAAGTGCTTGCCGAGCACCTGCCGATTCGCGCCGCTGTTCAAGACAATAGAATACAGCAGGGGCCGCCGAGGAAAACAATCGCTCGACCGCGGCTTTCATCGACTCACGCGTAAGCGTGCGAAGTGATCACGTCTGGCTAGGAGACCCACGCGGAGTCCAACTCTTTTAAGCCGGGAGGTTCCACATAATACGGTGGAAGGATGCGGGAGTGCCCGGCTGGGTGTCCGGTCTTGTCGAGATGGAAAGCGGTGACCTCAGCATCCACCGATACTCCGGGATGATTCACGTGTCTGCGGCGGAGAAACGATGGTTTCAGGACCCGCAATATGCCGACGCCCGCGCTCGCACTGATCCGAGAAAGTATCACCAACGTGGCGACGGAGAGCTTCCTCAGAGTGCCTGACAATCTTTTATCATTTACGCGGTATCTTTATAGGAACGATAGGATCCAGCCGAAGACTGAGCGTAAATTGGCTGGAGGCTCAATGCGTCCATTACATTTGGTGCCGCTAATTCTCGTTTCTGCGGCTGCCAGCGCCCAGAATTTCACGCTGAATATCGCCGAGGGCATGAACGTGGCGGTCCCAGAGGACCGGCGTCTGATCCCCGTGCTGGTAATCTACAACGGCAACGATTCCGCCCTCAAGAGCTTCAAGGTCGCGACATTGCTGTTCGGTAACGACCTGGATTCGGTCCACCTGAATATCCTCCGGACGTGCGGCGGGGGCGGTAAAGCGGAGGTCGAGCCGGCGTCGTTCGATTTGCTGGACACCCGCACCGCTGAATTCTGCCTTGAGGTCCCTAAGCTCAACACCGATGGGAAGTACAGCGGTGGCCTGATGATTTTCCCAGGCAACCAACAATCCGAGAGCGCAAAAAAATTCAGCATTAGCCGGGCGACGAGTCCGCCCGCGACGCTCGCGACCGACCGGCAGGTCACAATCGTTGAGGTGGTGCGTCCACTATACAAGTTGCTGCGTACCGTCGATGCACCGTTGGATACTGTGGTGCTTGGCGAAAAATCGGGTAAGAGTGCGGCTCGAGGCATCTCCATCCAGACCGATTCCTCGCTGAAGGCGCCGGCCGGTTTCGATCTGCGTACGGGGCTCAGTTTGAAATGGGATGGCACGGATTGGCCGGACCCTCTCTCGACGCCAACTGCCGTGGCACCAAGCAGCGCGCACAGCATTGAACCTTCGAAACAGGTTGCAGTGGGCATTTCGGGGAACGGACTCAGGCCAGGCGAATACGTGATCCCAATCCACTTCCAGGCTCCCGGAGCATCGACTGACAATGCAAAGTTCACGATCACCGTTCACGTTCGCGACTCTGTCTATGCGGCGATCGCCGCACTGGTGTTCGCGTTGCTGATATCTTTTGTAATCACCAAGATTCTCAGCGGAAAGCGACGCCGCGTCGCGCTGCTGAGGGAGATCCGGGCTCTCAGACTTTCCCAAGGTACAACGCTGCCGCCCTCGCCGGCGGTGGTTTCGGTCGAGGCGGTTCTCCATCTGGCCGAGCGGCTCAGTTCCCGCTTTTGGCTAAGCGGGGCCGACGATATCGAGGCCCTGGTCAACGGCGTGAAGAACACGGTGGGCATTCTCGCGGAGGCTCGCGAGCTCCGGGCCGGCTTGCAATCCCGACTGCCGGCGCTGATGTTCGACCGCGCCGCGGACGAGATCGACCGCATCGTATCGGAGATCGGGATGGAGCCTCCTGATGATGTGCTGCTTGCGCGCGTTAAAAAAGAGCTGGATACTTTTCGAGATTGGCTTCAGCCCGCCGCATTTCCGGGCGCGGTATGGACCGTGATTCAACCGAGCTTGCAGACGCTCAAACGAGAGATCGATCAGGGCGGCGCCGGAGAGAACCTCCAAAGGACGATTCAGCCGCTGAGAGACAAACTGAATCAGGCGCTAACGACTGCACCATCGGACAGAGACGCGGTTGAACGGGCTTACCGAAATTATGCTCGCCTGCGAATTCTATGGGACTGCCGCTCGGATAACGAGACATTCCAGAAATTGACCGCCACGCCTGAACCGAGCCTGGAAGAATGTTTTCGGCTGACGGATGCGAATGCTTGGGAGCGACTCCGGAAGTCGCAATCCGGTCTACGGCCCATCATGCCGTCAAGCAGCGGCCTCGAAGCATTCGAGCCCCTTCCGTTTTCTGTTACGTGCGCCGATCCCACCGTAAATTCCTCTTATTTGTTCCGGCACCGGGTGCAATATTCATGGCAATTCAAGCTGAAACCGGGCAAGGCAAAGCTACGCGAAAGGTTGGCTCGGAAAAGGCCGTCGAGTGCGCTTTTGACTCCCCTCACGATGGGACCAGCGGTGGTGCAGTATTTCCCCAACCGCGGCATTGTCCACGCTGCGGTGACCTTAAGTTATGCGGGCTCCAGCATTGATGTGCCAGCGCAGACGGCTTTGGAGATCGGCGATTCAAGCGACTTCGGCGTTTTGCAGGCGTTCGAGGGACAAGAGTACGTGGCGTGGCTGATCGCTGGCGCGGTTGCGCTCGCGACAGGCCTTTCCATTTATTACTACAAGAATCCGACTTTCGGCGCGCCCCAGGACTACCTGGCGCTCCTGCTTTGGGGCGCGGGGATGGATCAGGGAAAGAATTTCTTGCAGGCGCTAGCAACCACCGACCCAACCGGCACGGCTCAGGGGGGGCGGTGAAGTGCCCGCTTTGCGCTTCAGCAAGTCTTCGCAACGCACGCATAAGTTAGGCCAGCGTGGTGTGGTTCCCTGATATGTTCAAAGCTGTTGCTGACGCGAAAGGGGGTGCTCCATGCGTCTCGTGGCGCTGCTCTTCACGATTGTGTGGGCCTCCGTGGCCCACGCGGCCGACGCCTTCGTCGGCGACTGGAAGTTGAATCTTGCAAAATCAACTTCGATGAGCGGTCCGGCAGTCAAGGACGGCCGCGCTTTGATCGAGCCGGACAACGCCGGTGGATACCTTCAGTTCACCGAAACCGTTTTCAAAGACGGCCCTCCCTTGCGATTTTCAAGCCGCATCCAACTCAACGAGACGCCCGACAACACGATTTTAGAGCAGCAGCCGGTTCAGTTCACCTCAAAACGCGTTGACGCGAATACCTTCGAACTGTCCCTGCGCGACGCGAAAACCGAGCAGACGTATCGCGTAATTCGCTTCACCGCAGCGCCACGCGAGGCGAGGTTAACCATCTTGTGGTCGGATGCGAACTCTCGTCCGATTCGAAAACTGGTTTATGCGAGGACGCCCGAAGGGCCGGTTCTCGAGCTGGGAAAAACCGTGGAGCAGAAGTTCTGGCCTGCGGGCGTGTTCGAATATCGCGTGAATCTGGAGGCCGGTCAATACTGCCAGGGGAAGGTCGATCAGAAGGGCGGCTCGGTCAATCTGGCCGTGTATGGGCCGGATGGCGCGCGGATTCAAGGCTTCGGCGGACCACCGACCGGCAACAAAGTTTTCGCGTGGGAAGCTCCCCACCGCGGCACCTATAAGGTGGTGCTTCGATCGCCCGCCAAGCCGGCTGAGAGTTATGCGATTACGATTGACAAAATCGCCGGCGTGGACGAGTGGGTACGTTCTCGGCCGGCCAAAGAAAAATTCACAAGCCCTCGGATTGCCGCCTTGCGAAAAGACGTCGAGAGCGGAAATACCGGCGCGGTCGCGGCGTTCTGGCAGGAAATGGAGAAAGAGGGAGCTCCACTGATCGAGCCGCTCAAGGACAGCACGTCGGACAACCTGGTGACGTTTTTGTGGCGCGCGAAAACCGAGACTCGCAACGTTCTGATACTGTTTTTCCCGTTTGCGGTGGCGCATCCGGAGGATTGGGAAATGGTACGCCTCGGCCAGACCGATGTGTGGTATCGGACCGCAAAAATACGCCGTGGCGCGCGGTTTACGTACTCGCTTTCGCCGAACGACCCTTTGACCTTCGACGATTCGTCAACCGGAAGGATGGCAACCTCGCAGGCCGACCCTTTGAATCCGCACCACTGGTTTGAAAATCCCGGCGCCACCAAATTCGAATATCAGTCGATGGTGGAAATGCCCGACGCCAAACCGCAGCCCTACATGGCCAAACGCGACGGAGTGCCAACGGGCCGGGTCGAAAAGAGCCGGATCAAAAGCGAGCTTCTTGGCAACGCGCATGAGCTCTCGATTTACACGCCGCCAGGATATCGGCGCGACGGTCCGCCGAACGGACTGCTCATCGTGTTCGACGAGGGCGCTTATCTGACCCTGGTCCCCACACCGACGATCCTCGATAATCTGCTTTTCGAAAAAAAGATCCCGCCCATGGTCGCGGTTCTGATCGGGAACCCGGATCAGGAAACGCGCACGCGCGAGCTGCCGCCCAATCCGAAATTCGCGGATTTTCTTAACAACGAGCTGGTTCCCTGGGTACGGCAGAATTACAACGTCACCACCGACCCGCGTCGGGTGGTGGTCGCCGGTTCGAGTTTCGGCGGGATCGCGTCGGTCTACGCCGGACTTCGGCATCCGGAGACGTTCGGAAACATCTTGTGCCAATCGGGCTCTTTCTGGTGGTCGGCGCCGAAGCCGGAGCCGTACGCGGAGCCGAATTATTTGGCGAAGGAGTTCGTGAAGAGTCCCAAATTGCCGCTGCGTTTTTACATGGACGCAGGGACGTTCGAGGTGGATGTGAGCGGCGGGGGCGGTGCGATCCTCGAACCCAGCCGGCACATGCGCGACGTTCTGCTCGCCAAGGGTTACGAGGTGCATTACCAGGAAAACGTCGGCGGTCACGATTATCTGAGCTGGCGCGGAAGCCTGGCGGACGGTCTGCTTGCGCTCATGGGGAGTCAGTAGGCGCCGCGCACACCGATAACCCGCGCCTATCCTCGGAGGCGACCAGTGATTCGAGCACGCGATGCCGCAACCTTTCGGAATCCCTGAACGCGCACTCGCGACCGCGACCGCCGCAGCGGCACGGGCCGCAATCAAGGCCGGCAAGGCACCGTCAGCATTTAACGAAATCGACCAAGTAAGCCTCACTTACAGCCGGGAACTGAGAACGAAGCTATGCGCGTGGTGGACGAGGTCGCGCCGCTCTTCAAGTAATTTCCCGCGCACCAGGATGCACAGTCATCTGCGAGGGGTCCACCACGATATTAGTGTAATCCTCCCATCGCAGATTGCCGGTCTGTGACGCCTGACCTTCGGCCAGCACCGTTTCGACCGTGCAAAATTTGCCTGATAGTTTTTTCTCAGTAAGTCTAAGCAAATCACCTTAGGCGCCGTTACCGCAAAATGCGACCAGGTGCTTCGGAGTAAACCACCGTGGCGACCAGCACGAATCAACATTCAGAGTGATTTCCACCAGGTAACCAAGCAGATTCGTGAAGGTGCAAGATTTCACAACGCCACGCAAGTTGTGCTTCTCGCAGGCGATGCTAATTTGCGCATGGCAGCGGATTGGGAAGTCAACCAGCACGACCGCGCTGTCTTCACCGATCTCCTCCAGGTTTCCGGACATGAGCGGGCCGCCTCCGCAAAGGATCGAGACCAGCTCCGAGCATAGGTGCCGTTTCTCAGGATGATTACGCATGTTCACAGTCATGCAATGCGGCTGCCACTTAATCCCTGCTTCGACGATGGAGATAAGATGAGGTTGCCGGAGAACCCGTTCGCCCGATGAGGCTTGCGCGATGCCCCGCATGCAAAGAATCCTACAAACCATTTCCGCCGCGTTCTGCGTTTCGCTGGCGCTGCCTCTGGCGGCACAGGATTTTAACTGGAAAGAAAACGCCGCCAAACATTGGAAGAGCTCCTACGATTTCACCTACACCGTTGTGAACGCAATGCCGGCCGATGCTTTTTTGGCTATGTTCCGCCCTCGACCGCTAAACCCACGGAGAGAAATTACGGCGGGCTGACGATTCACATCGGAGTCTTCAACGTCGGCATGGCGCAACTGGTCACCGGATTGAAGGTCCCACGGCGCCCCCGAAAGGCACCACCGACAAGGCGCGGATTCTGGCTTACTTGCACGACACGGAAGATTTCGTGATGAAAGCCCTGGATGGGGCGACCCGTGAACAGCTCGCCCGCACCGTGAAATTCGCCAACATCGAAGAATCCGGTTACGAGGCATTTGACGGCGCGTTCGCGCACATGGCGCACACGCGGCCAATGCGAAGTCTATCTCCGCTTGCAGAACATTCTTCCGCCGAAGTATCCGTTCGAATAGGCTGCTCTTCCGGAAGATCCCGACGCGTTCGCGCCCGATCGGCCGGGGGCCAAGTCGAAAATGTGCGATAACGGCGGTTATGCGCCCGACAGGGAGCGGGTGTCCGCAACTTCGACGGGGCCAGGCTCATCGACGAGCCGCCGGACGATCTTTCCGAGCAACATGAACTGATCGAGATAGGAGGGCTTCCGGAAGTATTCCGTCACGCCGAGTTCAAACGCGCTCCGCCGGTCCCACGGCGAGTCGGAAGAGCTGATCATGATGACCGGAATCCCGCCGCACCGCGGACTCTGCCGCAGGCGGTCCAACACCACCATCCCGTTCTTGCGCGGCACATTCAGATCGAGCAGCAGCAATCCGGGGGCATGTTCCTGCGGATTCGCATCCACATGATCCAGGATCTCGATGGCCTTTTCGCCATCCTCCGCCACGTCGAGCCGAAAGTTCAAGCCCTCCCTGCTCATGGCTTCCCGAACCAGGTAAACGTCCGCGGCGCTGTCCTCCACCAGCAGCACCCGGATTTCAAGTGGATCCTCAGAGTTCACGGTGAACCGCCCGGAAGCATAAAGTGAAATTTCGCCCCGCGGCCCAGCTCCGATTCCACCCAAATTCTACCTCCGTAACGTTGCACGATTTTTTGGCAGATCGCCAGACCGATTCCAGTGCCCGAATACTTGCTCCCGCCGTGCAGACGCTGGAACAGACCGAAAATCTGAGCCTGATAATCCCGGCTGATCCCGATCCCGTTATCTTCAACCGAAAATTTCCACATCGGCCCGACTTGCTGCGCCCGAACATGGATTAGAGGCGGAAATTCACTCCTGTATTTCAGCGCATTGCTGATCAGATTTTGAAAAAGTTGGACCAGGTGCACCTCATGCACATCCACGACCGGCAGCGGAGCGAATTCGATCTGGGCCCGAGTCTCGGCAATCTGCGATTCGAAGGTGCCCATCGTCTTGCGGATCGCCTCATTGGCGTCCGCGCGGGCCCGAGCCGTCTGTGGAGCATCGGAGGCCTGGATGTAAGCCAGCAGGTCCCTCACGAGCTTCTCCATCCGATGGGCGGAGCCCACCGCGTGCTGGATCAGTTCGGCTCCCTCCTCGCCCAGCTTCTCCGAATATCTCTCCGCGATGAGTTCCCCGAACACGGCCAACTGGCGCAGCGGTTCGCGCAGATCGTGGCTGGCCGAATAAGCGAACTGCTGCAAATCCGCATTCGACCGCGCCAGTTCTTCCGCTTGCCGCGCGAGCGCATCCTCTGCCCGTTTGCGTTCCGTTATGTCGGTCAGCGTCACTACGCATCCCAACAGCTCGCGCGATTCGCTCCACACCGGGTTGGTGCTCACCAGCAGCGCCGACGTCGGCTGGCCGCTGCGCCGCATGGATACTTCCAGCCCCTGAATTCGTTCGCCTCCGCGCGCGGAATCTAAAATCCTCCGCGAGTCGAGGCGCCCATCGGGAGCCATCAACAGAAAAATCTGATCGAAGGGCTGGAGCAGCATCGAGCCGGCGCCCAGGGCCCGGGCCGATTCGCTGCGGCGAATGACCTTGCCATCCGGGTCGATCACTACGATGGCTTCGCCGGCCTGCTCCAGGATGAGCCGGGAAAGCTGGCCTTCCTTCACGATGCGCGCGTTGCGAACCTGCTCCCGCATATCGCCCACCAGTACGCTGACAGTCTGCATCCCGGCGACGCTCAGCACGGTCAGCGAGAGGCGCGCGGGAATGGGGCTGCCTCCGGCAGAAACCAGGTTCAATTCGCCTGAATGGTGGCCGCGCTCGGTCGCCCCTTCGAGCAATTCATCGAATACGGTTGAATCCGCGGGTGCGAGGAACTGCATGAACGGAGATCCCGCGACCGATCCCTCCGGCGCGCCGACAATCGCGGCGAACTGGGGATTCGAATACAGAATCAGTCCGTCCTGATCCAGAGTGACCGTCCCTTCGTGCATCTGTTCGACCAGCACACGATAGGGGTGGTCCGCGCCTTGCAGGGTATACACTTGAGGACCGTTCGGTCCGCTCACAACCACCGCGTCCACTTCTCCGCAATGGATCGCCCGAATGGTGTCCTCGGCCAGTTCAAGCCGTGCCAGAATATCGTCTTGAGAGAATGCGTCAGCGGAAGCTGACGCGTCTAAAACAGGTTCTGTATCGCTCACGTGCTCTCCTACAGTCCCAGTCCCAGAGCATGCCTCACAATGGAAGTTTTCGAAAGATCGCCTATCATTCGGGTGACCACTCCCGGCGCTTCTTTGATCAGCGTGGGGATCGCCACGATGCGATCGTCCGCCGCGCGCCGCGGATTTTTGTAGATGTCCACCACTTCCAATTTATAACTACCCGGGAGCTCTGCCTCGCAGACCCGCTTGAGATTCTGCACGGCCCGCAGCGATCGCACGTTCGATCCGGCAACGTACAGCCGGAGCCGGTGCAGAATCGGTTGGGGCGTCTCCGCCTTTTTGCTGGACAAAGAATCTCCTTCGCAATGCGCCTGACTACTCCGACGGTCGAAGGTCAAGGCCAACTAACACCCGTTCTACATTCGACAGATCCCCGATAATCTTGCGCGCGGGCTTCGGAATCGTGCGCACCAGGGTCGGAATCGCCAGGATCTGATCGCCCGCGGCCAGCTGCGGTTTTTTCACCAAATCAATGATTTCGATGCGATATTGCCCTGCCAGATGCTCCTCGCAAATCCGCTTCAGATTGCTCAAGGCCTGAAGCGATCGGGGAGTCTGCCCCGCCACGTACAGCCGCAAGTCGTAATGCGGCGCCTTGGCAGGTTTCACGGCTGCATTCGATTTCGCCGATTTCCTCATCGTGATAGTGCCCTTTCGGATTTCACGCCCTGTCCTTCACCGGACCGTTCACCCGCATTCCACGGCTCACCTGTAGTTCCTCGCGATCACTGGCCATCGCTTTTCGGCGAGCCCCTTCCTCATTCACAAATGTCTGCAGCTCGGATTTGTAACTGTTACGTTCGGCTTCGAGCGCCGCCAATTTGGCCTCGACCGACGCTAGCGAGGCGCGGAGAACCAGTTCCCGCTTTCGCTCATCCCGTCGGCGAATCAGCTCCTCGCGCCTTTCTTCGGCTTCCCTTGCCACGCGCGCCGATCCGGCCAGCACTCCGCCGGGGCCGAGATAAACATCCTGCAGTTTCACGCCGCGATCGGTAATCAGAAATTCGCGAATCTGGTTCGAATGCGCCATGCCGCGCGATTTCAAAAGGTACAACAGACGGTTGCGCTCCCCGTTCGCCTCGACGTTCCGCACCATCAGCCACGTGTCTACCAGCGATGAAATGCTGAGATCCGTGGCGTGAACATCGTCCTGCGCCATCAGCGCGGTAAAGAATCCCGTGGCTCCCCTGGCTTTGATGAAATCGACGATGCGCAACACCAGTGACAAAACATCAAACGCCGACCCGCTGGGAATCAGCCCGGATATGGGGTCCATGACCACCACGTCCGGCTCATGCTCGTGCAGCATCGCATGCATCCTCACCAGATGCATCTCCATCCCGAAGGCGCTGGGGCGTACCGCTTCGACGTGCAGCAGTCCCTTGCGCACCCACTTGCCGAGATCAATCCCGATCGAACGCATATTCCGAAGGATCTGATTGGGAGACTCCTCGAACGCGAAAAAGATAGCGCGCTCTCCCCGCCGGCAGGCCGCATCGACGAAGTGCGCGCCCAGGCTGCTCTTGCCGCTTCCCGCGGTGCCCGTGACTAGAATGCTGCTGCCGCGATAATAGCCCTCGCCGCCCATCATTGCGTCCAGTTGCGGAATGCCGCTCGAGACTCGCACCTGCGGAGCGGGATGTGTCAGGCCCACCGAGGTAATCGGCAGAACGGAAATCCCTTTCTGATCGATCAGGAACGGATATTCGTTGGTGCCGTGCGTCGAGCCGCGATACTTCAGGACGCGCAGCCGCCGCGTAACCGCGTCATTCCGCACCCGGTGGTCCAGCAGAATCACGCAGTCGGAAACATATTCTTCAAGGCCGTACCGCGTCAGCGTCCCTTCGCCGCGTTCGCCCGTGATCACCGCCGAAACTCCCTTTTCCTTGAGCCATCCGAACAGCCTGCGCATCTCGCTGCGAAGAATGCCCTCGTTGGAGAGTCCCGCAAACAGCGCCTCGGGCGTATCGAGAAGGACGCGCTTGGCTTTCACGGAATCGATTGCGCCGCCAAGACGGATGAACAAACCTTCGAGATCATACTCGCCCGTCTCGGCGATTTCGCTCTTATCGACATAGACGTGATCGATCACCAGCTTTTTCGCGCGCTGAAGCCGCTTCAGGTCAAAACCGAGCGATGCGACATTCTTCGCCAGATCGTCCGCCGTTTCCTCGAAGGAAACGCACACGCCCGGTTCGCCGAACTGCGTAGCGCCGCGCACCAGGAACTCCATGCCGAAAAGCGTTTTTCCGCATCCCGCGCCGCCGCAAACCAGAGTCGGGCGGCCCTTTGGAAGCCCTCCAAAAGTGATCTGATCGAATCCCTCGATCCCGGTGGGCGTCTTGGGGAGGGTCGGAGCCTCTTTGGGTGTGAGTGCCATCTTCGCGTGCAACCCTGATTGTATGGTTCCATCTATTCGAGCGCAAGTAGCGATTCGATAAATGCGGTTCGCACCAGATGTAACGTCGCCTGAGCCGCATCCCGATCCTCGGCTGGCGCTTCGCGTTCGCGATAGGTGCGATCCTGGGCGTCGTTATCATCTTTATGCGCCGCTTCGTCCCCGAAAGCCCGTGCTGGCTGATGACTCACGGCGCGAAAGATGAAGCCGATGCCATCGTCAGCGAAATCGAGCACCAAATCAGCCTACATCCGGAAAACCTTCCCACGGCTGATCACAAACTTAGGGGTCCTTCTCGCCAGCACCGCGTGGATGTTCCGCGAAGATCTTCTTACGCATACGACGCAAAGCATCTGCTGGACGGCCATTTTCTTCATCGGGTCATCGGCAGCCAGCTCCGCCCACCTCACGCTCGGCGAAGTTTTCCCTCTCGAAATCCGCGGACTCGCCATTGCTATCTTCTACGCGGCCGGAACTCTCGTGGGCGGCGTTTCCGTCAGCATCGTTCGCCCGCCTGCCATACTGGAGGAATGCCGGGCTATGAGGACGAGCTGGCGCAGATTGTCGCCGATTTGAACCGCGCCGCGCAGGCGTCGCGGACGCCGGCGGTGGAGACGCACAGCACCGCGGGTCTGGATCATGTCCTGACGGAAGCGGCGCGGCGGGGAGCCTCCGACATTCTGCTGATCGCGGGCGCTCCGGCCGGTTATCGCGTCAACGGGCACCTGCTGGCGGCGAGCGGCGCGCCTCTGGGCCCCGAGGATACGCGGGCGCTGCTGCTGCCGCTGCTCGCGCCGGCGCAGGCGCAGGAGCTGCAAAAGAACAAATCGACCGACCTGTGTTTCACGCGGCCCTCGATCGGGCGATTTCGCGCCAACGTGCATTACCAGCGCGGGACTATCGCCGGGACCATCCGCCTGCTTCCGGAAAAAGTTCCGACTATCGAGTCGCTGCACTTGCCCGCGGCGCTGCGGCGCTTCGCCGAAGCGCGGCAAGGATTGTTTCTGGTGACCGGACCGACCGGGTGCGGGAAAAGCTCCACACTCGCCGCGCTGATCGACCTCATCAACACCAATCGCCGCGATCACGTGGTGACCATCGAAGACCCGGTGGAATTTCAGCACGTGAACCGGACCTCGGTGATCGAGCAGATCGAAGTGGGGCACGACACGCCGGACTTCGCCAACTCGATCCGCAGCATTCTGCGGCAGACGCCGGACGTGATCCTGGTCGGCGAAATGCGCGACCAGGAGACCATCGCGACCGCGCTGACCATCGCCGAAACCGGGCACCTGGTGCTCTCCACGTTACATACCAATGACACGTCGCAGGCGGTTTCGCGCGTGCTCGATTCGTTTCCGCAGGGCAACCAGCCGCAGATCCGCCAGCAGCTTTCGCTCGCGCTGCTGGGAATCGCGGCGCAGCAACTGGTTCCCTCCGCGGACGGGCACGCGCGCTATCCCGCGGTAGAGATCATGGCGGCGACCAGCGGGGTGCGCGGCCTGATCCGCAAAGGCGACGATCATCAGCTGTACTCGGCGATCGCCACGGGACGCTCGGCGGGGATGATCACGATGGAACAGTCGCTCGCGGATCTGGTGCGGTCGGGGAAGATCACCAAGGACACGGCGTTTGCCCACTGTTTCCGCTCCGAGGACCTGAAGCGCTATCTTCAGGAGTGATTTCAGCCCAATTTACGCTACATTAGTAGTAACCGATCGCTTGGGGGAAACATCATAAGTTCTAACAAGGCAGTTCCTCAGGATTAATTTTTGATGAACAGAAATCAGCGGTTATGGTTTGGCGCGATCATTGTGCCGGCGTTGCTGGGAGTCTGGTCGCTTCCAGGGCGGGCGCAGACATCGTGGTCAGATCCGCCGATCGTGTGGGAGCCGGTGTTTGGTCAGTTGTCGGCCGCGCAGAACGGCCAGGAATCGGCGCCGCCGTCGAACACGGCTTCGGGTTCTACGAATCCGACGACGATTCCAGCGCAGCAATCCGGGGGGGCGGTGACGCAGCAGGAACTCGAAAACCCTCCGGGCGGGAAACGCGTGCTCGGTGTCTTGCCGAACTATCGTACCGCCGACGCTTCGCTCGAAGGAACCAGGCTCACGGACAAGCAAAAGCTGAACATCGCGCTCAAGGATTCGTTCGATTATCCGCTGGTCTTATTGGCGGGCGCCTTCGCGGGACTGGACCAGTTGACCGACAGCGATCCATCTTTCGGGCAGGGAGTGAAGGGGTACGCGCACCGGCTGGGCGTGTGGTATGCCGACGAAGCGATCGGCAACATGCTAGCGGAGGGCTTTTACCCGATGCTGCTGCACCAGGACCCGCGTTATTTCCGGCGCGGAACGGGCAGCGTGAAGAGCCGCACCTGGTATGCGCTGACGCGCGTGATCGTGTGTCACCCGGACGGCAGCGACGCCTGGCAGTTCAATTATTCGGAATGGCTGGGCAACGCGACCGTGGTCGCGATTTCACAGACGTACCATCCCGACAATCGCACGGCGCTGGATGCCACCGCGTTTCTGTTCGAGCAGGTGGGAACCGACGCTGTCTCCCAGGTACTCAAGGAATTCTGGCCGGACATCAAGCGGAAATTATTCCATAGGGGCGCCAATCAGGATACGGCTACCGCCAGCTTGCGATAAAGCTCGCGCTGGCGCTCAGCGATCGCGTCCCAACCGTAAGAGCGCTCCGCAGTCTGCCGCGCATGCTGCTCGATGGCGATGCGTTCGGCGGGATTGACCAGAAGACGCTCGATCGCGTCGGCCATTTCCTGCGCCGCGTTGGCAACAATCACGTCGGCGCCGCGCTCTAGTTCCAGGCCGTGAATGCCGGCGTCGGTCGAGACGATCGCCTTTCCCATCGCCATGGCCTCCAGAATTTTGATGTTGGTTCCCGCCGAGGCGACCAGGGGAGCGATGACCAGCGTTGCGCGGCGATAAGCCGGGCGCACATCGGCGACGAAGCCCTCGACTTCAACTCCAGTATGGTGGAGATCCCAGAAGCGCTCATGACGCATCCCGGCGATCACCTGGAGCGTCACGTTTTCGAGTAGCGGCCAGACTTCGCGCAGGAAAAATTCCACGGCGAGCACGTTGGGACGATGTGCGAACGAGCCGATGAACAGCAGGCGCCGCGGGTCAGGCGGATTGGCCGATGGCTCGAAGCGGCGAATATCCACGCCGTTAGGGATGACGACGCCTCCTTCAACTACCGCGCGATCTTTTTCCGACATCACCACCACGCGGTCGACCTCGGTCCAGGCCTGGCGTTCGAAACGCAGCCAGCGTTCGTACTGGCGGCGCGTCTCCCACTCCTCGTTCTGCGCGAGCATCTGCGCGTAGAGGTCGTAGGTGATGTCGTGCTCCACCAAGATCGTGCGCGCGGGCGTGCAATCGGGGGCGTACTGCGCCATCTGCGTGAATTCGAGCTGAACGATCGCGGGATTCCACTTGGCAACGGTCTGGCGAAGCGCGGCGTGAAATGCCGGAGAATCGAATTCCTCCACGGTTTCCGGCCGCGGCGTGGACGGCAGCGCGTGGGTGCCGGCGCGCTCCACCGTCACGATCTCGACACAAATTTCGCGCAGTTCTTTTGGAACCGGATAGGACTGCTCGACGAAGGCAACCAGAACGAAATCGAAATCTCGGGCGGCCAATCTCAGCAGGTTATAAATTCGGACCGCGGCGCCGTGAGCGAGAGGGAAGGGAAGATAGGGACTGGCGACCAGCACCACCGGCCTGCTGGACCGCGCGATCCCGGGAAAGACGGCGACCTCCCCATTGGTCAGATCAAAAAAATCCGCGCGAGCGCTCGTGTGGGCGATGGTCTTCTGGCGGGCGGCGAAAACCAGCGCGTCGGTTTCCTGGAGCAGATTCAGGCGTACCACATTTTCGCGCCACATGCGCCGGAAGGTCGCGCGATCGGCGATAGACCGCGCCAGGCAGCGGATGAAATGGCGCTCGATGAAGGCATGGATCTGAGCTTCGCTGAAATATCGCGACGTAGTGGCGCGGTGCAGATGCAGGACGCGCGCGCCCGCGCAATACACGCTGGGCCATCCGCGCTGCCAGGCGCGCAGGCCGAGGTCGAGATCTTCGACGTAGGCGGGTTCGTAGCATTCATCGAAGGCGCCCAGTTCGGCGAGCTTCGCGCCGTCGAACATGGTGCAGCCGCCGCTGCCGTAAAGCACGTAGCTCAGGTCTTCGCCTTCGAGCGGCTCGGCGCAGATGAGCGGGAAATCGGTCAGGCCGCGGCGCGGCGGCATCACGGTCTTGCCGGTTTCCTCGCGGCGACGGCCTGCGGGGAAGAAAATCTGCGCGCTCGCGGCGAACAGGCCGGGGACCTGGTCGAAAGCGCCGCGCAACGCGGCGAGGAATCCGGGATCGGCGAGCATGTCGTTGTTCAGCAGGCAGACGTGGGAGAAGTGCGCGCGGAGGATGCCGCGATTCACGGCGCGGGCGAAAGACAACGGCTTCGCGCTGTGCTCGATCGCGACGGACGGGAATTCGGCGCGAAGCATGGCGTCGGTGCCGTCGTCGGACCCGTTGTCCACCACGATGATTTCATCGGCATCGTAGATCCGAGGAAGGCAGCGGTCCAGCAGATCGCGCCCGTTGCGGGAAGGAATCACCACCGAAATCCCGGCGGGCTTCGCGGCAGCGGGCGCGCCGCGATACATTTCGCCGCGGCCTTCGATCTTTCCGCGCAGCAGCGCGAGCCGGTAGTAAATCGGGCGACGCAAAGCCTGCGGATGGCCGATTCGCCAGAACTGCGTGTAGATCCAGCCGCCGGGGTTGAACTGCCACTTCAGATAATTCTTCGCGCGCCATCGAGCGTGGCGAGCGATGTTGGGAAGGCTGCGCGGGCGCAGCATGAAATGCTCGCCGTGCTCGTTGAAGGCGAGGAAATACAGCGGGGCGGTAGCGAATCCGAGCATCCGCAGACCCCAATACGGCGTGCGCGGCTCCAGAATGACCGCGGCCAGACGCACTTTTCGCGCGCCGAGCCTCGATCGCACCCAAGCACGGTTTTCCCCCCAGCTTCGTTTAAAATGCCAGGGAATCCATTCGCCTTCGGGCGGCGGGAATTCGGCGACGACTACTAGCGGAAGCTCCGGCAGCAGCGCTTTGAAACGCTCGAGGGTGCTCGCGATCACCGCTTCCGACCCCGAGGCGAACAGAACTTTAACCGCTTGGCTCAAATCAGTTGATGGAGATCGAAGCTCCATGCGCCGTCCCGGTGGTCGCGCCAGAGCTGGAGCGCCTGCAGGCAGAACGCCGTGGACACCGGATTCATGTAAGGCAGGAATTCGCCTCCTCGGCGGCCGAACCAGAAGCCGCCGCGCAGGCGCGGATCGCCGGAATCGGATTGATACCCGGCGGCGCGGCCTGCCTCTTCCCACGCGGCTTCCGCATCCAGCTCGACGGCATTGAGATGGTGCGCGATCAATCGAATGCGGAGCAGTTGCGCGCACACGTCGGAGCGCTCGAATTGCGGCGCGATTTCGCGGAGCAGGGAAGCGGCGCGCTCGATTCCGTACGCCAGCGCGCCGCGCACCTCGGCGCGATCGGCTTCAAACAGCGTCGCTTCAAGAAAATAGCAGTACGCGTGCAGGCGATCCATCAGCCGTTCGCGATCGGATTCCCGGTCGAGGAACGATTCGTGCGCTGCGAGCGCATTTTGAAGCGCGATTTCCCATAGCTTCGCCGCTTGCTCGTCCCCGACCTCCCGCCAGGCGAGTGCGGATTTCAACTGGTAGCATCCGGGCGAGCGCGACCAGCGCGGCTCGTGCGGGAGCGGGTCTTTTTCCGGCAACGCGATCACCGGATGGAACATTCCGTCGCCCAGAAAATCGAAGGCCAGCGAAAGAGTGGCATCGCGAGCGCGGTCCAGAAACTCGGTTTCGCCGGTCGCGCGCCAGGCGGCCAGCAGACCGCGGGCGATGATTCCGATATCGAAGAAATAAGCGAGCTTAGACCCCGGTTCGAAGGGAAAGGTGTGGCTGCCGGGGTCCCACGCGCTGTGAGCCAGATAGCGCGCGGCGCGTAACGCGGCGTCAATCTCGCCTGTAAATGCCAGCGTGCTTACGCCGTAACCGGTAATTTCCGTGGAAACCGGAGCGCTGCGCTGGATATCCGATCGGTAGTAGCGGGCGATTCCGCCCCCCGGTTCCTGAATCCCGGAGCGGAGAAACCAGCATCGGGCCTGATCGAATGAAAATGCGGCCAATCATCGATTGTATCCTGGCGCTGGTGGTGTGCGCGGCGATGCAGGCCGAATCCCGCGCCACGATCGTGGTGGTACGCGGGGAAGCGTTCGCCTGGGCGCGCTCGACCAACTCGTGCTGGGTCGAAATTCGCGGCGCGGACGGCGCGGTGAACCGCTGCCGCTTCGATTCGGAAACCGGTTTCGAGCGGGAACGCATGAGTGTTCCGGTAACGGCCATCGCGCCCGGCAATTTCCGTTTCAGCGGGCTGGTGACGGCACAGGCGGGTCCGCGCCACGCTGTGAACCAGCGCGGGAATCATCCACGTTCTGCTGCGGCGGGACACAGAGTATCTCAGTGATGGACGCCGCGTGGATGCGCCCGCGCTGCTGAACAGGCACATCTTCGTTCGCGCGGGACGCAACGGCGCGGGCGATCTGGAAGCCTACGCGGTCGTGTGGGGCCAGGTGGTCGGCTCTAACGCTGAGCGGTGTTCAATCCGAGACGTTACGAAGGGATCGGCGGACGATGGCGGATGATCTCGTCCACGATCGCAATCAGCGCATTGAGTTTTTGGCTTGTTTCAAGCTGAGATTCCGCGAGCCGGTCCACGCGTTCCGTCAGCCTGTCCACGCGCTCGGTCAGCAGATTCACCCGCTCGACTAGTTTTTGCAACTGGTCCTGCAGCACGACCTGCGCAGTCAGCA
>DATJVN010000140.1:0-45959 GCA_035501755.1 Bryobacteraceae bacterium | reverse complement strand
GACCAGTTCCTTGAACAGGACGCGCTCGGCGTCGAAGGGATCGGAGTAGGTGAGACGCATCAGCGGCTTCTCAAGCAGACGCTCGAGAGCGCGCCGCTGCGCGGCCTTCGATTCCGGATCGCCGAGACGAATCCAGCGGCTCAGCAGCGTTCTCGCTTGGTCGCGGGGAACGGGCTCTGCGCAGGCGCCAGCGCGCGCGGAGGCGCGATTTATCAGAACCACCAACCCGGCCGGAGCCTCGACGGCGATGGGAAGGTCTAACTCCCTGGGGTCCAGCTCGAGGTCGCATTTCCCGTTGGGGCGCATTCTTGCGGGGTGGTCGCGCAGTTGGGGGAAAACCATCCTTGCCGAATCGCGAAAGCGGATGGAGAACGGCCGGCCGATGACGGTCACTTCCGCGGAATCGCGGAGCAGGTGGGTCGCGTCACCACTGAGGAAGGACCAGCCCCGCGTGGCGCAGGCGTAGGCGAGACAAGTCTTACCAGCTCCCGCCTCTCCGCATAGAACCGCCGCTTTCCCGCCGATCGCGACCGAGGAGGCGTGCAGCATAGTGAAGTGCCGGGCGCCCAACAGCGCATAGGCGATCGGCTCCAGATAGTGATAAACGAACCAGGGCGCGTTTTCGACCGTATCGCGCGTCATCCGCATGACGCCGATGCCGGCCGTCATGTCAGCGATGGCGAAATTTCGGCGCGTTTCGACGATCGACATCAGGTGCCCGGCGTACCAGGGAGCGGGCGCGGCTGGCGAGACCCCGGAATCGTGCGCGGAAACTTCGATCTTCAACTTGACGGGAGAGCCGTCAGACAGCACCGGAAAATCGTCCCACAGGCTCGCCGCGATTTTCAGCACTTCGGAAGAATTGGTGACGATCTCCAGTGCATGGCCCATGGGATGCCAGCAGCGCCGCAAAGGATCAGGCGACACGCGCCTGCGGGCGCGCGAAAGACTGGTCGCCCAGCACGCGCTTGAGCTTGCGCCGGGCATTCACGATGTAGGCCTTGGCGCCGCTCGGGTTGGAGAGCATCAGCTCCCGGGTAATTGTTTCGAGTTTGATCTCGTGGCCGTAATGCAGGGCCATCACGCGCTTTTCGAGAGAAGTCAGGGTCTGGTCAATGATGCGCCACATGCGCTCGAGCGTCTGGGTGCGCTCGATATCGGCGTGCACGTCGCCGAACTCGTCCACCAGGCCGGGGGGAAGCGCGTCACTGTTTCCCAGCGGATCGGAATCGCGGCGGCGGATCGCGTTCAGGCAGTGATTGCGGGCGATCACGTACAGCCACGTGGAGACGCGCGAATCGCCGCGGAAAGTATGGCGGTAACGATACGCGCGCAGAAAAACCTCCTGGGCGAGATCGGCGCCGCGCTCGGGGTCCTTCACCAGGCGCGCGCACCACACCGCGACCCGCGAATGATACCTCCGGAACAACTCCCCGAAGAGTTCGTCCAACTGGTTCTGACCCGCGGTCTGCAACAAGCCGGCCAACCGCTCATCATCGACCGCGGGATTGTGCTTCCACATGCCCCAATGGTAGGGGCAGCGGGGGGATCCAGTTGTGTGCAATTCGTAAAGAGGTTGTGAAAATTCAAACCGCCGCGGGGGTGGTCCTGGCGGGCCACAAAGCTGCGCGGAACCTCGTGTCGAAGCGCTCTTCGGAGAAATACGAGGCGCGGGACTGGAGGAACTTGGGTCGGAAACGATCCTGGATGGGCTCAAAGGCGACGATGGCGCATTCGAGCGCCTCGGCGCCGGGTTCAGCATAGAGCAATCCGCAGCCGTCGCGCAGGATTTCGGACGCCCCGCTGCGCTCGAGCGCGATCACGGGCTTTCCGCTGGCCAGCGCTTCCACCATGGCGATGCCGAAATCTTCTTCGCCGGGCACAATCAGCGCGGACGAGCGCGCATACAGATCGCGCAATTGGGAATCGGGAACGCGCCCGCAGAATTCGACACTGGCTGTGGCGAGCCTCCGCAGCGATTTGTACTCGGGCCCGGCGCCGACGATTTTCAGCTTTCGTTCGCGTCGCGAAAACGCGCGGACGGCGTCGCCAAGACGTTTGTAAGGCACCATTTCAGAAACGATCAGAAAATAATCTGCGGAGGATTCATGCCGGAACGTGTCGACCGCCACGGGAGGATAAACCACCGACGCACGCCGGCGCCAGGTTTTCCAGATACGCCGGCGCACGGTGCGGCTGTTGGCGATGAACTTATCGACGCGCGCGGCGCTGGCGTAATCCCACATGCGCAGATAGTTGGCGAAAGGGGCATACAGGGCGCGGGTGAGCGGATTTCCGATACTTGCGCGATAGTCCGCGGAAAGCTCCCACAGATAGCGCATGGGCGTGTGGCAATAGCAGACGTGGCGCGTTTGCGCGTTTGTGATCACGCCTTTCGCGGGACCGGATTCGCTGCTGATCACCAGATCGTAATCGCGGAGGTCGAAATTTTCGAGCGCCATCGGCATCAGCGGCAGCAGAGAACGGTATATTTTGCGAAACGGATTCAGCCCGGAGACGTGAACCTTGCGGGAGCGAATCAGCGGCGAAACGGATTCCGGCTCGTAGAACAAGGTGAAGATGTCGGCACTCGGAAACATGCGGCACAGCGCTTCGAGGACTTTTTCCCCGCCCCGCTGGCCCACCAGCCAGTAGTGCACCAGCGCGACTCGAAGATCCTCAGTAGGCGCCATAGCCGCGTAATACGCAAGGGATGGTTCGAACCAGGAGCGCGAGAAACAGCCGCGGCGAGGCGCGCCGAACCAGCCACAGGTCCAGTCGGCGCCGCTGCGCATAGCTGAGCCTGCTGCGACCCATCACCTGCCATAAACCGGTAAGGCCGGGGCGCAACGAGAGGACCTCGCCCGCGGAGGGCCCGTAATACAGATCCAGTTCGGCTCGCGTGATCGGCCGTGGACCGACAAAAGACATCCTGCCGCCGATGATGTGCAGCAGTTGCGGAATTTCATCCAGCGAATAGCGTCGGCACCAGGCCGCGAAAGGGCTGGCAACACGATCGTCATTCTCGCTTTTGATGAAACATTCCATCTCAGGCAGATCTTCGATCGCAAAAAGACGGCCTGGCGGAGATCCGCCGCCCCACATGGTACGGAATTTAATGACGCCCAACTCCTCGCCGCGCCATCCGACACGGCGATGGCGAACCAGGGGCGACCGGCGCGAAACCAGCGCGACGATCACTGCCAGGACAATGGCGAGGGGAGCCAGCGCGATCGCTACAAGAAGAGCGGCAAGCGGCTCGAGACGGTAATAGTGTCGCAGCGCCGTGCGGCCGGCGACGGGTGTAAACGCTCCGCGACGCACCTCGATCGGGCCGACAGAGGCGAGATTCCCCATATCGATTGAGACATCTCCGTCCGCGCCGGGAGAACGCGGTCTCGGGTGTTCCGCGCGGCATCGTGCGCGGGTCTAAACCAAATAGGAGCGTTGTATCATTGCCGAGCGTACCCTCCAAGAAAATCGTCTTCTTCTTTCCCGCATTCTCAAGCCAGGAAGCGACGGCGCCGCTGGGGATTCTCGCTGTTTCGACTCCGCTGATCCGCGCCGGCTACCGGGTCCGCATCATCGACTCGACCATTACGCCGAATTTTCAGAAAACGGTGCTCGCTGAGCTGGCTGACGCGCTATGCCTGGCTGTTTCGCTGGTGACCGGGCCCATGATCCGCGAAACCGTGCAGATCGCGCGCGCGGCTAAACGGCTTTATCCCGAGAAACCCGTGGTTCTCGGGGGCTGGCATCCGTCGCTGCTGCCGGACCAGACGCTGGCGGCCGAGTACATCGATATCGTGGTTAAAGGCCAGGGCGAGGATGCGTTCCTCGAAGTGGTGCGACGGATCGAGGCCGGCGAATCGATGCACGGCGTCGAGGGAGTGGGTTTCAAGCAGGACGGCCAACTGATTTTCAATCGTCCGCGCACGCTGAAACCGATTCGCGAAATGCCGCCCAAAGCGTATCACCTGGCCGACTTCGACGCCTACGAACGTGTGTGCGGCCGGCGCTGGGCGATGTACACGTCGAGCCTCGCGTGTCCTTACAATTGCGCCTACTGCACCAACGATGCCGTGTACGGACGCAAATGGAACGCGCTCGACGCGGAGCAGGTGGTGGAGGAGACCACGGAGATCGTCAGGCGCTACCGGCTGCAATTGCTGTGGGTGGTGGACGACAACTTCATGGTCGATGGAGACCGCGCGTTGGCGATCGCCGAGGGTCTGGTGCGGCGCGGCGCGAAGTTCGACTGGAGCATTCAGGCGACGACCAATCTGGTCGCGCGGCTCACGGTGGAGGAGCTGAAGCTGTTGCGCCGCGCCGGGCTTTCGCAGATCGCGCACGGCGCCGATAGCGGCTCGCCCGCGGTCCTGCGGCTGATGAACAAGCAGTTCCAGAACCTGGACACCATCCACACCGTGGCCGCGAAGCTCACCGCAGCGGGCATCCGGCCGTCGTTCAACATGATTTTCGCGTTCCCGGGCGAGGGTGAAAAGGAACGCCGCGAGAGCATCCGCTTCATCATGGACGTGTGCCGGCGCTATCCCGGCGCCGAGTTCTGGACCAACATTTTTACGCCGTATCCGGGAGCGCCGGTGATGCAGCGCGCCTTCGAACTGGGCATCGAGGTTCCCAGAACGCTCGAAGGGTGGGCCGATTTCTTCCCGCGCTACACCACGCTGCCGTGGCTCAAAGGCCGCGCGCACCAACGCGTGCAGACCATGCGCGATTATTTGCGCGTCGCGTTTCATCGAGTGCCCATCGGGGTCCGGCACCACGGGTCGCTCGAGCGGCTGGCGCACTCGATGATCGCGATTCCGGCGCGCTGGCGGCTGGATCACGATGTGTACGGCTTCCCGTTCGAGCTGTACCTGAAGAAGCGGCTGGACGCATGGCTTCAGCCGCCGAAATCCAAAGTCGACGCGCATCAATTGCAGACGGAGCCGGTCACATGCTGAACCGGACGGCAAAAAAAGTCATCCTGTTCCTTCCGCCCTATTCGGGAAAAATCCTGGGTCCGCCGCTGGGACTGTTGAGCCTGGCCGCGTCGGTGCGGGAAGCGGGTTACGAGCCGCGCATCATCGACGGAGCGCTCGACCACGATTATCAGGACCGCATTCGCGGCGAACTCGATGGATCGCTGTGCTTCGGTGTTTCGCTGCTGACCGGCCCCATGATCCGCGATGCGATCCGCGCCAGCCGCATGGTGCGCGATCTTCGTCCCGATGTGCCGATCGTATACGGCGGCTGGCATCCGAGCCTGCGTAGCGAAGAAACATTGCGCGAGCCGTTCGTGGATATCGTCGTGCGGCACCAGGGCGAGATTACGCTCGTGGAAATTCTGCGGCGCATCGACGCCGGGCAATCGCTCGGCCTGGTTTCCGGCTGCTGGTTCAAACGTGGCGGCCGGATTCACATGAACCCGGACCGTCCCGCGGCGCCGCTTGCCACGCTCGCTCCGCCGGCGTGGGATCTGGCGGACCTGGACGCATACGAACGCGCCGGCGGAGGCCGCAAGCTGCCTTATGCGAGCAGCGTGGGCTGCCCTTACGCTTGCAATTACTGCACGGACACGGTGTATTACAACCGCCGTTTCAACCCATATACGGCGGAGCGCGTGGCCGAAGAACTGACCGATCTTGCGCGGCGTTACCGGCTGACGGAGATCGCGCTGCTCGATTCGAACTTCCTGGTCGACGTTCGCCGCGCGAAGGCGATCGCCCGAGGACTGATCGATCGCAGCGCGCGCCTGCGCTGGACCTTTCAGGCTTCGACGGATCTTCTGTGCCGGATGACGGATGAAGAGGTCCGGCTGCTGGCCGAAAGCGGTGTGACGCATATTGGATTCGGGACCGAATCGGCGTCGCCCGAAGTGCTGCGGCTGATGAACAAGCCGCACCAGCATGTCGCCGACATTCGCGAAGCGGCTCGCAAATGCGCGCAGGCGGGCATCCGCGTCACCTTCAACCTGATCTTCGGTTTTCCCGGCGAGCAGGAGCGCCATCAGCGCGAGACGCTGCGCGTGATGGGCGAGATCGGAACCGAGTTCGACAATGTCTCGTTCTCACCGAACATGTTCACGCCTTATCCCGGCATTCCGATCTGGCCGGAGCTCAAAGCGAAAGGGCTGGCCGAGCCGGATTCGCTCGCCGCGTGGGCGGATGTCGATCTCGGGTTGATGCGCCTGCCATGGGTGAGCCGGTCCGGGTTTACGCGTTTGAGCCGGAGCATCGGCTATTTCCTTTTGGATGCGAGCCTCAACAAACAGCGTCGGCGCACGCGTTCGGCGATGGCGCGGTCGCTGGTGAAGCTGGTGCGAAAACAGGTCCACTGGCGGCTTCGCACGGGATGGTTGCGTTGTCCGGTGGAGCTGTGGATCGGCACGGCGCGCAACCGGCTGGTGATCCGGCGGTCGCTGCTGACGGGACAGCCGCTGAGTCTGGAGCTGAGCAGGAACGGATGAACGCGATGGCATCGGTCGTGTTGGCGCACAGCAATCATTTGTATTCGGATCTCAAGCAGGTCGGGAAAATGCAGCCGTATCCACCGCTGCAGACGATTCTCGCGGCAGCGGTGCTGCGGCGGAACGGAATCGAGGCGCACCTGTTCGACCCCACGTTCGAGTATTCGGAAGAGTCGTTTCGCGAGCTTCTCGAGCGCGAGAAACCGGACCTGGTCGCTGTTTGCGAGGACGATTTCAATTTTCTTTCGAAGATGTGTCTGGCGCGGAATCGCGAGCTGTCGTTCGAGATGGCGCGCATCTCGGGCGAGGCAGGAGTTGCGTGCGTGGCCCACGGCTCGGACGCGTCCGATCACGCGCGCGAGTATCTGGACGCGGGGTTCGCCGCGGTGCTGGTGGGCGAACCGGAGAGCGCGCTGGTCGAGCTGGCGCAAAACGCGCCGTGGGAAACGATTGACGGGCTGGTGTGGCGCGCGCGCGGAGGAGATCGCCGGAATCGGCCGCGCGCGGGTTGGGCTGAGCTCGATTCCCTGCCCTTTCCCGCCTGGGATCTGGTCGACATAGAAAAATATCGCGCCGCGTGGACCGCACGGCACGGGTATTTTTCGTTGAACCTCGTGTCGAGCCGGGGCTGTCCGTTTCGCTGCAACTGGTGCGCGAAACCGGTGTACGGCAGCCGTTATCGGGTGCGGTCGGGGCGCTCGATCGCGTCCGAGATGCTACGTGTGAAGCGCGTTTACGCTCCTGATCACCTCTGGTTTACCGACGACATCTTCGCGCTGTCGCGGCGCTGGGCGCTGGAATTTGCGCGCGAGGTGGAAACGCTGGACGCACGCATTCCGTTCAAGATGCAATCACGCTGTGATCTGATGGCGCGCGACCTGGTGACGGCGCTCGCCCGCGCAGGGTGCGTGGAGGTGTGGATGGGCGCCGAATCCGGCTCTCAGCGAGTGCTCGACCGGATGGACAAGGACCTGGAGGTCGGCGAGATCTACGCGGCGCGCGAAAATCTTCGCCGCTACGGAATCCGCGCCTGCTTCTTTCTCCAGTTCGGCTATCCCGGCGAGGAATGGAGCGACATCGAAGCGACCATCCGCATGGTGCGCGAGACCGCGCCGGATGACATCGGGATCTCGGTTTCCTATCCGCTGCCCGGTACAAAGTTTCACCAGATTGTTTCGGCGGGGATGGGCGCCAAATCCAACTGGGATAGCAGCGCGGACGTGTCGCTGATGTTTCCAGGGGCTTATTCGACCGAGTTTTATCGCGCGCTCGCGAACGCTCTGCACCTCGACGTGCGCGGAGGCGCGGGAGGGCGCGACGCCTGGTCGCGAGTGGAAGAACTGCGGCTCAACGCTGCGGGAGCGGTCGCCTAATGCGCCTGTTGCTCACGCACGGCTATTTTCTCGCGGAGGACGCGAAAGAACGGTCCATCATGAAGCCGTATCCGCCGCTGGGCATTCTGTACCTTTCCTCGCACCTGAAAGCGCGGGGATTCGATAGCGAAATCTACGACTCCACGTTCGGCTCGCGTCAGGAGCTTTTTTCGATTCTGGACAGCGCGCCGGCGGGAGTCGCCGGCATCTACGCCAACCTGATGACGCGCGCCAGCGTGCTCTCGATCCTGGAGCGAGCCAAGGCATCAGGATGGCTGGTGATGCTGGGCGGTCCCGAGCCAGCCAACTACGCCGAGGAATTTTTGTCGGCAGGCGCGGACCTGATCGTCACAGGCGAGGGCGAGCGCGCGGTAGAGATGCTCGCGCGCGCGAACTTCGATCGCGACACGTGGCCCTCGATTCCCGGCCTCGTCTTTCGATCCGAAAACGGCGGGCTCGTGCGGACGGGCGCGGCCGATCTGATTCGCGATCTCGACGCGCAGCCCTGGCCGGACCGTGAACAAATCGACGTGGAGCGTTATCTGAGCGCGTGGCGCGCGCGGCATGGCGTCGGATCGGTGTCGGTGATCACGGCGCGCGGGTGCCCTTACAAATGCTCGTGGTGCAGCCATTCCGTTTACGGGCACACGCACCGGCGCCGTTCGCCCACTGCGGTGGTGGACGAAATCGAGTGGCTGATCGGCCGGTACAGTCCGGAGATGTTGTGGATCGCCGACGACGTGTTCACCATCCATCACGGATGGCTGAACGAATACGCGGCGGAAATGAAGCGGCGCGGCATCGCGATTCCTTTCGAATGCATCACGCGCGCTGACCGGGTGAACCCCTCCGTGGCCGCGACGCTCGCCGGACTCGCGTGCCGGCGAGTATGGATTGGCTCGGAGAGCGGATCGCAAAAAATTCTGGACGCGATGCAACGCGGCGTCACCGCGCAACAGGTGCGGACGGCCGTCGCCCTGTGCAAGGCGAACGGAATCGAGACCGGGATGTTTCTCATGTGGGGCTATGACGGCGAACAGATGGAGGACATCGACACGACTATCGATCATGTCAGAAGCTGCCGGCCCGACGTTTTTCTCACTACGGTGTCCTATCCGATCAAAGGCACTCCGTATTTCGATCGGGTGAGCGCGAAGCTTGTAAGTATCGGCGATTGGAAAGAGTCGAGCGATCGCGATTTCAAAATCCGCGGCCGGCATTCCCGCCGCTTCTACCAATACGCCGACGAGCTGCTTCGCGCGGAAATGTCGTCGGACCAGGTGCGCGTTCTCGCGGCACGGCGAGCGCTCGAGGGCGCGATGGACGAGGTGGAAGCATGACTCCCGCGCAGGCGTTTGATTCGCTCGCCGCCAACTACGACCAGTTGTGGACGCACCCGCCATCCGGCCGGCTCCAGCGCGAGGCGTTCTGGAATCATGCGCGACCGTATCTGGAAGGCGCGAAGAAAGTGCTCGATATCGGTTGCGGAACGGGCGAAGACGCTCGCCGGTTGATGCGGCAAGGCGTGCGCGTGACGGCCCTCGATATTTCTGCGTCGATGGTCGTGGTTGCGCGGGCGCGAGGCGTAGACGCGCGCGTGCTCGCGGCAGAGGAGTTGGAAACGATTGACGATTGTTTCGACGCGGCGATCTCGAATTTTGGCGCCCTGAATTGCGTACCTGATCTTGCGTCTCTTCGCGATCGTCTCGCGAGAGTCGTGAAGGCGGGCGGTTGCGCGATTTTGTGCATGTTGAGCCGGTTCTGCCTGTGGGAGACAGTTTGGTTTCTGGTCCGAGGCGAACCGCGGAAAGCCGTGCGGCGATGGCGCGGCGCGACGATCACCAGCGGCGGGCTTCGCGTGTACTACCCGCGCGTGCGCGATGTCCAGCGGGCATTAGCACCCCAATTCACACTGGTCGAGCAGCGCGGGATCGGCATCGGCGTGCCGCCGTCGTACATGAACTTTCCCGAGAGCGCGCTCCGGCGGGCAGCCGCCGTGGACCGGGGAATCTCGGCCCTGCCGGGATTCCGCGCTTGTGGCGATCACACGCTTCTGATTTTCCGGCGGAATCGATGATGGACGCGACGTTGCGGCGAACGTTTCTGGAACAGTATGCGGCCATCCGGCACGCCGAAGGGCGCGGTTCGGACGATGCCGCGTATTACCGCACGCTACCATACCGCGACTTGAGCGGACGCAATGGCGAGCAGTGGAAGATTCGCGCGCGCAGCTTCCACCATTTGCTGCGTCGGGTCATCAGGCCGATGGAAGAGAGGCTGGCACGGCCGCTGGACGTGCTCGATCTCGGCGCGGGCAACGGATGGTTGTCGTGGAGGCTTGCCGCGCGCGGGCACCGCGTGATTCCGCTGGACATTTTCACGGACGATCGCGACGGGCTCGGCGCGATTCGGAAGTATTCGCGTCTGAGCGCGGTCGCAGCCGATTTCGACCGTCTTCCTTTTCCCGACGGATCTTTCGACCTGGCGGTCTATAACGCATCCCTGCACTATTCGCCGGATTATTCGCGTACGCTCCAGGAAGCGCTGCGCTGTCTGCGCCGGTCCGGAGAAATCGTGATTCTCGACTCGCCTGTGTATGCCGTCGCCGAGCATGGCGAGCGCATGCGCCGCGAACGGCAGGAATTTTTCGAGCGCACTTACGGCTTTCGCTCCGAGGCTCTCGGCAGCATCGAATATCTGGACCGGGTGGCGCTGGCGCGGCTCGGCAACGAGCTCGGGATTCGGTGGAAGCTCACGCGGCCGTGGTACGGTTTCCGCTGGACGCTGCGCCCGCTCGCGGCGCGGCTGCGCGGCAGGCGGCCGCCGTCGGAATTTTTCGTCATCACAGGCGGCATCGCATGATTGTTCTGCTCCATGCGCGCTCGACCAAGCCCAAGAATCGGCGCTTTCCGCTGTCAATCCTCTCTATCGCCTCCGCGCTCGAAGGCAAGGAGGAGTACACGATCGTCGACGGCAATCTCGATCCCGATCCCGGCGAGACGCTCGAAAGGATCGCCGCGCAGCACGCGATCGAGATGCTGGCGGTTTCGGTCATGCCCGGACCGCAGATGGTTTCGGCGATTCCGCTCTCGAAAAATTTCCGCCGGCGTCATCCCAACGTGCCCATCGCGTGGGGCGGGTACTTCCCTTCCCTGTACGCCACCGCGACGCTGAATGCGCCCTACGTCGATTTCGCGGTGCGCGGGCCGGGAGTGGACACGTTCGTCGAGCTTCTCTGGGCGGTTCGCACCACGAAATCCTTCGCCGGAATCCTCGGCCTCTCCTGGAAGGACAGCTTTGGATTCCATCGCCACAATGGCGATCGCCCGCTCGGATCGCCCAACGATTTTCCGATTCTGCCGTACCACCGGCTAGGTGCCGTGGAAAAATATCTGCTGCCGACATTTCTCGGCCGGCGCACGGCGGTGCATCACGCGAGCATGGGATGCGCGTTTCGCTGCCGGTTCTGCGGCGTGGTCCCGGTGTTCCAGGGACGCCAGAGGGCGGAAGCTCCGAAACAGACCGCAGCGGTTTTGGCGGACCTGCAACGGCGCTACAGCATCGACGCAGTTCAGTTTTACGACAACAATTTTTTTCTGAATGAGAGCCACACGCGCGATCTGGCGGAG
The DNA here is from genome assembly GCA_035501755.1 of Bryobacteraceae bacterium. Taxonomy (GTDB): domain Bacteria; phylum Acidobacteriota; class Terriglobia; order Bryobacterales; family Bryobacteraceae; genus Palsa-187. Next base: position 34,485 of record DATJVN010000140.1, on the reverse strand, counting down.
CGCCTTCGCCCGCTGAAGCTGCACTGGTGGGCCGAGGGGCGCGTCGACACGTTTCTGAAGTACTCCGGCGCGACGCTTCAGGCTCTGCGCGATTCCGGCGCCGCCATGATCTTTTTCGGCGCCGAATCGGCTTCGGACGAAGTGCTCGCGCAGATGAACAAACGGATCACGTCGAAACAGACCCTCGAAGTCGCCCGCCGAATTCGGGAGTACGGCATCGTGCCGGAGTTCTCCTTCATTTTCGGCAGCCCCGATAATCCGGAAGGCGACACGCGCGAAAACATCCGCTTCATCCGCAAGCTTAAGCGCCTGAATCCCGACGCGGAAATCGTCGTGCAGCATTACATCCCCACGCCCAATCCCGACGGGATGTTCGGCGGCATCGATCATAAGATGCGCTTCCCCTCGACTCCCGACGAATGGGCGACAGAGCGCTGGTTCAATTTCACTATCCGCGAGGATCCGCAGCTGCCGTGGCTTCCGCGCAGCACCAAGCGGCGCATCGACAATTTCGAGCTGGTGATCAATTCGCGCTGGCCCACGGTGCAGGACATTCGTCTGCCGCGCTGGGGGCGCGGCCTGCTGAAATCGCTGAGCGGCTGGCGCTACACACTCGGATTTTACGCATATCCGCTCGAGTTGTCCTGGGCACAGAAACTGGTTTCGCTGCGGAAGCCGCGATGGGAAAGCCTGTAATCGAATTCCAGGCGCGCGAAGGCTACGCGCTGTGGGCCGCAACGTACGATCGCGATCCCAACCCGCTGCTGGCGCTCGAACAGCGCGTCGCCGCGCGGCTTCTCGGCAAGCTCGCGGGTCTGCGAGTCATCGACGTTTGCGCTGGAACTGGCCGCTGGATGTCGATCGCGCGGTCAATGGGCGCGAACGTGATCGGCATTGACCTCAGCGAGCAGATGCTGCAACGCGCGGCGGAGAAGCCGGACCTGGCCGGGCGCATCGCCGGCGGGGATGTCAGCCGGCTTCCGTTTCATGATCGAGCCGCGGATCTTGCCATCTGCTCGTTCGGAATGTCGTATGTGACCTGCTGCGCGGCGGCGTTTCGCGAACTGGCGCGCGTCGCGCAGCGGGTGATGGTCAGTGACATGCATCCGGCCGCAAAGCAGGCCGGCTGGACGCGATCGTTTGAGACGGCCTCGGCCACCTGTCGCCTGACGCATCACACGCACTCGTTCGAAACGCTCGAGGCAGCCGCTCGCGATGCCGGCCTGTCGTCCGAATCGAGCGTCGAAGCACGCTTCGGGGAACCGGAACGAAGCATTTTCGCTCACGCCCGAAAAGAGCATCTCTTCGCAAGCGTTTCGCACATCCCCGCGATTTTCGTCAAGACCTGGCGCCACGCATGCTGATCGCCAACGTGAGAATCGCCTTGTCGCCCACGCGCAGCGCACGGCGTCACGTGGAGATTCGCGGCGAGCGCGTTTTTTTGCGCAAGGACCTTCCGCCAGGCGATGCGGTCGATCTCAGCGGCCATCTGCTTCTGCCCGGATTAATCAACGCCCACGATCACCTGGAGTTCAATCTGTTTCCTCGCCTGGGGCGGCGCATTTACGCGAACGCCAGCGAGTGGGCTGCCGACATTCATCGCCCCGATGAGTCGCCGGTTCGCGAACACCTGGCGGTCGACAAGGGCACGCGCCTGATCTGGGGCGGCCTGCGAAATCTGCTGAGCGGGGTGACTATGGTGGCGCATCACAATCCCTATGAGGCGGATGTGTTCGACGACAATTTTCCTGTGCGCGTGGTACGGCACTTCGGCTGGGCGCATTCGATGGCCTTCTCGCCCGACGCGGCGGCGCGCTATCGCGAGACTCCCGCGGATCAGCCGTTCATCATTCACGCCGGGGAGGGTACGGATGCGCGCGCCCGCGCCGAAATCGCTGAGCTTGACGCTATGGGCATTCTCAGCAACCGCACGGTCATCGTTCATGGCCTGGCGTTCGACCACGACGCGCTCGCCCTTCTGCGAAGCCGCGGAGCCTCGCTGGTGTGGTGCCCCTCCTCGAATTTGCTCACGTATGGAGAGACGCTCGGCGGCGACCGCCTGCACGCGGGAGTTTCCGTGGCGCTGGGCACCGATTCCGCCATCTCGGCCGCCGGCGACATGAGCGACGAGCTGTGCGTCGCGCGCACGAATTGCGGCATGACGTCGGAATCGCTGTATCGCATGGTCACCAGCGACGCGGCCAACATTCTGCGTTTGAACGCCAGCGCCGGCGCGCTTTTCAATGGCGCCGTCGCGGACCTCGTGGCGGTCGCCGACCGGGGGCAGACCCCCGCTGAAGCGCTGATCGATCTCGCGCCGGAGCTGGTGGCAGTGCGCGGACGGGTGCACCTGGTATCGGAGACGCTGGCGGGCCGGTTTGCTTCGGAAATGCTCGCCGGGTTTCATCCCATTGCGCTCGAGGGACGCGGGCGATGGCGAACGCCATTCGACGTCGCGCGCCTTCTTGATGACGCTCGGGCCGCGCTCGGACCGGAAGTGCGCTTGGCCGGAAAGCTGGTGCAGCAGTGAACGAGCGGATTCAATCTCTGCCCGTGCTTGTGCTGGACGTTTACAGCCGCTGTAACTGCCGCTGCGTGATGTGCGACATCTGGAAGCGCGACGCCGCGCGCGAGCTTTCTTTCGAAAATCTGTCGCGCCAGCTCCCCTCGATCGGGCGCCTGGGAGTCGAATGGGTGGTGCTCACTGGCGGCGAGCCGCTCATGCACCCGGACCTGTTTCGCTTATGCGATCCGTTGCGACGCCGCGGAATCCGCATCACGCTTCTGACCACTGGCCTGTTGCTGGAGCGCTTTGCGCAACAGGTCGCCGCGAATATCGACGACATCATCGTTTCGCTCGACGGGCCGCGCGAAATCCATAATCGCATTCGTCGGGTGAAAAACGCGTTCGAGCTGCTTGCAGCCGGGATTCGGGCGATCCGCAGTCGGAATCCGCGCTTCCCCATCGCGGCGAGAAGCACTGTGCAGCGAGCAAATTGCGCCTTTCTGAGTGAGACGGTCGCGGCCGCGCGAGAGCTGGGATGCGATTCCATTTCGTTTCTCGCAGCGGACACGCATTCTTCCGCCTTCGACCACCACGCGCCACTGAACAACCTGGACGAGATCCGTCTCTCCCCGGAAGATATTGCCAGTCTGAGCGCCGAAATCGAACGAGTGATCGACTCAGGCGAGTGCGGCCGATTCGTGGCGGAAACGCCCGAGAAGCTGCGCAGAATCGCCGATCATGCGCGCTGGGCGCTGGGCATGGACGATCCCGTCGCGCCGCGCTGCAATGCGCCGTGGGTTTCCGCTGTGATGGACGGCGAGGGGTTCGTGCGCCCGTGCTTTTTTCATCCGCCGATCGGTCGCGCCGGCGCGAGCGATCCGCTCGATGTTGTGCTGAACGGCCCCGAAGCGCTCGCCTTCCGCGGCGCGCTGAATATCGCCGAAAATCCAGTCTGCCGACGCTGCGTCTGTTCGCTGAATTATCGCGCTACTGCACAAAAAGGGTCGACCCCGTCGGACTGCTCGCCGATCCGACGGTCAGAACCACCTGCGCCGCTCCCGTAGTCGAATTCTGCGGAACGATCGCCTCGATTTCCATCACGCCCGCGACGTCGCCTGGAGCCGAGCCCGCATAAACCACCGTCGCCGGAGCGCCCCCGATGGTCAGCGAAACGGCAGCGACCGGAACGCGCACGAATTCTCCGATGATGGTTCCGTCGGTTCCCGGCGGGTCGGTCTGGCCTTCGCCGGTCGCGTACAGCAGAACCGGCGTTCCGCGCGTCGCCGCGTTGGTGCTGCTGTTGAGGGTAGTGTCCGAGTTGAACGCGACGACCTCGCCCGTCCCGCTTTCGTTGAAGGTGAACAGGCCGGGCGCCGTTGCGGCCATCGTGGCGGAGAACGCAGCCGTCGGGGCGCCGTTGTGAGTCACCACGACATTCGCGGTGGAGGATCCCGCCAGTTCATAGGGCACGATCACGCTGGTGGCCGATGCCGAAGCGTACAGGATCGGCGCGGCGGTTCCGTTGAAGGTCACGCTGGTGCCGCCGCCGGCTGCGACGCTCGACCCTAACGTCCCGGTCGCTGGAACGGCGTTGGCCGCGAGCGGAATCGGCCCGATGGTGAATCCCTTCAGCACCACGATTTCGCCCGGTGCGATGGTGCTCCCGCTCAGGCTGGCGGCGTTCTCGATGCTGGTGACCTGCGAAGGCGGCGCGATCGCGGCGAGCAGGCCGTGGCTGACTCCGCCGGGTGCGATGTTCGCGGTAATGTACAGAGTGTTGGTGTCCGCGGTCTTGCCGTTTCCGAAGATGATTCCCCAGAGCCCTGTATTCACGATGGCTTTTCCGGTGGAATCCTGCAAGGCGCCGAGTGTCGCGCCGGTACTGAGGTTGAACGCGTTGATGGTTCCATCGCCGAAGTTGCCCACCAGCAGCGCGCCTCCGAACGCTCCCCAATTGGCCGGCGCGATCGCCACGCCCCATGGCGAATTCAGCGGACCGTTGGACACCACCCGTTGCAGCAGATTGCCGTTGGTGTCGAACACGTCGACAAAGCCGTTGCCCGCGCCGGCAACGTCATGGATCTTGTCGGAACCGACCTTGGCATAGGCGACGTACAGCTTGCCGCCCAGATTCCAGATGTTGAACGGGCCGAATCCGCTGGGCAGGTTGGGGTCCTTGAATCCGCCGCTGACCGTCGTGGGATTGAAATTTTCATCGAACACGTCGATGTTGCCCGAGCTGAAGTTCGCCGCGTAGATCATGGGCGTGCCGGTCGGGTTGGACGCAATGCCTTTGTAAACCGCGCCCGAAGCCGAGTTATTCACCACCGTGACCGCGGTCGAGGCGGCGCCGCTGTTCCACGCCGCAATTGTGCCGTCTTCGGTCGCGAAAATGAACGACGCGGCTTTTCCGTTGGGGGCTGGAAGCGGGAAATTCGCGCCGTTGCCGGTGATCTGCCCGGTCGGAACGCCGGTGCCCGTGCCTTTCGCGGATGGAATCGCGACCACCAGATTCGTGATCGCCCCCGCACCGTTGTATACCGTCGTGTTTCCCTTGTCATGATTGGAGACCCAGAACGGACTGCTCGCAGTCTGCGAAATCCCCCACGGATTCACCAGGTTCGGATCCGTGGTGACGGCCATTCCGGGGACGTCCGACACCAGGTTTTGCTGCACATAAACATTGTTTGCCTGACCCCACGCGATGGCGGGAACAGCAGCAGCGAGCGCCAAAAAGACCCGATTTTTCATAGCATCTCCTTAGAGTGTGTTGAAAAAGGGGACAGACCGCTCTGTCCACGCCCACCGCTCTGGACGCGACGAGGGACCGCGGATCGGGGACAGAGTAGTCTGTCCCCTTTTCAACACACTCTCAGACTGGTCGCCGAATTATAGCTTCCGCCCTATGAGCGGCGAAATAAAGAATGTTGCATTAATGGCGAATAAGAAGCGCTGCAAGCCGCTAGAAAGACCACAAGAGGGATGAATAACCCGTGTTCCCGCGAAAATCCTGAAGGCTCGAAAATTGCTCGGCATAGCCGTAATATTGATACCCCACGTTCCAGCGCACCTGCCGGCCGAGCTGGACGGACAAACGGGCCTGGGGCGATAGAAACCGGAGCGGAAACGTCTGCGCCGCGGCAAAGACCGCTAGCGGCGACGTGGCCGGGGTGGTTCCGAACGGATTCGACCGGCCATCGCCCAGATCCTGCGTGTGAGTGTAGCCCGCGTAGAAATCGAGGCGCTTCGACAAAGCGAAACGCGCGCCAACGTTGGCCGCATGAATGTTGCTGACGTACAGGGAGGTCGCGTTCACCGGCGCCTGATTGATGAAGAAGAAAATTCCGCCAAGCGTGTCTAGGTGCAGCTTGCTGTAGCTGGCGTCGATTGAAAAGCGCTGCGACGGGGTCCAGGAAAAATCGGCGCCGTAGTTTCGTGATCGCGAAGCGAAGCTGGTGAGCGTGATGGAGTCGGTGTTGTAATCCGTGCGCGCGTTCAAACCCACGCGGAAGGATTTCTGATGATAATCGGCGCGCGCCCGCAGGACCTGGTAATTGCGGTCGCTGATCGGCGTGTACGGCTGGCTGTTGCGCCCGATCTCGGCGTCGGCAAGAATGCTCAGCGGCTTCCACGGACGCAGCCGGAACCCGAGCGTCCCCACGTTGAGCGTATTCACCTGCGTGAACGGCTGATTGGCGGGCGGCGCGGGCGCGGGCGCTCCGAAATTTTCCTGATTGTCGATAACGGCGATGCGCCGGTCCGAATATTGATAGCCCGCGTGGACTGCCCACCACTTCCGCACCCGGTATTCCAGATTCGTGGAATTGGCGAAATCGCGAATCCCCAGGAACGTGAACGGGAGGATGGGCATCGCCGGCTGCCCCATGAGATATTGGCTGTACACTGCGTCTCCAACCGTTCGGCTGTCGTTATACGTGGTCTGATTGGTGATCGTGATCTTCGACGCGGGGAAGAAACTGACGTTCAGATTCGTCGCCAGCGCCGGACGCCGCGCGTTGCCGAAGGCGAGCACCTGCTGCGTCACCAGATTGCCGAATTCGGTGCCGCCGCTTGCGAGCTCATTCTGCACATACCCGCCCACGGCATCCACATAGGTGAACCGTCCATTGACCGCCCACAGCTTGTTGTCGCGGAACAGAGCTACGCGCCAGTACGGACTGGTGCTGTGATACGGCTCGGCGCGGGTGAAGGAGGTGAGCGTTCCCAGGCCGGTCGTGTTGCCCAGTTCCGGAGTCGAAATGATGCCGGTGGGCGTGTCTTCCTTGAAATCGACCCACGCGTGCAGAACGTTCAGACGGAATCCGAGAAACATCGCCTCCCCGCCCAGCCGATATTCGTTCTGCTGATCGTGAACGTTGGCGAATACCGGATACGTGTTGCCAGTGCTATCGAAAAGCTGGACGGTGGAAAGCTGGGGGCCCGTGTCCACGTTGCGCGAGTAGCCCAGGAAGAATTTGATCCTGCTCTGCGGAAACAGCGTCAGATCGTGATCCTGCAAGGTGCGCGTGGTGTTCTCCAGGTGCTCGCCGAAAGCAACCGCCAGCGCCGGATCGAAGAACGCGTTTTCGCGCCACAACATCTCATAGCGGTACCACCGGTTCTTCTCGATGCGCAGGTTCGCGGACTCGTACGGATCGCCGCCGAGCCCTTGCGTGTTCAGCACAATCTGGTCGAACCAGGTCCCGTGCCCGTCGCGCGACTGCACGAACAGCGAACTCGAAAGCAGCCGCACGCCGTCCGTGTAATTGATCGTCGCGCGATACATGTCCTGATCGCCGCCGAGGGTCGCGAAGCGGTAGCCCAACTCGAAGCTTTGCGAGATGTTGTAATTTTCCACGTTATCGCCGTTGGGACTCCCTACTGGCGCGTTGGTGGTCGGCGCGACCGGCGGCTGCGCGATCGCCGGGAAAACCGAACCCAGGAGCAGAATTAGTGTTTTCATCAGGCGACGATCACCGCAGGAAAAAATCGCTCGTGTTCGAGCCGTGAATGCGTACGTGGCATGTGGTGCAGTTCTGATAAATCGGATTGGCTAAATTGTGATCCGAGCCCGGATTGGCGATCCCCGATTTGAAGGTCGGCCCGAACCCGCCGAACGTCCCTTTGCCGTTGTGGCACTCCAGGCATAGCGTCATCACCGTGGGCCGCTTCAACATGCGCGGGTTCATCGACCCGTGCGGCTGATGGCACGTCTCACAACCCTCCACGCGAAGTGAGGCGTGCTCGAATACAAAAGGTCCGGCTTTATCGGCGTGGCAGCCGAGGCATGGCTCATCGTTCGCCTCGCGCTGATCCACCATGCGCGGGCGCGAGGCCATTCGCCACGTGGGATCGAAAGCGCCGTGCGGATTGTGACAGTCCGTGCACTTGACCACGCCCTCGTTCACGCGATGCTTGAAGGGCATCGAAAACAGCGCGCGCGCCGAAGTGTGGCAGCCGTAGCACAGTTCCGGCTGCGTCTTGGCCAGCAGATACTTGGGCGCGGGCGAATGGTGGATCGAATGACAGTTGATGCACACCACATCTTCCTGCGTATGCGTGCTGCGGCGGATGTTGGCGCGCGCCAGAGTCTCGCTGTGGCAGCGCAGGCACGCGTCCAGGGCTTTTTCTGGCGAGAGCTCGGAAAAGGCGATGATGGTCGCCTTGCCGCCGTGCGCGTCCACGTGCGCTTTCCCTGGTCCGTGGCAGCTTTCACACCCGGTGTTTTCAGGCGGCTCTTTTGCGGAAGCCACGCTTTTGAAATGCGGATTCTTGTAAAACGTGGCCCACACGTCCGGATGGCACGCGCGGCAAACGGCGCTTCCGACGTAATCCGCCGCGAACGCGGCCTGCCACGCTGCAATGATCAGCGCGGCTGCCCGAACCAGTTTCATGCCCGTAGAATAGCCAACGCCCCGGGCAAACCGATTGTAGAAAAGAAACAAAAAAGCCGGGAATCCGGCTTAATCTGTCGAGACGGACGGCATGGATTCGAGCACCATCGGCGCTGCGAAATCCGCGACGCGATCGTTCGCCGCGAACACGCTTCTCGCCATCAGCGCAGCGGCGCCTAACGCGGCGATCGCCATTATGAACGCCGAGCGGTAACCGTACGCGTTAGCGAGAAGCCCGGCGGAAAACGAGCTCGCTCCGACAAAAACGTCGTAGAACGCGCTCAGTACGCTGACCGACGATCCCCGTTCGTTCTCGTGCGCGCGGCGCAGCACGATCGAAGCGACGGATGCCCACGGAAACGAGTAGCCGAACCCCAGCAGCGCCGCCGCGATCACGGCCCAGATCCACGTCGGCCCCGCGGCGATGATGCTTAGTCCGATCGCCATGAACGCCAGTCCGATATAAAACGTCACGCGCGGATGGACGCGGTCCGGAAGGCCGCCCAGGAAAAATCGCGAAACCAGAACGAATCCTGCATACACCGAAAACGCGACCGCGCCCGCGCCGCTTCGTTGGGCCAAGTACAGAATCAGAAATCCGGTGACCACCGGATAATAGACGTTCACGAATCCGACGGTGATTCCGGAGGCGATCAGCGATCTTTGCAGCCATCGCCCGCGCGCGTGATGCGGCGACGCTTTATAATCCTCGTCGACGCGTGTCAACAGCGCCGCTGACGCGAGCGCAGCGACCACCTGAAACTCGGCCGCGTGATGGAACGACCCGAGCAGGGTCCCGGCGAGCGGACCGGCGGCATACCCTCCCCAGATTCCACTGCTCACGTATCCGAGCGCACGCGCGCTGCGGTGCACGCCTGCCAGCTCGACGGCCCACGCCGCCGCGCCCGTGTACAGGCACGCCTCGCCGATCCCTTGCAGCGCCCGCGCGAGGTACATCGCGGCGACGCCCCACGGCAACAGGTACGTCACGCCGGCGAGAGTGCAGCTCGCCAGTCCAGTGAGGAACGCGGTCTTGCGACCTTTTCGGTCCGCCAGCCTGCCCGCGAACGGACGGCTGCACAGCGCGACCGCGGAAAACGTCCCGATCACAAACCCGACCGCGCGGTCCGACGCGCCCAGGTCCAGACGAATGTGCGGCGCCAGCGCCGGAAGCACCGAGCCGAATCCGAGGAATCCCAGGAAGGTCGCCGTGATCAGACACCAGAAGCGCCCTCCGAGTGACGAGCCCAACCCCATGTTTTTATTTTTGCACGAAGCGCTCCCCGATCACGATAGTTTCGCGATCAGCATCCACTGCAACACCCCGCGCGGATCGGCGCCGATGGTGGCGAAATCGATGCGCATCAGCGCACCTTTTTTCATTTCGACCACCGCGCGCGTCGATCCGAGCATCCAGGCTATGGTCGCCGACAGCAGCGGCTCGTGTCCTGCGATCAGAATCGACGGCTCATCGCGGTGTGCCCGGATTTCGGCCCACACATCGGCGGGCGATGCGTGCGGAGTGAGCCGCTCCGTACGCACGATCTCGCTTTTATATTCGAGCGCCTTCGCCGCGATCTCCGCGCTTTCCATCGCGCGACGGTAGGGGCTCGCGAGAATCAGCGCGGGATTCACGCCCGCCTTGCGCGCGCGCGCCAGCACTTTTTCCAGCTTGCGCTTGCCTTCCTCGGTCAGCGCGCGATCCGCATCGCGCCCGCTGGGCGCGCGATCCTCCGAAATTCCGTGCCGCAGCAGATAGAGTTCCAGTCTACTCAGCTCCGTTTTTCGGCTTCACCGTGACCGCCGGAATATTGGCGTCCTTGACCATCTTGTTGAACGCGGCGATATCGTCGGTGAGCAGCTTGTGCGCCGCGCGAAGCTGCACGTTCACTTCCGTGGTCAGCTCCTCGTTCACCTCTTCGGATTGCCGTGTCGGCGCGGTGTCGGTGCCCTCCACCACCCCCAGCAGCGCCGCGATCCGGTTGTTCAGCTTAATAGGATAGTTCAGCGGATCCTCGGACGCCTGATTTTTCACCTGGTACAGCTCCTCTTCGACCGTCGTCAGCTTCTTGGTCAGATCCTGCGCCGTATCGACCACTTTTTTCGCCGCGGGCAGGTCCTTCCACAGCGCAATATATTCGCCGAGCTGCTTCTTCGCTTCGCGGATATCGATCACCGCCTGGTTGGTTTCGGAAAGCTTGTTGCGAATTTGAAGAGCCAGCGCGAGCTGCCGGTTGAAATCCTCGCTCGTGGTTTTGAAGCGCGGATCTTTGACCACCGTGAACGCCTCGGTCGCCGTTTTCCCGTCCACGGTCAGTTTCACCGAGTAGTTCCCCGGCACGATCATCGGCCCGCGCGTCGAGCCGGCCCACAGAATCATGTGCGGAAAAACCGTGGCGTCGGGATAATGCAGGTCCCACACGAACCGGTTCATGCCCTGCAGCGCGGGCGCGCGCGGAACTGCGCCTCGGGCGAACGGATTGAACTCCGCTTCCTGTTCGGCCATGCCCTGTTCCTCGGCCGAGCGCTGCTCCTGCGTTCGACTCGAATATTTGTTCACCAGCGCGCCCTTGGCATCCAGAAATTCCAGCGTCAGTTCGCCCTGCGGACGTTCTTTCAGCCAATACTCGATCACCGCTCCGTTCGGCGGATTGGATCCAACCGCCGCGCCGCCACGACCACCCCCGCCCCCGCGTCCCCCGCCTTCGGTGCGCATCGCCGTTTTCGGCTTGAAAATTTTGACGTCCTCGGTCGGCGTTTGCCCATTGAGCTCCCACAGCAGCGGAAGATCGTCCATGATCCAGAACGCGCGCCCTTGCGTGGCCACCACCAGCTCATCATCGCGTTTGTGAAACGCCACATCGGTAATCGGAACGACCGGCAGGTTGAGCTGGATCGACTGCCAATGCTCGCCCGCATCGTAGGAAACATAAATGCCGAATTCCGTTCCGGCAAAAAGCAAACCCCTGCGATTGGGATCCTCGCGAATCACACGCGTGAAGTGATCTTCGGGAATGCCGTTGACGATCTTCGTCCACGTCTTGCCGTAATCCGTGGTCTTGTACATGTACGGCTTGAAATCGTCAGCTTTATACATCGTCGCCGCGACCCACGCCGTTCCCGGATCGAACGCCGACGGATCGATCGCGTTAATCTGCGCCCATTTCGGAATGATGCTCTCCGGAGGCGTCACGTCGGTCCAGCTCTTGCCGCCATCGCGCGTCAGGTGAATCATGCCGTCATCCGACCCGACCCAGATCAGGCCCTTCGTGATCGGCGATTCGTTAATGGTAAAAATCGTGTCGTAATATTCGATCGACGTGTTGTCTTTGGTGATCGGCCCTCCGCTCGATCCCTCCCGCGACTTGTCGTTGCGCGTCAGGTCGCCCGAGATCGGAGCCCAGCTCTGGCCCTGGTCGGTCGATTTGAACATCACATTCGCGCCCGCGTAAATGACGTTGGGATCGTGCGGCGAAATCACGATCGGGAAGCTCCACTGGAAGCGGTATTTCAGGTCGGACGCCGGATGGCCCATGGGATTGTCCGGCCACGGATTCACGTTGCGCAGCGTTCCGGTGTGCGCGTCGAAGCGCGTGATCAGGTTGCCATAGCTACCCGCGTAAACGATCGCGGTGTCGCGTGGGTCCGGAGCGATCCAGCCGCTTTCGCCGCCGCCCACGTCATACCAGTCTTTGTCCGTGATCCCGCCGCGGCCGCGCGTGGCGATGCGCACGGTCGAGTTGTCCTGCTGCGCGCCGTAGGCGTGATACGGAAAATCGTCATCGAGCGCCACGCGATAGAACTGCGCGGTGGGCTGGTTGTCTTCGGTCGACCAGGAGCGGCCGCCATTGAACGTGATCGTCGCGCCGCCATCGTTCGATTCGATCATGCGCTCCGGGTCATTAGGCGCGATCCACAGGCCGTGATTATCGCCGTGCGGCGGACGGATCGCGGTGAGGGTTCGGCCGCCATCGGTAGAGCGGAAAAAATTCACATTGAGAAAATAAACCTCGTCGGAATTCTTGGGATCCGCGAGAATGTGCGTGTAATACCAGGCGCGCTGGCGGATTTCGTTGCTCGAATTCACTTTGACCCACGTATCGCCGGCATTGTCGGATCGAAACGCGCCGCCGTCTTCCGCTTCAATCAGGGCATAAACGCGCTGGGGATTGGCGGGCGAAACGCTCACGCCGACGCGCCCCATCATTCCTTTCGGCATTCCCGGATTTTTCGAAAGATCCTTCCACGTCTCGCCGCCGTCGGTCGATTTCCACAACCCGCTGCCCGGACCGCCGCTTTCAAGCGAATACGGCGTGCGATAAACTTCCCAGAACCCCGCGTAAATCACGTTGGGATGATTCGGGTCCATGGAAAGATCCACGGCCCCCGCCTTCGGACCGCGCGTCAACACCTGCCGCCACGTCGCGCCGCCGTCCGTGGATCGAAAGACGCCGCGCTGCTCGTTCGGTCCGAACTGATGCCCCAGCGCGGCGACGAAAACGATGTTGGGGTCTTTGGGGTTGACCAGAACCTTTCCGATCTGCTGCGTGTCTTTCAGCCCCACGTTTTTCCACGTTCGCCCCGCATCCGTCGATTTGTACACGCCATCGCCCGGCGACGCGTTGCCGCGAATGCAGGCTTCTCCCATTCCGACATAAACAACGTTGGGATCGGACTCAGCCACCGCGATCGATCCGACATCGCCGTTGGCGAACTGGCCATCGGAAACCGGAATCCAGGTCGCGCCGCCATCGGTGGTCTTGAACACGCCGCCGCCGGTCGCGCCGAAATAAAACACGTCAGGCTGCGAAGTCACGCCCGCGACCGCCAGCACGCGCCCGCCGCGGAACGGCCCGATCTGGCGCCAGCGCACGTCGCGCAGCGGTCCCTCGATGCGGACCCCCGCCGCCATCCCGCGCCCGCCGCCGCGTTGCGCGAGAGCGGAGTAAAACGGAACGGCGAGGACAAGAATAGTGAAACCAAGGACCAGGCGTTTCATAGGTCCAAATTTATCAGAAACTTGGATCAGTTATCGCCGGACCAGCGACAGGAACTCGTCGCGCGTCGCCTTGTGTGAGCGGAAGCTGCCCAGCATGGTGCTGGTGACCGTGCTCGACCCCTGTTTTTCCACGCCGCGCATCATCATGCAGAAATGCTGCGCCTCGCACAGCACGCCGACGCCGCGCGGCGAGATCACGCTTTCGATCGCCCGCGCCACCTGCTCGGTCAGCCGCTCCTGCAATTGCAGCCGCCGCGCGAACATGTCCACGATGCGCGGAATTTTGCTCAGCCCGATCACTTTGTCCTTGGGCAGATACGCGACGTGCATTTTCCCGAAAAACGGCAGAAGATGATGCTCGCAGGTGCTGAAAAACTCGATGTCGCGGATGATCACCATCTCATCGCAGGTGACGTGAAACAGCGCGCCGTTGACGATCTGCGCCAGGTTGGTGCGATAGCCGCTGGTGATAAAGCGCAGCGCCTTTTCATAGCGCTCCGGCGTCTTGACCAGTCCCTCGCGCGAAGGATCTTCGCCCAGCAACTCCAGCATGTGCTGAGTGTACGCAGCGATAGTCTGATCGCCCGCCAGCGCTTTCCGCGGCATTTTAACCACATTCTTGGTTTTCATTTACGCTTCCAGTTCAAAAATGTTCCGTTCGGTCTCCGAGATCCGCACCCGCACGAGCCTGGCGGGCAGCGTCCACGCCTTTTCGAGCATCCCGCGAATCGCCGACGCCAGGTTTTCCGTGGTCGGCGGCACGCGCTCCAGTTCCGGCACATCCTTATTGAGATCCCTGTGGTCCAACCGTTCGAGAATTTTTTCTCCCACCAGCAAATCCATCTCCCGGCGGTTCACGATCTGTCCGGAATCGTCGGGCGCGCCCTCCACCGTAATATCCAGCACGTAATCGTGCCCGTGACCGTACGGATTGTTGCACTTGCCGAACAATCGCCGGTTTTCCTCCGGGCTGAGCGCGGGAACGTCCAGCCGGTGCGACGCCGCAAAGCGGTAACGCCGTGTCAGCTTCACGCCTCGCCCCCGTAATCGACGAACAGATCCGCGGTTTCATACAGCCGCACGTTCTTCAGCCGCGCATTTTCGCGATCGATGCTCGGCCGCAGCCGGCGCCAGATCTCGATCGCCAGGTTTTCCGTGGTCGGCACGATTTTGTCGAAGGGCGCGACTTCGCGGTTCAGGAATCGATGATCCATGGGCTCGATCACCTCGCGATTCAGAATCTCTTTGAGCTCGCGCAGATCGAAAACCATCCCGGTAACCGGGTCGGCCTCGCCCTCCACCGTCACCTCCACTATGTAATTGTGCCCATGCCCGTTCGGATTCGACGCCGCCCCGTAGATCCTGCGATTTTCCGCCTCATCAAGCGTTGGATTCGCACACACGTGCGACGCGGAAAACTCAGCTTTTCGGGTCAGATACATGGCCTTTAATTGGATGCGCCCACGCGCGGTTTCGATCCCGTCTAAAATAATAGCGTGAAGAACCGAATTGACGCCGTCCTTCTGGCATCCATCGTGTTGCTGGCCGGGCTTTTAATTTATATCGCCGCGGGGACACTGGAACCCAAGATCACCAATGCAGGCGACACCGCTCCCAATTTCACGATCGTCGCCGACGATGGCAAGACGTTCACGCGCTCCGACTTCGGCGGCAAGCTCCTGGTGCTCAACTTCTGGGCGAGCTGGTGCCCGCCGTGCATCAGCGAAACGCCGTCGCTTGAGGAGTTTGCCAAACAGTTCGCGCCGCAGGGCGTGGTGGTGCTCGGCATCAGCCAGGATGCGAAGGAAGCCAACTATAAGAAATTCGTCCAGCGCTTCGGCATCACCTACGAAACCGCGCGCGACCCCCACGCCGATATCGCCGCCAGCTACGGCACCTTCCAGATTCCGGAAACTTACCTGATCGCGCCCGACGGAAAAGTGCTCGAGAAAGTGATCAGCAATCAGAACTGGATGGACCCGGAATTCCTGGCTCGCGTCAGAAAGATGCTGTAGGCCGCGATGTCAGCTGCTGTGGGACAGCCGGTCTTGCCGGCTGTCGTTCTCCCGCAGATCGAAAGAATCCTCGGCCCGCGCGGCTATCTGCACCAACGCGAAGACCTCGCGCTATACGAATACGACGGCGGCATCGATAAATCCCGCCCGGACCTGGTCGTCTTTCCCGAAACCACCCAGCACGTTTCTGAAATCGTCAAGCTCGCCGCGGCCCACTCGATTCCTATCGTCGGACGCGGCGCCGGCACCGGACTTTCCGGCGGCGCGATCCCGCGTGCGGGCGGAATCGTCATCTCCTTCGCGCGCATGAACCGGATTCTGGAAATCGATCTCGCCAACGAACGCGCCGTGGTACAGCCCGGTGTGGTGAACATCGAGATCACCCAGGCCGTCGAGGCCGACGGCTACTTCTACGCGCCCGACCCGTCCAGCCAGCGCGCCTGCACCATCGGCGGCAACGTCAGCGAAAACTCCGGCGGACCGCACACGCTCGCCTACGGGGTCACGACGAATCACGTGCTTGGTCTCGAATGCGTGCTGCCCGATGGCTTGGTGATTGAAACCGGCTCAACGCACGACCTCGCCGGCTACGATCTCACCGGACTCCTCACCGGCTCGGAAGGCACCATGGCGCTGGTGACGAAAATCATCGTTCGCCTGATGCGCCAGCCCGAAATGATCCGGACCATCCTGGCGATTTACGACCGTCCGGAGGACGCCGGCGAAACCGTGGCGCAGATCACCGCGCGCGCGATCACGCCGGTCGCCATCGAAATGCTGGATGGCCCGCTGCTGCGCATGGTCGAGGAGGCGACGCACGCGGGCTATCCGATGGACGCCGCGGCCGTGCTTCTGATCGAGCTTGAAGGATTGAAGGAAACGGTTGAAGAGCAAACCGCGCAGATCCGCGACGCGTGCCTGTTGTGCTCCGCGCGGGAGACGCGCGTCGCGCAATCGGCGGCCGAGCGCGAATTGCTGTGGAAGGGCAGGAAAAACGCCTTCGGCGCGGTGGGCCGCTTCAGCCCCGCGTATTATGTCCAGGATGGCGTGGTGCCGCGCACCAAAATCGCCGACACGCTGCGATTCATCACCGCGCTCGCCGGGCGCACCGGACTCGCCATCAGCAACATTTTTCACGCCGGCGACGGAAATCTGCATCCGCTGATCATGTTCGATCCGCGCACGCCCGGCGCTCTGGCGAAAGTCATCGCGGCGAGCGACGAAATCCTCGAATACTGCATTCAGGCCGGCGGTTCGATCACCGGCGAACACGGCGTCGGAATGGAAAAAATGGAGATGATGTCACGCCAGTTTTCTCCCGAAACCCTGGACCTGATCGCGCGCTTCAAAAATCTGTTCGACCCGGCCTGCCGCCTGAATCCCGGCAAACTTCTGCCCACCGGTCGCGGCTGCATGGAGATTCGTCAGCGCGCCGCAGATCTGCGCTATTAGCCCTACGGCGCCGCGCGAAGAGTACTATGTTTCCAATGAGCGAGCTTCGCTGGCATCCTCTCCTTCAGCAGTGGGTCGTCGTTACCGCGCACCGTCAGGATCGTCCGCAGATGCCCGCGGATGGGTGCCCTTTTTGTCCCGGCTCCGGCCGCGTTCCGGATCATTACGACGTCTATCTTTATCCCAATGATTTTCCGGCATTTCCCGGCGCCTGCGACGTGGTCCTGTATAGTCCCGAGCACCGTCGCCTGCCGTCGGAACTGCCTGTGGAGCAGTGGGAAAAAGTGATCGCTCTCTGGACACGCAGAACCGCGGAGCTCGCCGCCGACCCCAACGTTAAATACGTCATGGTTTTTGAAAACGCTGGCGAAGCGGTCGGCGTGACCATGCCGCATCCCCATGGTCAGATTTACGGTTTTCCTTTCATCCCTCCGCGCATCGAGCGCGAACTCCTAAGCCCGGGTTGCGCGCATTGCCACGTGCTGGCGGACGAGCTTTCGAGCGGCGCGCGAATCGTATGTAAGAACGATCATTTCTACGCATTTGTCCCTTATTTCGCGAGATTTCCATACGAAGTTCACATTTATTCGCAAATCCACGTTCCCGGTTTGAAGGATATCGCGAATCCGCGAGCGCTCGCGGAGATTCTCAGCGTGATCCGCAGGAAGTACGACGCGCTATTTGGCTCGCCGATGCCGCTGATGATGGTTCTGCACCAGGAACGTCACTTTTACATCGAATTTCTGCCGCTGCGGCGCGGCGCGGCCAAGCTGAAGTACCTGGCGGCGGTGGAATCGGCTTCCGGGACGTTTCTCGTAGACGTCATTCCGGAGCAGGCGGCCGAGGAATTGCGTCGTATTTCTTGAGGATGTCCTGCCATTTACCGTGTGCTTCCAGGAGCATTTCCGCGATCTCACGCACCGCTCCGGAACCTCCCCGCGCCGCCGTCACATAATGCGCCGCGCGCTTCACCTCTTCGCGCGCGTTGGCCACGGCGATGGCGAATCCGACCCGGCGCATGACCACCAGATCGGTCAAATCGTCGCCCGCGTAGGCGATCTCCTCGAGCGCGATCCCGCTTTTTTCCCGGATCTCCTCGAGGATCGGAATCTTCTCGATGTGGCCCTGGTAAATGTATGTCATGTGGACCTGGCGCGCGCGCGTCTCGGTAGCCGGCGAGACGCGTCCGCTGATGACGCCGGTCTGAATGCCGTGCCAGCTCAGCCATTGCAGCGAAATTCCGTCCTGCGAATCGAACATCTTGCTTTCGTACATCTTGCCGTCAGCGCCAGGGACGTTGATGAGATGCCCGTCGGTCAGCACGCCATCGACATCCATAAGCAGGAGTTTCACGCGCGCGGCGCGGAGTCGGATGTCAGGATTCATATAGTTTTCGATACAGCGCGTGCTGATCGTTCAGCAGGCGCTCGTAAACGGGTTCGAATTCCTCGCGCGGTTGGAACGTCGCGCCGGTCGAGGCCGCAAGCGCTCCGATCTCCGCGATCGCGCCGGTCTGCTCCAGCGCCCATAGCGCGGCGCCACGGCTCGAAGCCTCCGGTTCGGTGCACACCGTCAGCGGACGCGCAAGAGCATCCGCCATCATCTGGGTCCATGCCGGCGAGCCCAATAGCGCACCCCCCGATGCCAGGATCTCCGACGGCGCCTTCAGGCTGGCGGACATAATCCTGTAGACGTCGCGGAAGCGCAGCGCATCGGATTCGAGCGCCGCATGCAGAATATGGAACGGCTCGGTCGCGAGAGTCAGCCCGGCGATGGCGGCGCGCAGATCGCTGCGCCAATAGGGTGACCGCTCGCCGGAAAAAAACGGAAGAACCGTCAATCCGTGCGCGCCAGGCACGGCGGATTCCAGCCGCGCTTCGAGATCCTTGGGCAGCGCCAGCGTGCGCTTCATCCAGGCATAGATATCGCCCCCGTTCGATAGCGCCCCGCCGACGACGAATCGTTTCGGGTCGAGACGGTAGCAGAACAGGCCCGGCGGAATCTCGATGCGCGGCTGCTCGAGCACTGCGCGCAGCGCACCCGTGGTGCCCACCATCAGCGCGAACCGGTGTGCACCGATCGCCCCCGAACCCGCGCTGTCGCAGGCGCCATCGCCGAGCAGCGGGTACCACGGAATCTTGTCGAATGCCGGCCACATTTGGGCGAATTCGGGGCTGAGACCGCAAGCGGGCTGATCGAGCTCGGCCACCGGCGCGAGCGTTCGCCGGTCGAGCTGCAAGTGTGCGAGCACGCCATCGTCATAATCATTCGCATTCTGATTCCAGAGACCGCTGCCCGAAACCATCGATGTCGATGCGTGCGCGCGCCCGAACAGCTTGTAGAAAAGATATTCGGGAAAGGACAGCCAGAATCGCGTCGCGCCATACTCCGCGGGCCGGTTCTTGGCGAGCCACAACAGCTTGGCCGGCCAGTAGCTCGAATGCGGCACGCAGCCGGTGGAGGCGTGGGCGTCCGGCACGCGCGGGACTTCCGACGCGCTGCGCGTATCGAGCAGATGCAGAATCGGCAGCGTGGGTCTCCCGTTTTCGCCAATGCCCAGAAAGCTGTGCCAAAATGTGCAGCCGGCAACCGCCGCGATCGTGAGATCCGTCGCGCGCACCTGGCGATGCAGCTCGTCGAGGCAATCTATGGTGAGATCGGCCAGCTTATCCGGATCAATCTCAACGCCGCCATCGGGGGTGGTGTTCGGCTGATACGGCAGCCGCGCTCCATAGCCCTCCATCTGTTTCGCGCCAGAATCGAAAAGCAGCGCGCGGATGGAGGAAGAGCCGATGTCGAGAGTCGCGATGAACGGGCGGGCCAAGTCTTGGTTATAGCATCGCTGCCTAGTGTTCGCGTGAGACTTGCACCGCGCCGCAAACAGAGGAGTTCCTGTCTGTTGGACTGAGCGAGAATGAAACCGTGCTGGACCGGGTGCGCAGGACTGTTTCGCGATACCGGATGTTGGCGCCGGGCGACCGCGTGATCGCCGCCGTTTCGGGCGGCCCGGACTCGGTGTGCCTGTTGCACGTTCTGCGCGAAATCGAGGCGAAGCTCGCCGGCGTGGCGCATTTCAATCACAAGCTGCGCGGAGAAGAGTCGGATGGCGACGAGCACTTCGTCGCGTCGCTTGCGGCGCGCATGGGATTGCCGTTTTATCGCGCTGAAGCGGGCCTCGAACAGGCGCGCGGGAACCTGGAGCAGCGCGCCCGGCGCGACCGTCGCGAATTTCTCCTGGGATTGATGCGCGACGGCGCCGGCGATCGCGTCGCTCTGGGGCACACCCGCGACGATCAGGCGGAAACGGTGCTGTTTCGGATGATGCGAGGCTCGGGATTGCGCGGATTAGCCGGGGTTCTTCCCGTGACTGCGGACGGGTTTGTGCGCCCGTTGATCGGGGTGACTCGCACCGAGATTTTGAGCTTTTTGCGCGCGCGCGGAATCGCCTGGCGGGAAGATTCCAGCAACTTCGATCGCCGCTTCGCACGCAATCGCATCCGGCATGAGCTGATGCCGATGCTTGCGCGGGAATGGAATCCTAAAATTGCGGACGCGCTGGCGAACCTCGCGGATCTGGCATTTGAAGAAGAGATTTTTTGGGATTTGGAGTTGAGTAAGATAGCGCAGGAAGGAGGTTCCGGCGAACCGGAGTCGCTGCCGCGGGCCCTGGCGCGGCGAATCGTACGCAAGAGGATCGAGGAAGTCCGGGGCAGCCTCCGCGGGATCGAGTTCGAACACGTGGAACGGGTCATCGAAATGAAACGGGGGCGAATCAGGCTACCCGGAGTCGACGTCATACGGTCGTTGGGGCGGATGGCGGTGGTCCCGGCCGGTTCCCAACCCGAAATTCCGGAGGTTGAGGTAACCGTTCCAGGAACTTACGCGGCCCCCGACGGGAACTCCGAAATCCGCCTGGAACCATGTGTTAATCTGGGGGTGGAACTGGCCGCGCCGCTATACTTGCGCGGATGGAGACCTGGTGACCACTACCGTCGAGTGGGGAAATCGCACGATCAAAAGATTAAAGAAATGTTCCAGCGTGCCCGCGTGCCCTTATGGCAGCGGCGTGGATGGCCGATTCTTGAATATGACGGCAGCGTGGTGTGGGCCAGACAGTTCGGACACGCCGAAAACGCGCCGGTTCGTGTGTCGGAAACGTTGCGGCAGCATCGAATAGATGACAGCCGGGAGATGTAAATGAATTCAAGTGTGCGAAACGCAGTTTTGTGGCTGATTATTCTGTGCCTGGTGGTGCTGGTCTGGGCCGTGTTCAAGGGCAGCAAGCCCCAGGGCCGCCAGCCCGATTTTTCCCAGCTCTATGAGGACGTCAAAGACGGGAAAGTCGAGCAGGTCCTGATCAACAGCTCCACCGGCGACATCAACGGCAAGTACAAGAACGGCGACGAGTTCCGCTCCACCGTCCCGCCCAACTACAACGACTTCACCACCCTGATGCTCGACAAGGGCGTGAAGGTGAAATACGAAAAGGACAACGGCGGGAACTGGGTGAATATCCTGGTGAATGCGATCCCGTTCGTGCTGCTGCTGGGATTCTGGATTTTCATGATGCGGCAGATGCAATCGGGCGGAAACAAGGCCCTGAGCTTTGGCAAATCGCGCGCTCGCCTGCATTCCTCGCAGCAGAAGAAGGTGACATTCAAAGACGTCGCGGGCGTGGAAGAGGCCAAGGAGGAGCTTCAGGAAATTATCGAGTTCCTCAAGGAGCCGCAAAAATTCCAGAAGCTCGGCGGACGGATTCCCAAGGGCGTGCTGCTGATCGGATCGCCGGGAACCGGCAAGACGCTACTGGCTCGCGCGATCGCGGGCGAGGCCAACGTGCCGTTCTTCTCCATTTCCGGCTCGGATTTCGTGGAGATGTTCGTCGGCGTGGGCGCCAGCCGCGTGCGCGATCTGTTCGAGCAGGGCAAAAAGAACGCCCCGTGCATCATCTTCATCGATGAGATCGACGCCGTCGGCCGCCATCGCGGCGCGGGGCTCGGCGGAGGGCACGATGAGCGCGAGCAGACGCTGAACCAGCTCCTGGTGGAGATGGACGGCTTCGAGTCGAACGAAGGCGTCATCCTGGTGGCTGCGACCAACCGTCCGGACGTTCTCGACCCGGCGCTGCTGCGGCCCGGCCGATTCGATCGGCGCGTGGTCGTGGGTCGGCCGGATGTGAAGGGTCGCGAGCAGATTTTGAAAGTCCATACCAAGAAGACTCCTCTTGCTGACGATGTTGATTTGACCACCATCGCGCGCGGAACTCCTGGATTTGCGGGCGCGGATCTGGCCAACCTGGTGAACGAAGCCGCGCTGATCGCGGCGCGTCAGAACCGCAAGGTGGTCACGCAGTTCGATTTCGAAATCGCCAAGGACAAGGTGATGATGGGCGTGGAGCGCAAGAGCCTGATCATCAGCGAGGAAGAAAAGCGGAACACGGCGTTCCACGAAGCCGGCCACGCGCTGGTGGCGGCGCTGATTCCGGAAGCCGATCCGGTGCACAAGGTCACCATTATTCCGCGCGGAATGGCGCTGGGCGTGACGCAGCAGCTTCCCATCGACGACAAGCACAGCTACAACAAGGTCTACCTCGAAACGCAGCTCGCGATTCTCATGGGCGGCCGCATCGCGGAAGAGATTTTCATGCATCAGATCACCACCGGCGCCGGCAACGACATCGAGCGGGCGACCGACATGGCCCGCAAAATGGTGTGCGAGTGGGGCATGAGCGATCTGGGTCCGCTGAGCTTCGGCAAGCGCGAAGAGCAGATCTTTCTGGGCCGCGAGATCGCCCAGCATCGCGATTTCAGCGAAGCGACGGCGATCCGCATCGATGAGCAGGTGAAGAAGCTGGTCGAAAACGGGTACAATCGCGCGCGCCAGATCATCGAATCGCGCGCGGACGCGCTGGAGCGCATCGCGCTGGCGCTGCTCGAACGCGAAGTGCTCGACGGCAGCGAAGTGCACCAGTTGATCGACGGCAAAACGCTGGCTGCCCCGCAGCCGCCCTATTCCGGCGACGGCACGCAGCACGTGATCAAACCGGACCAGGGCAAGCGTGTTCCGGGGATCTTAGAGGGTGGCCCACAGCCGGCGTGATTCCGGCCTTTCCGGTTTATCTGTTTGACGTAGACGGCACGCTGATGGACTCGGCGAGCGACATCTGCGGCGCGGTCCAGACCGTTCTCGCCGGCTGCGGCCGCCACGACGTTACCGACCAATTCCTGCGCCGCTACATCGGGCTCCATCTGTTCGACCTGTTTACCGATCTCGGCTTTGAAGCCGGGCGACATGAAGAGATGCTCGCCAGCTACCGCAGCGTGTATCACGCGCGCAAGCACGGCTCGACTTCGGTGATTCCTGGCGTAAAGGAAATGCTCGGCAGGCTGGGCGGAAAAAAATCAACCGCCACCACAAAAGGAACGCCATCGACCCGTCTGCTGCTCGAACAGTTCGGCTTGATCGACCATTTCGACCACGTGCAAGGCACCGACGGCTTCCCCGCCAAGCCCGAACCAGACGTGTTGCTCAAATCGATCGAGATTTTCGACGTGCGCCCGGAAGATTGCCTGCTGGTCGGCGACGCGCCAGCGGATATGCAAGCCGGCCGGCGCGCCGGAGTGAAGATTTGCGCGGTTGGCTATGGCTATGGCGATCCAGCCGAACTCGCGAAATGGGAGCCGGATTACTGGATCAACCGGCCTGAGGATCTAGTCGAACAGTGCGTCTAGACCGCGACGGCCATGTACCACGCGAAGGATCCGCGCTTCATCCTCCTCAACGCGGTAGATGATCACGTACTCGCCTACGGCAAGGCTCCGGTAACCAGGGCCGAAATCCGAATCTCGGGACCGGCCGATGCGCGGGAATCCGCTTAACGTGAAAAACCGGTCCGTAATACTGTCGATCACGCGGTTGGCAATTTCGATGCTGCCGCTTTCCTTTGCGACGTAGAGCCAGATTTCATCCAGGTCGCGTTCCGCGCGCGCCGCGATGCGATGCGCCATGCTATCGTGCGTTCAGTTCGGCGAGCAATCGCGCGCGGCCGCGCTCCTTTACTTCGCTGGCAAGCTGGCGGACGGAATCTTCGGTGATGGCTCGTCCTTCGCCTCGTGCGAGCGATCGAGCGGCTTCTTCGAGGGTGAGCTGGAGCTCAGCGCGTTTGCGCTCGCGTTCCTCCCAGAGCGCGAGGGCCTCGCGGACCGCCTCTTGCTCAGAGCGAATCCGCCCGCTCTCGATCGCCCGGCGGGCGAAATCCTGCTGGTCGGGAGTGAGTTCGACCTCCATCAACTCCAGGATAAGAAAAATCCTCGATCCGAGCAATGCTCCGTGCGTGTATTGATAAACTCGATTCGTGCTCTTCATCACCGAGGATCAGGTCAAAGAAAATCTCCCCATGGATCAGGCCGTCCGGCTCATGCGGGAAACGTTTGAGCAACTCGCCTCCGGCGCCGCGCAGAATCAGCCGCGGCGAAGAATGTTTCTGCCCACCTGGACCGTCCTGCATAGCATGGCCGGCGCGTGGGGAAAATATCTCGGCACCAAGGTCTACGCGACCAATCCCCGCCACGGCGCGGCTTATTTTTTCTTTTTGCTGTTCGACGCCGAAACCGCCCGGCCGCTCGCGCAGTTCGACGCCAATCACTTGGGGCAGATCCGCACCGGCGCGGCCAGCGGTTATGCTACCGATCTTCTCGCCAAGAGGGACGCAAGTACCCTGGCGATCATCGGATCAGGATTCCAGGCGCGTACTCAGCTTGCCGCCATGCGCGAGGTGCGTGAGCTCGGCGACGTGCGCGTCTGGTCGCGCAATGAAAAGAATCGCTACAGCTTCGCGGTCCAAACCGGAACGCGCTCCGTCGGTACCGCGGAAGAGGCCGTGCGCGGCGCAGATATCGTCGTCACCGCGACCTGGTCGAAGGACCCGGTGATCGAAGCAGACTGGATTTCACCGGGAACCCACGTCAACGCCATGGGCTCGAACCAGGCGCAGCGGCGCGAAATTCCAGCGGATCTGGTCGCGCGCGCCGATTTGATCGCTTGCGATTCGATCGAGGTCGCCAAAATCGAGGCCGGCGATCTGATTCTTGCGAAAATCGATTGGAACGATCCGCGAATCGTCGACCTGGCGCGAGTCGAGCGCCGTCCGTCGGGCGATCCCATCACGATCTTCAAATCGTGCGGCCTGGGAGTGCAGGACGTCGCCGCCGCGGCTTACGTTTACGAAAAGCTCTGCTAGCGCTTACTGAGCCTTCTTCTTCCTTGGCGCCGCGGGGTTCCTACCCGTCCATCCGACGATTTTGTCCTTGTCGGTCGCGATGGTCAGCATGTACGGGTCCTTGCTGTAGTCCTTGGCCTGTCCCTCGAACTCCAGCGTCTCGCCGGGGTCCATCTTTCCCGGCAGCGCCGCTTCGAACTTCAGTGTCACGTCGGCGACTCCCGGCTTTTCCACCGCCAGAACGATCTCCTTGGGCCGGTTCTCTGGCGTCATCGAAACGATGGTGCCCTTGAACTTGTTCACGCCGCCCGCGCCGCCTGGCAGCCCCGCGTCTTTGACGGTGCCATCCCAGTACGCTTGCCCTCCTTCGCCCGTGAGCTGCTCGCGGATGTTGCGCCACAGCGCCAGGCTGGGATTCGCCGCGTCGGCCGCCGCCTGCGCGGCGGCTTTATCCTGAGCCAGATCCGCCGTGCTCTTGATGTTGAAATCGGCTGGAGGCAGCGCGTTGGTCTTGGCCAGCGCCAGGACATCGTTCAACCCGTCATTGCTGCCGTGATACGCCGCGTAGGTCTTGGTCACCGAGGCGAGAATCGTCTGCCGCGTCGCTGCGGGCAGCGAATTGGCGCCGTCATAGGAGGCGGCGCGCGCAAACTCGAAAATCGACGGCGGCTGCTTCTTGGGGTCCTTCTCGCGCTGGGAAAACAGCGCCGTGGCGAGCATGAAGGACGCCTGCGCCTGCGTGGGATCCTCCTGCAACGCCTTGGTCAGCTCCGTTTCCGCGCGGGGCCAATCCTTGCGCTGGAAATAAATGTACCCGATGGTCTTCTGCGCCATCTGCGGCGTGCTCGTGCGCAGAGCGGGCCAGTTCGCCGCGGGAATATCGGCGGGCTTGTTGCTGTCGGCGAACACAGCGCCCGCGTTGTCGATGATGTGATGGCAGGCCTGCTCCGCGGTGTCCAGATCCCCGTTCTGCGGATTGCCGTTGTTCAAATACTGCACGTACGCGATCAGAGCGTACAGCGCGGTGAAATCGTTGGGGTGCTTGCCGACGATCTCCTTGGCCCGGTTGAACACGTCCTGCGGCCTTCTCAACTGCATGTACGTCGCCAGGTACACCTGGTCGCGCACGTCATCGAACGCCGTCTGCGGATAATCCTTGGTCCAGGTGTCCAGGGTTTGAAGACGCTTCGCCGGGTCGGCTTCCTTGGGCAGCGAATTGATCAGGTCCGCTTCCTTCTGATCCTTCGCCACCTTTTGCGCCGGTTTGCTTTCCGCCGGCTTGTCCTGCGCCATTCCCAAACTTAATGCCGCTACCAGCGTGATTACGACGTTTCTCATAAATTTTGGTTGTGCCTCGCTATTTTCGTTAATGTATCACGACTCGCGGCGTCTGGAAAGCGCCTAGCGCTCCGCTCCCGTCTTCTTATGATGCGTGGTGACGTTCTTGCCGGTCCAACCCTCGATTTTCGACTTCTCCACCGTGAAGGTCACCATGAACGGGTCCCTGGTGAACGATTCGGCGACGCCGGAAAAGGAAATGTCGCCGCCCGGCTCCATTTTCCCGGCGAGCGGCGAATCGAGCTTCAGAGTCACATCCGGCTTGGTGGGGTCCCCGATCGCCAGCACCAGTTCCTTGGGCCGCGTCGCGGGCGTCATCGACACCAGCTTCCCGGTAAACATGGTGACTCCGTTCACTCCGCCGGGCAGCTCGGCGCCCTTCATGTTCGCGTCGAAATAGGCCTGCCCGTTATCGCTCTGGAGCTCCTTGACGATGCTCTTCCACAGCGCGAGCATCGGATTGGCCTTCGCCGCGGCCTCGTCCGCCTCGATCTTTTCGCGCTCCAGGTCGGTCTTGCTCTTGACCGCGAAGCCCGCCGGCGGCAGGGCGCTGGTCTGCGCCGAGGCCATCAGCTTGTCGAGCCCATCGTTTGAGCCGTGATAATCGCCGTACACCTTGCTCAGATACGTGTTGATCTGCGTACGATCCGCCGCCGGCAGGCTGCCCGGACCCGTATACGCGGCCGCCCTCGCGAAATCGTACAGCGCGGCGGACTGCAACTCCGGATGCTCCTTGTTCTGCGCCAGCGTCACCGTCCCCAGCCAGAAGGACACCTGTCCCTGGTTCGGATCGATTTGGAGAGCTTTAGTGAGCTCCGTCGACGCCGCCGGATAATCTTTGCGGACCATGGCGATGTAGCCCAGCGTCTTCTGTGCGAACGCTTTCAATTCCGGCTTGGCCTTTTCGGCCTCTGCTTCGCTCATCTCCGGCGGGCGATTGTCCTTGGCGTACACCGTGTCGAGATTGTTCAGCACCGTGTTGGAGGCTTTCTGCGCCACGTCCAGATCCGTGTTCTGCTGCGGCGTCAACTGCTGGGTATTTGGCGGCACCAGAGGATAAATGTATTGCAGAATCGCGCTCAGGGCCACCAGATTGTTGGGGTTGTCTTTCAGCACTTCCTGCGCCGCGTCGAATGCCTCCCGCGGTTTGTTCAACTGCCGGTACGCGGCCAGGTACAACTGCCGGCGGATATCGGCGTAATCGCTCTGCGGATACTGCTGCTTCCATTTATCCAGCGCCGGCAGCCACTGATTGGCGTCCTTGTTCTTGATGATCGACTCGAACAGGTCGTATTCCGCGCGATCCTTCCATTGCTTTGGTTTCTTTTCCTGCGCGGGCAGCAACGAAACCAGGCAGAACGTCATCAATATCGCGATCATGCTCTTCAGGAACACATCAACCTCCAGCAGGCAAGTTCAACATCGTTTTGAGGGTGCTGCTTGCGGAGTATAGCCGAAGCCGCTCAAGAGCCGCAAGCGCTTTCACCCGATCGCCCGGCCGAAACAACTTGAGCCACATCCCAACGACACACTTCACCAGCGATTTATTGGACGCCGGGAAGCTTCAAATTGTTTCCTCGGGCCGCGCTCGCCCTACGGCCCGTATGCCCTTCAATCCTCGATAGTAATCGACGGCGCGGCGGTTTGCCGCGACGAACAGATCTCTTCGACGCGCCGGGCCAGATCGAGAAACGGCGCCGAATGCGGGTCGGACCCGTCACGTGCTGTAACCGGCTTCCCCGTATCCCCGCCGATGCGCACCTCCGGGTCGAGCGCCAGCTCCCCCAGGAACGGAACGTTCATCTTTTCCGCCGTCCGCTTCCCTCCGCCCTCGCCGAACACGTCGATCCGTTCTCCAGATTTCGGCGCGATCAAAAAACTCATGTTCTCAATGAGGCCCAGCAGCGGCACCCGGACCTGGTGAAACATGTTCACCGCCTTGCGCGCGTCTTCAAGCGACACATCCGACGGCGTGGTCACCACGATCGCTCCTGTAATCGGCGTGGTCTGCGCCAGCGAAAGCGCCACGTCGCCGGTTCCCGGCGGCAGATCGATGATCAGGTAATCCAGCTCGCCCCAATCCACGTTTCGCAGGAACTGCTGGATCGCCGAATGCAGCATCGGCCCGCGCCACACCAGCGGCTTGTCGCCGGGATTGATGAATCCCATCGACATCAGCTTCACGTTGTATTTTTCGAGCGGCTGGATGCGGTCGCCACTAGCCCGCGGCGGCTGGTTGATGCCCATCATCAGCGGAATGTTCGGGCCGTACACGTCGGCGTCAAGCAGCCCGACCTTGCGCCCCAAATGCGCCAGCCCGAGCGAAAGATTCACGCTGACCGTGGTCTTCCCCACTCCGCCTTTTCCCGATCCGACCGCGATAATCTTTTTCACGCCGGCAACGGGCGTTTGCGGAGGTGCCTGTGGTCCCATGTAATTTTCAGGATAGCGTGGAGCGTTCCGCTATTTGTGGCCCAGCCACAGGCCGAGAAATTTGTCCACCATGGACTGCGGCACGTCGAGGTGCAGCTTCACAATGTGCCCGTCCTGGGTGATCTGGATTGCATCGTAAACCTGCGCCAGGTCCGGCTGGTTCTTGGGAACGCTGAGCCGTCCGATGCCCACCAGCGCCTTCAGCGCGCCCTGCACCTGCTGCGCTCCATCATCCGACGCACAACTCGCTTCGGCCGACCCGGTCAGCCCCGTCGAAAGATCGAACCAGACGGTTCCCGTCTGAATCGACCCCAGCAGCCGGTTCAGGTTTCCCAGGTTGCTGTTTTCGTCGAACGGAAGATGAATCGGACCGCCGCCGTAAGCCGCCCAGAACTGCGCCTGTGGCGGGATCTGGCGGATCAGCGCTTCCATCTTTGGGGTCGGACCGTTGGTGCTCCCGACCTGATCGACCAGCGCCTTGAGCGGCTCGATCTGGCCCAGCGCGCCTGTGGTCGAGTTGATCAGCACCACCGCGCTGCGTTGATCGCCGAACATGGTGAGCCCCTTGTAGCCGAAGCGCTGCGCGCCGTGGCGCTCAAGCTGTGGCTCCATCATCTCGTCGGCGAATTTTCCGCGCCCCAGAAGCACGCCGGTCTTGCCGTTCGATACAAACAGGAGCTCCCACAAATCCTTGCGCGGATCGATGCCGGTCATCTCGGCGAATTGGTTGATCTGCGGGATGTTGCGCTCGGCGAAATAGTTCTGGTACAGCGGAGTCTTGAGCAGTTTTTCCAGGCGCGTGCCCACCATCAGCTCGGTATCGTGGGGAACCAGGGTGGACAGCGACGGGTCGATGTGCACGCTCTGCGGTCCCCGGCTGCACCCGGCAAGCAGCGCCAGCGCCGTGATCGCCGTGATTCGCATATACGGAAAAGACGCCGCCGCGCGCTGGAATTTACAAACCATGAGAACCCCCTATTGTAGGGCAGCGGCTGTGATACATTCTCGGGTATGACGCCAGACCAAGCCACCTTCCTTTTGCACGAAGTTTATCTGCCGCAGATTCGAAACGAGCAGACCACCACGCGCCGCGTGATCGAAGCCATCCCCGCCGACAAAGGCGATTACAAGCCCGACCCCAAGTCGATGAGCGCCATCGATCTGGCCAAGCACATCGCCAGCGCCGAGGTGTTCTTCATGAACGGTGTCTCCAAGGGCGAGTTCAACCGCGCCGACGGCAGCGTGCCGGAGCACGTCAAAACACCCGCCCAACTGGCGGCCTGGTACGACGAAAATTTCACCAAAGCCGTGGAAAAACTCGCTGGAACCAAGGCTCCGGACCTGACCAAGACGCTCAGCTTCGCGATCTTTTCGAACCCGGCGATCTATTACGTTGGCATGATGCTCAGCCACTCGATCCACCATCGCGGGCACTTGAGCGCGTATCTGCGTCCCATGGGCGCGAAGATCCCGCGCATTTACGGCGGCAGCGCCGATGAGCCGGTCGATCTGAGCCAGACGCAGGCGCATTCTCATTAGCACTCTGCTCCGCGGTGCAATCGAGGCCGGGGGAACAAAATTCGTCTGCGCGCTGGGGACTGCCTGCGGCGAAATCGTCCGCGAGACCACTATCCCCACCGGCTCGCCCGCGGAAACTCTGGAGCAGGTGGCCGCATTCTTCCGCGCGGCCGGCCTGCCGCAAGCGATGGGCATCGCTTCGTTCGGACCCTTGCAGCTCGATCCCGCGGCGTCCAACTACGGCTTCATCACCTCCACACCCAAGCGCGACTGGCGCGATTTCAACCTTGCCGGCGCCGTCCGGAAGTGGTTCTCTGGACCGCTGGCCATCGATACCGACGTGAACGCCGCCGCGCTCGCTGAAAATCGCTGGGGCGCCGCGCAAGGCCTGCGCACGTTTCTCTACGTCACGGTCGGAACCGGCATCGGCGCCGGCGCGATGGTCGAAGGATCGCTGCTGCACGGCAGCGCGCATCCGGAAATGGGCCATATTCGCATCCCCCACGACCGCGCCCGCGACCCATTCGACGGCGCCTGCCCCTATCACGGCGATTGCCTCGAGGGACTCGCCTCCGGCCGCGCCATCGAGCTGCGCCGCGGCATCGAAGCTTCCCGCTTGCCGGATGACGATCCGGTGTGGACGCTTGAAGCGGACTACCTCGCGCTCGCCTGCGCCAACTGGTCGTGCTCATTTTCTCCTGAGCGCATCATCCTGGGTGGCGGACTCATGCAGCGGGATCTGTTCCCCCGGATTCGCGAACATGTGAACGCGCTGCTCGCCGGCTACGTGAAGACGCCGCATATCGTCCCATCCCCGCTGAATAATCGTGCAGGAGTCCTCGGCGCGATCGCCCTCGCATTTCAGATCAGCCGCGAACAGGCTGTGTCAGAACCCGAAGCGATTTGATTCCATGACAGCCCTGGCCGTGAGGCCGGGGGTTATCCGTGGCGCGAGCGGGCGCCTCACACCGGCCACAACGGGCGAGCACTCAACCGCGACAGCCAGTGCTTCTTCTTGTCCTTCAATAGATCGCGCACCGACATCTCCGCGATGTCCTTATCGAGCTTCTCCAGCACCTCGTAGGTATAAGCTTCCTGCCCGTGCTGGCGAAACTCCGCCGCGGCCGCCTTGTCGGCCTGTGCGTCGCCGTTGCGCAGCAGGGACCATGTCCGTTTGGCGGACATCTCCAGGTCCATCGCTGAATCCACCCACACGCTCCCCGTGGCGCCGCAGCGAATCGCAAAAATCCCACGCTCCGGCTTGCGTTCTTTATACGCGCGGATCGCGTCCTTCCTCGATTGCGTCATAGCCCTATGCTAGAACAGTCAAACGGAAAAGAACGCGCCGGAATTGGCGTGCATTCGCGTTCATTTGCGGCCATATTCAGCTCCCGCTCGAAGAATGCATCGACCAGATTGAGAATTTCCCCCGCGTCTTTCGCGTGGTAAATCTCCGCCCGCAGTTTTGACCCGTTGCGCACCCCATGCGTAAAATACGTCGCGAACTGCTTCATCTTGCCCACCGCATCCGGCGCATCATGCTCGCGCAGCATTGAATAATAGCGCCGCATGATCGCGTAGCGCTCGTCCTCGGATGGCAAATGATACCGGCCGGTGGCGAGATAATCTCGAATCTGCCGGAAAATCCACGGATTCGAGGATGCCGCCCGCCCGATCATCACCGCGTCGCAGCGCGTCTCTTCGACCATCCGTACCGCGTCCTCCGGCGTCAGAATATCGCCGTTCCCGATCACCGGAATCTTCACCGCGGCCTTCACTTCCGCGATCCGCGACCAATCCGCGTGTCCGCTATATCCCTGTTCGCGCGTCCGCGGATGCAGCGCGATTGCCTGCAGCCCGCAATCCTCGGCAAGCTTCGCCATCCTAACCGCGACCAGTTCGCGATCATTCCACCCCGCGCGAAATTTCATCGTGAGCGGAATCGTGATCGCCGCGCGCACGCTGCGCAGGATCTTTTCAACCAGCGGCAGATCGCGCAGCAGCCCCGATCC
Source organism: Bryobacteraceae bacterium (assembly GCA_035501755.1). Classification (GTDB taxonomy): domain Bacteria; phylum Acidobacteriota; class Terriglobia; order Bryobacterales; family Bryobacteraceae; genus Palsa-187. The sequence continues at coordinate 2,100 of DATJVN010000140.1, read as the reverse complement.
TCCGTTGCAGCTCACCACTTTCTTCACCGGGCATCCGAAATTGACATCGACGATATCGAACCCGAGGTCCTGGCAATAGCTCGCCGCCTCGGCCATCACCTGCGGATCGGAGCCGAAAAGCTGCGCCGAAATGGGATGCTCGTCGCGTTCGAAATACAGATACCGGAACGTGCGCGTGGGTTTAGTAGCACGCGCGCTCGCGACCACGCCATGGCTGCTGGTGAACTCGGTCATGATAAGCCCGCAACCGCCCTGATCGCGGATCAGGCGCCGGAACACGGTGTCGGTAACGCCGGCCATGGGCGCCAGCACGGTCGCGGGCGCAAGGCGCACCGGACCAATGAAATATTCGTCAGGAAACACTCCATTTATTTTAACGTCCCGGATTCTCGAAACGCATTGCTCGCGCGGCACGTTTCTAATTGCAGAGGGCAGAAGGCACGCGAACCGCGGCGGCCGACCCGAGCAGTAGCAGTAAAGGGAAGCGCAGTCGCGGTTCGCCGTGCCGAAAAATTAGGTCAGCCGGTCGTAGTCTGCGTGGCTGCCGCGGCCCTTGTTCATCGTCGCCGGCGCGCGATAACCGAGCCCGATGCGCACGGCGTAAACGTCGTCGTGCCCTTCGATTTTCTTGAATTTGCAGACCCGGGTGGCTGGGATTCGATCTAAATAGGTGATAAGCTCGCTTGGCGTCGCGCTGGACCTCAGCCGGCAATTTCGAAAACAGCCGCCAGAACTGCCGCGTAGCGCGCGACGGAATCAAAGAAGCTCATCCAGCGGCCGCGTCTCGCCGCGCTCGTCCTCCTCAACCGCCTCCCGAGCCATCCTCGCGACCACGTCCCGCTTCTGTTCCAATTGGCGCTTCCACTCCTCTTCGTCCTCCAGAGAGTCCAGGATCTACGACGCGATCGCGTCCTGCTCCTCCGGCGGCAGCGCCCCGACTTTCCTCAATGCCTCCTCAAGCAGGGTGGACAGACCCTAATCTTATCAGCGAGCATTGTAATAATTGCGCACCACTTCCGTCTTCCTGTTGAAAGGAGGCGGACTTGCTCGCACTCGGGGAGGCGCCCGTTTCGACCGTTCCCAAACCGCTCGATCAGCTCTACACCGCGCATCACGCCATGGTGTTTCGCACCGCTTATCGCATCACCGGCAACGCGGCCGACGCTGAAGATGTGCTGCAAACCGTCTTCCTGCGCATCCTCAAGCGCGACACCGCGGAAATCGAAAATCCCGAAAGCTATCTGCGCCGCTCCGCTGTCAACGCCGCGCTCGATATCGTCCGCGCGCGCCAGGCCGACCATTCGCTGGAGCTCGAAAAAATGTCCGCCAGCGGCTCCTGCACCGAGCTGCGCGACCTCCGGGACACCGTGCGCCGCGTGCTGGCGACCCTTCCGCCCAAGACCGCCGAGATGATCGCGCTGCGGTTCTTTGAAGGCTACACCAATCCCGAAATCGCGAAAATCATGGGAACTTCCCAAATTATGGTCGCGGTGACCGTGCATCGCGCGCGAAAAAAATTACAGCAGGAACTGCAGACCCACAATTTACAGAAAGGAGCGGCGCAATGAACCGGCGAGAACTGGAAAAAAACGTGCTGAACTCCATTCGCGAGGACACCCCGGCGCAGGAGGTGATCGAAAGTGCCGCCGCGCGCGTCCGCTTGCGTCTCGAAGCGGAATTCGCCGCGCCCGCCGCCTCGCCAAACGAAGCCTTGCGTCTCGATTCCTGCGCTGATTTCCAAGCGCTCGCGCCCGCGTACCGCAACCGCACGCTCAACGAAGCGCGCCGCATGCTGCTCGAGGATCATCTGCACTCCTGCGTCGCCTGCCGCCGATTCTTCAAAGGAGAACGCGCTGCGGTCGTCTCCATTCGCACAACAAAACCGGTCTGGCGCGTGATGCCGTGGGCGATCGCCGCGGCCGCCGTCGCTGCCGTCTACTTCGCCCTGCCTCCGCTTCTCGATCGGGTCTTGTCCCCCTCCGGCCCGCGCGCGACCGTCGCCTCGATCCAAGGCGAACTGTACCGCGTTTCAGCGACCGGCTCCGCGGTGCTGGCCGCCGGCGCGCCGATCGGCGAAAACGAAGAGATCCGCACCGGCAA
>DATJVN010000139.1:0-69324 GCA_035501755.1 Bryobacteraceae bacterium | reverse complement strand
GTGCCACCTAGATTGACCCGATTACGAGCAGTCCAGGTGGCACGGGCTTTAGCCTGTGAGTTTTTCTGAGCACGATCCTAGACGCTCGGGTGGCACAGGCTTTAGCCTGTGAGTTTTTCTGAGCACGATCCTAGACGCTCGCTCCGCGCCGCAACTCGATCGCGCGAGTGTACGCCAGGTGCGCCGCGGCGACGTCTTCGACGGCGAGTCCCAGCGACTTGAAAATCGTGATCTCCGTGTCCGTCTTCCGCGCCGCGGCGGCTTCGCCCAGTTCGGCGACGATGTGCGCTTCACCCGCGCCGATTACATCGCCCGATTCCTGCATCGCCGCGGCTCGTGAATCGACGAATAGCCGCGAGCGGCGTACCAGCGCGGGATCCATTTCGCGCTGATTGGGCCGACACGCGCCGACCGAAATCACGTGCGCGCCCGCGCCCACCCATTCGTCGTGGAGCACCGGCTCCGGCGACGCGGTCACCAGCACGATCACGTCCGCGCCGCGGACCGCGCTTTCGGCCGAGTCCATCGCGCGAGCGCCGGTCAGTTTCGCGAACGCTTCCACATTCGCGCGCGTCGGACTCCACGCGCGCACTTCGTTGAATCTTTCCACGTGCGCTAACGCTTCGAAATGGCTGCGCGCCTGCACGCCCGACCCCAGGATCGCCAGCACGCGCGAGCCCGTCCGCGCCAGTTTTCGCACCGACACCGCCGAAACCGCGGCGGTGCGCACTTCGGTGATATAGCGGCCGTCGAGAATCGCCTGGAGCGCGCCGGTTTCCGGATCGAACAGCAGGATGGTGGCGAGATGCGAAGGCAATCCTCGCGCGAGATTCGAATGATATACGCTCACCAGCTTCGCGCCCAGCGCCGGCGCCGAGGCGACGTACGCCGGCATCAATCCGAAAAACGCGTGCCGGTCGGCGAGATCGAGAACCGTCCGCACCGACTGCACCACCGCGCCGGAGGAAAACGCAACAAGCGCGCGATCCATCGCCGCGATCAGATCGGGCATGGTCAATAGTTCGCGAACGTCGGCTTCAGCTAGTAAGAGAGGCATGTCGATAAGATCTCCAACCGCTTGCTGACGCGCACGGCTCCGCTTCTAGGCGACCCGATCGCAACGCGCAAGCCGAGCCGCGCGCGTAAGCAAGCGCTTCTGGACTCTTCATTGCGACCGCCGGAACATCCAGTACACGGGAACCCCGATCAGCACGATCACCACGCCGGGCCACGTGCTGGACGGTTTGTAGATGAACAGAATGGTCAGGATCACCGCCGCGCCCAAAACATACAGCGCGGGAATCACCGGATAGCCGAAGGCGCGATACGGCCGCTCCGCATCGGGGCGCGTGACGCGCAGCCGGAAAATTCCGCTGACCGTCAAAATATAAAAAATCAGCGCGGCGGAGATCACGTAATCGAGCAGATCGCTGTACAGATTCCCGTACGTTTTCGAGCTGGCGTCGTAGGTGCGCGGCAGCACCAGGAACGCGGCCCACGCGCCTTGCAGCGTCAGCGCCCATCCGGGAACACGCGCATGATTCAGCGAATGCGCCCGCCGGAAAAACAGCTTGTCGCGAGCCATCGCGTAAGCCGCGCGCGCGCCCGCCAGAATCAGGCCGTTGATGCAGCCGAACGTGGAGATCATGATCGCGATGGCCATCAGCGTCGCGCCGTGCCCCGGGAAAATGACATTCAGCGTCGCGGTCGCCACGCGATCCGCGGAAGCGTGCTGGATTTCGGGAAGCGGCAGCGTCACCAGATAGGCGACGTTGGCCAGCAGATACAACCCGATCACCGTGCCGGCGCCCAGCACCAGCGACAGCGGGATGTTGCGCTTGGGTTCCTTCACCTCGCCCGCCGTGAAGGTGATGTTGTTCCACGCGTCGGCCGCGAACATCGAACCGGTTTGCGAAACGCAGATCGCCAGGAACAGTCCGAACGTGGTGATCGCAGTAATTCCTGCGCCGACGGGCACGACATCGCGCGGCGTCCAGAAATTCGCACCGAAGTTGGCGTGCACCGCCGCGGCGTTCACGCCGAAAAAGAGTCCCAGCACGATCAGCGCCGCCAGCGCTCCCACTTTCGCGGTGGTGAAAACGTTCTGCACGATTTTGCCGTACTCCAGTCCGCGCGTGTTGGTGAAGGTCAGCAGGGCGATGATGATCAGGCCCACCAGTTGCGCGGTCGAAAGCGAGAGCGCGTAACCCGGCAGCACGTGAATCGGAGGGACGATGTAATTCTCTTCGTTCACCACCGGCCACAGAATCCCCAGGAATCGCGCGAAGCCCACCGCTACCGCCGCGATGGTTCCCGCCTGGATTACCAGGAACAGCGTCCAGCCGTAGAGAAAACCCCACAGCGGCGAAAACGCCTCGCGCAGGTAAACGTACTGGCCGCCGGCGCGCGGCATCATGGACGCGAGCTCGCCGTAGGACAGCGCGCCGGTCAACGTCATGAAGCCGGTGACCACCCACGCCGCCAGCAGCCATCCAGGGCTGCCCAGGTAACGCGCCATTTCCGCGCTGACGATGAAAATTCCCGATCCGACCATGGAGCCGATAACCACCATGGTCGAGTCGTACAGGCCCAGGCCGCGAGTGAATTCAGAATCAATCGCGGTGGAGGTTTGCGGCTGCATGCGATCTAATACACTATCATGAGTGCGTCGGATGACTGTTCGCCGCCAGGATGTCGCCCTGTACCTGACCGCAGCCGCGTCGGTTTCCGCGTTGATTTCGATCGCCGCGTCCGAAGTTCTGCTGGCGGTAGCGATCGTGGCGATGATCGTGACGCGGGAGCGTTGGCGCATTCCGCCCATCTGGCTTCCGCTCGTGTTGTTCATCGCCGGAACATTTCTTTCACTCGCCGTCAACGGCCATTACGAGCAGGGCTGGCCCCAGATCCGTAAATTTTTCGTCTACTCGCTGCTGTTCCTGGTGGCGAGCACTTTTCGCACGGCCGCGCAGATTCGCACGCTCGCGCTGGCCTGGACCGTCGCTGCAGCCGCGTCCGCAGCCTGGGCGCTGAATCAGTTCTACAACAAGTACGAGGACGCGATCGAAGCGCACCGCGATTTTTATCAAGCCTACGTCGCCGACCGCATCACCGGCTTCACTGCGCACTGGATGACGTTCAGCGAGCAGATGATGCTGGTGCTGCTGGTGATGGGCGCGCTGCTGTTTTTTTCGAACGCAGGCCGCTGGAGCGTATGGCTCGTCGCCGCAGGCGCGCTGCTCTCCGTCGCGCTCATCGCCGCCGAAACACGCTCGGTGTGGTTTGCGACCGCGGCCGGCGGAGCATACCTGCTGTGGTTGTGGAAACGCTGGACGCTGATCGCGATTCCCGTGGTGGCCGCGATCGTGCTGCTCGCGAATCCGTTCGAGATCGGCACGCGCCTGATCTCCGCGTTCCGTCCCAACGGCGATCTGGATTCGAACGCGCATCGCCGCATGTGCCGGCTCATCGGCTACCAGATGATCAAGGCGCATCCGGTTTTCGGTATCGGACCCGAGGAGGTCGGCCAGCAGTATCTGAGCTATCTTCCGCCCGGCACCAGCCTCCCGCTGCCCAAAGGCTACTATCAGCATCTGCACAACATTTATATTCACTACGCGGCCGAGCTCGGCATTCCGGCGATGCTGGCGATGGTGTGGATGCTGCTCCAGCCGCTGTACGATTTTTCGCGCGCGCTCGGGCGTGCGCCGCCGGGTTCGGCCAACGTCTGGATTTTGCGGGCCGCGGTTGCCGCGGTGATCGCGATTTTGGCCGGCGGATATTACGAGAAAAACATCGGCGACAGTCACGTGCTGCTGATGTTCGTGGCCATCCTCGGCTGCGGATACGCCGCTGTCGCCGCCCAGGAGGAAGAAAGAAAATCATGCAAGGTCTGATGATGAACACGCCGCTCACCCTGACTCCGCTGCTGGAGCGCGCTGCGCGGCTCTTTCCGCGTAAGGAAATCGCCTCGCGCACCGACGCGGGCATGCATCGCTACAGCTATGCCGATTTCCACGCGCGCACGCATCGCCTCGCCTGGGCCATGAAGCGGCTGGGGATCAAGCCCGGCGAGCGCGTCGGCACGCTGTGCTGGAACAGCCATCGCCATCTCGAACTGTACTTCGCGGTCACCTGCTACGGCGCGGTGCTGCACATGCTGAACCTGCGCCTGGCCGCCGACCAGCTCGCCTACATCATCAATCACGCGGGCGATACGGTGATCTTCGTCGATGCGTCTCTCGTCTCGCTACTCGATCAGATCCGGCCCGAACTCAAGACAGTGCGCGAGATCATCGTCATGGACGACGCAAGTCCCTACGAAGACCTGCTCGCGCAATCTCCCGGCGAGCCGTTTCCCTGGCCCGAGCTCGACGAAACCGCCGCGTGCGCCACCTGCTACACTTCCGGCACAACTGGTCATCCCAAGGCTGTGCTCTACACGCATCGCGCGCTGGTGCTGCACAGCTACGCGCTGACCATGGCTGACTCCTTCGCTCTCAGCGAGCGCGACACCGTTCTGCAACTGGTGCCGATGTTTCACGCCAACGGCTGGGGCATTCCGTTCGCCGCCGTGATGGTGGGATCGAAAATCGTTTTGTGCGGGCGCCATCTTCAGCCCAACGACATCGCCCACATGATCGAGAGCGAACGCGTCACCTTCACCGCCGGCGTCCCCACGCTGTGGATGGGCCTGTACGCACTGCTCGAACACGAAAAGCACGACATCTCGACGCTCCGCACCATCGTCGCCGCCGGCTCCGCGCTGCCGCGCCAGTTCGTCGAATGGTACGAGCAGAAATTCGGCGTGCGGTTCATGCTGGCGTGGGGCATGACGGAAACCACACCGATCGCAACCGTGGTCGCAATGAAAGAGCATCTCGAAATGCTCAGCGGCAAGGAGCGCTATGATCTGCTCGCGCGCCATGGGCTGCCGCTCGCGGGCGTCGAAGTGCGCATCGTCGATGAAGCCGGAAAAGAGCTGCCCTGGGATGGAACCACGATGGGCGAGCTTCAGGTGCGCGGCCCGTGGGTCACCAGCGGATATTACAACGATCCGCGAGGCGAAGAACGCGGGCAGTTGGAATCGTTCATGAATGGATGGTTTCGGACCGGCGACGTCGCGACGATCGATGCCGAAGGCTACATCCAGATTATGGATCGCACCAAGGATCTGGTGAAGAGCGGCGGCGAATGGATTTCGAGCGTGGATCTGGAAAACGCAATCATGGCGCATCCCAAAGTGATGGAATGCGCGGTGATCGCCGTGGCGCATCCCAAGTGGCAAGAGCGTCCGGTGGCGGCGGTCGCGCCGCTGCCGCAATTCCGCGGACAAGTTACCAAGGAAGAAATCTTGAAATTCCTCGAAGGCCGCGTGGCCAAGTGGTGGCTGCCGGATGATGTGGTGTTCATCGAAGCGGTGCCTAAGACCAGCGTCGGCAAATTCAACAAGCGCGCCCTGCGCGAGCAGTTTAAGGATTATTCCTTGCCCGGAGAATCCGTGAAGGCCGTATAAATTCCCCTTTTCCTCGCCGATGGAATAAGTGCGTGCGGTTAGAGCCGCGCTTGTTGAGGAATACGCGTGCTGCAACTCGAGACCCGGCCTGCGTCTGCGCCATCGTTCACCATCAGCCTTGCGGTACACGCCATGGCGATCGCTCTGCTGCTGACCATCCGCTTCGCGCCGGCAGAAATACGGAATCGCGCCTGGCGCGTCGCGTTGCTGGCGCCGCCGCGAGAGATGCCCGCGCGCGCTTCGAAAATCGAGCCTCCGCGGGTCCGCGTTTTTCGCGCGAGTCCGCAGGCTCCGCGCCCGACCCCGGCGAAAATCGCGCTCGAAGCGCCGCCGGTGATCGCGCTGCCGCGCCCTGTCCTGCCTGTCCCCGAAACGCCACGCATCGCGGTCTCCGCGCCGATGAAGACGGATAATCTGATCGAAGCTCGCGCGATGCCCGCGCCCGCGCAGCCGAAATTGATCCTCGAACCCGCCGGATTTTCCGCGGCCGAGCGCTCCGCTGCTGTCGAAGCGCGCACGGCCCCGCCAGTCACCGGTTCTTTCGATCCGGCCGCGTCGACGCGCATCTCTTCGCCGCACGCCGCGGTGCGACCCGGCGCATTTTCCGAAGCCGCCGCGGGACACGCGGAGACGTCCGTGAAGCGGACTGTTTCGAGCGGCGCGTTCGGCGACACGATCGTCGCGAATTCCGCACCGGCCCGCCGCGAAGCCGCCGCGGCCGCGGTCACGCCGGTCGAAATTCAGTTCAAGCCCAAGCCGGTTTACTCGGCCGAAGCGCAGCGCCTGCTCATTGAAGGCGAAGTCGAGCTGGAAATTGCTTTTGAAGCGTCAGGTCAATTGCGCGTGGTGCGCGTGGTGCGCGGGCTGGGCCACGGATTGGATGAAAATGCGATCGAAGCGGCGCGCGGCATCCGTTTCCGCCCGGCGCAGTCCGGAGGGCGCGCCGTCGATTCGACGGCCCTCGTGCATATCGTTTTCGAACTCGCCTATTGAGGTTTGCCATGAAAAAGATTTTGGGATTTCTGTTCACGCTGCTGCCGCTCGCGGCCGCGGATACCGCCAACGTCGTCGATCGTCTGCTCGAGCGGATCGTCGAAAAGGAAAATTCGTTTCTCGATTCGATCAAGACGCGCACTCCGCTGATCGAAACCTACATCCAGGAAACGCCCGAAGGCGCTGCCGCCGACGCGCGGCCGAACAAGGATCACTATTTCCTCGGCCGCTTCCGGCTGGGTGAGGAGGTCTCCTACGAAGCTCTGATCGAGCGCACCGACGCGCCGGCGGCGAAAAATTCCAAGCACGCGAAAAACGAGCCGATGCGCTTCCTGCCCCGCGGTTTCGCGCAGATGGCGGTGATCGATCTGCACGATTTTAATCGCCAGACCTACAGCTTCGATTACGTGCGCCGCGAATTTCTGGGCGAGGTACGCTGCCTGGTATTCGACGTCGCGCCGCTGCGCCGGGCGCAGCCGGGGAAATTCGTCGGCCGCATCTGGGTGGAGGATCGCGACAATGCGATCGTGCGTTTCAACGGAACCTACGTTCCCGAGCCTGCGCAAAAACACGCGCCCGCCGAGCGCTACTTCCATTTCGATAGCTGGCGCGTCAACGTCGCTACTGGCGAGTGGGTGCCGGCGCAGATCTACGTCGAGGAGGAGCCGGAAGCCGGAACCATCGACAAAGGAACGCGACGCTTCAAGGCGCAATCGCGCATCTGGGATTATGTTTCGGCGCGCGCCAACAAGCTCGACGAGCTTACCAGCATCCTGGTGGACAGCTCATCCGGCGTGAAGGACGATGCGACGCCCAAGGACATTTCGCCGCTGGAGAGTCAGCGGTCATGGGAGCGGCAGGCCGAGGAGAATCTGCTCGAGCGCCTGGAAAAAGGCGGCTTTATCGCGCCCGCGGGCGCCGTGGATGAAGTGCTCAACACGGTGGTGAATAATCTGATCGTTTCCGCGAACCTGAACGTGGATGCGCGCTGCCGTGTGCTGCTGACCACGCCCATCGAGACGTTTTCGATCGGCCACACCATCGTGATCAGCCGAGGACTCATCGATGTTTTGCCCGACGAGGCGAGCCTCGCGCTGGTGCTCGCCGATGAGCTGGCGCATATCGCGCTGGGCCATCCCACGCCGACGCAGTTCGCCTTTCGCAATCAGACCATGCTGAGCGACGCCGAGCTGTTGCAGCGCTTCCGCTTTCAGCGCTCGCCTGAAGAGATCGCCGCGGCGGGGAAGAAGACGATCGAGATCATGAAGGCGTCGCCGTATCAGAAAACGGCGAACGCGGGATTGTTCCTGAAGGCGCTCGGCGGCCGCAGCGACGCTCTGCCAAGGCTGTTGCAGGCGAATTTAGGAAATCAGGTGGCGAATGCGGATGCGCTCGGGCGCCTTGCGGAATTCGCCTCAGCCGCGCCGGCGCTCGACGATCAAAAGCTGGAACAGATCGCCGCGCTTCCGCTGGGATCGCGCGTCAAAGTGAACCCGTGGAACAACCAGTTGACGCTGGTGAAGACGCGTCCGATCTCGCTGCTCTCGGCGCGCGAGAAAATGCCGTTTGAAGTGACCCCGTTCGTGCTGTACCTGACGCGGGTTGATGATAAGCCGCAAATGAACGCGAATAAACGCTAATTCAATTCGCGTTTCGGCTCTTTCTTACTCCGGAGCGCCCGAGGTCTGGGGCTGCTTCTGCGGATCGGTTACCACGACGCTGTAGTAGCCGATCATCATCTCCTCCCAGGTCTGCTCGCCCCAGCGGACTTCCTTGCTCGGGTCGGGATTATAGGGATTGTTTGGCGAATTGTCATAGTACGCCGTCACCTCGATCTTGGTTCCCTTGGGAAGATGGATCGGCTTGGCCGGAAAATACGTGAGCTGCCAGTTGAAATCGTAGCGCGGCACGTTGAGGATGGTCTCGGTTTCGCCGTTGGGTCGCGTGATTTTGTATACGAACGATTTTCCGCGCAGATGCGCGTGCGGCATCATGCTGATCAGGTCGCAATCCTCTTTGACGATGCTGGAAGCTTCCACTTTATAGTGGGGATCTCCCGGCGGAATCGCGAAGCGGAACTGCAGCGCCATGGAGCTGACCACTTTTTCGGTCGGCGGCTGATCGGTGAAAATGAAGCCGACCTTGGTGCGATCCGAGGTGGGCGTTCCGTTGGTGGTGTAGTGCAACTGGAGCACGATATCGGAGCCGGCCTTGAGCAACGTCGCGCGATGCGGGGTCGCGGGCGGCGCGAAGGATTCGCCGGGAACGTAACCGCCGATGCCTAATGCTCCTCCGCCCTGTCCCTTCGGGGGGATGAACACCACGCCGGGTTTCTCGTCGGCGAACCACTTCGAGCCGGGCTCGCGCACGTAGGCGATCACGTGATGCATCGCCGAGCGCGCCTCGGGCCGCACCTCGACTTTGGTCACCCACTTGTCCTCGGTGAGGCCGGTCGGCAGAATGACGTACTGATATTCGATGGTTCCGCGCGCGGGGACATCGAAGGCGTTGGGCATCTGGAGCACCAGGTCGGGCTTGCCGATGTTCCATCCTTCGACGAAGGTGCGCGGAGCCGGCGCATCCTTGGGATCGCCTTCCTTGGCGCCGCCGTCAACCCAGGCGACCAGCGTGTCGATTTCGCGCTGGGTGAGCGAGCGGTCATTGGAAAAATGGCCCACGCTGGGGTCGGCGAACCACGGCGGCATCTTTTTGGTGACCACGGCCTGGCGGATGGAGCGGGCCCACGGGCGCGCGTCCTTATAGGTAAGCAGCGAAAACGGCGCGGCTTCGCCGGGGCGATGACAATCCTGGCAGCGCTTTTCGACGATGGGAAGAACGTCCTTATTGAATGTGACCGGTGCGTTGTTCGGCGCGGCCATTACGGCCGCGGAAGCGCACATCAGCACTGTAGCCCAAACGCGCATGGAACCTCCTGACGCTGAACCGTTTGTAGCATATTCGCCAGGGGCAGGTAAAGCGCGGGCTTGGGTTCGTTTCGTAATTTTATAGCTCGATGCACAGAGGAGTCGCAGAGCCGGCTTGGGTTCGTTTCGTAATTTTGTGTGCGACGGATAGACAAGCAGATGGAAATCATTCATCAAAAGAATGCTAACCCCGTGTAGACGCACATTTAGTTCTGGCGAACATGGATGTGATGGAAGAACCAGTACTCAAGGGTGTGGCCGAAGCCGTGAACTGGCTTCCATGATCGATCAAAGGCTCCGGGCGGGGCTGATCGCGATGCGCGGAGCTAGTGTGCGGTTTCTGAGGTCCATAGAATAATACCGGCGGACAGCGGACCTTCAGTCCGCGCGGGGCTTTAGCCCCGCCGCCTCGGCTCGATTGGCGGAGCTGAAGCTCCGCGCGGGATGAATCCCGCCGTCCGAGGCGCCGTCGCGTCCGATCGGGACAGGCAAGCGATTTCAGAGACAGCACAATAGCCCGCTAAGTTTGCCTTTCGTTTTGCGACCGCTCTCAACGCTTCTTCGATTTCCGGGTTGCCCCGGAGCTGTTCCCAATGCACCCGACCGTACAGCGCTTTCGAATGATCATCCGCGAGGCCGGCCTCGCGCGCCCAGAAGCGGCGCTGAAAATCGGCGGATGCGGGAACAGGCTCGCTCCAATCGATTGGCTTCGCCGCGGAACCCAGGCTGAGAAAAACCATCGCGTAGAAGATATGGGCGAGTTGCCTCATCAGATGGAACCGGGCGGACTGGTATGAGTCCGGCGCTGTGCCGAAATATTCGTGAAGATAGATGCGTTCCTCGGCTTCGTTCGAAACGAGCATATTCGCCGCTACCGCCAGGTCGGCATAGCGATCGTTCTGGAACGCAGCCTCCCAATCGACCAGCCACAGGCGGGTTCCATCGAAGAGGATATTGTCGGGCTTGAACAGGTCGTTGTGGCTCGGCGCCGGGTCGGGTTCGATGGACGAATAGGCTTCGGCGACACGCGCGTATTGAGTGAAAAGTTCATTGAGGTCACGTTCCGGCAGGATGTTCGCGGCGCGGAATTTGTGGAGAAAGCCGTCAAGTGCGGCTCCCTTGTTCAACAGGAATGTGCAGGTGGTGTTGAAGGGAGCCGCGGGAAACGGGGCGAGCGCGTGCAGGGTGCGCAGAGCGGCGGGCACGCGACGCAGCGCATCGGTTGCCGGAAACGGCACTGCTTCCACGAAATCGGTGATGGAAACACGATCTTCCGGGCTGGCGTAATGCACGCGCGGAGCGAGTCCAGCGTCAGCGGCCGCCTGCATCGCGGTATAGTGACGCGTCATATCGCCGGCCCGCGTGTTGATGCGCAACAGGTATGCGGATCCCCGCACGACGATGCGGAAGGCGCGGTTGGAGCCGGGCCGCTCGGTCAGGTCGCGGATGTCGTCGAACGCGGCGACACCGAAGGCGTCATTGATGGCGCGAGTCACGGGCGCAAGGCTTTCCGGGGGAATCACGAGGTTGATGCTAGCTTAATTCAGAAACAATATCTAGTCTTGTTTTCAATAATTTAGTTTGCTATTCTGAAATTGGAGAGGGCGCGGTGAAGGGCGTCGCGCTTTCTTCCTTCCAAGGAAATTTCCCCAAAAGTGGAGCTCAGAACTGTTGCGCCGATGCGCGTTGCAGGCGGTCGCGGATGGCGGACCATTCGGGAGCGTCAGGCGGGCATTCGACGGCGATCCAGGGCCAGTGTTCGGAGTCGAGCTGGTGGAGCACATCGTAGAGGCGCGCCGCGTAGGATGGCGGATCGCCGGGCATGCGGACCCTGCGGGCGGCGTCGCCAGGCCGGTTGTGCCAGACGTATGCGCCGGCGCGATCGGGGAGATTGCGCGGACCTTCGACGAGGATCAGTCGCGTGCGCGGGCTGTAGTGGCGCGGGTACATACCTGGCGCCGGGTGAGCGCCTGCGGGAGTGGGGATGGATTCGGCGTCGATTGGGATCATTCCGGGTCGCAGAAGTTTTAATTCGCCGTTGACCACGCTGACCACGGTCGATTCGATTCCGACTTGCGAGGGGCCGCCTTCGAGGATCTCGACGGCGCCGCCGAATTCTTCTTCGACGTGTTCGGGGGTGGTCGGCGAAAGATGCGTGAAACGGTTGGCGCTTGGCGCGGCGATGGGCACTCCGGATTTTTCGATGAGTTCTAGAGCGAGGGGATGATTCGGCATGCGCAGGCCGACGGTTGCGAGTCCGGCAGTGACGATGTCGGGGATCTCCGGCGATTTCGAAACGACGAGGGTCAGCGGGCCGGGCCAGTGTTTTCGCGCGAGTTCGTCGGCGATGGGCGGCCATTCGGCGGCGTAGCGCTTGGCCATTTCGATGGATGAGACGTGGACAATCAGCGGGCTGGTGTGCGGGCGGCCTTTAAGTTCGAAAATTTTGGCGACGGCTTGCGGGTCGAGAGCGTTGGCGCCGAGTCCGTAGACGGTTTCGGTGGGAAACGCGACTACGCCGCCTTGGCGAATGCGTGCGGCGGCATCCGACACATTAATCAACACCGATATCGTCTTTGGCATCGCCCGCGATTTTTCCGGTTTTCCGATACGCCAGCCAGGCGTGGATGAGCGAATCGAGATCGCCGTCGAGCACGCGATCGACGTCGCCGATGGCGAGCTTGGTGCGGTGGTCCTTGATGAGGCGATAGGGCGCGAGCACGTAGCTGCGGATCTGGCTGCCGAAGTTGATCTCGAGTTTGGAGTCTTCGAGTTTGCGCTCTGCGGCGCGTTTTTTGTCGAGCTCAAATTCGTACAGCTTGGCGCGGAGCTGCTTCATCGCGGAGGCGCGGTTTTTGTGCTGGCTGCGCTCGTTCTGGCACTGGACCACGATGCCGGTGGGCAGGTGCGTCATGCGGATGGCGCTATCGGTGCGGTTTACGTGCTGGCCGCCGGCGCCGGAAGCGCGGAACGTATCGACGCGCAGGTCTTCGGGGCGGATGTCGATCTTGATTTCGTCGTCGATCTGGGGATAGACGAAGACCGAGGCAAAAGAAGTGTGGCGGCGCGCGTTGGCGTCGAAGGGGGAGATGCGCACCAGGCGATGCACGCCGACTTCGGATTGCAGGAGGCCGTAAACGTTTTCGCCGTTGATTTCGAAGGTGACCGATTTGATGCCGGCGCCTTCGCCTTCCAGACGATCGGTGATGACGCTCTCAAAGCCGTGGCGCTCGGCCCAGCGCAGGTACATGCGCAGGAGCATTTCGGCCCAGTCCTGGCTTTCGGTGCCGCCGGCGCCGGGGTGGATGGTCATAATGGCGCTGCGCGAGTCGTTTTCGCCGGCAAGCAGCATGGCGTCTTCGAGCTGCTCGAGTTCGCGGCGGAAGCCGGACATGGTGTGCTCGATATCGCCGTTGACGTTTTCGCCTTCACGGGCGAGCTCGAAGAGAGTATCGAGATCGGAGGTGAGGGACGCGATGCGGGTATCGTGGCGGACTTGCTCTTCCAGTCGCTTGCGCTCCTGCATGAGTTTCTGGCTTTTTTCAGGATTCGACCAGAAATCGGGAGCGTTGGTCCGTTCTTCGATTTTGGCTAGCTGGGATTTGCGGGTGGGGGCGTCAAAGATAGCTCCGCACAGCGTCAGCCTGCTGGCGGAGCGAAGAATAATCGCGCTGAAGTTCGTCGAGGGTCATCTGTTGTTAGTTTAGCAGTTACTCGCGGCCTCTCAAAATCGCAGCTATCACGCGCGGGCTGCGGCGTCCGTGAAACACGGCGACGACCCAAAGCGGCTTTTGGTCGGGTGCGTAGGCGATGAGGTAGTCGTAGACACGGATGAATCGCAGCGGCCGGGTCGTGAGATCGGTGCGGCGATGACCCTGATGTGGGAAGGAGGCGAGGCGATTGATCGAGGTCAATATCTTTCTGATAACCCGGTCGGCGGCATCGACGCTTTCGTACGCGATGGCCTCCCAAACGTCGTCGAGGTCAGTTCGCGCTTCCGGATGGAAGGCGTATCCGATCACGAGCCGGATCTGGAGCGGCGGCGAGCGCTCTTTTCGCGGAAATACGCGTTGACTTCCTCCCCAGGGATCGGCTTAACACGGCCGGTGTGGAGATCGTCGTAACGCTTGTCCAGCATCTCACGAATTTTCGTGAGCTCTTCGAAGTAGCTCGCCATCGCGTCCTCCAGGAGCTCTTCGGCGGGGCGACCTGTTTCCGTCACCCAACGCTCGATTTTGGCTTCGAGGTCTGGATTATTGAGGCGCACTTCCATACATACAGCGTACGGGAAGCGCGCTGTTCCGGCAAGCTGGCGGCTACAAAGCAGAGCCTGAACCCGCCTCGTCCCCTCGTCACCCATCGCTCCTTATGTGTGAAGTACATCACAAAAACGGCGACAATGGAGGCATGTCGGCGCATGCGCAGGCGAAGATTACTGCCGAGGAGTACCTGGACCGGGAACGGGCAGCGGACTCTCGCAGCGAATTTTACGGAGGCTACGTGTATGCCATGTCCGGCGGCACGTGGGCGCACGCTACTCTCATCAGCAACGTGGCTCGGAGGCTCGGTAACGCCCTCGACGGAACGCCCTGCGGAGTGAGTTCCAGCGACATGCGGCTCGAAGTTGCGCCGCGAACCATGTACACCTACGCCGATGTGATGGTGATCCGCGGCGAGCCGCGCTTTGTCGATGCCCGGAAAGACGCGGTGACGAACCCGACCGTGATCGTCGAGGTGCTTTCGCCATCGACCGAGGCGTATGATCGCGGATTCAAAGCGCAGCAGTACCGCGCCATCGAATCGCTGCAAGAATATGCGCTGATTTCGCAAGATCAACCGCGCGTCGAGGTTTACCGGCGGCGAGAAGGGCAGTGGTGGTTGAAGGACGTCGTCGGCCTCGAATCGAGCTGCCGGTTTGAGAGCGTGAATGCCGCGATCCCGCTTTCCGAGATTTATGACCGGATCAGCTTCGAGGCGCTGGCCGGTCCGCCGCGCGAGTGACACCTGCTATCATGACGGTAGACGCCCGCCGGGGTGTCGAATTTTCGAAAGGAGCAGGGCATGGGACCGATCGGGTTCGAAGAGATGTTCTTCATCTTCATCCTCGCCCTGGTTCTGTTCGGGCCGAAGAAGCTGCCGGAGCTGGGGCGTACGGTGGGCAAGGCGCTCAGCGAATTCCGCCGGGCTTCGAGCGATCTGAAGTCTTCCTTTGAGCGCGAAATGCGCAATCTGGAGCGGGAAACGGAGGCATCCAAGGAGTCCGCGAACACTATCGCGGCTCCGGCGATTCCTACCGATTACGATTACACCTACGACGACTCCGCCTACAACGGAGACCAGCCGTACATGTACCAGCCTTCACCCTCCACCTCATCCACTGTAAGCGCTACCGAACCTGCGGGCGCCGAATCGCACGGAGCCGAGGAAGCGGCCCAGCACGAACATCCGCTTCCCTCCGTCGAGGGCACGGTTCCTCGAACCGAAGCGACGCCCCAGCATAGTTGAGAGCGCTGATTTTTTAGCATGGACGAAACCAAGGGCGGAGAGCAGTCTCCTGCCGTTCAATCCGATTCTGTAGCGCCGGGCGCGGTGGAGGTCGTTGCGCCAGGCTCCACGGCCGTGGTGCCCGCCTCGGCCGGGGGTGGATCGCGCGGCACGACGCCGCCTCCCCCGCCGGAGGGTCCCGACGAAGAAGGCGGCATGCTGCGCATGTCGTTCCTGGAGCATCTGGAGGAGCTGCGCTCACGCATCATCAAGATGCTGATCGGATTCGGCGTGGCGTTTTTCGGAAGCATCATCTTCGCCGAGCCGTTGTGGCGGTTCGTGCAGGCGCCGGCCGCCGATGCGCTCAAGAAAATCGGGCAGGGGTCGCTCGTGGCGGTCCATCCGTTGGAGCAGTTTTCCATCATCTACATCTGGGTGCCGGTGGTCGCGTCGATCTTCGTCGCCTCGCCGTGGATTCTGTACCAGGTGTGGGCGTTCATCTCGCCGGGATTGTACAGACGGGAGCGGCGATGGGCCGTGCCGTTCGTGCTGACCACGGCGGGGCTGTTCATTTCGGGCGGCCTGTTCGCCTACTTTGTCGCGTTCCGCTACGCGCTGGTGTTCCTGTTGGGCATCGGCAAATTCGCGGGCGTCGAATCGATGATTTCGATCGAATACTACTTTGATCTGTTCGTCAACGTGATCCTGGGCGTCTCGCTGGTGTTCGAGCTGCCGGTGGTGATTTTCTTCCTCACACTCTTGCATATCGCGTCGCCGCGCTGGCTGATCAAGCATTCGCGCTACGCGATCCTGGCGATCACGATTCTGGCGGCGATCGTGACGCCGACGCCGGACGTGTTCAACATGATGCTGTTCGCGGTGCCGATGGTGGGTTTGTATTTTGTCGGCGTATTCGCGAGCTATCTGCTGGTGCTGCATCGCGAAGGACGCCGGTTCCCGTGGAGAGCGGTGCTGTTATGGACGGCATTGGTGCTGGTGGCACTGGCGGCGTTCGGATATTTTGAACTCCGGCACTATCACCTGCACTGGATCCAGCACTGGCCGTTCCTGGCGAGGTAGCTGCGTCGGCCTACATAGTTTTGTGATTTGAAACCGCTGTCCCGAAAATACAGGGGATCCGATTCTTATAAATCAACGAATCTCCGCCTGCCCGGCCGACTTCGCGGCACGGTTGAACGCCGGGAGATCCGAGGTCAGGATTGTGTCCAATCGCTGCTTGATTTGATCCAGGCGCTCGGAAAGTTCTTTGAACACGACGTAGCTCTGATCGGTGGGCTTCGCGTCGCCGGTTTCGATGATGCGGAACAGCGCGGCGAGCTGGTTGTTGATCTTGATGGGGAAGTTGAGCGGGTCCTGGCCGCTGCGATTGCGGACCTGGTAAACGTCCTGTTCGACTTCGCTCAGGTGCGTGCTGAGACGCTCGCCCGCCGCGCCAAGCGGCGGCGCTTTCTTCACGCGGTCGTCAATTTCTTTCTTGAGCGCGCGAATGCGGATCACCATGTCGTTCGCCTCGCTGGTTTTGTCGCGGACCTGGCTCGCCAGTTTGAACTGCTGTTCGAGATCCGCCTGGCTGATGTCGATTTCGCGCGGATCGCGCTCGACGCGCAGCGGGCGCGTTTCCGTTACGCCGCCGGCGGTGAGGCGCACCTGGTATTCGCCGGGAACCGCAAGCGGACCCTGATCGGTGGGCGCGCCCCAGAAAATCAGGCCTTCGAAGGTGGTCGCGCCGGGATAGCGCAGATCCCAGGAGTAACGGTTGCCTCCCGCTTTGCGTGTCGGCGGCCGGACCATGCCGCGGCCGAAGCCTTCTTCATCCGCCTGCTCTCGGCGCGCCTGCGCTTTCTTGTCTTCATCGGGTGATCCTACGAACGTGCGGATCACGTTGCCCGAATTGTCCAGAATCTCGATCTTCACGCTCTCGGCTTCCTTGGGCATAAAATAATCGAGCGTCGCGCCGCGATCGAGCGAGCGGATCGCGGGGTCGGGCGTGAACAGGTGCGTGGATTGAATCGGCCCGCGGAGCTGGCGCAGAACCGAAATGTCGTCGAGAACGTAGAACGATCGTCCGTGCGTCGCGATGACGAGATCGTCGCCATCGATGAGCAGATCGGGGACCTGAAGGTCGGGTAGATTCAGGCGCAGCGACTGCCATTCGGCGCCGCTGTTGAAGGAAACATAAATGCCGTGCTCCGTTCCGGCGAAAAGAAGCCCGGGTTTTTGGGGATCTTCGCGGATGGCGTGCACGAAATCGTCGCCCGGAATGCCGTTGACGATCCTGGTCCAGGTGGCGCCGTAATCGTCGGTGCGATACGCGTAGGGTTTGCGATCGTCGGCCTGATAATTTTTCGCAGCGAGGTACGCGGTGCCGGGCTTGGTGGGCGAGTCTTCGATCATGCTGATGCGGATGAAATCGGGAAGGCCCTGGGGCGTGACATTCTTCCAGGTTTTTCCGCCATCGGGGGTGATGTAGACCATGCCGTCATCCGAGCCGGTCCAGATGACGTTCACGTCGTGATGCGACGGCGCGATGGTGAAGATGGTCGCGTAGATTTCCGGACCGTTCTGATCTTTGGTGATGGGACCGCCGGAATCGCCCAGCGTTTTGGGATCGGCGCGCGTGAGGTCGGGGCTGATGCGCTCCCAGCTCTGGCCGCGATTGGTGGTTTTCCAAAGGTGTTGCGAGGAAGTGTACAGGATGTTGGGATCGACAGGATTAAAGACGATGGGGAAGGTCCACTGCCAGCGCTCCTTGAGCGCGCTCGACGGCATGCCGGAGAAAAACAATGGATAGACCTGGACGTCGCGCAGGTGGCCGGTTTTGCGATCGTATTCGGTAAGCAGAGCGCCCTGGCTGCCGGCGTAAAGCAGGTCGGCGTTTTTGGGATCGGGCGCGATGTAGCCGCTTTCGCCGCCGCCGGGCGAATACGTGGGACGCCCGAGATTGTCGCCGCCTCCTCCGCCTCCTCCGCGGCCCGCCGGAGCGCTGGTGACGCAGATGGTCGAGTTATCCTGCTGCGCGCCACAGACGTGATAGGGAATATCGATGGTCGTCGCGACGTGATAGATCTGCGCGGTGGGGTAATCTTCGTTCGACCAGGTTTCACCGCCGTTGACCGAGACATTCGCGCCGCCGTCGTTCGAGTTGATCATGCGATTGGGATCGTTCGAGGCGATCCACAGATCGTGTTGATCGCCATGGCGCGGCCGAAGCTGGCGCACGGTTTTGCCGCCGTCGGTGGATTTATAAAGACCGGTGTTCATGATGTAGACGATATCTTTATTTTTCGGATCAGCGGTGATGCGCGAGTAGTAGAACGCGCGCTGGCGCAGGCGGCGATCTTCATTGACGCGCGTCCAATGAGCGCCCGCGTCTTCGGAGCGGAACAGTCCGCCGTCGTCGGCCTCCACCATGGCGTAGACGCGATTCGAATCGGCCGAAACGGCGACGCCGATTTTTCCGATGATGCCTTGAGGCAATCCTGGATTGCGCGTGATTTCGGTCCAATGGTCGCCGCCGTCGCTGGATTTATAGAATCCGCTGCGCGGGCCGCCGCTTGAAAGGGTCCACGAGGTTCGATAGGCGTCCCAGATCGCGGCGTACATCGTGCGCGAATTGTGCGGATCGAGCGCGAGATCGACAGCGCCGGCGTGATCGTCCTTATATAAAATCTTCTGCCAGGTTTTGCCGCCGTCGCGCGTGCGAAAGACGCCGCGCTCCGTATTCCAGCCGAAGGGATGGCCGAGCGCGGCGACGTAGACGATATCGGGATTCGACGGGTCGATGCGGATGCGCGCGATGGCCTGCGTGTCGGTGAGGCCCACGTGATGCCAGGTTTTTCCCGCGTCCGTGGATTTATAAACGCCATCGCCCTGCATGATGTTGCCGCGCAGCTCGGTTTCGCCCATCCCGATGTAGACGACGTCGGGATTGGATTCGGAGACGGCGACAGCGCCGACCGAGGAGCTCTTGATCTGGCCGTCGGTGACCGGTTTCCACGTCATGCCGCCGTCGGTGGTTTTCCAGAGTCCGCCGCCGGTGGCTCCGAAATAATATTCGTTGGGTCGCGCGGCGCTGCCGGCGGAGGTGATGGATCGTCCGCCGCGATTGGGTCCGATGCTGCGCCATTGAAGCGCGCCGAACATGGAGGGATCGTAAGGTTGCGCCGCGCACAATGCGGCAGCGAGCAGAAAAAGGCCGAGTTTCCGCATCAACAGAGATACCTCTAATAGATGGTACATCCGCAGCATATGCCTCCCGCGCGGCCGCGACATTATGAGCCGGGAAGCGCGGAAGACAGTGCGCAGCAGTGCCAGAGACGTTCGCTTTCGCGAACGGCATCAGAACCTCCGACGTCCCCGCCGTGCACATGGGGACGCCGCGCGTCTACCACGTTAATTTATGTCCGCCGGTGAGGTGGCGCTGCGCCGGTCAAGCGCTTGCCGTGCTTTCCTCCTGGATCTCGAAGCTGGTGACGATCTCCGCGGCCGGCCTCACTGTCGCCGCGACGCTGCAATATTTGTTGGTGGACAGCTCGATCGCCTTGGCGACGTTGTCGGCCGATAGTCCTCGCCCGCGCAGAATGTGGCGTACTTCGAATTTGCGGAATCCCTTGGGATATTCCTCGCGCCGCTCGCCATGCACCTCGACGCGGTACGCGGTGACCTGCTCGCGCTTTTTCTTCAGTACCGAGATGACGTCGGCGCCGGTGCAGCCGCCCAGCGCGACCAGCAGCAGTTCGAGCGGGCCCGCCGCGTTCGATCGCTCGCCGTTGATGTCCAGCGTGAGAGCGTGCCCGCTGGGCGGAACGCCGACGAAATAATCGCCGCCCGCCCAGTGCACCACCGCGTTCGCGTTCTTCATCTCGGCACCGAGATGGTGATGTTGCGATATTTCATTCCGCCGGTGTGATCGCCTTGCAGATAAAACGGACCGGGTTCGGCCTCATTGGCGTCCAGCGCGCCGCCGGTAATGCCCGCGATCTCCTGATGGTCGAGAATGGTCTCGCCGTCGCGCACCAGCGTGATCCAGCGACCGACCAGCGTTGCGTCGAAAGCTTCCCATTGTCCCGGTTTGCGCGGCATCTCGCGCGAGGGAGCCAGCATTCCGTAAATCGATCCCATGCTGTGAAAATTATCCGGCTCTTTTTCGTAGGCGACCTGAATCTCATAGCGGCCGCGAAGATAAATTCCGCTGTTACCGCCGTCGGGACAATTCAGCTCGATGTGCAGCTTGAAATCCTGAAATTTGCGCGTGGATTTCAGGTCCGCGCCATGCTCCTGGTTGACCAGCTCGCCGTTTTCGACCATCCAGTGATTCTCGCCCTGGAACGGCTCCCAACCGGTGAGATCCTTGCCGTTGAAAATGGGCTCGGGCTTCGACCAGGATTTGGGCATCGGCCGCTTCAGTTCCGGTGCGCGGACGCCTTCGAGCTTCGCCATCTCGACTCCGCCGCGTTTCTGCATGCCGGTAAATTTTCCGCCGGCAAAGGCCAGGTCCCAAGTGACTTCCGGCCGGCCGTTGTTCGCGGGCGACAGCGTCAGGCTCATGTGCGAACCGTCGAGCTGAACGCCTGTCACCGGATGCACACTGCCCGATCGCGGCTGCACGCGGACCATCGGCCGATCGTCCTTCATCGCGACTTCCATCCAGTCGGGATAGGTGTCCTTGGGCGTGGTGACCCTGATGTCCCAGCGGCCGGCAAATGGCGTCTCGGCGGGGAGCAGCGCGGCTGCAAGCATTAACAACGTGACTGGTCTCATTGCAGCCCAGTTTATCCGTTACCATGGAAAATTGGCAATGCAGGCGCTCCTCGAGCATCTCGATCCGCGCGACGCTGACTACGCGCTCGCTCGCGCGATCGACCCGGCGCGGCTGCCGGCGCACATCGCCATCATTATGGATGGCAACGGACGCTGGGCGCGGCGCCGCAATCTTCCGCGCGTCGCCGGGCACAAAGCTGGAATTCAGCCGGTGCGGGAGACCGTGGAGACCTGCGCGCGCCTGGGATTGCGCGCGCTCACACTGTACGCGTTTTCGGTCGAAAACTGGAAGCGTCCGCGCGCCGAGGTCGAAACGCTGTGGCGTCTGCTGCGCATCTATCTGCGCGCGGAGCTTGCCGAAATGCATCGCCACGACATCCGCTTCACGGCCATCGGACGGCTGAACGATTTGCCCAAATTCGTGCGTCATGAGCTCGATTCGGTGATCCACTCGACCGCCGGGAACCGCGGACTGCAGTTGAATCTGGCGATCAATTACGGCGGACGCGCGGAGCTGGTGGACGCCGTGAAATCGCTGGTTTCCGACGGCGCCGAAATTAACGAGCACGCCATCTCCGCGCGACTGTACACCGCGGGAATGCCCGATCCCGACCTGCTGATTCGCACCTCCGGCGAGATGCGCGTGAGCAACTTCCTGCTGTGGCAGATCGCCTATGCCGAGCTGTACGTGACCGAGACGCTGTGGCCCGATTTCAGCCGCGGCGAGCTGCTGCGCGCGATTCTCGACTATCAGAAACGCGACCGGCGCTTCGGCGCCATCAGCGAGAATCTGCCCGTCGAACCGGAGCTGGAGCCGGCCACCATCACCGCGCGATGATTCGCCTGGCGACCGCGCTGGTCCTGATTCCGGCGTTTGTCTGGCTGGTGCTGTTCGCGCCGGAATGGGCCTTCCGCGCGGCGGTCGCCCTGGTCGCGCTGCTGGCGTTTCACGAATATGACAGGATCGCACAGGCGAACGGCATCGCGCGGGCGGGATATGCGGCCATGCTCGCCGGAGTCGCGCTGCTGTTCGCGCCGGACCCGGCGCTAGTCATCGTGCTGGCGGCGTTTCTCGGCATGTCGCTCGCCATGCGCGTCACCGATCTTGCCGGAGCGCTCGCGGCGGGCGCCGCGTTCCTGTTGGGGGTCGTTTATGTTTTCGGAGCGCTGCGCTGCGCCATCGCGCTGCATGCGATCCTGCCGCACTGGCTGATGTTCGCACTGCTGCTGAGCTGGGCGGGCGATACGGCGGCGCTGTATGCCGGAAAGGCGTTCGGCGCACACGCGCTCGCCTCGCGGGTGAGTCCCTCGAAAACGTGGGAAGGCGCGATCGGGTCGGTGGTGGGCGGCGTTTTGGCCGGCTGGATCTACGCGCATTACCTGATTCCCGCGCCGCTGTGGATGGTGATCGCAATCGCCGCGGCGGGCAATATCGCGGGGCAGCTCGGGGACCTGTGCGAGTCCGCCATCAAGCGCGGAGCTGGAGTTAAGGACAGCGGAACCTTGCTTCCCGGACACGGCGGTTGGCTCGACCGCATCGATTCCAGCCTGTTCAGCGTTCCCGTCGTGTACGCGCTGGTCGTGTATCTCCGGCCTCAATAGACCGCGCGATTCTGTCGCACGTCTTTCGACGCGAGGAGAAAACGCGGCTCCTCGCGGGGCTTCCCGGCGAGGCGCGCGGCGATGTATTCGCCCACGAATGGACCGTGTTTGAAACCGTGCCCGCTGCCGCCTCCGGCGATCCAGACGTTGGCGAGCTGCGGATGGCGGTCGATCAGGAAGTCGCCGTTCGAGGTGTTCTCGTACTGGCACACACGCGATTCCAACAGTGGCGCATCCGCGAGTGCGGGAAATCGCCGCGCGAGCACTGCGCGGATTTTTTGGATTTCGGCAGCCGAGACTTTGCGCTCGCCGTTCTCAGGATCGAAGGCGCTGCCGTGTTCGTCGATCGCGAGCTTGAAGCCGCGGCCCTCGACCGGCGGCAGCGCGTAGACTCCTTCGCGAAACGCGACCCACGCGGGAACATCGAAGGGTTCGCGATTCCCGAAGAAGAAAACCGGCTGGCGTGTCGGCCGGATGCGGCGACCCAGTAGCTCTGGAAAAATCGACGGCAGCCACGGCCCGCAGGCGAAAACGATCGCGCCGGCTTTCGGCAATCGTTCGGGCGTGATGCGCCCGATTTCGAACCGCGCGCCTGCTTCGACTGCTGCACCAACCACTTCGCGCACCGCGCGGCGGGCGAGCAGCACGCCGCTTTGCGGCTCGTAAATTCCCGCCGAGTTTTTGTTCAGAGCGATGGAGGGAAAGCGCGCACTCAGCGCGTTGGAATCGAGCCATTCAAATTTGTAGCGGACACGGCCGAGTGTTTCGCGAGTGGAATGCAGATACGGATCGTCGCGAGGCGAGGTTACCAGCACACCGGTTCGCTGAAACACATCGGGGAAGAATTGTTTCCACAGCTTCAGCGACCGGATGGCCGAGCGCGTATAGATTTCATCCGCGCCATAGGACATACGCATGATGCGCGTCTCGCCGCCCGAGCTCGCGCGTGAATTCCCCGCCCCGTGCGCGTCCACCAGCAGCACCTTTGCGCCCGAGCGCGCCAGCAGGAACGCGGTCCACGCGCCGAACACGCCGGCGCCGGCGATCGCAACGTCAAAAGATTTCATGAGCGACTGGTATCATAACCGGCATGCAGGTGAAAGATAAAGTCGTGGTGGTCACCGGCGCGGCCACCGGAATCGGGGAAGCGCTGGCGCGGCGATTCAAGGCCGAAGGCGCGCGCGCGGTCATCGTCGCCGATCTCGACGGAGCCGGCGCCCGGCGCGTGGCCGAAGAAGTCGGGGGCGTCGGCGCGCAGGTGGATGTCGGGAAGGAGGCCGAGATCCAGCGCCTGGTGCATGAAACGCTCGGACAATTCGGCTGCATCGATCTGTTCTGCTCCAATGCCGGAATCTTCATTCCCGCGGACGTTTTCGCGCCCGACGCCGATTGGGCGCGCATGCGCGACGTGCACGTGATGGCCCACGTCTACGCGGCGCGCGCGGTTCTGCCGAAAATGCTGGAGCGCGGCGATGGCTATCTTCTGCAAACCGTCTCGGCCGCGGGGCTGATCACGTCGCTTGAATCGGTCATCTACGCAGTTACCAAACACGCCGCGCTCGCGCTTGCCGAATGGATCGCGATGACTTATGGCGACCGCGGAATCAAGGTCAGCGCGCTGTGCCCGCAGGGCGTCCGCACTAACATGCTGATGCAGGACCCGGACAATTTTCTGATGGAAGGATCGGTCTCGGTGGAGCAGGTGGCCGACGCGGTGATTGCGGGGCTTGCGGATGAGCGGTTTCTGATTTTGCCGCATCCGGAGGTGGCCGACTATTTCCGCCGGAAGTCCGCCGATTACGATCGCTGGCTGCGCGGGATGCGGCGTTTCCGAAACGAGATCGCCGCGCGCCGCGCGCAAGCCTGAACAAATTTAGCCGCGAATGACGCGAATCAACGCAAGTCGGATTCGCGTTTATTCGCGTTCATTGGCGGCCAAAAAATTCACGCCAGGTCGCCGCAGGGGGCGACGAAGCTGACCGTGGCTCCCGTGTCGCGGCTTTCGATGCGCAGCTTCGCCTCGGCGCCGTAACACAGCACCAGACGGCGCGAGACGTTCTCCAGGCCGACGCCGGCGTGCGCACGGGGCTGCGAGACCGCGCTTTCAAAACCCGGCCCAGTGTCGTGCACCTGGATGTGCAGGCGCCCTTCTTCGCGACGCGCATGGATTTGAATCGCTCCTCCCTGGGGCCGCGCGGTCACGCCGTGTTTGATTGCGTTTTCGACCAGCGGCTGGATGGAGAGAACCGGAACCGGCTCGCGGAGGGCAGTCTGGTCGACGTCGAGGGTGACACGCAGCTTGTCGCCCAGACGCAGTTCCTCGATTTCGAGGTACGCGCGCACGATGCGCAGTTCCTCTTCGAGCGGCACGAAGGCTTTATCCGATTGCAGGAAATAACGGAAGATCTCGGCCAGATTGAGCAGGGTCCGCCGCGCGCCGGCGGCCTGGCGCGGAATGATTCCGTACAGCGTGTTCAGCGCGTTGAACAGAAAATGCGGATGGATCTGCGCCTGAAGCGCGCGCAACTCTGCCTGCATCACCAGGCGCCGGGTTTCGGCCTGGCGAATCAGTTCGACTTGCTCGGAGACGCACGCGGCCAGGCGCGCCAGCAGCTCCAGATCCTCGCTCAAATAGCGGCGACCGCCGCGGCGCGGACCGAGCAGCAGATAGCGGCGCTCGGCTTGCGAAAAACCCAGGGGGACGATCGCCTCGACGCCCAGATCCTGGAGCGCGCGCGTCTCAGCGTTCGCCCCGGTAAGCGTGGGGAAACTGAGTTCAGCGAGTTGCGCCGACGGAGCGGGGTCGCGCAGCAGATCGGCGCGCATCAGGCGAGCGATGTATTGGGCGGCGTGCTCCAGGTAGCCGGTTTCGTCGGTGGCCTGGGAGCTGAGGGCGCGCGTCTCGCGCAGGGCGATCTCGGTATCCGGCTGCCGGAACACGAGCTTGGTCACCGCGCGTTGCAGGAATCCGCGCGCGGACGCGAAAATCCACAGCGCCGCGCCGATCAGCAAAACCTGCATGGGAAAATCCAGGCGCGAGCCGTAATGCGCGACAGCGACGGCGAACGCTCCCGCCAGAATGCCGTTGACTAATACGCGCGCGAACGCGTCCAGCAGGACGAAGCGGTAATCCTGCATGATGATGAACAGCGCCAGGGGAATTCCGGCGTGGTGCGCCACCAGCTCGGTCGACCAGGCGCGCGGAGCGCGGCCGCTGCTGAAATGCGCGAAAGATGCGGCGAACAGGAACAGCGACATCGCGCTCAGAATCCGCATAATGATCGCGCGCGGATTCTCTTCGCCCGACCACAGCACGGCGCACACGGCGACTGCGCTGAGCAAGCCGAAGCCGACGGTGATGATCGCCAGGCCGAGCCGGTGAAAATCCGCGGGATTGCGGAACAGCTCGACGATGTGGGCCAGCACGGAGAGGGAACTCAAGCCGTAGCCCAGCCGCACGATCGGCCGGAAACGCTTTTGAAGGCACAGGTCGAGCAGAACCGACGGCAGCACGCTCAAGGCGCAAAATGCAATTCCGGTGAGCGCCAGTTCCGTCGCTGCGTGGCCGGCGCCGATCAGGATGATCAGAAGCGGGCAGACGTTCCAGACCAGCGCGAGTCCGGCGGCGATCAGCGAAAGCCGCGTTGCCCGAAGCTGCTGCACCGAGCGGCGCGTCAGCATCAGAGCGAGAAAGAAGCCGAAAATCAGGACGCCGGCGGCGTGGCCGAGGATATTGACCGAAAGGTACCGGCCTTCGCCGAAAATATCGAACATGGCTTATAGAATATGCGAATTGGGGGCGGAGTCGGAGACCGTTCGAACCTCGTCGAAACCTTCCTCGATCGCGGGCTTCTGGATCTGCTTTGCGGTTCGGAGAATTGCGGGGACGGGAATCGGTTTCTTGTCCTTGCGATGGTTGTTGCGCCCGATCGCGGTGCGCACGGGAACGTCGAAAAAACAGGCGATCAGGCGATAGCCCGCGGTTTTCGCGTCGCGGAGGAACGGAGCGCGCGCCTGCCGTGTCGCATTGGTGTCGTCGACTACAAAGGAGCGCCCGTTCTTCAAACAATCGGCGATCAGCGCGGTTTCGGCCGCCGCGGTTTTCTGAATATCGCGGCTGACGTGCACGTGGGTTTGCGCGAATTTTTCCTGGAACCAGGTGCTTTTGCCGGAACCCTGGAGTCCGACGAAGATTACGGCTTCCGCCATTTTTCCAGCTTGGGCGGACGCGCGCCGTGCCGCACGGCGTTTTCGACCGGGACGTAGCTCAGCTCGTCCGAGGATCGCGCGGCGCGCAGCATCAGGCCGCCGCGGCTCATGTCGCCGCGCCCGACGAAGGTTTCCGGGAACAGCAGGCGCGCGCCGAAAATATCGAGAAGCGGGCGCGTGTATTTTTCTGTGGCGATACTGCCCAGCAGAACGTAGCGGCACTGGGCGCCGGCGTGCCGGTCGAGCAACGCGGCATCGCGCACCAGCGGACCGAGGTAATCATCGTTGCGCTGGTGAATCGGAACGCGAGAAATCGCGAGCAGTTGCTCGACTCCGATACGAGTATCCAGCGGGACCAGCCCGGCGCCAGGCACGATGACGACCGCGGGAGGCACGCCTTCGGGCGCCGCGGCGAATGCCAGTGAATACGCCAGCTTGCCGCGAAAGTACAGGCCGCTGATGAACGCGTAGACCTCGCCGATGGTCGTCTGGCCTTCGCGGAGGCGCTGGGCGAGGTCGAACCGCGCTTCGCCGCGCATCAGCATTTCCGCGCGCAGGCCGCGGGTATTGGCGGGAGAAAGCAGGAAAACGCGGGGAAATCTCGGAAGGGACAAGCTCTTTTATGTTAGCGAACGCTCATGTTAGCGAACGGCGCGGGGCCGGATTGTCGTCCAATGATGGTATGGCTGCAACAGTTTGGAAAGGCTACATCAGTTTCGGGCTGGTTTCATTCCCGGTTCGTCTCTTCGCGGCGGCGCGCCCCAAGGGAATTCATTTTCACATGCTGCACAAGAAGGACCTTTCGCGCATCAAGGAGGTGTTTTATTGCGCGGAGGAGGACAAACCGGTCTCGCGCGACGAAATCGTCAAGGGCACGGAAGTGAGCAAGGGCGAATACGTCGTGGTGACGGACGAGGAACTGAGAGCGATCGCGCCGGCAACCGCTTCGACCATGGATATTCTTCAGTTCGTCCCGGCATCCGATGTCGACCCGTTGTATCTGGAAAGCTCGTATTATGTGGCGCCGGAGGAGGCGGTGAGCAAGCCTTACGTTTTGCTGCTTGAAGCGATGAGCAAGACCCGGCATGACGCCGTGGCGAAGATCGCCATGCATGGGCGCGAGCACATCGTGATTCTTCGGCCGTCGCGCGGGGGATTGGTGCTGCACACGATGTATTTCACCGACGAGCTGCAAAAGGCGAACGCGCCTTCGCTTCCCAAGTCGAAGCAGACGAATGCCAAGGAAATCGAGCTGGCCAAGACGCTGATCGGAAAGCTCGCCGGACCGTTCCGGCCGGAACAGTATCACGACGAATACCGGGCGAACGTCGAACGGCTGATTCAGCAGAAGCAGCGCGGGGAAAAAGTGACCGCGGTGAAGCAGCCCAAGGCTCGGCCGGTGGTGAACATCATGGAAGCGTTGCAGCGGAGCCTCAAGGAATCGGGCAGAACTGCGGTTTCCAGAGGCGGACGGAAAACGAGTAAGGGGAAATCGAAGGCGGCGTGACGCGTTGGGGACACGGATGCACCGCGCGATGATTCGTGCATCCGTGACCTTCGCTATTTACCGCTTTTTCTAATTGGGATCCCTCCGCCGCTAATACCCCCGACGACTGGGGACCGTCAATTTGCCGCAACGGCACGGCATCGCCACAACCACGTGCGACTGCTGACCCGAACTTTCGCATCAGGCGCTCGTCCACCATCGCGCGCAGCTAGCTGCGCTTATGACGTTGCGACGACAGTGTCTCGAGAACTTGCGCGCCGCGCGGTAAGGCTGGAGGCTGATGAACGCGCCAACCTTTCTGACTCAAGGGTACGGGCTATTGGGAATTGGGAACTTGGGTGAATCTGGATATGGCTGAATCGAACGGAAATTCAGGCTCCAGAAATCACGGGACGGCTTCAGGAGATGACGCGCTTGCGAACGGCGTACAGGATCAGTTCGGCCAGGCTGTGGAGATTCAGCTTGTCCTGAAGATTGCGCCGGTGCGTCTCCACCGTGTACAGGCTAAGATTCAGGGCGGTGGCGACTTCTTTGTTGGATTTGCCCTCGGCGATCAACTGAAGAATTTCGCGCTCGCGCGAGGTGAGCAGCTCATAGCTGTCCTCGACGCCGCGGGTGCGGATTTCACGGACGTAATCCTCCACCAGCATTTCGCTCACTTCGGGGCTGAAAAAAGTCTTGCCCTGGCTGACGGCCTTGATGGCTTCGATCAGGTCGCCTTCGGCGGAATCTTTGAGCAGATAGCCCTTGGCGCCGGCCTTGAGCGCGCGCAGGACGTAGCCTTCATCGGAGTGCATGCTGAGCACGATGACGGCGGCGTTGGGACACTCGGAGCGGATGCGCTGGGCGGCCTCGATTCCGCTGAGGTTGGGCATGGCGATGTCGATGACCACCACGTCGGGATGCGTGGCCGAAGCTTTCTCCACGGCCTGGCGGCCGTCGGCGGCTTCGGCGACGACACTGAAATCGGGCTGGCTTTCAAGAAGAAGACGCAGGCCCCGGCGCATTACATTGTGATCATCCGCTAACAGGATGCGAATCGGTTTCACGGATGTCCTCGTTTCGATCATGTGCTTCCTCGGTGTGAATAGGTAGTTCAATATTGAGGACGGTTCCCTTGCCGGGAGCCGAGCGCACCTGGGACGTTCCGCCCAGACGCGCGACGCGCTCCTGAATTCCTAACAGGCCCAGGCCCTTGACGTGGCGGCTGTCGAAGCCCTGCCCGTCGTCCTGGATGGAAAGCGTGAGGCGGTCGGTTTTCTGCTGCACGCGGATGCGGACGCTCGAGGCGCGAGCGTGGCTGGAACAGTTGTGCAGGGCTTCCTGGACCACGCGATAGATGCAGGTGTTGTATTCGTCGGGAAGGTCCTGCTCCTGGAGGTCGGCCGCGACGGTCACGTCCATGGAGGTGCGCTTGGAAACTTCGCGCGCCTGCCACTTGAGCGCGGGGACCAGTCCGAGGTCGTCGAGCATGGAGGGGCGCAGCAGCAGGGCCATATTGCGCACCACGCGGATGGTGGCCTCGACCAGTCCTTTGATGGTTTCCACCTGGTTGCGCCACTGATCCTCGCTGCGCGCGGCGAGGCCGGTGGAGAGATTGCGCAACTCGACCAGCACGGCGGAGAGCGACTGGCCGACCTCATCGTGCAATTCGCGCGAGAGCGAGCGGCGCTCGGTTTCCTGCGCCTGGACCAGACGGGCGGAGAGGTCCGTGAGCTGGCCGCGCGCATCCAGGGCTTCGAGGTAGCGGGAGTGGGCTTCGCTTTCGACGCGCAGAATGCGGCGGATGCTGAACACCGCCATAACCAGGCCGACGGCGAGCGCGGTAAACAGGGTGATCGCGAAACGGGTTTGAAAACGGCGCAGCAGGGCGGCGAGCTCGTCATTTCCGGCGTTCAACTGTTGTTCGTTGATGGCGGCGATGCGGTCGGCGATGGTGAGCATGTTCTGACGGCGCGGAAAGACCTGGTCGCGCAGGAAGGCGTAACCCAGATCGCGGCGTTCCGTCGGATTCCAGCGGAACATGGGATCGAGGATGCCCCAGTATTGGGTCAGCTCGTCGCGCAGGGCGGTGTAGTGGGCGGTCTCGGCGCGCGGAAGATCGCGGCCGTAGGCTTCGAGGGCCGCATTCATCTCGCGATGCACCTGCTCCAGGCTGGTGCGGTAGTTTTCCGCGCTGGAGGTTTCGGGCTCGAGCAGGTAATCGCGGATGTAGGTACCGGAAAGGTAGACCTGGGAGCGGATATCGTTGAGGACGTGGTTTTGCGCCAGGAAGCGGCGGCGGATGGCATCGTCGTTCTGATGGAAATCGTGCAGGACGCGCAGGGCGTCCATTCCGGCGATCGCCATGATGATCAGAACGCTGCCGAAGCCAAGCGCCAGAGCCAGGCGGCTGCGCTGCAGCAGGCGATCCGAGCGGGGCTCATCCACATCCTCCATTCTAGGGGTTTGGGGGAAGCGGAAAGGACGCCGCTTTGACAATCTCCTTGGACGCAAGAATTGACCAACGCGTTCCATCACTGTCGCGCCTCATGACCGGGGAGGGTTGCGGCGCAGCAGTTATGCCGCGCGTTCGTCGCGTATTTGGGACAGAGCGAGGCCACAGCCGTTCAAGAGTAGACTAACCGAAAGAAGGGCCGATGGGACGTGTCTACCTGATAAATCTCAAGGAAATACCAACTTTCCGGTATGTGAGGTTCCGTTTGAACGCGGATATATTGAGAGGTAATCTCCGAGATGACTCACGTAACGGCAATCTCTGACAACGACATCCAAAAACTGCGCGAAATCGATGGGTGCACGGTGTCCAACGCGATTGAGAGGCTGAATGTACGTTTGCGCACGGAGGGTTTCATTTCGGGCAGCGTGCGCAGCCGCGTGCCCAGGATGGAAGAGCCCATGGTCGGCTACGCGGTGACGGGCCGGATCCGCAGCTCGTTTCCGCCGATGGAGGGCCGTTGCTATTACGACCGCATGGATTTCTGGCGCTACCTGGCGCAATTCCCGCGACCTACAGTGATGGTCTTCGAGGACGTCGATCCGCGGCCGGGCCTGGGAGCATTCGTGGGTGAAATGCACGCGACCATCGGAATGGCGCTGGGCTGCCTGGGCTACATCACCAATGGCGCGGTGCGCGACCTGCCCGCGGTGCGCAAGCTGGGATTCGCGATGTTTTCGGGCAGCGTGGTGGTGTCGCACGCCTATGCGCACCTGGTGGAGTTCGGCGAGCCGGTGCAGATCGGCGGGCTGAAGATCGCGCCGGGGGACCTCCTGCATGGGGACCTGCATGGAGTACAATCGATTCCAAAAGACATCGCGTCACGGGTGCCCGTAGAGGCGGCCAAGATCATGCTCGGGGAGGAGAAGCTGAAAGGGTTCTGCCACTCGTCACGATTTTCGCTGGACGGACTGGAAGATATTATCAAGGAAGTAGCTAACGATTGCCTGTGCCCACAAGAATCCAAATCGTAGCGGCGGCCGCGACTGGTGTGGCCGCGCTGCTCACCGCCGCCTGCGGGGTGAGCGCCAACTCGAACAAGACGGTGGTCACGGAAGGCGCCACGGTGGGCGTCACCAAGATCGGCAGAAGGTCGCTCGAGCGCAAGCTGACGCAGTCCTCCGAACTGGTGCCCTACCAGGAAATCGACGTGTACGCCAAGGAATCGGGCTTCGTCAAGAAGCTGAACGTCGACTATGGGAGCCGCGTGAAGACCGGGGACCTGATGGCGGTGCTGGAGATCCCCGAGCTCGAGGCGCAGATCGCGGAGGACGAGGCGGCGATCAAGAACGCGCAGCAGATGATCGGGCACGCGCAGGAGGAGTTGCACCGGCGTCAGGATGTGGCTAACGTTCTGCACCTCGAATACACGAGGCTCAACCAGGTGGCCAAGGCGAAGCCGGGCCTCGTGGCGCAACAGGAAGTGGACGACAAACAGGGCCAGGACCTGGCAGCCCAGGCGCAGGTGTCGGCGTCGGAAGCGACGCTGGCGGCGGCCCAGAGCGCGCTCGAGCAGGCACAGGCCAAGCGCATTCACGACCAGACGCTATTCGATTATTCGAAAATCACGGCGCCCTTCGACGGCGTCGTGACACAGCGCTACGCCAACTACGGTACGCTGATGCAGGCCGCGCAGAATTCGTCGAGCTCGGTGCTGCCGCTGGTGCAGCTGTCGGAAGACGATCGCTACCGGCTGGTGATACCGGTGCCGGAATCCTACGTTCGGTTCATCCACGACGGCGATCCGGTGGAGGTGAGCGTGACTTCGCTCAACAAGACCTTTCCGGGGAAGGTCGCGCGAACTTCTTTGGACGTGAAGGAAGACACGCGCACCATGCACACCGAGGTGGACGTCTACAACCCCAATCACGTCTTGTATCCGGGGCTGTACGCCGACGCGACACTCACGCTCGAAAAGAAGCGGGACGTGCTGGCGGTTCCGCTTCAGGCGGTGGACCGCAACGGCGACAACACCACCGTGGATTTGGTGACCGCACAGAACAAAATTGAGATCCGGCCGGTGACGCTGGGAATTCAGACGGCGAACGACGCCGAGGTGCTTTCCGGATTGAACGAAGGCGACACGGTGGTCGTGAGCGATCGCAGCAGCCTGAAAGACGCGCAACCGGTTCAGCCCAAGATGATCGACCTGTTGCAATATCACCAGCAGGACCAACCGCATTAACACTCCCGGGTAATTTTCCATGCCGCGTTTTTCGATTCGCAACCCTTACTTCATCGTGGTCTGCTGCCTAGCGCTGGCGGTGATCGGGATCAACGCGGTCACGCGCATGCCGGTGGACCTGTTTCCTCCCATCAACCTGCCGGTGATCGTGGTGGCGACGTTCTACAACGGCATGCCGCCGGTGGATATCGAGACGGACATCACCAATCCCCTGGAGCGCTGGTTCACGCAGGCGAGCGGCGTGGATCACATGGAATCGCGGTCGCTGCTGGGCGTCAGCATTATCAAGGCCTATTTCCAGGCGGGAACGAACCCGGACGCGGACCTGACACAGCTTTCCAATCTCGCCATGTCGGACCTGAAGCGCCTGCCGCAGGGTACGCTGCCGCCGACCGTTCTGAAGTTCGACGCGTCCAGCCTTCCGGTGGCGCTGCTGACCGTCAAAGGACAGGGCCTGACGGAGACGCAGCTTCACGACATCTCGCAGTTCACGATCCGCAACCAGATCGCCGTAATCAAAGGCGCGGAAATTCCGGCGGTGTTCGGCGGAAAATACCGGCAGGCGATGGTCTACGTCGACCCGTATAAACTTTTTTCGCGCCAGATGAGCGTGATGGACGTGGTGAACGCGGTCAACAAGAGCAACCTGATTCTGCCTGCGGGTGACCTAAGGGTGGGACCGAACGACTACTACGTTTACTCCAACAGCATGGTGAATCACGTTTCGGACCTGGAATCGATACCGATCAAGACCGTCGGCCAGCGTTGGGTCTCGGTCGCCGACATCGGCGAGGCCAAGGATGCGAACCAGATTCAATACAATATTGTGCGCATCGACGGTCAAAAGTCGGCTTACATTCCGGTGATGAAATCCGGCGGTGACAGCAATACCATCCAGGTGGTCGACGATCTGCGGGCGTTGAAGGAAAAACTCTTCGATCTGCCGCCGCAACTGAGCACGGAGATCGTGTTTGATCAGTCCGTCTTCGTGCGCGAGGCGTTGGCCACCGTCATGGACGAAGGTCTGACGGGTCTGCTGCTGACCGGACTGATGATTCTGCTATTCCTCGCCAGCATGCGCGCCACCGGAGCGGTGCTGCTGTCGATCCCGATTTCGGCGCTGGCCACGGTCGTTGTGCTCTATCTACTTGGCAGCACGATCAATACGATGATTCTCGGCGGACTGGCTCTGGCCTTTTCGCGGATCATCGATAATTCGGTGATTTCGCTCGAAAATATTTACCGCCATCTGGAAATGGGGGCGTCGCCGGCGGTCGCGGCGGAGCAGGGCGGATCGGAGGTCAGCCTGGCCGTGCTGGCGGCAACGCTCACCACCGTCGTTGTCTTTTTTCCCGTGACGTTTTTGTTCGGAGTCAGCAAATATCTGTTCTCGGCATTGGCGCTCGCGGTGGTCATTTCGCTGTTCGCGTCCTATTTTGTGGCGATGACGGTCATCCCGCTGTTTTGCGCGCAGTTCCTTAAAGGCTTTCATCACGATGCGCATAGCGAGGGCGGATTCCATCGATGGTTCAATCATGGTTTCAACTTGCTGCTGGACGGTTATGAGAAGTCGGTTCGGTGGGCCCTGCGAGCGCCGCTGATCGTGGTCCTTGTGCTGGCGGGGATTTTCGTCGCCAGTTTGGCTATTTACCCAACGCTTGGAGTCGCATTCTTTCCGCGCACCGATGCCGGGCAGTTCACGATCAATATCAAAGTCCCGACCGGCTCCCGCATCGAGACCACCAACGATTACGTCGCGAAAATTGAGGATCTGACACGGCACATCGTGGACCCTGCTGATTTCCGCATGATCGTGGCCAATATCGGGATCACCCCCGATTTCTCGGCGCTATACAGCAGCAACGCCGGTTCCTACACCGCGACGATTCAGGTGGAACTGAACGATTCTCATCACATCGGCAGCTTCGAGTACATGGGCCGCATGCGAGACGCGATCGCGAAAAAGTTCCCGGAGGTGCGCACCTTTTTTTCGAGCGGCTCCATGGTCGACGCCATCCTGAATATGGGCGCGCCCGCCCCGATCGACGTGCAGGTGAACAGCCGGAACCTTCAGCTCACCTATAATACGGCGCAGAACCTGGCGGCGCGCATCCGTTCGCTCCCCGGAGTCGGAGCCGTTTATATTCCCCAAGACATGAATTATCCGGCGCTGCGCCTGAACATCGATCGCGTGCATGCCGGCGAACTGGGATTGACGCAGCGGGACGTCGTCGACAACGTGATCACGGCACTGAACTCAAACACGATGATCGCGCCGAACTACTGGGTGGATAATAAGACCGGCAACGATTACTTCCTTACCGTTCAATATCACGAAAACGGACCGGCCGCGATCCATAACATCGAAGACTTAAAGCAGATCCCGTTGCGGCGGATACAACAAAAGATGGACCCCCCGAACCAGAACCGCCCGGTGACCGTACTCGGAAACGTGGCGAAGGTGGATTTTGTCCAGTCGCCGACGGAAATCGACCATTATCAGATCCAGCGCGTCGCGGATGTGTATGTGACTCCCTCGGGCGAGGACCTGGGTAAAGTTTCTGATGAGATCCGCAATCTTTTGGCGGCGCAGCCCCCGCCGGCCAGCATCCGTGTGGATCTGCGCGGCATGGTACAGAGCATGGAACAATCCTTCCATAGCTTTGCGATCGGATTGTCGCTTTCGGTTGTGCTTCTATTCCTGATCCTGGTGGCTCAATTCCGGTCGTTCAAAGATCCGTTCCTGATCATGCTGGCGATTCCGATGGGCTTTATCGGCGTGCTGGTGACACTGCCTCTGACACATACGACTCTCAACGTGATGTCGCTGATGGGCGTGCTGATGTTGATCGGGATTTCCGCTTCCAACAGCATCCTCATCGTCGAATTCGCGCATCGTCTGGAGGAGCAGGGCAATGACGTGCGGGACGCGGTGATTTCCTCCTGCCGGGTGCGGCTGCGGCCCATCCTGATGACTTCTCTGGCGACCATTATCGGAATGGTGCCGATGGCGCTGAAGCTGGGCACGGGAAGCGAGCAGTACGCTCCCCTGGCGCGCGCCGTCATCGGCGGGTTGGCGGCCTCCGTGCTGCTGACCGTGTACATCGTTCCGGCGGCTTATCTTTTGGTGTATCGAAGGCCGTTGGTGGATGGAAGGAGGGCTGAATAGGGCATGCCTCGTTTTTCCATCAGAAATCCATATTTCATTGTTGTGGTTTGCCTCACACTCGCCGTGATTGGCATGACCAGCATCCTGCGCATGCCGGTGGATCTCTTCCCGCCGATTAACCTGCCGGTGATCGTGGTGGCGACGTTTTACAACGGCATGCCGCCGGTGGATATCGAGACCGACATCACCAATCCGCTGGAGCGGTGGTTTACGCAGGCGAGCGGCGTGGATCACACGGAATCGCGGTCGCTGCTGGGCGTAAGCATCATCAAGGCCTATTTCCAGCCGGGCACCGATGCCGATTCCGATCTTACCCAGCTCTCCAATCTGGCGATGAGCGATCTGAAGCGGCTGCCTCCCGGTACGCTGCCACCAACGGTTCTGAAATTCGACGCATCAAGCCTTCCGGTGGCGCTGCTGACCGTCAAAGGACAGGGCCTGACGGAGACGCAGCTCCACGACATCTCGCAGTTCACGATCCGCAACCAGATTGCCGTGATCAACGGAGCCGAAATTCCGGCGGTCTTCGGCGGCAAGTACCGCCAGGCGATGATCTACGTCGATCCGTACAAGCTCTTTTCGAGGCAGTTGAGCGTGATGGACGTAGTCGACGCGGTCAATCAGAGCAATCTGATTCTCCCCGCGGGTGACGTCAAGATCGGACCGAACGATTATTACGTTTATTCCAACAGCATGGTCAACAATGTCTCCGATCTGGAATCGATGCCGATCAAGACGGTCGATCAGCGCTGGGTTTCCGTTGGCGACATCGGGCAGGCCAAGGACGCCAATCAGCTGCAATACAACATCGTCCGCATTGACGGACAAAAGTCGGCCTACATTCCGGTGATGAAATCGGGCGGCGACAGCAACACCCTCCAGGTGGTCAACGATCTGCGCGCGCTCAAGGGAAAGCTGTTCGATCTGCCGCCGCAGCTTGTCACCGATATCGTTTTCGACCAGTCGGTATTCGTACGCGACGCCTTGAACACGGTGGCGCACGAAGGCCTGATGGGCCTGGCTCTGACCGCGCTCATGATTCTGCTGTTCTTGGGCAGCATGCGGGCGACGGGCGCGGTGCTGCTGTCGATCCCGATTTCGGCGCTGGCGACGATCGTGATCCTGTTCCTGCTGGGCAGCACGATCAACACGATGATTCTGGGCGGCCTGGCGCTGGCGTTTTCGCGCGTCATCGACAATTCGGTGATTTCGCTCGAAAACATTTACCGGCATTTGGAAATGGGCTCGTCGCCGGCGGTGGCGGCGGAACAGGGCGGCGCGGAGGTCAATCTCGCGGTGCTGGCGGCGACGCTGGTGGACGTGGTGGACTTCTTTCCGGTGACCATGCTGTACGGCGTCAGCAAGTTTCTGTTTTCGGCGCTTGCGCTGGCGTTCTGTCTGGCGCTGCTCGCCTCATTCGTGGTGGCCATGACGGTGATTCCCCTGTTCTGCTCGAAATTTCTGAAGGCAGTGCCGGGGAGCGGGCACGGCGAGCCACATACCGAGCATCACGGAGAGACTCCGGAAGATGCGCCGGTGCGGGACTGGTCGTGGGGCGCGCGGTTCAACGCGGCTTTCAACCGCGGGTTCCACAGGCTGCTGAACGGGTACGAGTGGTCGGTTCGGCAGTGCCTGAAAGTTCCGGTATTGACCCTGCTGCTGGTGGTGGGAATTTTCGTGGCCAGCCTGGGAATTTTCCCGCTGCTCGACCGGTCGTTTTTCCCGCGGACCGATGCCGGCCAGTTTACCGTTAATATCAAAGTTCCCACGGGAACGCGTCTTGAAGTCACCAATGATTACGTCGCCAAGATCGAGGACCTGATCAGGGGAATCGTCGTGCCGACGGATCTGAGGATGATTCTATCGAATATCGGCGTGGTGAACGATATTTCCTCGCTCTACACCAGCAACTCCGGGATGTACACGGCGACGATCCAGGTCGCCTTGAACTCGGGTCACGCCATCGGCAGCTTCGAGTACATCGATCGCGTGCGCGACGCCATGGCCGCGAAGTTCCCGGAGGTGCGGACGTTTTTCCAGAGCGGAGCGCTTCAGGACGCGATCCTCAATCAAGGCCAACCCGCGCCCATCGACGTTCAGGTGAACACGCGCGATCTTCAGCTCACCTACGACACCGCGCAGGACCTGGCGCGCCGCATCCGCCAGCTTCCCGGCGTCGGCGAGATTTACATCCCGCAGGACATGAATTACCCGTCGTTGCGCATGGATATCGATCGCGTGCACGCCGCGGAGCTGGGCCTGTCCCAAAACGACGTAGTCAGCAACGTGATCACGGCGCTCAATTCCAACGTGATGATCGCGCCCAATTACTGGGTCGATTATAAAACCGGAAACGATTATTTTCTGAGCGTGCAGTATGCCGAGCACGGAACCGGAGCGATCCACAATTTGATCGATCTGACCAATATCCCGCTACGCGCGCCCAATCTGAAGGAGCCGACCACGCTCGACACGGTGGTGAAGCTGGTGAACGTGCAGGCCCCCACGGAAGTGGACCACTACCAAATCCAGCGCGTCGTGGATGTCTACGTTACGCCCAAAGGCGAGGACCTGGCCAGGCTGAGGTCGCGGATTCTCGAAACCATCGCCGACGCGCACCTGGCGAAGAATATCCGCGTGACGCTGCAAGGGATGGTGAACGGCATGGACCAATCGTTCAAGAGCTTCGCGCTAGGATTCACGATCTCGTTCATCCTGCTGTTCCTGATCCTGGTGGCGCAGTTCCGTTCCTGGATCGATCCGTTCCTGATCATGCTGGCGATTCCGATGGGGTTCGTGGGCGTCCTTATCATTCTGCCGCTGACGCACACGTCGCTGAACGTGATGTCGCTGATGGGCGTACTGATGCTGATCGGCATCGCGGATTCCAACAGCATTCTGATCGTGGACTTCGCGCATCGCCTGGAGGAGCAGGGCTACTCGGTGATGGATGCGGTGATCATGGCGTGCCGGGTGCGGCTGCGTCCGATTCTGATGACCTCGCTCGCGACGATCATCGGAATGATTCCGATGGCGATGAAGCTCGGCGAGGGCGGTGAGCAGTACACGCCCATGGCGCGCGCCATCATCGGGGGGCTGACGTCGTCCGTGCTGCTGACGATCTACATCGTGCCGGCCGCTTATCTGCTGGTGTACCGGCGAAGGAGACCGCATGCTACGCAAACTACGTAAATCGATCTTCTGGATCGCGGTGTCCGCGGCGGCGCAGACTCCGCCGGCGCTGACGCTGGAGCAGGCGGTGACGACGGCGCTGCGCAATCATCCGCAGGTAGCCGCGGCGCAGGACCAGGTGAATTACGCGCAACAGCAGGTCACGGAGAACCGCGCGGCGTACTATCCGCAGGTTTCGGGCGAGATCACCGGGTCGCAGGCCAACACGGACGCGAGGATCGGCGCTGGGCAATTGCAGGCGTCGCGGCTGTTCAAC
The DNA here is from genome assembly GCA_035501755.1 of Bryobacteraceae bacterium. Classification (GTDB taxonomy): domain Bacteria; phylum Acidobacteriota; class Terriglobia; order Bryobacterales; family Bryobacteraceae; genus Palsa-187. Next base: position 30,013 of record DATJVN010000139.1, on the reverse strand, counting down.
CGCTTCGGGTCGGGATTGGACCTGTCGCAGTTGCTCACGGACTCGGGCCGCACGCCGAACCTGGTCGCCAGCGCGCGGTTGCAGCAGCAGGCGAGCGAATCGACGCTTTCGGCAACGCGCTACGACGTGATCCTGGCGGTGAACCGGGCGTATTTCGGCGTGCTGAACGCGCAGGCGGTGGTGAAGGTGGCGCGGGAGACGGTGACGGCGCGGCAGTTCGTGGCGGACCAGATCAACGAGCTGGCCAAGAACGGACTGAAGTCGCAAGTCGACGTGGCGTTCGCGGATGTGAACGTGTCCGAGGCCAAGCTGCTTCTGCTGCGTGCGCAGGACGCGGTGACCAGCGCCATGGCGGAGCTGGGGCGCACGCTCGGCTCGGACCAGCCGGCGAATTATCAGCTCGCCGACGTGCCGCTGCCACCAGGTCCACCGCCGACGGTGGATCAACTGGTGACGCAGGCGGTCGATAACCGGCCGGAACTCGCAAGCCTCCAGTTTCAGAGCGAATCGGCGTACAAGTTTTTCGAAGCGGAGAAGGACTTGTCTTATCCCACGGTGACGGTGGCGGCGGTGGGCGGACTCCTGCCGTGGATCAACGCGCCCAATAACTCGACTGTAGCGTTCGGATACGAAGGGATCGGGGCGAACGTCAGCATTCCGGTGTTCAACGGGCACCTGTTCGCGGCGCGGCGCGAGGCAGCGCGCGAGAAGGCGTTCGAGGCGGACCAGAACTTGAGGAATGAGCGGGAACGCATCGCGCGCGACGTGAGGGTGGCTTATTCGAGCCTGGTGGACGCCTATCAGCGCATCGACGTGACTGCGGAGTTCCTGCGGCAGGCGGCGCTCGCGCTGGAACTGGCGCAGGGCCGCTACAACAACGGCCTGTCCGACATCGTGGTGCTCACGCAGGCGCAGTTGAATCAGACGCAGGCCGAAATCGAGAACATCAGCGCGAAGTACGATTACCAGACCCAATATTCCGTTGTCCAATACACCATCGGCGCGCTCCGCTGAACTTCGCTTTCGCGAGGTTCAGCCGTTCCGGCAGAAGCGTCTGCTGATCCTGACGGCGATTCCGCCGGCGGCGATGCTCGCGCGCGCCGTTTTGCAGATGGCCTTCGGAATCGGGTGGGGGCATCCGCCGGAGTCGAACGCAAGCCTGATCGGCTGGACGGTTTTCCTGTGGCTGATTTACCTGCGGCTGGTGACGATCACGCTGGTGACGGAGGTTTTTCCGGAGGAGCTGCGCGTGACCATGCGGGGCATGCTACGCTCGGCGCGTATTCGCGTGGACAAGATCGAGTCAACGCGAACGGTCACGTTCGATCCAAAAGAGTGGGGCGGATATGGGATGCGGTCGAACGCGCGCGGCCGGGCATACATCGCGCGGGGGAAACAGGCAGTGGAATTGACGATCACCGGCGGTCAGGTGGTGCTGATCGGGTCCCAGAAGACGACGGATCTGGAGAATGCGGTTCGGTCGGTGCGGGGCCGGTAGCTATCTCTCCTTTTCCAACGGGATTTCGAAGTAGAAATAGTCCTTCCCGGTGGTCGCGTCTTTGAGGCCCGTCAGATAGAGTTTCGACCCGGGCATGTTCTGGGTCTGGAAATAGAAAAATCCATACGCCGATTCGCCGGCGGGGAGCATTTTCGCCGCGAAGGCGCGAGTTTCGATTTCCGTGCTGTTGAGCGGACCTTTCTTGGGGCCGTGCGGGAACGGATTGGGATAGGGCGACGAGCCTCGCAATTTTGGCGGCTTCGTGCTTGCTCCAATGTACAGCACGTCATCGGCGGACGTGGCTTCCACGTGGCGATTGCCGGGGTCGACAAATTCGGCCTGGAGATCGAGGCGCAGCGCCTTGCCCGTGTCGTTTTGCAGGACCACCAGCACGGGCAGCACTCCATATTTATACGGATTGGCTTTTCCGAAGGCGATCTTCATCTGGTCTTCGCTGGTGTAAGGAATCGCGGCGATGGTGATTTTTTCGATGGTCTGATGGCCGGGATAGGAGGCCGCGGGATCCACCGTGAAGCGTTTCTCCTTGTCGTCCCCGCCGACCGCGGCTATACTCAGAAGAACGATCAACGCGACTGGTCTCATCTATTTCCTTTATCAAGTTTTGGAGATCGCCCTCAGTCCTGCGATCGCCCTGTATTTACTTTACCGGGGATTGCGCGATCCCAGGTATTTCGCGGGATTGGCCGAGCGGTTCGGCCGCGCCCCGGGTTCCTTTCAGTCGACGGCTGCGGGAGGGATCTGGTTTCACGCCGTATCGGTGGGCGAAGTGCTTTCGGCGGCGGAGCTGGTGCGCCGGGTGCGCGAAATGCGGCCAGCGACGCCGGTTTACGTTTCCACATCGACGCTCGCGGGGCGCGCGCTGGCGCAGGAAAAATTCGGCGCGAACTCGTTTTTTGCGCCGCTCGATTTCCGCTGGATGGTGCGGAGGGTCTTGCGGCGGCTGCGGCCGTCAGCGGTGGTGATTCTCGAAACCGAGATCTGGCCGAACCTGTATCGCGAGTCGAAACGCGCGGGCGCGGCGCTGCTGGTGGTGAATGCACGGATTTCGGACCGCGCGCTGCCGCGCTACCGGCGGTTTCGCGGCTTCTTCCGGCATGCGCTCCAATGGCCGGACGCGATTCTGGCGCAGAGCGAACAGGACGCGCGCCGGTTCCAGGAGATTGGCAGGAATTCGGTTGGCGTCGCGGGAAATTTGAAGTACGACTTGACGCCGCCTCGGGCGCTGGCGCGAGAAATCGCCGATTTTTTGGATGGCGCGGGCGCGAAAAAAATCTTCATTGCCGCGAGCACGATGACGGACGGCGTTGTCGACGAAGACGATGCGGTGATCGCGGCGATTCCTGCAAGCACTGATGTGTTGACGATTCTGGCGCCACGGAAGCCCGAGCGATTCGGTGCGGTCGCGGAAAAGCTGGAGCGGGCCGGGATCGCGTTTGGCCGGCGCAGCGCAGGGCTTACCGGTGCACCTGCGCGCGTTTTGCTGCTCGATTCAATCGGCGAGCTGGCGGCGCTGTTCGAGCGCGCGGATGCCGTGTTCATGGGCGGAACGCTGGCCGATCGCGGCGGACACAACATTCTGGAGCCGGCGTTTTTCGGCAAGCCGGTGATCATGGGTCCGCATATGGAGAATTTCGCCGAAATCGCGCGGGAATTTCGCGAGGCGGACGCGGTTTATCCGATCGATTCGGTGGCGGAGCTGCGGCCGGCGATCTCGAAATTGCTGGCGAATCCTGGCGATTACGGCGCGCGGGCGAAAGAAATCGCGATTTCGAAGCGCGGTGCGGGCGCGCGCATGACGGAAGCGATCGTTCACGCGGCCGACCGCGCAATTCCGAATCCGTCGCGAACGATTTTCGCGCGAGCGGTGCTCACGCCGCTAAGCTGGGTGTGGCGCGCGGGGAATCGTGTGAACGCGATGAGGAAAACGCGGGCGCTCGAAACGCCGGTGGTCAGCATCGGCGCGCTGTCGATGGGAGGAGCGGGAAAAACACCGGTGACCGCGCACTTGGCGCGGCGTCTACGCGAAGCGGGGCGCAACCCGGCAATTTTGACGCGCGGATATAAACGCTTGTCGCGCGAGCCGGTGATCGTCGCGCGCGGCGAAACCGCGGACCGGCGCTCGATCGGTGATGAAGCGAGCATTTTCGCCGCCCGCGGCGACGCGCACATCGGCGTGGGAGCGGACCGCTACGCGGTCGGACGGCGCATGGAAAAGACGCTCGCGCCGGATATTTTTCTGCTCGATGACGGATTCGAGCACCGGCGCCTGGCGCGAAGGCACGATATTGTACTGATCGACGCGACCGATCCGCTCGGCGGGGGCGTGTTCCCGTTGGGCCGGCTGCGCGAGCCGCTCCATGCTCTGCGCCGCGCCGGCACCATCCTGCTGACGCGCTGCGAGAGCCGCTCCAACACGGCCCCAATCGAGGCCCTGCTGAAAAGGTACAATGCCACAATATTTCGCGCGCGCGTGGTTCCGCTCGAATGGATTTCGCTCGACGGGGCGGCGGAGCCGGTTGCGACGAAGTTCGCGAGAGCGGGAGCGTTCTGCGGGTTGGGATCGCCGGCGGCGTTCTGGCGCACGCTGGAGAACTTGGAAATCGAAACGGATTGGCGGCGCGAGTTCATGGATCATCATCGCTACAGCCCGCACGACCTGGCGCGACTGGGCGAGAGCGCAGAGATTGTGTTGACCACGGAAAAAGACGCCATGAACCTGCCGACGGACGCGGCGCGCATTCTGGGGCGCGCGAAGCTGTATTTTCTGCGGATCGGGATCGAGATCGAAAATGAAGCGGAGCTGATGCGGCGCATACAAGCATGAGGATCGCGATTTTCGGGGGCACTTTCGACCCGATTCACACCGCGCACATTGTGGTGGCGCGCGAAGCGGCGGACGCGTTCGCGCTCGATCGAGTGCTCTTCATTCCCTCCGGCAATCCTCCCATGAAGGAGGCTCGCGCGAGCTATGAGGACCGCTTTCATATGACCGAGATCGCCTGCGCGGGCTACCCGCGCTTTGAGGCGTCGCGCCTGGAAGCGGGAGCGGAAAAAAGCTATTCGATTCACACCATCGAGCGCGTGAAATCGGAAAACGGCGAGATTTTTTTCATCATCGGCAGCGACGCGTTTGCAGAAATACAAAGCTGGCATCGCTGGCGCGACGTGGTCCGCGAAGTCGAGTTCATCGTGGTCGCGCGGCCCGGGCACAACTACATGACTCCTCCCGGTGTACGCGTGCATCGGCTGGAGACGGTGGCGCTGCCGGTGTCGAGCTCGGAGATCCGGAACGCGCTGGCGCGCGGGGAAAAACCGCCGGACCTTCCGGAGGCCGTGACGGAATATATTCGCGCGCGCGGTTTGTACGGCGTAGCGCCGGTACCGGCATGACTCCCAGGCGACGGCGTGACCGCCAATCACGTGCCCGATCGGCAGAGCAAGCTGTCGATAAACTGTAGATCGATGCCGTGGCAGATGTGGCGGGCGCTGGCGCTGCTGGTCCTTTCCGGACTGTTGAACTACATCGACCGATCCAACCTGTCGATCGGCGCGACTGACGTCCAGCGCGATCTGCATCTTTCCACTTATCAATTGGGCATCCTGCTTTCGGCGTTCTTCTGGACCTACGCGCTCTCGCAACTCTTCTACATCGCCGGATGGATGGTGGACCGCTTCAACGTCTGCTGGGTGCTGTTCGCGGGAGTGGCTCTGTGGTCGATTTCGACCGGAGCGTCGGGGCTGGTGGGGTCGCTGGGGGCGTTGTTCACATTGCGGCTGCTGCTGGGCGCGGGCGAATCGGTGGCCTATCCTTCGTATTCGCGCATCCTGGTGAACTGCTTGCCCGAGCACCATCGCGGATTCTCCAACGCGGCCATCGACGCGGGAACCAAGCTCGGGCCGGCGGCGGGCGCGCTGTTGGGAGGCGTGCTGATTCCGCGCCTGGGATGGCGGACATTTTTCATCGTGCTGGGGGTGGCAGGCGGGTTGTGGGCGCTCGTGTGGATTTTGTGGATGCCGAAATCGAATCGGCTGAAATCGGGAACGCGCGCGGATCTGCATTTCGCGCCGCTGTTGCGCCAGCCCGCGCTGTGGTGGACCGCTGTGGGCCTGTTCTGCTCCAACTATTTCTGGTATTTCCTGATCACCTGGCTGCCGCCGTATCTGGAGCGCGAGCGCCATTTTCCGAAGGAAAAAATGGCTGTGTTCAGCGCGCTGGCTTACCTGGCGATCGCGATTTCGAGCGTCGCCTCGGGCTGGCTTTCGGACCGATGGATTGCGCGCGGAGGATCGCCTACCGTGGTGCGCAAGACTTTCGCCGGCTGCGGGCTGGGATTTTCGACCGTGCTGGTGGCGGTGCAGGTCGCGGGCGACGCGAACCGGGCGATGGCGCTGCTGCTGGTGGCCTCACTAGCTTTCGGGATGTACTCGTCGAATGTTTTCGCGATTACGCAAACGCTGGCCGGGCCGTCGGCGGCGGGGCGATGGACGGCGCTCCAGAACGGGTTCGGGAACCTGGCGGGTGTCGCAGCGCCGTGGTTCACAGGCTATGTCACCGAGCGCAGCGGGACGTTTTTTCTCGCGTTTCTGGCGGCTGCCGTCGCGGTGACGATTTCTTTGGGCGCGTATGTATTCGGAGTGCGAAAAATTGCACCAGTCGGGACGATTTAATTTGCGCGCGGCATTCATGCCGCGCGCCTCAAACTTCAGCTCGTCTTCTGGGCCTGCCGGCGTTCGTATTGGTTCGCGCGCATCCGGGCGATCTTGTCGATATTGGCCCGGTGTGTCCGCGCGCGCTCGAACAGCGTGCGGTTGGTCGGCGATTTGGAGATGTGCACCGCGGTCACCAATTGCGTCGCGGACATCTGCGCGTCGACCCATTCGCGCAGACTCTTGCCGGTGGCCGGGCCCAGATTCACGATTTTCGGCGGCTGGTTGGCGTTGATGAATTGCAACTGCTGCCACTGTCCGGTTGCCTGATTGACCCAGGAGATATAACCGCCGGGCAGCACCTGGCGGGGCGCGGTGATCGCGCCGGTGAAGCTGTAGCGCGTTCCGGCGGTCGTCATCGGGTCGTAGAAGTGAGGCGTGAGAAAATCAGAGACCGCGACGCCCTGAATCATGTAAGCGTAGCTGTCGGATTCGCACGGATCGCAGGCCTCCACCAGGTATTCGAACTCGCTGTTGCCGTCCTGAATTTTTCCATTGACGATATCGATGGATCGCGACGACTGCAACCGATTGCCGGTGGGATCGACGAGCATTTCAAGCGTCTCGTGGCTGGCGGCGACCGTCCAGCCGTCGTTGTCGGGGCTGGCGATCACTTCCGCGTAGGGCTGATTGTGCTTGTCCAGATGAAAGCCGCCCTCGTCCGGCGGAAGCGTCTTGACCAGTTGCACCGGCCACACGCCAGGCGGAATCTTCGACGGATTCGTAAGATGGATTACGGTCGCCTGCACATTCCAGAATTGGGTCAAATCGCGCGTGACTTGAATGTTCAGCGCGGTTGCGACGGATTGCACCAGATCGGCGTCCAGGCTCCCCGTCTTATCAACCAGACCGACTTGAATCAGAGACATGGTTAGCTCCTTGTCGTCCCAGAGGTTTCGTCCCACAAGTGATCTTGCATCCGCGCAGCGTTTCAAGCAATCCGGATTTTTTAACGCTTTGAAAGGCGTGGGGTAGTGGTGCGAAGGTGCAGCGGCTAAAATAGGGCGTGAACGCCGCGACCGTCAAAGCGATCGCGCGGGAGTGCGGATTCGAGCTCGCCGGCATCGCCAGCGCCGATCCTCCCGAGGATTTCGCACGTTACCAGGACTGGATCGCGCAGGGCTACGCCGGAGAGATGGGTTATCTCACCGGACGGCGCGCGGAAATTCGCGGGGATATCGCGCGGCTCCTCGATGGAGCGAAATCCGTCATCTGCGTCGGCAAGCTATACAATTCTCCCGCTGAACCAATCGCTTGCGGACATGGAATCGTTTCACAGTATGCCCGGGGCCCGGATTATCACGACACAATGCGCGCCGCACTCGGCCGGATGGCGGCCCGATTGCAAGAAATAGAAGCGTGTAAGGTGAAGATCTGCGTCGATACGGCGCCGGTTCTGGAACGGACCTATGCAAGACTCGCGGGGCTGGGCTGGATCGGGAAAAACACGTGTCTGATCAATGAACCCGCGGGGTCGTGGTTCTTTCTAGGCGAGTTGATTACCACGCTTGAGATGGAAACCGATGCGCCGCCTCCCGACCGCTGCGGAACCTGTACGCGGTGTATCGACGCCTGCCCGACCCAGGCATTGGTTCCATCGGGAGACGAGTGGACGCTGGATGCGCGACGCTGCATTTCGTACTTCACCATCGAGCTGCGGGGGCCGATTCCGGAGGAGCACCGGGCGGAGATGAGCCAGCATATTTTCGGCTGCGATATTTGCCAGGACGTATGTCCCTGGAACTCGCGTTCACCGCTCGATCGCGAGAGTTTTCCGCAAGTTGCGCCTTCGCTCGAAGAATGCGCGTATCTTTCCCAAGACGAATTTCATCTAAGCTTCGGGAATAGCGCGATCGAGCGATCCCGCTACTCGGGATTTTTGAGAAACGTCGCGGTGGCCATGGGCAATAGCGGGCTGGAGCGATTCCGCGAGCCGCTGGAGCATCTGGCATTCGGGGGGGATTCGTTGGTAGCGGCGCACGCCCGCTGGGCTCTACAGCGCCTGGAAGGAACGACTTCGTCGTGTCACGATTCGCATGCCTGATCGCGGGGCTGGTAGCCGTCATGGCCCGGGCGGAACGAATTCCATCGATTGTGACGATTGATGCGGGCTTCGTTCATTTCTATAATCTGGAATACGATCAGGCGCTGGCGGTGTTTGACGCGGAGGCCGCTGCGCAGCCCTCGGCCGACGCTTACAATCACGTGGCGCAGACGCTGGTGTTCCGGGCGATGTTGCGCGCCGGGACGCTCGATTCGGGAATGATCGCCAGCACACATGCATTTCTGCACATGCCCAAGGTTCCGATGACCGACGCGGATCGCGAACATTTTCTGGACGCGATCCATCGCGCTGAGCAGATCGCTTCGGCGGCGATCAATCGCGATGCGAACGATTGCCGGGCGTGGGACGCGCTCGGCGTGAGCCGCGGACTGATGGGCGATTACGATCTGTTCGTTTCGAAAGCGTACCTGGAGGCGTTGCGCGATATGAACGCGGCGCGCGCGGCGCACATGCGCGCGACGGAAATCGATCCGCAGCTCGTGGACGCGCGGCTGACGCAAGGGCTGTACGATTACATCGTCGGGAGCCTGCCGTTCGGCTGGAAGATGCTCGGTTTTCTGGGCGGCTATCACGGCGATCGGGAGCGCGGGATTCAGACGCTGAATCTCGTTGCCGAACACGGCCACTGGAACCGGCTGGATGCGAAAATCATCCTGGCCGCGATTTACCGGCGCGAGAAAAAACCCTTGCAAGCGATCGCGACGCTCGAGGACCTGATTCCGTGCATGCCGCGAAATTACCTGGTGCGCCTGGAGCTTGCGGAAAACTACGGCGATGCGGGGGACCGCGAGAGCGCGGAGCGGGTGCTGTGCCAGATCGAGCGCATGAAAACGGAGAACGCGCCGGGCTACAGTCGTGTTTCGGACGAACGCATCCAGAAGGTGCGCGAGCGCATCGCGGCGGAATTTCACGATCGTCAGATCACGGCCGAGGCGCACCGATAGTTTCATCGCGAACTCACCACTTGAGTTTGCGCAGTTTGGGCAGTTCACGAGGATTGAGCGTCCGGAAATCGAAATGGTCCCACTTGCGGTCGCAGCCGTAGACTAGCGGTGCGGAGGCGACGCGGCGCAGCGTCGCGTGCGAGGTGCGATAGGCCGGGTCGGCGCGGATGCGCGACTCTTCGCGCGCGATCAGCGCCTCCAGTTCCTTGCTCGTGGTGCGAAATCCGAGCTTGCGATAGAACCAGAACGCGCCCGAATCGATGGCTTCCTCATTCTCGTGGCCGAGCTGATAGGGGTCGATGGAAAAGCACGTCGCGCCGGCGCGCTCGCGGAAGATTTTCAGGATTTTCGCGTATAGCCACGCGGTTTCGCCCTCACGAAACGTGTAATACAGGTTGAAGCCGGCCTCCATACGCTCCTCGATCGACAATCCTTCGAAGTAGCCGATGGGCACGCCGTTTTTGAAAAACATCCCGCCGTGATAATCGCGCAGAGGGAGGCGCCATCGGGGATCGACGCCGAAAAAGAAAAAATCGACGCCGCGGCCGAAATCGGCGTGGTACACGCGTGCGCGGTCGGGATACGTGAAGCCCCACAGCTCGCGATAGCGGACCGCGGAAGTTTCGAGAATCAGGTCGAGAATTCGTTGCGGACGCTTTACGTGCTTGACGGGAATCGCCGGCGCGCGGAATTCGGCTTCGAGCGAAATGTCGCTGCGCTTAAGGAAAGGCCCGTCATGATAAAAAATTTCCCGGCGGGGAATGCGAGTGCGGGAGCGCGAGGCGGGCGAATTGCCGAGTTCCCAGCGCAGCGGAATTTCGAGCAGATCGTAAACCATCGGCTCGACGTTTTCGATCAGCCAGGCGAGCGTGCCATGCGCGCGCTCAAACCACGCCCACCAATCGACATGCGGCTCGACCGCGGCGTCTTCACCGGAGAGCGGAATCAAGGGCGCGAGCACCGGGCCGATGCGGTCGGGACGCTCCCAGTTGTCCCAATCGATGCGCATGCTGCGGCCGTGGCGCGCGACAAGTCTGCGGGCCACGTGATAGCTGAAATTGGTCGAAAGGCCGGTGCCGGCGATTCCGGAGATTTCCGGATCTTCGAAGGCATCGCGATCGACTCCGCGCAGCCGTTCAGCGAAGGAGAACAGGATCTCATCGGCAAGGCGCAGCACACGCGGACTTTGCGGATAGGCGCGCAGGTACACGACCATTTCGTGGAAGCGAATCAGATCGGAGGGATCGCGCAGGCGGACATGACAAAGCCGCTCGAGCAGCGCCATGGTTTGGGCCGCCGCGTCGCGGCCGAAGCGGCCCTTCATCTGCGCCAATCGATCCAGCATCCGCACGTCAAGTCAGTGTAACGTTTTCGAGCGGTGTTAAAGTGAAAAGACGATGCAGAAAACCAGCAATGCGGCCGAACTCGCGGCGATCGCCCGGCGCATGCGGCGCGAGGTGATCGAGATGATCACCGAAGCGAAATCCGGCCATCCTGGCGGATCGCTTTCGGCCACCGAAATTGTGGTGACCCTGTTTTTCGATGTCATGCGACACGATCCTTCGGCTCCGAAATGGAAGGATCGTGACCGTTTTCTGCTATCGAAGGGCCACTGCTGCCCGATCGTTTACGCCGTGATGGCCGAGTGCGGCTACTCGCCCAAGGATCAGCTCAACACCCTGCGCAAGCTGGGATCGATTTACCAGGGGCATCCCGATGTGCGCTTTCTCCCCGCGCTTGAAGCGTCCACCGGATCGCTGGGCGAGGGATTGTCGCTGGCCATCGGCATCGGACTCGCGGCGCGATTGAACCAGAGCCCGTCGCGCACTTACGTGGTTCTGGGCGACGGCGAGATTCAGGAAGGACAGATCTGGGAAGCCGCGATGTTCGGCGCGAAATACCAGCTCGATAACGTGTGCGCGGTGCTCGATTACAACGGCATCCAGCTTGACGGATTCGTAAAGGACATCATGGACCTGGAGCCGATCGAGGACAAGTGGCGGGCATTTGGCTGGCACGTCATCAAGGCCGACGGTCACAGCATTCCGTCGCTTCAAAAAGCGTTCGGGGAGGCAGCCGTAACCAAAGACAAGCCGACCATCATCATCGCCCACACCATCAAGGGCAAAGGCGTGTCGTTCATGGAAAATAATCCGAAGTTTCACGGCATGGCGCCGACGCGCGAAGAAGCGGCGCTGGCGCTCCAGGAGCTCGCATGACACCGGTTCGCACGAAATACGAGTTGAAGCTGGGCGCAGCGACGCGGGAAGCGTTCGGAAAGGCGCTGGCGGCGCTGGGCGAATCGAATCCCAATGTGGTGGTGCTCGATGCGGATCTGTCGAAGTCCACCTACACGGCTGAATTCGGCAAGAAATTCCCGGAGCGATTTTTTCAGTGCGGCATCGCCGAAGCGAACATGGTGGCGATCGGGGCCGGACTGGCAACATCGGGGAAAATTCCGTTCGTCTCCAGCTTTTCGGCGTTCGTTCTGAACAAAGGATTCGAGCAGCTCCGCGTCACCGCGGCGTTTCCACGCGTGAATCTGAAAGTGGTTGGCACGCACAGCGGGATCTCCATCGGCGAAGACGGGCCGTCGCAGATGAGCATCGAGGACATCAGCCTGGCGTGCTCGCTCGCCGGGTTCGTGGTGGTCTGTCCGGCCGACGAAATTTCTATGAAGAAGCTGGTGGAAGCGTCCGCGGCGTACGACGGACCGCTGTTCATCCGAGCGGGGCGCGCGAAAGCGCCGGTGATTTATGCGCCGGATCAGCACTTCGAGATCGGCCGCGCGATTCAGCTCACCGACGGCGGCGACGTGACCCTGGTCGCCACGGGACTGATGGTGGCCGAGTCGCTGCGGGCGGCCGAGGCGCTCGAGGGCGAGGGTATTTCGGCGCGTGTCATCGATGTTCACACCATCAAGCCTCTGGATCGCGAGATGATTGGGCTGGCGGCGGCGGAGACGGGCGCGATCGTCGTTGCGGAAGAGCACCTGGTGGATTGCGGGCTGGGGGTTCGCGTGGCGCAGGCAGTCGCCGAGGCGCATCCGGCGGCGATGGAGTTCGTCGGAATTCAAAACACGTACGCCGAATCCGGTCCTCCGGACGCGCTGCTTGACAAATACGGTTTGCGGGCTGCCAATATCGCGGAGGCGGCGCGGCGGGCTCTGAAGCGGAAGCGGCCGTGATCGCCGTCATAAATTCGCTATGAAAAAGCCGGCCGGTCCCGATCTCGCCAGGAAAATCGAACGCGCGGGCAAAGCTCTGCACGACGAAATCGGCCCGCTGCTTTCGGCCGCCGGTCTGCGCCTGCAACTGCTGCGCATGGATTTTCCGGAAACGGAGGAGCGGGTGCGCGAAGTGACGGCTTCGCTCGATCAGGCGATCGACCGGATTCGCGAGGTCAGCCAGGAGCTGAAACCCTCGCCATTTTCTCAAAAATCAGGTTCTAATTCCGCCAAACGAGAGTACAATTGATTGGCTATGGCCGTCCAGGTTCTGCTTGTCGACGATCACAAGATCATGCGCGACGGCATCAAAGCGATCCTGAGCCGGGGCGACGAATTTCGCGTGGTCGGCGAAGCGGAAACCGGGCCTGACGCGGTGCAGTGCGTCAAGCGCTTGCGTCCGGACCTGGTGGTCATGGATATCGGACTGCCGGGATTGAACGGCGTCGAGACCACGGTAGAGATTTTGCGGCATCACCCGGAGTGCAAGATCGTCATTCTTTCGATGTTCGACGACGAGAACTCGGTGGTGAGCGCGATCCGTTCGGGGGCGCGCGCGTTTATTCTCAAGAAAGCTTCCGATTCGGACCTGCTGGACGCTTTGCGCATGGTCGCCCGCGGGGGAGCGTACCTGAGTCCGCAAGTTTCCGACCGGCTCCTGGCGCGCATTCAAAAAGGCGATCTGGAATCGCGCCCCACGCCCTCGGCGCTGGAGATTCTTTCGCCGCGCGAGTTGCAGGTGCTGCGCATGGTGGCGGAGGGCAAGACCAGCAAGGAGATCGCGGTGGCTCTGGATCTGCGCGAGCAAACCGTGCGCAGCTATCGCAAAACGATGATGAAGAAGCTGCGCGTGAACAACGTTGCCGGACTGACGCAGCTCGCCGTCTCGACCGGTCTGACGCAGGTCCCGCGCGGCCAGGTGGCGGCGGATTCGGAATGACGCGCGATTCTCCCTGGGGACCGCTCGCGGTCGCCGACGCGCACGTGCATTTTTTTTCGCATCACTTTTTCGCGACGCTCGCGGCGCAGAAAGCCGGACTCACCGTGGAAGCAGCGGCGGCTCGGCTGGGCATCGCGGCCCCGCCGGAGGAGCCGGAGAAGCTCGCGGCATACTGGGCGCACGAGCTCGACCGGCACAGCGTCGATCATGCGGCGCTGATCGCGAGCGTTCCGGGTGACGAGATGTCGGTGATCGCGGCGGCACGCGCGTTTCCCGGTCGCTTCTTCACCTACGCGATGGTGAATCCGCGGGCGTGGAACACGGAAAATTTCGGACATGTCGACGCCGCGTGTCTCTTTCCGGCGATGCACCGCTATTCGCTGCACGCCGAGGAGGCGCGTCCGGTTTTCGGGTGGGCGGAGGTCAACCGGCGAGTGGTGTTCGTGCATTGCGGCGTGCTGAAGGTGGGGATTCGCGCCAAGCTCGGCCTGGAATCCGCCTTCGACATGCGCTTTTCGAATCCCATCGACCTGCATGCCATCGCGCTGCGCCATCCCTCGGTGAGTTTCGTGGTGCCGCATTTCGGCGCGGGCTATTTCCGGGAAGCGCTGATGCTCGCCGATATGTGCGCCAATGTTTACCTGGACACATCGAGTTCCAACCACTGGATGCATTACCAGGACTCGCACTTGGACCTGCGCCAGGTGTTCCGCCGCGCGCTGGACGTCGTTGGGGCCTCGCGGCTTCTGTTCGGGACCGATTCCTCGATTTCCGGATGGAACGCGCGCATCTTTGAAGAGCAGTCCAAGGCGCTGTACGAAATCGGACTGAGCGCTCAGGATGCCCGCGCGATTTTTGGCGAGAATCTGCTGAGAATAATCGCCCGGGAAACGCACCAAAGTTAGTGTGGCGGTTGTGGGCGCGCAAGCCGGTTTTCGTTTACCCGGTGCCTCCGGCGCCGAAAAGCGCGGTGCTTTCGAGTGTGTTCCGAAGGCGCGGCGCGGTGAGGATCTTCGATCCGGCGCAGGCGGGCTGGCGCGACGCCGTGCGCGCGTTCGCGCCGGGAGCCGTCGCCGGGACCCTGGAGCAGCTTGAAACGCTCGCCGGAGTGGTGGAACTCACCCATGCGGCAATTGTGCTGCGAAGCGAATCCGATCCGCGCCTGACCGAAGCGGAGCGTGAGCGCCTGTGGCGCGCGTTTCACGTTCCCGCGTTCGAGCAGATCCTGGCTGCTGACGGGACTCTGCTGGCCGCGGAGTGCGAAGCGCACGAGGGGCTGCACATCGCCTCGCCGCGCCTTTTGCCGCCCGCCGACCAGATCAATCCGGCTCCCTGCCCGTGCGGCCGTCCGGGTGCGCGCCTGTTTTCAGCCGAGGGCCGATCGCGCGCGATAGCCGCGGGCAAGACGATCTGATATATTCGAGCATCATGATTCTCGACGTGGCGACGCGCGGCGTTGCGCCGGATATCACGGTGTTCGAGCTGAAGGGGCGCCTGGCGCTGGGCAACCGCCTGACCGAAGCCGAGCATCTGATCAAGTCGGCGATCGCGGGCGGCTGCCGCAAGCTGGTGCTGGATCTGGACGGGCTCGAGTTCATCGACAGCGCGGGAGTGGGCCTTCTGGTGATGTGCGCGGGGGGGATGGAGCAGGCCGGCGGGCGGTTGTGCGTGACATCGGGCAACCGGAAGATCGCGCACGTTTTCGAGATCACGCACCTGGAACGGGTGGTCACGCTGCACCCCAACGCGGAGTCGGCGTGCCAAAGCCTGGGTGCGGACACAGCAGCGGCGGGCTGAAGCTATAATTCGGTTAGCGCTGCGAACGTGGCGGAACTGGCAGACGCACTGGATTTAGGTTCCAGCGGCCGCAAGGCCATGGGAGTTCGACCCTCCCCGTTCGCACCACAGGTCAGGACGGGCAAGCCGGCCGGGAATGTCCGGGCGTTTCACGCCCGAGGCGTTCAACGATCTCATCGCAGAAGCGCTCCGGATGTTCTGGCGCTGCATGCATATTTCTGGAGGAACGGATGGCTGATCCCACGTCCATAGTCGCCCTGTCGATTTCAGGAATCACGGCTTCGAGCCAGGTCGTTCAATACTTCTTGACGCGAAGCTCCGATGCGCACAATCGTCAGTTCGAGGCGTACCATCGTTTGATAAAGGAGCTCGTACAACCGGCTGAAAACGGTTTCACATATATCGATCGCCAGTGCGCTGCGTTATTTGAGCTCCGGCGATTCAAACGATATCGCGAGGTCACTCTCCGAATCTTAGGCGGCCTACAAAGCGAATGGGCCAACGGGTCATACCAACCCCGTCTTCTCAGAGAGCTGGAATTGACGATTGAATTCCTGACGGACTCTCGGTAGGCGCACGATCTTCTTGATTCGCTTATTAGGGGAAAGCCGGGGAAGCGATCTGTTGCGCGATTTGTCCGAGGGTGGTGATGCGCCGGTGAAGGATCTCGGTGATCAGGCCGCGGGTGATTATGGTGTCGAAGGGGCTTTTATACACCATCCCCGCACTCTCATTCGGGAGCTGTACCAGAAACGGAACTCCGGAAGTATCGCCCCTGGCGACGGACTCGTCTTGCCGGGTCCATCCCGGCAGGGTTCTCCACATGGCGGTGCGCCAGCCGTGGTCGGCGCTGACGATCAGCGCGGTGCGATCAGACAGGCCGGCCTGCTCGATGGCGCGACGCAGATCGCCGAGTGCGCGGTCGGCTAACGCCAGGTTGTCGATGTATGAAGAGGGATGGTCGGCATCGATGCGCGACGCCGCGCGGTCATAGAAGCCTGGCGAGTGAGGAACCGGCAGGTGCGCCAGCACCAGGCCGATCTCCGGATCGGCAGCCACGCGCGAGGCGCGCTCCATAAGATCGCGAAAATCGCGTGCGCGGACGCGGCGCTGGTAGCGCAGCGGGGAGAGAACCGAAAGATGGCCGGATAGCGGCAGGCTGGCCACCTGGAGCCACGCGCGATCCAACATCGCGCCCGGCGCGGATGCGTGGAACTGGGCCTCCAGCCCCGGTTCTACGCCGGTCGCCGTCCAGAAATACTCGGTGAGGCTGCGATTCAACAGGCGGCCATAGGGATGATACCAGCCCACCACCGCAGTGTTGAAGCCGGCCTCGCGCGCGTCGTCGAAAACGTTGCGAGCGCAGTTCCAGGAGAACGCGCCGCGCGCGGTTTCAACGCGCAGATCGGAGGGTCCGTCAGGCTCGGTGTTGATGACATGCTCGCCCAGGATCAGGGCGGGCATGGAGATCCTGGTTTCGCCGCCGGGGGCGACGGCCGCGGTCGCGTAGAAGCTCTCGCGGCGGAGCCGGTCGAAATTGGGAAGGCTCAGCCCGGGGGGCCGGCTGCTGAAGGCCATCGCCTGGCTGGCCTCATCGAAGATGATCCAGACCACGCGAATGTCGCGGGGATATGACCGGAGGCGCGGCGCGGTCGGACGGTCCGCGTAATCTTGAGAACCGTATCGCAGCATATTCACTGCGGCCTGAAACATTACAACCGTTAATACCGGCCACGACCATAAAAATGCCGCTCGCATGGCGCGAGCCCAAATCTCGGGATGGCGCGCGGCCTGAATCAATGGCCAGACCGCCGCGAGCGCTGCCGCCGGCCAAAAAAATCGCGCGCCAACGATTCGCGTCAGAAGCGGCGACAAGCGCAGCAGCGCGGCCGACGCAATCCCAACCGGAAGAATGCACGCCCCCAGGAAGATGCTCTCGGTCCGCCGGCGCCATCGCGGATGCGCCGCGCCCATTCGCCACGCCAGCAGCATCGCGACGGTCAGCAGCGCCTCCCAGCCGATCACCGCGGGCAGCGGAGCGCGCAGCGGAGCCTCGCGAAGAAAATAAAGCACGCGGCGCTCAGCTATGGCGAACCAGAAATTCGAGAAACTCCAGGTGGCGAAGGCCACGCATATCAGAACGCGGCGCACTCAGCGATTCTCGTGCTCAAGGACGTAGATCGCGCGGGTGGGGGTGATCCGGCGCGATTCGACGATGAGAAAGCGCTCCCGCGCGGCATCCTCGAACGCCCGCACGGTCAAATCGCGATGCAGCGCGTCGCGCCCGCGCGCCAGCGTCTGGAACTGCGGATCGGCGGGATCGACGTATTCGGCGATCAACAGCCGGCGCGTGAGCTGGGCGGCGAGATCGAAAATCCAGGGCAGCGGAACACGCTCATCCACCGACAGGTGATGAAGCAGAGCGAGCATCAGGACGCAATCGAAGCGCCCGCGGGCGCGGTCCAAAAAGGAGGGAAACTCGGCGTTGGCCCAGCCGCAGGCGCCGGGAGGACGCGCGATGTCAATCACCAGCGGAAGGATCGCGTGGCCCTGCGCCGAATTCCACAGCGCGCCCGCCGCCGACGGGTCGCGGTCGATGGCGACCACCGCCGCTCCGAAGCCAGCGGCCAGCAGACTGAACTGTCCGTCGTTGCAGCCGATATCCAGCACGAATTGCGGACGGAACCGCTCCAGCGTCTCCGCGACCGCGCCCTTCTTGGCGGCGAATTCGGAAGCAGAGTAGATGCAATCGCGATCCAGGTAGGTCGAGCGCGCCGCAGGGAGTTGCGGCAGCAGCCGCTGCGCCTTGCGGAACCGCGATGCGAGCACATATTCGGACTCGTGCGCGTCGCGCGCCGCCGTTCGATGCGTGCTGCGCGGGCGTGAAGCTTCCCGATCGCGGTTTGACAGAAGCGCCGGCAGCGCGACAGATGCGAGAAATCGCGGCAGAAATCGCCGCGCTCCGAGCATGTGCGCGACGCGGTCGGGTGTGAGACCGTCCCGATGCGACAGGAGCAGCTCGCCGATCTGAGCTCCGCAACTTACCCCGGCCACCAGCGGGTACACGAAGGTGCGGACGAACTGAGCGTACGGCGGCCAGATAGGATCGAGCGGGTCGCGCGGAGCGAAAGAGAGCACGTCGAGGAACACCGGCCGCAGTCCTTCGAACATGATGTTATAGGGAGTCGCATCCTTCAGCAGGAAACCAGCGCGCAGACTTTCGAGCGCGAGCCGCAGCGTGAGCTCGCCGGCGGCGCGCAGCATCTCGGGAGACCATTCGTAGGGATAGTTCGGGAAACGGATCGGCTGATGCTCGACCAGGATTGACCCCTCGGCGACGCCTGCCGGCAATTCGCGAGGCCGGGCGGGAAGAATCTCGCACGAACACAGGCTTCCCTGCGAGGTCCACTTGCGCGCAACGGACGAGGAGAGAAAAGCGCGCAGATTCTCCACGGCGTGCGGCAACACGCAGCGAAGAACGCGGGTACCTCGCCGAAATACGAATCCGTCCGGGTCCCGGAAGGAGCAACGTTCCGCTAATCCGTTTGCCGTGATTGTGTTTTCCACTTGCCCCGAAGTATTGCCACCAGGGAAGATCGGAAACGGTAGGCTAAAGTCAAAGCGACTGCTCCGGCCATCTGGATCAACAAAAGGCCGGAGCCGGGGTCTGTATACACGCTTTATAAACTCCTGTGCATGCGGAAAGTTGCAAATTTCCGTTTAGATGCTCGCGAGGCTGTTGCCGTTACAAACAATTATCCGTTGAAATGTATAACGCGCCTGACCGCCATTCAGCATACCGCGCCGGGATTTTGTCGGTTTCCCGGATTTTTCCGCGCTACGCATGATCTACGGCTTAGGGAGTATTTGCAAATGATCCGCTCGAACCAGGAGAATTTTTAAACCGCGAAAATCGATCGATGCCGCGCGGAACCAGTGGCTCCGAAACTGGCGAAGCCGTCCACGATCGCTGCACTCTTCAAACAAAACGTGTGGCCCGGTAAACCAGTTTTCAAGGTCCCACGTCAGAAAATTTTAGCTTCAGGAGATCGACATACAATGAGGCAACTGGCTTGGACGGCCGCGCTCGGAATGTGCCTGGCAATGCACTGCCGCGCGCAAGGATTCACGATTTCGACCTTCGCGGGAGACGGCATTTTGGGCTACGCGGGCGATGGCGGACCAGCGGCGCAGGCGCAGCTTCGCGCCGGGTGCATGACGCTTGATTCGTCGGGGAATTTGTACATCGCCGACACCTTTAACAGCGTGGTGCGCGAAGTGACCACGAACGGCGTTATTTCGACTTACGCAGGCAATGGAATCCTCGGGTATTCGGGCGATGGCGGGCCGGCCAATATGGCGCAGCTTGCCAATCCCTGTGGGCTGGCGCTCGATCAAAACGGGGATCTGTTCATCGCCGATACGGGCAACGACGTGATCCGTGAAGTGACGCCGGGCGGCAATATCGTAACGGCATACGGCACGAACACGCGCGGATATGCAGGCGATGGCGGCGCGGCGAACGGCGCGGAGTTCTATGCGCCCACCGGCCTGGCGATGGACTCTTCCGGAAATCTGTACATCTCCGACAGCGGCAATCACGTGATCCGGCAGGTGAACACTTCGGGCGTGGTCAACACGATCGCGGGAATGGTTGAGCCGGGCTACTCCGGTGACGGCGGATCCGCGCTCGGCGCGCAATTCTATTACCCCAAGGGATTGGCGATCGATGCGTCCAATAACCTGTACATCGCCGATTACGGCAACAGCGTGATCCGCAAAATTTCGGCGGCCGGCACGATTACGACGATCGCGGGCAATGGAATTCCCGGGTTTTTCGGCGATGGCGGACCCGCGACCAGCGCGGAACTCGCCTATCCCTACGATGTCGCGGTGGACAATTCAGGAAATCTGTACATCGCGGACCTGGAGAATCAGCGGATTCGCGAAGTTTCGAGCGGCACCATCACCACCATCGCAGGAAACGGTACGCGCGGCTATTCGGGGGACGGCGCATCAGCCACCGCGGCGCAGTTCTTCAATCCCGGCGGAGTGGCGACGGCTTGTCCGGCGTCGTTTTGTCAGGTCCAGGCGGCGGGACTGATCTACATCGCGGATTGGGACAACAACGTCGTGCGCGTGCTGACCCCGAATCAAGCCGTCCAGTCGGATCGCGTCCTGCGGCCGCGCCAGTAACCGAGTATTGGGCGCGTGTTATGCTGTGAGGTTGGAGCTCTAACAGCCCCGAAAATATTTACTTAGCCGCCAGAGGTCCGTATGTCCGGTCATTCCAAATGGGCGACCATCAAGCACAAAAAGGCCGCGCTTGACGCCAAGCGCGGGAAAGCGTTCACGCGACTGATCAAAGAAATCATGATTGCCGCCCGCGCGGGCGGTGATCCGGATGCGAACCCGCGCCTGCGCAAAGCCATTACCGACGCCAAGGCGGTCAGCATGCCGGCCGACAACATCAAACGCGCCATCATGCGCGGGACGGGCGAGCTCGAAGGCGGGCAGATCGATGAAGTGATGTTTGAAGGCTACGGTCCGGGCGGCGCAGCGGTGTTGGTTTCCGTCGCCACCGACAATCGCAACCGCACGGTCAGCGAGATCCGCCATCTGTTTTCGAAAAACGGCGGGAACCTGGGCGAGCAGGGCAGCGTGTCGTGGATGTTCGAGCGCAAGAGCCAGATCGTGATCGACGGCGAGAAGGCGACCGAAGATCAGCTCATGAACATCGCCTTAGATGCCGGCGCCGAAGATCTGCGCAGTGACGGCGGCAACTGGGTGGTGATCTCGCCTTCGGAAGCGCATGAAGCGGTGCTGGCGGCGATTCACAAGGCCGGCATTCCGACGGAAGAGGCGGAAATCGGCATGGTGCCCAAAAATTCCATTCACCTGGAGGGCAAGAACGCGGGTGCGATGCTGAAGCTGACCGAAGTTCTCGAAGAGCACGACGACGTGCAGAACGTCTACTCCAACTTCGATATCGACGAAAAAGAGATGGAGGCTTTGGCCCAGTAACGGCCGATGCGCCCCATGCGGGTCCTCGGCATCGATTGCGGCACCGAGCGCACCGGATGGGGCGTGATCGACAGCGACGGCCGGCAGCATGCCTTGGTGGGGCACGGAGTGATCGATAGCCCGGCGCGCGATCCGTTCGAAGCGCGGCTGCGCACCATCGCCGGCTCGCTGCGCTCGGTGATCTCCGAGCATACTCCGGAATCGGCGGCGGTCGAGCAGGTGTTTTACGCGCAGAACGTGAAGACGGCGCTCAAACTGGCGCACGTCCGGGGAGTGGTGCTGCTGGCGATCGCGGAAGCGGGCGTCGCGCTGGGCGAATATTCGCCGCTCGAAATCAAGACCAGCGTGGTGGGATACGGACGCGCGGAGAAGCACCAGGTGCAGCTCATGATAAAGTCGCTCACCGGGGTCGAGGTGGAATCGGAGGACGCGGCGGATGCGATCGCCGTGGCGATCTGTCACGCCACGCACTCCCGCGCGATGAAGGCGCCCCAATGATTCCGCTGTTGTTGCTGCTGGCGGTGGACCCGCACATCGTGTTCATCAAGTCGTTTCCGGGGTCCGAGCCGGCGTACATGGAGATCACGGTGGATAACTCCGGCGCGGTCACCTATAAAGAAGATCCCAACGACGATGATCCGGACAAGTTTCAGCTCGACGCGGACTCGAAAAACCAAATTTTCGATCTCGCCACGCGGCTGGACCATTTTTCGCATTCGCTCGAATCGGGGCTGAAGGTCGCCCGGATGGGCGATAAGACGTTCCGCTGGCAGAACGGAAGCGAGCAGCACGAGGAGAAATTCAACTATTCGCTGGACGAAAACGCGCGTGAATTGCAGGACTGGTTCGAGCGGATCTCGGAAACCGAGCGTCTGCTCGCGAGTCTCGACCGCGCCATGCGTCACGACAAGCTCGGCGTGAACGACGCGATGATCGCGCTTGAAGACAGTTGGCAGCGCAAGCGGCTGGTGACGCCGGAGCAGTTCCTTCCGGTGCTCGACCGCCTCGCCAAGAACGACGCTTACATGCACATGGACCGGGAGCGCGCCGCGCGGCTGGCCGACGCGATCCGGGCGGCGAAGGCCAAGCCGGAATGACGGCGAATGTCGTTGTAATGAAGGTTGCGCTGATGGTCGCGCTGGCCGCGCAGCCGCAGGCGCCCCAGTCGCAAGCGCCCCAACAACCGGCGCAAAGCTTGCAGGCGGAAAACGAGGCGCTGGTTCGGGCTGTGAACGACGCCAACAACAGCCCGCCCGACGTGATCCGCAACCTGGAGGAGTTTCTCAAGAAATATCCGAATTCGCCGCAGCGCCACGAGCTGGAGCGCGCGCTGGCGCGGGCCTCGATCGACAACAAGGACGACCGGCGCACGATCCTCTACGGCGAGCGCGTACTGCAATTCACGCCTGACGACATGCTGCTGCTCGACCGCGTCGCGCGCGCGCTGCTTGCGTCGGGTGGAGCGGCAAATGCGCGGGCGTCGCTCCAGTATTCGCGCGCGTTCGCGGAAAAAGTGGAAAAAGCCGGACAGGCGGAGGGCGGCGACGCGGCGCGGCGGCAGGACGACCGCGAGCGAGGAGAATCGCGCGCGTTGCTGTACCAGTCGCGCGCGGAAACCATCCTCGGCGATGAAAAAGAAGCGGAGCGGCTGGCCTCGCAGGCGTATTCGATTTATCCGAGCGAGGAATCGGCGCGGGAGTGGGCCGCCGCGCTCGCGGCGCTCAATCGAACCAAGGATGCCGTCAAGCGCTATGCCGAAGCGTTCGCGATTCCCGATCCGCGCGCAAGCGACAATGATCGCGCCGAGGATCGCCGGCAGTTGGGGGAGCTGTACCGCAAGCTGCATCATTCGGAAAAAGGACTGGGCGACGAGATTCTGGCAGCGTACGACAGTACCGCGGCGGTGACGGAGGCGCGGCGCGCGAAGCTCGCGGCAATCGATCCGAATTTTTCGGCGACGGATGCGATGCAGTTCCATCTGTCCGGTCTTGACGGCGCCACGCTCGCGCTGGCGAGCCTGAAAGGCAGCGTGGTGATCGCGGATTTCTGGGCCACGTGGTGCGTGCCCTGCCGGGCGCAGCATCCGCTGTATGAGAAGGTGATGCAGCGCTTCAAAGGCCGCAGCGACGTGGTCTTCCTTTCGATCGACACGGACGAAGATCACAGCGTGGTGGGCTCATTTGTCGATCAGAACCACTGGAGCCGCAAGGTCTATTTTGAAGACGGCCTGCAGCGGCTGCTCCAGATCACCAACATTCCGACCACGATCCTGTTCGATAAAAATGGCCGCATCGCAAGCCGGATGAACGGCTATCTTCCCGACAAATTCGCCGACCAGTTGACCGAGCGAATTCGCACCGCGCTGGGCGAGTGAAACGCTGTAACCCAACGCGAGCGCGTAACACGCAAGCGTTTCCGCGAATCTAACCTTCGCATGCCTATTTGCGCGACCGCCCCGGATCGCAGGATCGCCGTGTGGCTTTTCGCCGGTTTTCTCGCATTCTACACCGTCCTCACGCGGGGACACTTCTATTTATCCGATGAAGTGGAGGTGTTCCAGCAGGCACAAGCGCTATGGGAGCGCGGCGATCTTGCGGTCGCGCCGAACATCAACACCACGCTGGGGCGCGGCGGCAAATATTACGCGCAATACGGGATCGGACAGACCGTGATGGCGATCCCTTTTTACGCCGCCGGAAAGGCGGTGCACCGGATTTTGGAGCGCGCCGGCGCGACCTCATGGATCGAGACTTTCGCGGGTCCGGTGATCGGCGATCCGGACAAGCGCTGGGGCGGCGAGGTCGAGATATTCTTCGTGAACCTGTTTTGCGCATTCGTTCTCGCCGCGCTGATGGCCGTGTTTTTTATGTTCAGCCGGCGAGTGGGCGCCGCGCCGCTGTGGGCCGTCGCGGCAACCGTGATTCTCGGCGTCACCACGCACGTGGCCGGGTTCGGCGTCGAATTCTTGCAGCATCCGGCGGAGGCGCTGTTTTTACTGCTCGCGTTCTATTTTCTCGTTGAAAATTCCGGGAATCCACGGCCGCGCGACCGGTTCATCGCCGGGTCGATGGCCGGAATGCTGATCCTGGTGCGCGCCTCGGGAGTGGTGCTGATGCCGGCGCTCACGCTGTACCTTTTCTGGTGCGCTTACCGGCGCGCCAAGAGCATGGAGCAAGCGATCGCGGCGTGCCTGCCGTTCGTGATTCCGGTGCTTGCGGCGATTTTCATCACCATGGCGGTCAACGATGCGAAGTGGGGCCAGCCGAGCTTCAGCGGAAACTACGGCGCGTTCAACTCCTTCACCAATTCGTGGCTGGTGAGCATCTACGGCTACCTGTTCAGTCCGGGTCAGAGCATTTTTCTGTTTTCTCCCATATTGCTCGCCGCGCCGATTTACTTCCGGCCTTTCGCGCGAAAGTATCGTGCCGAGACCGTCGCGATCCTGGGCTTGACGATTTCCTATGCCTTGTTTTACGGACTGGCGCGGACCTGGCACGGGCAGTGGTGCTTCGGACCGCGTTACCTGATGGCGATGGTTCCGTTGCTGCTGCTGCCGTTGGGCTCGTGGCTCGGCACGGTGCGGCGCGGGACATGGCTCGCGATCGTGCCGCTGGTGCTGATTGGGGCGTTCATTGAGGTACTGCACATCGCGGTGAACGTCTCATATGTTGTTTATCGCGAACATTACGACAAACTGGTTCCTTCCGACGCCTACATCTTCATTCCGCAAATCTGCCAGATCGTGACGCACTGGCATGCACTGCTCGCCTGGGACGATCGTGTGGACATGTGGGTGGTGAACGTCGCGCGCGCGCTGGGCGCGGGGCGAGCGATAGAGGTCGCGGCACTGCCGTGCGCGCTGCTATTGACCTCGATCGCGCGAGTGAATGCCCGGCTCAAGCTTGCGGCCGTTCCGCCGCAGGAACAACTGGCGCCGTCTGCGCTGCCGAGCCCTGCCAGGGACCGTACGCTGAAGAACCGACGAGCGCGGGTGTGACGCCCGCAATCGACGATACTGTTCCTGAATGATGCGCCTGGTAATTCCGCGGCGCTGCCGGCGCTCGCGCAGACGGTCATCCAGCCGGTCGAGCGGTTTCCGATTCATCACGATTGGCTCGCCATTTCGCGCGGCAGAGCCATACAAGCCATTCACTGGCGACCGGTCCCCCGCGCACGCGCCGGTCAGCACCAAATATCCAAGAGTTCGCACGTATCAACACTTATGTGGAGTCGCGTCCCAACGCACCTTCGGTGCCGAAATCGCTGGCTTGGGTTTGTTTTGTAATTTCTTGTTCGTGGTTCGCGTGGTTCGTCGTCCCGTGAGCGAGAGCGGCGATTCTTCCGTTCCCGACGAGGAACTCCTTACTGCGAAGGTTTAACCAATTTTCAAAGACCAAATCTATCGGATTCGGATTCTTTAGCCAAATTTGATGTCGGTCGTCGGCTCGACCGTGCGTTCTCTCGCAGCGAATTCATGAGTGTTTAAAACCCAAGGGGCGAAGGCCGGGAACGTAGGTCATCATCGACTGGTCGCGGGGGTCGACGGTGAGACGGGCGCCCGGGGAATCGAAATGGTAGCGCGCGCCGGTGATGGGACTTATGACGGTGAGCTTGGTCGGGCCGGTGTACTCGAATTGCACGAACACGGTTTGCTCGAGCGGTTTGGCGGTGACGGGAGCGGCGGGGCGCTGAACTCCGCGGGCCGCCGGGATGTTTCGTTTAGCTCCGCAGCACACGAGGATTCTCCGCCTCTTCAAGAATAATGGGGGCGGCGGGTTCGCCGCTCGACGTCAAGCGCTCCAGCAGGATAGCGCCTGCCGACAGGGCTGGCCATAGGATCACGCGGTGCTTCCAGCTTGAGGCGAGAATCACGGCGAGCGGAGCGGAGATCCACAGGCTCAGGCAATAGAAGCAGGAAAGCAGTTCGCCGAGGGCGCCATTGCCGGCCGCGCTGCGAAGTTTATTCAACACATTAAAAGGCCCGTTTTCAGTGACGATCAGGTGCGTGATCCGCCAGGTGACCAGAATGCCGACTGCGAGCAGATAGAACGGCGTCATCTCTAATACACCCGATACCAGGATCGCCGAGGCGTCCGGATCCCGCTGGCGCACCGGCGTTTCATTGCTTGGGCTCCATGACCTGTTGCAGATGCATCATTATTTTGGGCTTGCGAGAGCTCTTAACTCAGCGATGGCGCTATCCGCGGCTTCGTCAAATGTCTTGCCGACGTATTCAAATTCGAAGGGCTCGCCCATTTGGTATCCAGCCAGCCTGAACGCTCTTTTGATTTTCTCCACATCGCCGGCGAGTTTCTCGACATGCCTCTCTACGCCGGAAATTCCGGTGATATCCACGGGCGTAACCAGGCGTCTTCCCTCATCGATAATATAAAGGTCGATCCCGGTGCTTTTTTTCGGAATCGGAGGCATACGCTTCACTTTGCCTTTGAGGGCTGTCTGTAAGAACTCTTGAACAGTGTCTTCACTGAGCGCGGTACCCTTCGGCAGGTTGGCGAGGACCTCCTTTTTAATCACATCGTGGTAAGCGGTGCCTTCGTAGGCACGTTCGGGGTTGAATCTGGGCTCGGGAGAATCGAACAGCGATCCAGGCTCGGCCGATTTGAAAGAACCGATTTCCTCACCCGGGGCGAAATGGCCCCGGCCTTCAATGAACCATTCATGGGCCTGATCGATTTCCTCGGACAAGATATCGAAAGCGTCTTTGAAGCGCTCGTTGAACTCCGCGTCCAGTGTGCCGCGCGCCTCCGAAGCCGCGATCGCTTCGTCCAGGGCTTCAATCCGTTTGGTCAGATTTCTGGCGTAACCTGCGTACCCGGTGCCGAGCTGGGCCGCTTCGATTCTTCGCGCGATGTCTCGCGCCATCTCGACTTCTTTCTTGCAGGGGGAATGACAGATTTCGCAATGGCCGTCTTCGCTGACGCGCGCCTCTCCACCGCCCTTGAGCGGCTCGCGCGTTTCCACATGGCTGGTTTCCGGCATGCCGGCGGGTTCGGGGTGTGCGGCGGAGGAATCTCCCGGTTGACCGGCCGATTCGCGCTCGGAAGAGGTTTCTCCCACGTGCTCCTCGGGCAGTGACTCTTCTCTAAAGCGCGGTTCCCCTTCGGTGAAATGCGGTCTGCCTAGATTAAGTTCCCTGGCCATCGAGCCGAGATCGGCGATGGTTAATGCGGCCTGCACGCCGAGCATCGCCCATTCGAACCTACTGGGGGCGCTGGCGCCGAGGACGGTGCCTTCGGGATTGGTGGAAGCCTGGCTGAATTCGTAACGATCCAGCGCGTCATCGACGCCTTTAATCAGTTGGCCCGCGCCAAGGCCCACGGCCAAAGCCGGGCCGACAACGGGAATGAAGCACACCAGCACCTGGGCGATGCTGAGGCCCATATCGACCCAGAACTGATGCATCTGGCGATCCTTGATCGCGCCATCAAGAATCCTCAACTGGTCAGGCGAGAGGCTTTGGCGCGTCAGGTCGAGTGCTTCGGGCAGATCGAACGGATCGATATCCCCGACTCCGATCTTGACGATGGCTTCATCGATTTTGGAAAGAAGGGTGTCGTAGGCGTCGCGGACCGAATCGATGATTTCAGCGCTCGAGGCCTCCCATTTCTCCGGGAGGTCTTCGGGCCTAAGTTGCGCGAAGAACGGGAATTGATTGTAGAGCTGGTCAAGCGCGTAGGTGACGCCGCCAGCCTGCTTGCGGCGCCAGTCGCGCAGCGTTCTCCCCATAGTGAAGATCAGATCCGTGGCCTGGCCCGTGGGAAGGCTGTGTTTGCCGCGTAGAGACTCGAGAATGCGGCTCAAGTACTGGCTCGTATCGGGGCTCTCGTATTCCTGAGCCTCATGGAACATAAATTCCAGGGCTTCCTGAAACGAATCACCGCCCACACGCATTTGAGAGCCGGCTTCGAGATCGAACGCGCGCGCCGAATCCTCTAGCTTCTCCCGCTTATCGGTGAGGAACGTAGCGGTACCGGCAGCGGCGCGCACTACCTCGGCTTCTTTCCTGGTTGCCTCATCCGATACGATGCGGTCTTCGGTCTCGATGGGTGCGTTGGCGCCGGCGCCGCCGCCGTACAGGCTGTGACTTTCCCGCTCATCGCGATTATCGGGCGTCTTGAGGAACTGGTCCCGAGTAAACTCGACGTGCGCGCGATTGGACGCCATCAGGCTGACTGCGTTCATACGGATGAGGGCGCGGATCTGAGCGAGCACCTGGTCGCGATCGGCCTCGCCGGGCGATGGATTGGCCTTCAGGCCGTTTTCGAGATCGAGTGCGGCTTGGGGCGCGGCGCTCAAGTTTTCGTCAAAATTATCGGGCTTGCCGCTGAAGCCCGTCTCCTCCGGATCCTGCTTCCACGACTCCGGATCCGCGGGGTCGGCTGCCCGGATGCCGTCATCGTCATCATCATCGAATTGGCGCTGAATGCCGTCGGCCGCGTGCGCGACGTGCGCCAGCTCGTGGGCGAGAAGCGTTCGACCCTGCTCGGTGTCGGGGGCGTATTTGCCGGCATCGAAAACCACGTGATCCCCAACGGTGTAGGCGTAGGCGCGGATGGACTGAGCGGAGGCCGCGGCTGAGGCGTCGGTATGGATGCGGACGTTCGAAAAATCGCGGCCGAAGCGGGGCTCGAAGAAGGCGCGCGTAGAAGAATCGAGGCCGCGGCCGGGCGAACGCAGGATTGCGTTGATAGCGCGGTGCGCGGACGTTCCCGCCGGAGCGGGGCCGGACGCTTTACGTGCGACCGTCTGCTGGTCGCGGCAATGATCGCAGGGCTCGTCTTCGTCTTCGCAGGAACATGCGGCCGCGGCTACGCCTGCATGGGAGCGCATGACGCGAGTGGCCATCGCATCCGCTTCCTGCTCTTCAGGGTCCCCCGGCTGGCTGATTTCGAGTTTCGCGTGGATGGCGCCGCTGCGCAACCAATGCTGCATGGCCTGATTCCCGGCCTGGTGCTGCAATTGAAGCGCGGGGTGCAGCGCCGCCCGTCCCCCTTCGGCGCGTTGGCGCCGCGACTCGATCGCGGTTCGATGATGGTCGACAGCGTGTTCCATATTTAAACCCGTAGCCGGATCATTTCGTAGTAATCGCGGAACTCGGCGCGGGAGGGCAGTTTTCCGGTTTTCTGCAATTCCAGCGCCGTAGCGATGATGCAGTGTTCCATGCGAATGGTGGAGCCCTCTTCGGCCGCCATGAATGCAGCGGCCAGCGCGATGTTGCGGATATTGCCGCCGGCCAACTCAAACTGCCGCGCCAGGAACCCGAAATTGACGCAAGCGGAAACAGGAGCGTCGGGCGGAAGCACGCTCTTCCAGATCCGCTCGCGATGCTCGGCGTCGGGGAACGGGAACTCGATCACATGACCCATTCGACGGGTGAAGGCGTCGTCGATGTTGCGGCGCAGGTTGGTCGCCAGGATCACGATGCCTTCGTAGTCCTCCATTTTCTGAAGCAGGTAGGCAATTTCGACGTTGGCGTAGCGGTCGTGCGCGTCCTTGACTTCGGAACGCTTTCCAAACAGAGCGTCGGCTTCGTCGAAAAAGAGAACTGCGTTGGAGCTTTTCGCTTCGCGGAAGATGAGATTGAGCTGCTTCTCGGTCTCGCCGATGTATTTGCTGACGACGATGGAGAGATCGATGCGGTAAAGATCGAGCCCCAATTCCCGGGCGAGCACTCCGGCGGCCATGGTCTTTCCGGTTCCGCTGGTTCCACAGAACAGAACATTGAGACCTTTTCCAGCTCCGGGATGCCGGTCAAATCCCCACTTGGAGT
>DATJVN010000138.1:0-2025 GCA_035501755.1 Bryobacteraceae bacterium | reverse complement strand
GTAGTGAATCCGTGCGACATGCGGCGATCGATCGAGCTGACCGGGCTCGGCCACCGCAAGTTTTACCGCGCGCAAAACGATCTGCATCACCGGCTGCGGCTGAAATTCGACGCCATTCCCGTGTCCAAGTCGCGTTACCAGAAGCTTTCCGCGCCGGCGCAGAAAATGATGGTGACGATCATCAATCGCAGCCTGGAGCCAATTCCCTTCCTGCGTTCGCCGCTGGCGCGCCAGGAGCGCGAGCTTGAAAAAGTAATCAAGCTGGTAACGCTCTTCGAGCCGTTCATCCTGCACAACAACCACGTTTTCGAGGCTACGAATATCGAACGGCTGGATGCGGCCCTGCCGCCCGATGAGCGCGGCGCATTCGGATACGATCCGCGCTCGGTCGATTGGTGGGAATACTGGATCAACGTGCACATTCCGGCGCTGCGGAAGTGGTGCTATCCTCTGATCGAGGGCCGCGCACCGGAGAAAGAATCGCGGCGCGACGTGCAGCTCGCGGCGTGCCCCGCGACCGGCGTTGGCACGGGCGTCGCGGGACCCGCGAACTCCGCTCCGGCAGCAGCGCCCTGATCTGCGGCAACGATTCGAACACCGTGGCCATCTTCCTTACCGGGTGCACCGGATACATCGGCGCGCATGTGACTGCAAATCTGCTTGCGGACTCGTCCGCCGAGCTGAATCTGCTGGTGCGCGCGCGGGACGCGCGAGAAGCCCACGAGCGGCTGTGGCGCGCCCTCCAACTGCATGTGGAATTTGCGCCGTTCGAGGAATATCTGCGGTCGCGCATTCGCGTGTTTCGCGGAGACATTACCGAACCGCGATTCGGCCTGGATGATGCGGCGTATCAGGATCTGGTCCGTTCAACCGATTCGGTGATTCATTGCGCGGCGTCGCTCAATCGCAAATCGGAAAAGAGCTGCCTGAACGTCAACCTGCGCGGCACGCTGGAGGTGATTCAGCTCGCTCAGCGGGCGCGCGACGATCATGGTCTACGGCGATTCAGCCACGTGAGCACCGTGGCGGTGTGCGGTCAGCGGGCCGATGAAGTAGTCGAAGAAGATTCGGCGATCGACTGGAGCCGCTCCGACTACGATCCATACGCGCGAACGAAAAAATTCTGCGAGCACATGGTGCGGCAACTGCTGCCGGACGTGCGCCGAACGATTTTTCGTCCCAGCATCGTGCTGGGCGATAGCCGTCGGCCGGAAACAAATCAATTCGAGATGGTGCGCGCGTTTGTTTTTCTCGCCGGGCTTCCGGCGCTTCCCTTCCAGCCAAACGCGCGGCTCGATGTGGTGCCAGTGGATTATGTCGCGGGCGCGATTTCCATGCTGCACATGAAAGAAAATCCGGGACACGAGATTTACCATCTCTCATCGGGTGTGGATTCCGAAACGTTCGTGCAACTGACAGACGCACTGGCCAAAGCGCAGGGAAAGCGCGGCCCTGTGTTCGCGCCGAGCCTCGAAGGCACGTCTGAAAAGGTAATCCGGGCGCTGGCCGGACGCGCGGGAAAAATCGGCGGCCTGGCCACGCTGCTGAAGGTGTTTCTGCCGTATCTCGTCTGGGACACTGTTTTCGATAATCGGCGCGTGGCCGCGGAAATGGGACGCAAGCCCGCGCCGTTTTCGCAATATTGCTATCCGCTGATGCGCTACGCGCGCGCGAATCATTTCAGCTACAAGTACCGCGAATGGGGCGCGGCGACGCCGGAAAATCGCGCGCCTTCGGCCGCCGCCAGCGCGGCCCAGGAATCACACCGATGATAGATATGGATTCGGTGATCGAGGCCTGGGTCAGCGGCCTGATCGAACTGAACAAAATGGAGTGGATGCTGGGCGCAGGCGAAACCTGGAAGACCGGGCAAAAGCTGAAGCTGCTTTTCGCGGGCTACAACGGCACGCGCAATACCGGATCGGACGTGCGCGTAGAGGAAATCACCAGACAGGTGCGGCGGATTCTGGGTGCGGAGAATGTGGAATTCGCGGTGATGTCGCAGGATTTCAATCTGACGCGCGA
>DATJVN010000137.1:0-39766 GCA_035501755.1 Bryobacteraceae bacterium | reverse complement strand
CTTCGATCTGCCCACGCTGATGGGCGTCGATTCCGACGATCCGACCTCGCTCGGCGAAGTCGGCAAGTGCGGTGTGGCGATCGCGTCGCTCGCCGATATGGAAACGCTGTTTCGCGGAATTCCGCTGGGCGACGTGACGGTGTCGATGACCATCAACTCGCCCGCGTCGATCATCTGGGCGATGTACCTGGTGGTCGCCGAAAAGCAGGGCGCGAGCTGGCAAAAAGTTTCGGGGACGCTTCAGAACGACATTCTGAAGGAGTACATCGCGCAGAAGGAATACATCTATCCGCCGCGGCCATCCATGAGACTGGTGACGGATTCGATCGAGTTCGCGGCGAAACACGTGCCGAGGTTCAATCCGATCTCGATTTCCGGGTATCACATTCGCGAAGCCGGATCGACCGCGGTGCAGGAGCTGGCTTTCACGCTGCGCGATGGGATCGAATATGTGGACTGGGCGCTCGAGCGCGGATTGCCGGTGGATTCGTTCGCTCCGCGGCTCAGCTTCTTTTTCAACTCGCACAACGATTTCTTCGAAGAAATCGCGAAGTTTCGCGCGGCGCGGAAGATTTGGGCTTACGTGATGCGGGACCGGTATGGAGCTCACGATGAGCGCTCGTGGAAGCTTCGTTTCCATGCGCAAACCGCGGGCTGTTCGTTGACGTGGCAGCAGCCGCAGAACAACATCGTGCGCACCGCGATTCAGGCGATGGCGGCGGTGCTGGGAGGGTGCCAGTCGCTGCACACCAATTCGCTCGATGAAGCTTACGCGCTGCCTTCCGAGCACGCGGTGACGATTGCGCTGCGTACGCAGCAGATTCTCGCGTATGAAAGCGGGATTGCGAATGTTCCCGATCCGCTGGGCGGGAGCTATTTCGTTGAAAATCTGACCAAAGAGGTGGAGCGGGCGGCGAACGAGTACATCCGCAATATCGACGCGATGGGCGGTATGATTCCGGCGATCGAGCGCGGCTATCCGCAGACCGAGATCGCCAACGCGAGCTTCGAGTTCCAGCAATCCGTGGAGCAGGGCGAAGCGGTGATCGTTGGAGTAAACAAATTCGCGGAGGCGGAGGAAAAGCCGATCGAGCTTTTGCAAATCGACGAATCAATCGAGCGCAAACAGGTGGAGCGGTTGCGCAAGATGAAGTCGCGGCGGAGCCAGGCCGAGGTCGATCGCACGCTGAATGCTCTGCGCAGGGCGGCGGAGGGGCCGGAGAATACGATGCCGTATATTCTCGATGCGGTGCGTGCTTATTCCACTGTCGGCGAAATGTGCGGGGCGCTAAAGGACGTGTTCGGCGGGTACACGGAAACCAGCGTTTTGTAGACTGGGACAGCCGGTCTCGCCGGCTGTCAAGCCTCGAAAAACGTGTGACTACGCTATCCTGAAATTTTTATGCTCCGAGTCCGTTTTGCCCCCTCGCCCACCGGATATCTGCACATCGGCGGCGCCCGAACGTTCATTTTTAACTGGCTGTACGCGCGTCGCAACGCTGGAACCATGATTCTGCGCATCGACGATACCGACGTCGAGCGCAATACGCAGGCCTCGGAGAATTCGATCTTCGAGGGGCTCAACTGGCTGGATCTGGGCTGGGACCAGCTTTACCGTCAATCCGAGCGCCATCATCTGCATCAGCAGGCCGCCGACGCGATTCTGGAGCGCGGCATGGCGTATCGCGATTTCACGCCCGCCGCATCGAGCGAAGAAGAACATACGCATGAAGGCGGTCCGTGGCTGTTCAATCCGGGAATGCGCGAGTTGTCGAGGGACGAAAGCGACCGGCGCGCGGCCGCGGGCGAGCGGTTCGTGCTGCGGTTTCGCGTGCCGCGCGAGACGCGGCCGGAAATCGCGGTGCGCGACCTGGTGTACGGCCACGTGGCGAAATCCACCGCCGATCTGGAGGATTTTGCGCTGCTGCGTTCGAGCGGCATTCCGACTTATCAACTGGCTTCCTGCGTCGATGACGCCGATCTGCGCATCACGCACATCCTTCGGGGGCAGGAGCATCTCGCCAACACGTTCAAGCACGTGCTGATCTTCGAAGCCCTGGACGCGCCGGTGCCCCAGTTCGCGCATCTGCCGCTGCTGATGGCGCCGGACGGATCGAAATTATCGAAGCGCAAGCACGGACCGGTGGTCAGCGTGACCACCTATCGCGACGCCGGATTTCTGCCGCACGCGTTCATCAATTTTCTGTGCCTGCTCGGATGGTCGCCTAAAGATAATCGCGAGGTGATGTCGCGGCAGGAGCTGATCGACGCGTTTGCGCTGGAGAACGTGAATCATTCGAACGCGGTGGTCAATTTCGCCGACGACGATCCTTTCGATCCCAAAGCGGTGTGGCTGAATGCGGAGCACATCCGTTCGCTCGATCTGGACGACCTCGCGACGCGGCTGCTGCCGTTTGCCGAGTCGGCCGGATTCGAGACCAATTTCGGCAAAATGCGGCAGATCGCGCCGCTGATTCAGGAGCGCATCAAGCTGCTGCGCGATGTCGCTACGGTCGCCGACTTTTTCTTTCTGGACGAGCTTCCGCCCTACGATCCGAACGAGCTGATTCCGCAAAAGGGCGACCACGCCATGGCGCTGACGGTTCTTCAGACGGCTTGCGAAATTCTTTCGAGCGCCGAGTTCACGCACGACGCGCTGGAGGCGGCGCTCAAATCCGGCGCTGAAAAATTGAAAATCAAGACCGGGCAGATGTATCTGCCGGTTCGCGTGGCGGTGTGCGGAAGGAAGATCGCGCCGCCGCTGTTTTCGACGCTCGAAGTGCTGGGACGCGAGACCACGCTGAAGCGCATCGCGCGCGCGATCGAATTATTGAAATGACCACGCCAACGGACGCGGCTGCTTCCAATTTCATCCGCGAGATCATCACCGAGGACCTCAAGACCAACAAGTACGGCGGGCGCGTGCACACGCGCTTTCCGCCGGAGCCCAATGGCTACCTGCATGTGGGCCACGCGAAATCCATCCACCTGAATTTCGGACTGGCGCGAGAGTTCGGCGGCAAATGTAACCTGCGCTTCGACGACACCAATCCATCGAAAGAGGAAACCGAGTACGTCGAATCGATCATCGAGGACGTGAAATGGCTGGGCGGCGAATGGGCGGGGATTTATTACGCCTCCGATTATTTCGGCCAGCTTTATGAATGGGCCCTCGATCTGATCAAAAAGGGGAAAGCTTACGTCTGCGATCTGAGCGCCGACGAGGTGCGGCAGATGCGCGGCACGCTCACCGAGCCGGGCGTTGAAAGCCCGTATCGCAACCGGACAGTCGAAGAGAATCTGGATCTGTTCGAGCGCATGCGGGCGGGCGAATTTCCGGACGGCGCACGCACGCTTCGCGCCAGGATCGACATGGCGTCGCCCAATCTCAATCTGCGCGATCCGGTGATGTACCGCATCCTGCACGCGTCGCATCACCGCACGGGCGACAAATGGTGCATCTATCCGATGTACGATTTCGCGCACGGCGAATCCGATTCGATCGAGCGCATCACGCACTCCATCTGTACGCTCGAATTCGAGGATCATCGTCCGCTGTACGACTGGTATGTCGAGCAGTTGGGAATTTATCATCCGCAGCAGATCGAGTTCGACCGGCTCAATCTCACATACACGCTGCTGAGCAAGCGGAAGCTGCTTCAACTGGTCCAGCAAAAACTGGTGGCCGGCTGGGACGATCCGCGCATGCCGACCATTTCCGGAATGCGCCGCCGCGGCTACACTCCGGATGCGATCCGCAATTTCTGCCGGCGCATCGGGGTTTCGAAAACCAACGGGAGCACGGAGCTGGGGCTGCTCGAATATTTCGTGCGCGACGATCTGAATCGCCGCGCGCCGCGCGTGATGGGCGTTCTGCGGCCGCTGCGCGTGGTGATCGAAAATTATCCGGAGGGCCAGACCGAACAGATGGAAGCGATCAACAATCCCGAAGACGAAAGCGCGGGGACGCGGCAGGTTCCGTTCTCGCGCGTGCTGTACATCGAGCAGGACGATTTCCGGGAAGACCCTCCCAAGCAGTATTTCCGGTTGGCGCCCGGGCGTGAGGTGCGGCTGCGCTACGCTTACTTCATCAGGTGCACTGGCGTGACGAAGAACGATCGCGGCGAGGTGACCGAAATCGGCTGCACTTACGATCCGGCGACGCGCGGGGGCAACGCTCCGGACGGGCGCAAGGTGAAGTCGACCATCCACTGGGTTTCCGCCGGTCACGCGGTGGACGCGGAAGTGCGGCTGTATGAGACGCTGTTTAACAAGGAAGATCCCAAGGAGATCCCCGACGATCTGAATCCGAATTCGCTGGAGGTGATCCGCGGCGCGAAGCTCGAACCGGGCCTCAAGGGCGCCAAGGCCGGCGACCGGTATCAATTCGAGCGGCTGGGATATTTTTGTGTCGATCCGGATTCGTCGGCCGCGAAGCTGGTGTTCAACCGCACGGTGGGACTGAAGGATACTTGGGCTAAAATCGAGCAGAAATCGAAATAATATGGTGATTCTGGGGCTGGGGGGACTGCTGCACGATACGGCGTGCGCGGTGGTTAAGGATGGTGAGTTGCGCGCGGCAGTGGAAGAGGCCAAGCTCGCGCGCCACGTGGTTCCCGGCGCGATTCCGCGCGCGGCGATCGACGAATGTCTGCGACTGGCCGGTGCGGAACGCGCCGATGTGGATTGCGTCGCGATCGCGCGGCCCTTCGCGCGCGGTCCGGAGTCCTTGTTCCATCTGGCGCTGCGCGATGAATTTCCCAACGGCGAGATTGCCGTGGTGGAGCATCACGCGGCGCATGCGGCTTCCGCGTTTTTCGCTTCGCCCTTCGAGGAAGCCACGGTTTTGA
This sequence comes from Bryobacteraceae bacterium, assembly GCA_035501755.1. Lineage (GTDB taxonomy): Bacteria > Acidobacteriota > Terriglobia > Bryobacterales > Bryobacteraceae > Palsa-187. Next base: position 34,916 of record DATJVN010000137.1, on the reverse strand, counting down.
CGCTCGACCACGCGGGCGATTTCCGCTGCGGGGCGCGCTGGCAGGCGAGCGGAACGCAGTTGCAGGTCGAAAAGGAGTGGTATTATCCCGATTCGCTCGGCCGGCTGTACGGGGCGGTGACGGAGCTGCTCGGATTTCGCGCCCGCGCGGACGAGCACAAGGTCCAGTGGCTCTCGACATCCGGGGATGATCGATTCGCTCTGGTTTTCGCGGAAATCCTGGCCGAACCGCCGCGCCTGGACGCTTCTTTTTTCGACGGGAACCGGCACACGTCGGGCGGATTCGGCGCGAAATTTTACGATCGCGTCGGCTTGCCCAATGGGGCGAGGATTCCGCCCGCGCTGGCTCCGTCGGTCGCGCGCGGATTGCAGAAGACCATCGAGGAAACGGTGCTGCAGCTGGCCGGAGAGGGAGAGAATCTCGCGCTCGCCGGAGGATTGTTTTACAACGCGCTGCTGGTCGAGTTTCTGGAGCGCTCCGGGCGCTGGAAAAACGTGTTTGTGCAGCCCGCGGCGGGCAACGCCGGCACGGCGCTGGGCGCGGCGTTTCAAGTTTCGCGCAAGCATTACTCCGGGTCGCTGCTGCTCGGTCCTTCGTACGGGCAGGAGGAGATCAAGCAGGTGCTTGAAAATTGCAAGCTGCGGTTTCACTACCTGCGCTCGACGGCCGAGTTGCTGGAGACCGCGGTGCGCCTGCTGGGCGAGCACAAAATCGTCGCGTGGATGCACGGGCGGATGGAGTTCGGGCCGCGCGCGCTGGGAAATCGCAGCATCCTGGCCTCGCCGCTCAATCCGTATTCCACCGAAAATCTGAATGTCTTCATCAAGCATCGCGAGCAGTTCCGCAAATTCGCGGCGTCGGTGCCGGCCGAGCTTGCTTCGGAATATTTCGAGGCGGGATGCAACGCGCGCAACCTGGCGACGGTCGGGCGGGTGAAACCGAAGCACCGGAAAACGTTCGCCTCCGCGATCCTGGGCGAGGACATTGTGCGCGTGCACACCGTGTCCGAAGCGGATAACCCGCTGTATCACCGTCTTTTGCATGAAGCGGGGAAAGCCACGGGGCTGCCGGTGTTGTATAACACCAGCTTCAATTTATTCGGCGACCCGCTGGTGTCAACGCCGCGCGACGCGGTGCGGAGTTTCTATTCGTCGGGGATCGATGCGCTGTTCGCGGGGAATTTTTTGCTGGAGAAATAAGTTGGCCGTTAATAAACGTGAATGTTTATTCGCGTTTATTCACGGCTGATTTATTCCTGCCGTAATGCGTCGACTGGATCCACTCGCGTGGCGCGGCGCGCGGGAAAAAACATGGCCGCCAGTCCGATCAAGGCGAGGGCCGCGGAGATCAGCGCGAAGATCGACGGATCGGTCGCGCTCACCTGATACAGGACGGTTTTGAGGACCCGCGTGAGCGCGAGTGCGCCGGCGATTCCGGCGAGGATTCCCATCAACACCGGCGCCGATCCCTGCCGCAGTACCATCGCCAGCACGTCGGCCGAGCGCGCGCCCAGCGCCACGCGAATGCCGAATTCGCGCCGGCGCTGGTTCACCAGGTAGCCGAGCACTCCGTAAATTCCCACCGCCGCGAGAATCGCCGCGATCGCCGCGAGCGCGATCATCAGTTCGATGGCGAAGCGCTGCCGCGCGACCGAGTCGGCCAGGATCTGGTTCATCGTGAGCGCGGTCACGGGAAGATTGGGATCAAGCGCAGAGATTTCGTGACGCAGCGCAGAAACCAGCGCGAGCGGATCGGCGTAAGTTTTGACCAGCACGCCTACCGAGCCGAACGGATCGGCGGGCCCGTAATAATAGGCGCGAGCCAGAGGCGCGGCGGCGAGATTCTGCGACCTGGTCACGGCCGCGACGCCGATCACGGTATACACGCCACGCGAGAGCGGCAGCGACATCTGCTCGCCGATCGGATCGCGATCCGGGAAAAACTGTTTCGCGACGGTTTCATCGATCACCACCACGGGCGGCGATCCCTGCTCGTCGGAGGCGCGGATGTCGCGGCCGCGCAGCAGTCGCACGCCCATGGTCGCCAGATAGCCTGGCGATGTTCGCGTTTGAAAGATGATTTGCGTGGGCGCGTCCGGAGGGCGCGGATGGCCCACCACGTCCGCTGCGCTTCCCGGGCCGCCGTAATAAGGAATGAAATCGACCACCGCGGCGGAGCGAACGCCGGGGAGCGCACGCGCACGCTCGAGCAGCGTTCGCGCGAAGGCCGCGCGCTGGGAAGGCTCGCGATACTGCGTGAGGGGTAGCGAGACGGTCGCGGTGAGCACGTTCTCGGGATCGAAGCCGGGACTGGTGCGCACCAGACGCGCGAAGCTCTCCACCAGCAGTCCCGCGCCGATCAACAGCACCAGGGAGATGGCGACTTCCAGCGCAACCATCGATTCGCGCAGCCATCGGCCGCCGGCCGTCGCGCCGCGCGAGTTTTCCTTGAGCGCTTCAGCGAGGTCGATTTTCGAGGCCGCTAACGCCGGCGCCAGGCCGAATACGACACTCGCGGCGATCGAAATAAGAACCGAGAAAACGGCTACCCACAGGTCGATCGACGGCTGGGTTCCATGGATCAGGTCGTTGGGTCCGAAGCGTCCGTAGAGATGCAGTCCGTAGAGCGCGAGCAGCGTACCCGCGGCTCCGGCGATGAGCGCCAGCAGCAGGCTCTCGGCCAGCAGTTGCCGGATGATGCGGCCGCGGCCCGCGCCCAGTGCGGCGCGAATGCTGATCTCCTTGCGCCGGAGCATCGCGCGCGCGAGCAGCAGGTTCGACACGTTGGCGCAGGCGATCAGCATCAGCGCGCCGACCGCGCCCAATAAGATCAGCAGCGGCGTCTTCAAATCGCCCGACTGCCTTTGCGCGAGCGGCTCGATGTTGATCGCGAATTCGCGATCCATCGACGCCTGGTCGGGCAGGTCTTTGACGATGCGCGCCGCGATGGCGCGGAACTGCTGTTGCGCCTGTTCAAGCGTCACGCCCGGCATGAGCCTGCCGATCACGTCGATGTAGTGCGGCCCGCGCGTGCCCGGCTGAATCTCCACGGGAGCGAACGCCAGCGGCATCCACAGGTCGGCGTCGACGTGGTAATCGAGAATCCGCCGCGTGACGCCGGCCACGCGGTAGCTTTCACGATTCATCTGGATGTTGCGGCCGACGATCGACGGGTCGCGTCCATAGCGCCGCGTCCACAGACCCTCCGAGAGGATCACGATGTGATCGCGGCCGGGCTGCTCGTCATCGGCGGTGAATAATCCGCCGGCGATCGGCGTCACGTCAAGCATCGGAAACACCGACGCGCTGATGCGCAGCGCGTTGACCTCCTCGGGCGCGCCGTCGGCGGTCAGTGTCGCGCTGATCTGGTTGACCCCGGCGATATAGGAAAAGCAGGCGGCCTCGCGGCGGAACTCGTCGAAATCCTGCGGCGACGGCGCGATGCCGTGCAGCCGGTGCAGCGGAAGGTCCTCGAGCGCGATCACCAGGCGATCGGGATCGGAATAATGCAGCGGGTGCAAGAGAACCGCGTCGACGGCGGAAAAGATGGTGGTGTTGGCGCCGATCGCCAGCGCGAGCGTCAGGATCGCGACGGCGCTGAATCCGGGAGAGCCGGCGAGTTGCCGCATAGCGCGACGCATAACCCCGTTATTCGGGCGCGCTGGTGGCGGACTTCTCCGCCGTCACCTTGGCCCGCAAATTCGCCACTCCCGCGGTCGGCCGCTCGTCCTCTACCGTGAACGCGACCGCGTCGTCGAGCCAGTCGTGCGCGGTGCCGTCGGGATCGTGCGAGGCCATGGTGATGGTGTAAGCGTGCGGGCACAGATCGCACAGGAAGCGGAAGGTTACGACTACGGTCTCGCCCGCCGCGCACGGTCCCAGCTTCAGTTTTTCAAGCTCCGTGTTGGTCCCGTAAACCTCGAAGCCGATCTGCGTGCGGACCAGCATGCCCAGCACCGGATTCTCCACCGCCTCGTGAAAACGGAGCGTGGCGCGGATGCTCACCATTTCACCGCTCTTCCAGACGATGGTCGGCTTGCCGTCGGCACCCAGCGTTTCGATGGAGATGACCTCGGCGCGCCCGTCGCCGCGGCGCGCCACGGGAGCCAGGCGCGGCGCGATGGTCTCGCCCCACGCGCGGATTTTTTCCGCCACGAAGCGGCGATACCGGTCCAGCGTTTCCTTGGGATCGCCTTTGGATACCAGCGCTCCGGCGTCGATCCACCATACTTCGTCGCACAGCGATTCGAGCAGCGGATATTCGTGCGACGCGAGCAGCACGGTCGCTCCGGAACGCCGCAGGCGATCGAGAGCCGTCACGGTCCGCGCGCGCACGATCGCGTCCTGGGTCGCCAGAGCCTGGTCGAGCGCGATCACCGCGGCCGGCGCGAGATTCAGCGTGTCACCCAGCGCCACATAGCGGCGCTCGGGCGGCGCCTTGATCTCGCCTTCCTGGGGTTGCGCTGCACCACCGGCGAGCTTCATCAACTCGCTCACGCCCGCGGTCTTTTCTCCGATCACGCCGATGATCGCGCCGGAAGGCGCTGTCGCCGTGAAGCGGGAGAGCGGCGCCGCGGTTATGTTTCGAAATTCAATCGCCATCAGAAATTAGAATTGCCGCAAAGGCACGCGGCCAAGACTCTAGTGTATATCGGCTTTCTTGGTCCACTCGCCGATCCAGTCCAGAAACTGCGTGTACCACAATACACTGTTCTGCGGTTTCAGCACCCAGTGGCCCTCGTCGGGAAAGACGACGATTTTCGAAGGCACCTTCTGCATCTGAAGGGCGGTGAAAAGCTGCAATCCCTGATCGAGCGGCACGCGATAATCCAGCTCGCCGTGAAACACCAGCGTGGGCGTGTGAAAATCCTTGACGAAATAGCTGGGTGACCATTTTTCGTACATCTCCGGATTCTCCCACGGCATTCCTTTGAACTCCCACAGCGGGAACCACAGCTCTTCGGTCGCGCCGGCCATGCTGCGCAGATCGAAGACGCCGTCGTGCGAGACCATCGCTTTGAAGCGCGTGGTGTGGCCCAGCATCCAGTCGATCATGTACCCTCCGAACGAGCCGCCCGCAGCCGCCATGCGGTCCGGATCGGCGTAGGGCAGCGCGGTCACGTAGTCCACCACGGCCATGATGTCGTCGTAGACTTTGCCGCCCCAGTCGCCGTTGATGTCGTCGATGAATTTCTGGCCGTAGCCGGTGGACCCGCGCGGGTTGGGCATCACCACGAGGTACCCCGCCGAGGCGAACACCTGCGCGTTCCAGCGATAAGTCCAGGTTTCGCCCCAGGCGCCCTGCGGTCCGCCGTGAAGCAGGAACAGAACGGGGTATTTTTGCGATTCCGAAAAATTCGGCGGCTTCACAACGAAGGCGTAGACGCGTGTCTTATCCGCGCTCTCCACCGAAAAGCTTTCGAGCGGCCGCACCGTGGAATTTTCGAGCAGCGAATCGTTCATCCGCGTGAGCGGAATGCCCAGGCCGCCGCTCGAGGAGGCGCGGAAAATCTCTGCCGGATGCGACCCGCTCTCTTCGGTGTAAATCATGAAGCTGTTGTCGGCACTGAACTGCACGTCGTCCAGGCTGGTGTCGCCCGAAGCGATGGTCGCCGCGCCTCCGCCGGTCAGCGGAATCATCCACAGGCTGGTGCGCCCGCGGTCCTCGACGGTGAAAAACAGCCGGTTTGAATCGGGCGACCAGGTGAAGCTTTCCACCCAGCGGTCGAGCGCCTCGGTCAGATTCGTCGTTTTGCCCGTGGCGCGCTCCAGCACCATCAGCCGCCAGCGATCGCTCTCATAGCCCGCACGCTGCTGCGAGCGGAACGCCAGATAGCGACCGTCGGGCGAATATTGCGGCGAATTGTCGGCGCCCGGGCTGATGGTGATCTTGCGCGGATCGCCGCCGGCGAGCGGGACTGTGTAGATATCGGAATTGGTGCTGGTGGCGAGATTGGTGTCCACGTTCATGGCGAACGCGAGCTCCAGCGAATCCGGTGATATGGCGTAATCGTCGGGACCACCAAGGGAAAACGGCGGCACATCGTGCGTTCCCGGCGTCAGATCCTTCACGTTGGTGCCGTCCGAGTTCATCACCAGCAGGTGCTGACGCCGCTTGGACTGCCATTCGTTCCAATGCCGGTACAGAAGCGAGTTGTAAATGCGCGCGTGGACTTTGCTTTTCGATTCCTGGTCGATTTTCGTTTTATTGCACGCGTCGTCCGAGCCGCACTCGGGAAAAACGTTCGACTGAAAGACGATTTTCTTTCCGTCCGGTGAAACCAGGATTCCGCCGGCTTCGGTCGAAAGACGGCTGATCTGGGCGGCGTTCGTGCCGTCCGCGTCCATGCGCCAGATCTGCGATGATCCGTCGCGGTTCGAAACATAATAAATCTGCCGCGAATCGGGCGACCAGCGCGGCCGCTCATTGTTGGTGCCATCGTGCGTGAGCTGGTGCGGCAGCCCGCCGTTCACTCCCACCACGTAAATCTGCTTGGGCTTGGTGTTCTGATCCAGGTCCACGGTCTGGACCGTGAAAGCGACGCTCCGGCCGTCGGGCGAGAGTACCGGCTCGCTGATGCGGCTCAAGCGCATCATCATCTGGACATCGAAGGTCGGTTTCTGAGCGAGAGCCATATTTCCACAGCCGGCGAGAACCAAGATCAAGAAAAGCGAGGTCCATTGTCGAGGCGCAGCGAACGGTGTGTCTTTTTTTTCACGACCTCTTTTAATCCCCGCACGAGCAACACGCGTAGCCATACATCAGTCATTCTAACGATATGGACAACAAGGCTGACGTTCTTCGCAACCTGCATCGTCCGGTTTTGGTCCTGCCCAACGCGTGGGATGCCGCCAGCGCGGTGATCTTCGAGCGCGCCGGATTTCCGGCCATCGGCACCTCCAGCGCCGGCGTTGCCTTCTCGCTAGGTTATCCCGACGGACAGCGCATTTCGCGGGCGGAGATGATCGAGGTGGTGGGGCGAATCACGCGAGCGGTCCGGGTTCCGGTCACCGCCGATGTGGAAGCCGGCTACGGCGATCCGGTGGAGACGGCGCGGGCGGTCTGGTCGGCGGGCGCGGTCGGAATGAATCTGGAGGACACCGACGACAGCGGGATGCTGGACACCGCGGCTGCCGTGCGCGCGATCCGCGCGGCCGTGCCGGGGATGGTGATCAATGCGCGGACGGATATTTTCTGGAAACAGATGGGCGAGGAATCGACGCGCTTTAAACGCGCGGTGGAGAGCCTGAATGCGTACCGCGACGCCGGCGCGGATTGCCTGTTCGCGCCGGGCATCCGCGACTGGGAAACCATCGCGCGGCTGGTCCAGGCCGTTCGCGGACCGTTGAACGTGCTGGGCTCCGCGGGATCGCCCGCGATCGCGGAAATGCAGTCGTTGGGCGTCGCCCGGGTCAGCGTAGGCTCGGGGCCGATGCGCGCGTCGATGGGTTTGACGGACCGCATCGCCCGCGAGCTGCATGATCGCGGCACGTACGGATCGATGCTCGAAGGCGCGTTCCCTTACGCCGAGGCAAATCGTCTGTTCGAGCGAGGCTGAAGAATCGCCGCCCGAACCACCGCTTGCTCACGCGCGCGGCTCGGGTCGGGCCTCTCGATTTCCTTCGCCGTCATGGCGCTTGCGCAGCGCGAGCCACAACATCACTGCCCCGAAGATCAGCATCGACGCTCCACTGTACAGATTCACAGGAGCATCGGAAAGCCGCGCGTGCATGCCGGGCATTGCGATGAGAATCAGGCCGAGAATCGCGAAAAACAGGCCGATCGGGAAACGCAGGTCCGTCATACTCAATCGAGCTCCCGGACCCAGATGTTGCGGAAACTGATCGGCTGGCTGGGATCGCCGTGAGCTTGCAGCTTGATCGGCGCCGAGTCGAATTTCTTGTAAAACGGTTTGCCGATATACAACGTCTCGCCTGTCAGCTCGAAATGATTCTGCACCAGCACTCCGTTGAACAAGGCGGTCACGTATGCGGGACTCTTCAGCGAACCGTCAGCATTGAACCGCGGCGCGGTCCAGATGACGTCGTAAGTCTGCCATTCGCCGGGTTTGCGGTTGGCGTTCACCAACGGAGGGCTCTGCTTATAGATGCTCGCCGCCTGGCCGTTCACGTAGGTCTTGTTGTTGTAGGAATCGAGCACCTGAAGCTCGTATCCGTCATCACCGGGACCGGTGGAGGCCAGAAACACGCCGCTGTTGCCGCGCTCCTGCCCGCTGCCGGTGATGTTTTGTGGAATTTTCCACTCGATGTGGAGCTGGTAATCGCGAAAGCGGCGACGGGTTTCGATGTTGCCGACGCCCTTGGCCTTGTTCACCCTCATTACGCCATCGGCGACGATCCATCTTGCCGGCGAGTGGTCGTTCGCGGAGACCCACTCGTTCAGGTTTTTTCCATCGAACAACGCGATGGCGTCGGAGGGTGGCGCGGAATCGGTTGCGCCCGGGGTCACCACCTTGGGCTCCGGCGACCACACTTCAGTGTCCTCGGGTTTGGCGCGCTGCTGGGCGAAAACGGGCGCGGCAAGCACTGCCAGTGCGATCAGGGAGGAGAATCTCATCTGCATGATCCACATTGAGGATACATCCAGGCCGCGGGGAAAACTACCGGCCGCGCTTCGGCGAGACTCGTCAACGCGATGCCGTCGCGTGTGATGCAGGCTCCGCTGACGCTCCGGCTCTAGACCGCTTTGCGCAGCGGCGAATCGTGCCGCGCTTCCATCGTGACCAGCTTCCGGCCGCGGCGTGTCTGCTGCATGCGTTCGTTCGCCGACGCGATGGCTTCGTCGATCGATTCGCTGCGCACTTCCAGGCCGCCCCAACTGAACAGAATCTGGAACGTACCGAGGGATCGCAACTGGAAGTCCCAGAGTTGCTGCGCGACGTAGCTGAGCCGACGCTGCGCGGAGGCTCCGCTTTCGTTGGGGTAGATCAGCAGAAATTCCTCATCGCTGCTCTGGCAGGCGAAATCTCCCGGCCCGATCAGGGATTGAATGAGTTGCTTTACAGATTCCGGCATGGAGCCGTCAGCGTTGCGCGGCGTGTTCACGCCGATGGAAACCACCAGCCCGCTCACCGGTTTGCGGTTCTGCACCAGCTGGCTCAGCACGAACCCTTCGTGAAATCCGGCCGGAACGTCGGAGGAGTTCCAGTCCGTTTTGCCGACGGCGACCGGCCCTGCGGCCACCTCCGGCTGCGCCGCCGCTTCCCGTTCCTGCGGCGCTTCCACTGCACGCTGAGGTTGCGGGACGCGGCGGGGCCGCGGAGTGGACGCCATCCTCGCGCCACGCTCCATCGCCGCCAATGCATCGGACGAAGGTGTCCGCTTCCGCTCGCGTTCTGGCGCCGGGGCTGCCATGGTGCGCGCGGCTGGAGCCGGCAATTCCGCGGCAGGCTGCGCTTTCACTGCGGGTTCCGTGATCGGCTGCGTCCGATGCTCCTCCTCGCGGCGAACCTTCAGCTCCACCACGAGCTCCCGAAGATACTCGTTGTTCCGTTTCAAGAAATCGCAGATGAGCGCGACGAACGCGGCCCCCATGATCACCACGAGGCTGACGAAAATCTGAAGCTGATATTGCGCGAATTCCATGGCATCCCGATTGTAGGGAAGCGCGCGTACCTGCGGAATGGCCTGCCGGTCCTAATTTGTCATGGTACGGTGACCCGATTGCGAACTCGAACTCCAGTACTAACGTTTCATTAGCTTCTCTACGTGCTTCGCGATCACGTCCACTTCAACATTCACTCGCGACCCCAGGCGAGCCGACCCCAGCGTTGTGTTCGCGAACGTGTGCGGAATGACTGTCACTCCCAGGATCGGTCCCGGTTCGAGCGCCGCGATGGTGAGGCTGATGCCGTCGATGGCGATCGATCCCTTCTCCACCAGGTATCGCTCGAGTGCCGCGGGCACACCCACTTTCAGCCAGTAATTCCCTTCCCCGAGCGCATCGATTCCGGCGATCTCGCCGGTTGCGTCGACGTGCCCCTGCACGATGTGGCCGCTGAGGCGCGTCGCCGGGGTTACGGGACGCTCCAGGTTCACCTTTGAACCCGTCATCAGATCGCCCAGATTGCTTCTGCGCAACGTCTCGGGGGCGAGATCGGCCGCGAACGAATCGCTCTTAACCTGGACCGCCGTCAGGCACACACCGTTCACGGCGATGCTTGCGCCCGCCGACAGATCGCTGAGCACGGTGGAGCAGCGCACGCGCAATCGCGGCGCGGGATCGATCACCGTGCCGAGTTCCTCAATGATGCCTGTGAACATTTTTTTCAAGCCAGGCTTCCACTGCAAACTCGTCCGGCGTCATCGGGTGCAGCCGGACGCCGTGAAACAGGATCGCGTCCGCCCTGCGCCGCCGTCCCACGCCTCCGGCCACCGGCAGCGACTGCATCCCGCCCAGGATTTTCGGCGCGTAATAGAAAAAGATCTTGTCCGCGACCCCGGATTCGAGCGCCGACCAGTTCACCTTGCTCCCCGCCTCGATCATGAGCGAAAGATGTTTTTCTTTCGCCAGAAGCTCGATGAGGCCGCGCAGATCGACGCGTCCGTCGGCGCCGTCGAGCACCTCCACGCGGACTCCTTTGGCCTCCAGCCTGCGGCGCCGCTCAGCGGATGCCGCGGAAGTCGTCGCCACCAGCACGTCGCCCTGACAAGAGGTTGCCATGCGTGAGTCCGGAGGAAGCCGGAGCTGCGAATCGAGGACGATTCTGAGAAGCGGACGCGCCCGCTCTTCGCCGCTTCGATCCGTCAGCCGGCAATCGTCGGCGAGAACGGTTCCGATGCCGGTGAGAATCGCATCGGAGGCATGCCGCAGCGTCTGGACGTGTGCGCGCGCGGTCTCGCTGGTGATCCAGCCTTCATTATCTTCCGGCGCCGCAATCTTTCCGTCCAGAGTCAGGGCGGCTTTCAGCGTCACCAATGGCAATCCCGTCTTCATGAAATGCACGAAGGCTTCGTTCATCCGCTCGGCCTGTGCGGCGTAATCGCGCGCGATCTCCACTTCGATGCCCGCCGCGCGAAGCTGGTCGAATCCGCGGCCGCTCACCTGCGGATTGGGGTCCTGCATCGCCGCGACGACTTTCTTAATTCCCGCTTTGACAATGGCGTCCGTGCAGGGAGGTGTGCGGCCCTCAAAACAGTGCGGCTCGAGCGTGACGAACATCGTGGCGCCACGGGCTGCTTCACCGGCTTCCTCGATCGCCAGAATCTCGGCGTGCTTCACTCCGCGAGCGGTGTAAAATCCCCGGCCGATCACCGCGCCGTCGCGCGCGATCACCGCGCCGACGGCCGGGTTCGGCGAAACCCGGCCCGCGCCGCGGGCGGCAAGTTCCAGCGCCTCCTCCATGTGCCGGTTCACGATTGCGTCTCGCACCTAGTCGAACACTTTAGTCAAACAGCGACGCGACGAAATTTTCAGGATCGAACGGCAGCAGATCGTCGAGCTGCTCGCCGACGCCCACGTAGCGGATGGGCAGATTCAGCTCGCGCGAAATCGCCACCACCACGCCGCCTTTCGCCGTTCCATCCAGCTTGGTGAGGATAATCCCGGTCACCGCGCTCGTCTCGGTGAATTTGCGAGCCTGCTCCAGGCCATTCTGGCCCGTGGTGGCCTCCAGCACCAGCAAGACTTCGTGCGGCGCCGAGGGAATCACCCGCGCCGCGGTCCGCCGCATTTTTTCGAGCTCTGCCATCAGGTTCGCCTTCGTGTGCAGCCGGCCCGCCGTGTCCACAATCACATAGTCCACCTTGCGAGCCTTGGCCGCTTGCAGCGCGTCGAACACCACAGCACTCGGATCGGCGCCCGCCTGCTGGCGGATCATCTCCGCGCCGGTGCGCTGCGCCCATATTTCGAGCTGCTCGATCGCCGCCGCGCGGAAGGTGTCGGCCGCGCAGAGCAGAACCGTTTTCCCCTCGGATTGAAAACGCCGCGTCAGCTTCCCGATCGATGTCGTTTTTCCCGCCCCATTTACGCCGACCACCAGGATTACCGCGGGAGGTTCGCTCACCTGCGGGGGGTCGCGCTCCGTCGCTTGCAGGATTTCGAGCAGATGCTCGCGGATCAGCGCTTTCAGCTCGGAGATATCCGCTGTCTTCGATCGTTCCACGCGCTGCCGGATGAGCTCCAGGATCTCCGCCGTGGTTTTGGCGCCGATATCCGCGGTGATCAGCGCGTATTCGAGCTCTTCCAGGACATCGGCGTCGATTTCCTTGCGCCCGCTGACAGCATCTTCGAGCTTCTCCATCAGCCCGGCGCGGGTTTTCTGAATCCCGGCCTTCAGCCGTTCCAGCAACCCGGGCTCGCTCGCGGCTTCGGGCGATCCAAATAAGGACTTGATCATGAGCGCAGAAATTCCAGTTTATCAGTGCCTCTCGACGCCCGAACGCCGTGATAGCCTGAAACTGTTGATCGAAATCCTTCCCTCCATTCTCTCGGCCGACTTTTCGCGCCTGGGCGAGCAGATTCGCGCGCTCGAAGACGCCGGTTGCCGGATCGTCCACCTGGACGTCATGGACGGCCATTTCGTCCCCAACCTGACCATCGGGCCGCCGGTGATCGAGTCGCTGCGCAAGATCACCCGGATGACCTTCGATGTGCATTTGATGATCAACGATCCCGACCGCTACGCGCCCGTCTTTATTCAGGCCGGGGCCGACCACGTACTGGTGCACCAGGAAGCCTGCCTGCACCTCGACCGTACCGTGCGCATGATCCAGAGCGAAGGCGCCCGCGCCGGGGTGGTCATCAATCCGGCCACACCGGTTTTCATGCTCGACGACGTGCTGGATCTCGTTGATTCCGTCCTGGTCATGAGCGTCAACCCAGGCTTCGGGGGGCAACGTTTCATCCCCAACGCTCTTGAAAAGGTACGGCGGCTCGCGCAGAGCAAAAGGGAGCGCGGATTGCACTTCCCCATCGAGATCGACGGTGGCATCACGCTTGAAAACGTTGCGAGCGTGGCGCATGCGGGAGTTGAATGGATTGTGGCGGGGTCGTCCGTTTTTCACACTGTGAATCCCACGGCCGCTTTCCAGCAACTCACCCAAGCGGCCCGCGGCGCCGTCGAAGTTAGGGTATAGTCTAAGGAATATCCCCGTTATGCGTCATACGATGAAGTTCGCCGCTGCAATCCTGCTCGCGGCTTTGCTCGTTTCGTGCGGATTCAAGCGCAAAAAGTACGATAATCCCATCAGTAAGGACACCCAGCAGCCCGATAAGATCCTGTTCGATAAGTCCATTAACGACATCGAGCATGGCCGCTATGAGACCGCCCGGCTCACCCTTAACACGCTGATTAACACTTACGACACTAGCGAATATTTGGCGAAAGCCAAGCTTGCCATCGCCGATAGCTGGTATCGCGAAGGCGGCGCACACGGGATGGCGCAGGCGGAGGCCGAATATAAGGATTTCATCCTGTTCTATCCCACGATGGAAGAAGCGGCCGAGTCGCAGGATCGCATCTGCATGATCCATTACAACGAAATGGACAAAGAGGATCGCGACCAGAACAACGCGCTGCGCGCCGAACAGGAATGCAAGACGCTGGTCACGCAGTTTCCGAATTCCAAATTCGTGCCGGATGCGCTCCAGCGCCTGCGCAATATCCAGGAAGTGCTCGCGGGCGGCGAGTTCGCCACCGGCGATTTCTATTTCCACAAGGGATCGAACGCTTCCGCAGCCAATCGCTTCGCCGGGCTGGTGGATCAATATCCGATGTACAGCAAGGCCGACCTGGCGCTGTGGGAAGAAGCCGGCTCCTATGCGCGCATGGGCCCGCATTACCGCAATCAGGAAGGCGAAGCGCTGCAAAAGCTGGTGCGCGATTATCCCTTGAGCCCGCTCGCCGATCAGGCCAAGCGCCGGCTGAAAGAGCTCGAATTCGCCATTCCGGAAGCCGATCCTAAAGCCGTCGCGCGGATGAAATATGAGCAGGAAAATCACACGCGGCCCGGCATGATGCACCGCGCTATCGCGCCGTTCCGCAGCGCGCCTGACGTGAGTAACGCCGCCAAGTCCGGCCAGCCGACGATGACCAATCCCAAGCAGATGATCCCGGTCACCGTGCCGGCCGTGGCCAACGCGCAGCAAACCGGGGTCACCGATGTAACGGTCGCGCCGGTCACCGACCCGACCGCGCTCGACACCAAACCCGACGCGCGCACGGTTCCGGCCGCGGGCGACTCGGCAGCCGGCAAGACCCCGGCGCCATCGTCTTCCCAACCGGCCGGTTCCGAACCGGGCAAAGAATCGGCGCCCGCGCCGGCTGCGGCGGCGCCGTCGAGCGCGAACCCCACGGCGGCCGCTCCGGCGAATTCCGCGCCGGTTTCGGTCGCGAAAGACAAAAACAAGAAGAAAAACGACAAGAAGAAGAAAAAAGTCGACGACAAATCGACGGACTCATCTAAATCCACCACATCCAATAAATGAGCATTATTCTGCTCGCCGACGACAGTCCTCACGCCCAGCGCATGGGTGAGCGCATATTGCGCGACGAGGGTTTCGAGGTGGTCAGCGTCACCGACGGCGAAACCGCGCTGGTGCGTATGGGCGACGTCGATCCCGACCTGGTCATCGCCGACGTTTTTCTCCCCGGCCGCAACGGCTTCGAGCTGTGCCGCGCCATCAAAGCCGGCCATCGCCACGTGCGCGTGGTCCTGACCGCCGGCATGCTCGAGCCGTTCGATGAGGACGAGGCTCGCCGGGCGGGTTGCGACGCGATTCTCAAGAAGCCATTCGAAGCCTCCGTAGTGGCCGAGACGATCCGCATGCTGGCGCGTGACGCGCATTTCGCGCGCGGCCTGTTCGCAGAATCGCTGGCTTCCGCGCGGCCAGTCGAGCCGCCGGCGGACGCTCCGCACGCCGCTCCCGCGCCGGCTCCGCCGGACCCGGAACGCGTCGAGGCCGCCATCACGCTGGCGCTCGACGCGGCCCTCCCCGCCCTAGTGCGCGAAATCACCGAGAGGGTTCTGGTAGCATTGGGACACTGACTGCCGGGAAGTGGGGAGTGGGTATCGATGCCGGAAAATACATTTGACGTTGTCTCTAAAATCGAGCTGCCCGAGGTCAACAACGCCATCCAGCAGGCGCGCAAGGAAGTCGAACAGCGCTACGATCTCAAGAACACGCACTCCTCCATCGAACTTCAGGAGAAGGACAACAAAATTCTGCTGGCCAGCTCGGACGAGTTCAAGCTGAAAGCGGTGATCGAGATTCTGGAGCAGAAGCTGGTGCGGCGCAAGGTGCCGCTCAAGGGCCTCACCTACGGCACAGTCACGCCCGCCGCCGGATCGACCGTGCGCCAGGAGATCACGCTCCAGCAGGGCATCCCCATCGAAAAAGCGCGCGAGATCGTCAAGGCCATCAAGGACAGCAAGAAAAAAGTGCAGGCCTCGATTCAGGGTGATTTCGTGCGCGTATCGGGTAAGGACCGTGACACGCTCCAGGACGTGATCGCACTGCTGCGCGCCTCCGATTTCGGAATCGACATGCAATTCACGAATTACCGCACGAATTAGGAATCGGGGACTGGGAACGGACCCTGCTCAGAAACCCAATCCCCAGCACCCAATCCTCAATCCCCGAACATGCCCCGCAGAATCGAATCACTGTTCATCGCCGGGCCTGCCGGGCGCCTGGAAGCGCTGCTTGAAGAGCCGGAGGACCGCGCGCCGCTCGAGGCCGCCCTGGTGTGCCATCCTCATCCCCAGCACGGAGGCACGATGCACAACAAAGTGGTCTACCGCGTCGCGCGCGGACTGCGCCAAGCCGGCGCCGTCGTGCTGCGCTTCAACTATCGCGGCGTGAATCGCAGCGAAGGCGTCTACGACCAAGGCGAAGGCGAGATCGAAGACGCCCGCGCGTGTCTCGCCTGGCTGCGCGAACGTTATCCGCAGCTTCCCTGCACGCTCGCCGGTTTCTCATTCGGTTCGAGAATCGTGCTGCGCATCGGATGCGCTCAAAAAGGAGCGCGGCGCGTGATCGCCGCGGGTTTCCCGACCATCTACAACGACACCGGTTACCTGGATCATTGCACCGTCCCACGCATTTTCGTGCAGAGCACGCATGACCAATACGGCCCCGCGGCCGATCTCGAAAAGCTGGTTGCGGGCCTTCCCGAGCCCAAGCGCCTGATCCTGATCGAGGCGGCGGATCACTTCTTCGCCGGCGCGCTCGGGGAACTGGAGGATCAAATTCGCCGGCTTTAACGCGTCGCGCTCAGTCCGAGCGTCAGCACCGCGGGCGGCTCCGATTCCTCGAACTGAACCTCGCCGTCCCCGCTTCTGGTGACAAACCACCGCATCGTGGCCGCTGCGATCGCCAGGGCGAATATTACGGCGGCGCATTCCGCAGGACGGTCCAGCAGGCCGTTTTCGATGCGCGCGGCCTCACCGATGCCCAGCAGCATTCCCATCGCCCAGAGGATCGCCATGTTCATTTTCGACCTGCCGGGCAAGAACGAGCAGGTGAACGGAATCTTTCGAAAACCGAACAAACAGGCGTAACCGGCGATGGCGCCGCACAGGCCGAGGATCGACAAATGTTCCGCCGCGCGGCGCCAGGGCCAGATCGAAAAGAATACGCACGCCCATACGATCCACACCGGCGCGAGGCCGAGCACGAACAAAGGGCGGCGGATGGCGGCGAGGTAATCGAGCGGCGGACGGCTCTCGGTGACGCGAAAAATCCAGTTCGCCCGAAGCGCCAGCGGCATGGCGAAGACGGCGCGCATCCCCACCACGGTCGCGATCAGGACGATGTAGCTGGCGAACAGAAGCGCGATGCCTGCGTGCGAAAAGTCCTTCTGCTGCGCGGGTGTGCGCAACCCTAAAATCAGGATCGCGAAGCCGACCCCGAGATAGAAGGCCAGCACCACGTGATGCTGGCGGCTACGCGAGATGGTTCGCGCGGCGAAGCGAGTCACCGCGGTCTCAAGCGGATTTCCGAATCGCGGCAGCCAGCGCAGGCCGCCGACTGCTGGGGCGAGATCGGGCTGTTCAACGATCTGAGGCATTGTCCGCACATAGCAGAGCACGTAGGTGCACACGGCGACCAGGGCCAGTATAGCCAGTCCGATCCAGGCCTGCCGCGCCAGCGGAAAATGCGCATCGCCGTTTAAGGACTGAAACGCAGCGAGAAACCAGTACGACGGAAACGCGCGGACGCTCGGCTCGGATGCGGAAACGGGCGGCTCGAGGAAGTAAACACCCACAAACACGCAGAACGCGGCGATCTGCAACGCCGCTGAAACGCGAAGGAAAATCGGGCGCGGCAGGATCTGCGCGGCGACGCCCTGCACGGCGAGCGTCAGCAGGAACACAAAAGCTCCCGCCGCGAACTCGGCAATCAGCAGCGAGGCCAGCGCGCGCGGCAATCCCCACCATTCCGCGTGCGCGAAGTGCAGCGACCAGCCGGGGGCGGAAAACACGTTCAGCGAGGCAACCAGGACCCCTACCGCGGCGCCGAGCGCGGCCGCTTTCGCGAAAAAAAACGTTCGCGCGCGCACCGGGAGCGGGGCAAGCACCAGGACGTCGCGCCGGCCGGGGAAGGCTGCGTCCCAGCTCAACACCGCGAACACGCCCGCCACCAGCATGGTGGTGGAAATCAGGAAATGCGCCGCACCGGTGAGCGATTCGGCGGCGAGGCGCGGGTCCATGTGGCGCGTGTCGAATAAGAGTGCGCCGAATCCCATAAAACCGCTGAAGGTCGCCAGTATCGCAGCAAACTGCCCGAGCAGCCTGGTTACGTCGCCCTGCGCCGCAAGCAGCTCGAGATCGATCAGGCCCGCCAGAAACTGGCGATACAACACGCGAAACTGGATGCGTTCGTCGGGCATTATTCCTCGCGCAGCACCACCAGCGGATCGAAACTCGACCAGGCGCCAAAGCAGTATTACAACAAGGACGCGCGAAAGCAATGCCCAGCTCCCGTAATTGCGGGGAACAATTCCGCCGCGCGCCCGTATACTAATGACGTGACCGCCACCAGCACCTTGACGCCCGCTTCCGAAATCGACCGCATTTTCGGCCCGGTCGTCGAACCGCAGACGTATCGAAACCTGGTCTACAGCTTCCTTTCATTTCCGTTTGGGCTGACGGCGTTCGTGATGGTTCTGGCCGGCCTGGCAATAGGCATCGGACTGGCGGTCATTCTGGTGGGATTTGTGATCCTGGCGCTGACTGTGGCGCTGGCACGCGGGTTCGCAGTCATGGAGCGAAGCCTGGCGCGATCCTTGCTGGGCGCGGGCTTCGAGACCGGTGTTCCAGCACCGCAATCCGGCTTTCGCGCCGGGCTGACCGACCGCCGCTCCTGGACCTCGGCCGCCTACTTCGTGTTGCGATTTCCCCTGGTGGTGGTTGGATTTGTCGTGTCGGTGGTGCTGGTCAGTTCGGTTCCAGTGATCGCGACGCCGCTTCTGTATACCACTCTGCCGGTGATGGTGGGCGGAGAACGCGTCACCACCACGGATGAGGCGATGCTGGTGTCGCTCGCGGGTTGCGTCCTGTTTCTGCTCGCGGTGCACGCCGTGAACGGGATCGCTGCAATCTCGCGGAGGATGGCGGTGGCGCTGCTCTGACCGGCGCCGGTTTGTGTACACTGGTGCTCGAATGAGCGGTACCGGTACCGGCAGGAGCGCGACGAACCAGTGCTCAGCCCGCGCGGCGGTCGCCGCGCTCATCGCGGCGGTCCTGGGATGTTTTCTCTGCGCGTGCGGCGACAAACCGTCCACGCTCGACGACCTGCGCACGACAGAAGTCGCCCTTCCCAATGGCGTGAAGATTCGCGCCGAGGCCATGCGCCAGGCAACCGACCTGATGCGCGGCATGATGTTTCGCGATTCGCTTGCGCCGGATCGGGGAATGCTGTTTTTCCATCAGCAGGAGGCTCCCGCGCCCTATTACACCTTCCAGGTGAAAATCCCGCTGGACATCATCTGGATGGATCGCGACCGCAGGATCGTGGCGATCGCGGCGAACGTTCCACCCTGCCCGGCCAAAAGCGCGGCGGATTGCCCCGTCTATGGCGGAAAGATGCCCACCCTGTTTGTGCTGGAAGTGAACGCGGGCTTCGCCGCAAAGAACGGGTTGAAGATCGGCGATCAGCTCGATTTCTGAGAATGATTCCGGCCGCGCTCAATGCCGGACCCGCAGCAACACGACTCCGTGCGACGGAACCTCGGACGTGTATCTCGCCCCGGCGAGCTTCACCTCCTGGTGCAGCCACAGGTCGCGCGCGCGCGACGGCGGCTTGTTCATCCCCAGTTCGCTCCAATGGACCGTGATCGACGCCGCGTCCTTTCCGCGATTAAACAACGCGACCGCGGTATCGCCGTTGGCGAGCGGACGCGTCCAGATCTCCTGCTCACCCGATTTCCACGCGCGCGCGGCCTGCTTGCCGAGCTTGTCCTGATCAATCGCAATCACGTCCCGATTCAGGAGGATTTCGCGAATGGCCGGCGTCATCTCGCGCACGTCGTTACCCGCGATCAGCGGCGCCGCAAGCATCGACCACAGCGAGAAGTGCGTGCGATACTCGGTATCCGTCATTCCGCCGTTGCCGACTTCGAGCATGTCCGGATCGTTCCAATGGCCCGGTCCGGCATACGGCGCGAGATCGTTCTGGCTGAATCCGATGCGATCCATCGATTCCCAGCGGTCGCTGATATCGCCGGTGGTGCGCCACAGATTTCCGCCGACTTTCGGTCCCCATTTCCACACCTCGTCGCGGCCGTACTGGCACAAGCTGAACACGATTTTGCGGCCGGAAGCGGCAAGCGCATCGCCCATGATCTGGTACACAGCCTGTTCCTCAGCTTCCCGATGCAGCATCCGCGCGCCGCACCAGTCGTATTTCAAATAATCGATGCCCCATGCGGCGAATGTTTTCGCGTCCTGCTCCTCATGGCCGCCGCTTGCTTCATAGCCCTCGCAGGTGGTTGGACCGGGACCGGAATAGATCCCCAGCTTCAATCCCTTGCGATGCACGTAATCGGCGAGCGCCTTCATATCAGGAAATTTGTTGTTCGAATGCAGTACGCCGTTCGCGTCCCGTTCGCCCTCCCAGGTGTCGTCGATGGTGATGTAGACGTACCCGGCATCGCGCATGCCGTTGGACGCGATCGCGTCGGCGACGCCGCGCACGATTTCATCGCTCACCCGCGTGTGGAACTTGTTCCAGCTGTTCCAGCCCATCGGCGGCGTTCGCGCGAGGCCGTTATCGGGCACCTGGTGCAGCGCCGGCGGCGTCACGCGCGGTGGCAGCGCACCGTCGCTATCCGGGACGCGATGCGCCGGAATGGGGACACCCGCGGCGCCGTTGCGAACCGGCGCGAAGCTGACCGTGTCGCCTGAAACGATCATCTCGAACGTCGCCCTCCGCTCGCGGCCTTCGTCGAGCACCGTGCCGGTGAGCGTGTACCGCTCCGGACCCCCTTCGCTGTTCGAGATGGTGTAAACAGACTGCCCCGCACGGATCGTCCCGGTAATGCGATCGCCCTCCTGTTTCACGTGGAACCACAACTTGCGCGACGTGCCGTCGCCGTTCGGCGTTGCGGCCAGCCAGTTGCCCGTAAGATCTGCGCCGTGCGCCGCGGCCATCGCAAAGCCGAGCACAAAAACCCACCTTGAGTGCGACATTTGTTTGTACTATACGCTCATTCGAGAGCGCCGTCCGCGCAGACGCGAGCGGTTTCAATACGCCGCCGCGTAAATATCCAGCGCCGCCGCCGTATCGAAGGGCCGCGGATTGAAGCGTCCCGCCCACTGGGAGCCGGCCTCTTCGGCCAGCCGCGGCAGGGCTTCCTTGGGAACGGCGGCGTCACGCAAACTCAGGGGAAGCTCAGCAATCGTGGCCAGATCGCGCAAACGGCCAGCCAGATCGCCCGCGTTCAGCTCCTCGTATTGCTTCGCCGACGCCGGCATGTTCCATTCGACCACGCGCGAGAGCAGCAGCGCGATGGCCACGCCGTGTGGCAGCGGATAATGCATGGTCAGCGGAATGGCGCAGGCGTGCGTCGCCCCGAGCATCGAATTTTCAATCGCCAGCCCCCCGAAATGCGCGCCGATCAGCATGCCGCCGCGCGCTTCGAGATCGTGCGGATCTTTGAGCATCCTTTCGAAATTCGTATTGAGCAGCCGCCAGGCCGAGCGCGAAAAACAGTCTGAGAGCGCGGTCCGCCGCGTGCTCACCAGCGTTTCGACCGCGTGAGAGATCGCGTCGTAGCCAGTGGAAGCGGCGAGCGCCCGCGGCTGCGAAATCGTCAGCTTGGGATCGAGAATCGCAGTGCGGAAGGCGGCCTTTGCGTCGCCGCAGGTCATCCTCCGATTTTGCGCCGGGTCGGAAACAGACGCGTAGGTTTGCGCCTCCGTGCCGCCGCCCGCCGTGGTAGGGACGGCGATCATCGGAAGCATCGGCTTCGCGGCTTTTCCATAACCCCAGTAATCCCGGATCGAGCCCCCATTGCTCACCACGAAATTGATCGCCTTAGCGCAATCGAGCGAGCTGCCTCCGCCGACCCCGACAATCAGATTCACGTTGAGCGGCGCACCGAACGCGGCGCCCCTGTCGACCATGTCCACCGTCGGCCCGGGCTCGAAATCGTGGAACGCGAAAACTTCCATGCGCCGCGCCTTTAACGAGCGGATCGCCTCCTGCGCGAAGCCGCACTCGACCATGCCTCGGTCGGCCACCAGCAGGCATTTCGTTCCGCCCAGCTCGCGCGCGACCTCGCCCAAGCGCGCAAACTCGCCGGCTCCGAACACGACTCGCGTGCGTGGGCGGAAATCGAACGGCGTCATCTCGCTGCGCCGCCCGTGGGTTTCTGCGCCGCCCGGTCGCGCGCCACCATTTCCTTCACTTCTCGCATCAGATCGGGTACGTGATACGGAATTCCGTCCTTCACGGTCCATTCGATGCCGCCGGTGTGGACCATTTTCCCGTTTTCCCACATGTCAATTCCAGTGGGATACAGCACCTTCAGGTCTTCCACTGGATTCCCGTTGACGACGATCAGATCCGCGCGATAACCGGGGCGAACTTTGCCGAGATGCTCTTCCTGACCCAGAATTCTTGCGTTGTTCGAGGTCGCGTGCTTGATCACGTCGAGCGTCTGGAACCCGGCTTCCTGCTGCAATTCGAGCTCGCGAATCAAACCGAATCCGTACATCGAATAAATGAATCCGGCGTCATCGCCCACCCCGATCAGCCCGCCGCGCTCCTCGAAATCGCGCAGCGCATCCATCCAGATGCGGTAATTTTCCTTCCAGTAAGCTTCGTCCGTCGAAGTCCAGTGGGCGAAATACGAGCCGTGATTGGCCGGGTTCGGCTCAAAATATTTTTCAAGCGTAGGATGCAGATAATCCTTGAACCACGGTTGGTTGCGCGCGCGCTGAAGATCGCGGCTGGCTTCGTAGATGCTGAGCGTGGGGTCCCACGCGACGTGCGCGTCGACCATGGCCTGCAGAACGTTCGCGAGTTTGTCCGGATTCGCCTCGCGCCACAGGTGCCCGCCCCAGCGGAAACGGTCGCCTTCGTCGTTGTAGTTGTAATTGGACGGGAAATGCTGCACGGCATCGCCCAGCGCGGCATCGGGGATTCCGTACCAGTGCTCGATGCTGGTGGTTCCCAGGCGAATGTCGTCCCAGGCATTGGTCTCTTCGACGCCCGCGTGATGCGCGATCCTCAGCCCCTGCTTGTGCGCCTCATCCGCGGCGGCTTCCATGATGTCGCGATTCAAGCCGAGAAACTTGATCCCGTCGGCGCCGGCGGCTTTGATTTCGCGAACGCGCGCCCGCGCCAGTTCGGGAGATTTCGGCGAGCCGATCATCGGGTACACGAACATCCGCGGCGCCGCGACCTTGCCCGCCGCGCTGTTTTCCCGCAACGCAATGGTCTTTTTCGTATCGCTGCCGACGTCGCGCACGCTGGTGATCCCGCACGAAAGCCAGATGTTCAGCTCATATTGCTGCGGCTGTGGAATCCCCCCGCGTTCGTCCTGCGTGTGCGCGTGTGCGTCGATCAGGCCGGGTAAAACATATTTCCCCGTCGCATCGATCACGACATCGCCCTGGGGCCGCCGCCCTCCGCGTCCCATCGAAACCTGGTCGAGCGGGACGACATCGGTGATCATATTGTTCTCAATCACGATGTCCTTAGGCCCCGACATGGGAGTTCCGGAGCCGTCGACGACGTAGGCGCCCCGAACCACAATCCGCGGATATCGCCGTCCGCTGACGACGTTGGTTTGCTGCGCAGGCACAATCGCGACGAAGGCAAGGAATGCAAGGAGAATTCGAGTCGGCATATTAGGTCCAGGATACTGCAGCGATGGCTCAGCTCAGGCTCGTGCCTCGAGAGCCTTAACCCTGAGTTCCCTGGGCTCTCTCGGCATATTGCGGTATCTTACACCACTGATGGAGCGGCATGCCTCCGTTCACGCAAGGCCGTCTTCGTCGAGGAATCGTTGAATCCTCGACGCTGGAATCAGCGGCGCGTCGTCTGGGACATCGAACATCGGGGAGCGCCTTCCACGTTTGTTGCCTTTAGGGCTGCGCAGCGCTTGCCGCGCGAGCCTTGACAATATCTTTCCTGGATGCTCGCCGGACCGATGGGACATATCTGTGATGACCTCGTAAACGTCGTCGTCCAGCGTGACTCTCGTCCTCATATTGTGTTAACCCGCCCCAATGAGCCGCTTCACTCCATCCACGCACAACACCGCCGCGTGCTTCGATGCCGGCTCCAACCCTCCGAGCGCCTCCTCTATCACCGCCGCCGTCAATCCGCGCAGCTCTCCGCGCGATTTTCCGATCATCCACTCCGTCAGCGCCGAGCTTGCCGCGATCGACGCCGTGCAGCCGCGCGTCTGGAATCGCGCTTCCGCCACGCGATCATTTTCGAAGCGCACCCACAGGCGGAGCATGTCCCCGCAGGCCGGATTCGACACGTCCACTTTCACCGCCGGCGGTGCCAGCTCGCCGGCGTTGCGCGGATTCTGAAAATGCTCGAGCAGACGCGCGCTGTGCATTCGTGCTTCAATTATCGCTGAATGGACGTCGTAGCAGCGGTCATCGAGCGCGACGGCCGCGTGCTGATCTGCCAGCGAAAACGCGGCTCGCGGCATGCACTCAAATGGGAATTCCCCGGAGGCAAGATCGAACCGGGCGAATCGCCGCCCGCAGCGCTTCAACGGGAACTCAAAGAGGAACTCGAAATCGACGCGCGCATCGGCGACGAAATTTATCGCCAGCGCGTCCGTTACGGCGATGGTCCGAACATCTGCCTGATGTTCTATCGTGTGACCGAATTCACGGGGGAACCCGTCAACACCGAATTCGAGAAGATCGTCTGGGCGGGGCGCAACCAGCTCCGCGATTACGACTTCCTCGAAGGGGATCTCGAATTCATCGGTTTGCTCGCCGCGCAAACATAATTTCATGTGCGTGAATCCGGGACCATTTGGTAACGTGGTAATGATCACCCATGCTAAGAGTTAAAGCCCAAGCTCCCGACGATCTCAATCCGCAGGAAACCTCCGAGTGGGTTGAGGCGCTCGATCAGATCATCGACGAAGCCGGGCCCGACCGGGCCAGCTATCTGCTTGAACGGCTCATGGAACGCGCCGCCAATCTGGGCGTGCAAGTGCCGCTGCGCTGGAATACGCCGTACATCAACACGATCCCGCCGGAAGAGGAGGTCGCCTATCCCGGCGATCGCAAGCTGGAGCGCAACATCAAGAGCCTGGTGCGCTGGAACGCCGTGGCGATGGTCGTGCGCGCAAACAAGTACGACCCCAACATCGGCGGGCACCTAGCGACCTACGCGTCGCTCGCGACGCTGGTCGAGGTCGGATTCAATCACTTTTTCCACGGGTCTTATCATGATGAAAAGCTCGGCGATCAGCCGGGCGATTTCGTCTACTTCCAGGGCCACGCCTCGCCAGGAATGTACGCGCGCGCCTTTGTCGAGGGGCGGTTGAACGAAAAGCATCTTGAAAATTTCCGTCATGAGCTGCGCGATCATCCGGGTTTGTCGTCTTATCCACATCCCTGGCTGATGCCCGACTTCTGGCAATTTCCGACGGTTTCCATGGGCCTTGGTCCGATCTCGGCGATCTACCAGGCGCGCTTCCAAAAATATCTGGAGCATCGCGGAGTGATTCCGGCTTCGCCTCGCAAGATCTGGGCGTTTTTGGGCGACGGCGAAACCGACGAGCCGGAATCGCTCGGAGCGCTGACGCTCGCATCGCGCGAAAAGCTCGACAACCTGATCTTCGTGGTGAATTGCAACCTGCAGCGCCTGGACGGACCGGTGCGCGGCAACGGCAGCATTATCCAGGAGCTCGAAGCGGCCTTCCGCGGCGCCGGATGGAACGTGATCAAAGTCATCTGGGGCGCGGGCTGGGATGAACTTCTGGCGCGCGACACCACCGGGCTGCTGTTGAAGCGCATGCACGAATGCCCGGATGGCGAATATCAGGTGTTCCGCGCGCGCGACGGCGCCTATATTCGCAAGGAATTTTTCGGAAAATATCCGGAGCTTCTGAAGCTGGTGGAACACATGTCGGACGACGACATCTGGGCGCTGCGCCGCGGCGGGCACGACCCGGTGAAGGTCTTTAACGCGTATAAGCGCGCGATCGAAACTACAGGCATGCCCACCGTGATCCTCGCCAAGACCGTCAAGGGCTATGGGTTCGGCGAAGCGGCCGAGGGCCGCAACACCGCCCATCAGGCAAAAAAGCTCGCCGAGGCCGACCTGGTGAAATTCCGCGAGCGCTTCGAGCTGCCGCTTTCGAACGACGTGGTCAGTCACATCGAATTCGTGCGCCCTCCCGCTGATTCGCCGGAGGCGCAATACATCCATTCACGCATTCAGGAAATGGGCGGCTCGCTCCCGCATCGCCACGTGAAGCACATCGACCTCCAGGCGCCCCCGCTCGAAATTTTCCAGGACCTGCTGGGCGGCTCGCGCGGCCGCGAAGCCTCCACCACTTCGGCGTTCGTCAGCGTCCTCAAAAATCTGATGAAAGACCCCTCGACCGGAAAGCTGGTGGTGCCGATCATTCCCGATGAAGCGCGCACCTTCGGTATGGAGTCGCTGTTCCGCGAATACGGCATCTACGCGAGCCAGGGCCAGCGCTACAAGCCGGTCGATTCCAACGTGCTGCTGTATTATAAGGAAGCTCAGAACGGCCAGATTCTTGAAGAAGGCATCACCGAGGCCGGATCCATGGCATCATTCACCGCGGCCGGCACTGCGTATGCCAATCACGGCGTGCCGATGATTCCGTTTTTCACTTACTATTCGATGTTCGGCTATCAGCGCGTCGGCGACCTGATGTGGGCCTTCGCGGACTTGCGCGGCAAAGGTTTCCTGATGGGCGGGACGGCGGGACGTTCCACGCTGCTGGGCGAGGGCCTGCAGCACCAGGACGGCCACAGTCCCGTGCTGATGAGCGTCATCCCCACCTGCACGATTTACGATCCGGCTTATGCGTACGAACTCGCTGTCATCATCCAGGACGGCATCCGCCGCATGTACCAGGAGATGGAGGAGCGTTTCTACTACATCACCATTTACAACGAAAATTACGTGCAGCCGCCGATGCCGGAAATCGAAGGGCTGCGCGAAGGAATTTTGCGCGGAATCTACAAATATCGCCCGGCGGCAGAGGGCGCCGCGGCGGTGCAGTTGTTCGGAAGCGGTTCGATTCTGAATGAAGCGCTGAAAGCCCAGCAGATTCTTGCGGAACGCTACCAGATTCCGGCCGACGTCTGGTCCGTGCCCAGCTATAACGAGCTGCGGCGCGAGGCGCTGGCGGTTGAGCGCTGGAACCGGCTGCATCCGTCGAGCGAACCCAAAACTCCTCTGATCGTGAAAGTGCTCGAAGGCGCCTCCGGTCCCATTGTTGCGGCGACGGATTACATGAAAGCAGTGCCCGATCAGATCGCACCATGGCTTCAGACCGGCCGGCTCACCTCGCTCGGCACCGACGGCTTCGGACGCAGTGAAAATCGCGAGCACCTGCGCCGCTTTTTCGAAATTTCAGCCGAAGCGATCGCGCAGGCGGCGCTGGCGGCGCTGGCGCGGACCGGTGCGATCAGCGCCCAGCGCGCCGAGGTTGCCGTCGCCGAGCTGGGGTTCCATCCCGAAAAGAGAGATCCGGCGAGAAGCTAGCGCAGTCCTTCGATCGACTCGACCGTGTCTCCGGAAATCCACAGCCGGAACTTGCCCGAATCGCCTGAGCCTTCGATGCCGTGCCGGTCGCGGTGATCGACGGTCATTTTCTTCCAGCGCGCTTTCATGACCTTTTGATACAGCTCGAAGACGTGCTCGGCCGCGTCGGGCGAATCCCACTCGGAGATATACGCCAGGACCGGATATTTCTCGCGCTTGTTTTCGTACAGCCGGAAATTTCCGCCGCGCCAGTGGCTGGCGGCTTCGATCGATTCCGCCTCGGGAAGATACGTGCGGAACAGGATGCTGTGATCGAACTCGCCCATGCTACCTTCCCCCAGCTCCTTGAATTTCTTCTTCAGCCGCTTTTCGAGCGCGGGCGGCTTGGGATCCACCGGCTGCCGCCCGTCCAGGTACATCTGCGGATGCATGATCTGTTGCGTGCTCTGCGGCGGATGCGTGAACAGCTCATCGAAGCTGTCGCGCCCGTGCTTCTTGTAAATTTCGTACTGAAACGCAAGCCCTGAGTCATAGGGAAACACGAGCGACTCGCGCATGTACAGCGGCTCCTTGTTGAACACCGGAAAATTCGCGCTGTCGGCGCTGGACTTCGAGAGCTTCTCGATCACCGCGTCCAGGTTCTGATTTTCGATCTTCGCCAGGTATGCCCAGCCAAGGAACGTCGCCTGGCCCTCCATCACCGCTTCACGCGCGCTTTCGGCGTCATCGTCAGGCGAGCCTTTGTTCAGATATTTTCCCAGCGGATGATGCTGGTCGCCGAGCGCGTGCGCCAGTTCGTGCGCGAGCGTCAGCCGCTGCTCCAGGTCGCCCGTGGTCGAATCGAGGATGAACAGGCGCTTTTTCCTGTAATCGTAGTAAGCCGCGGCCTGTTCGCTCACCAGGTCGACGGTCTCGCGCGCCAGGTTGAAATCCTGCGGAACGAAGCCGAACATCTTGAGCGTGATTTCCTCGGTGCGAATCTCGGCCTTGCTGGATTTGTCCTTCATCCGCGACTCCATGTTCTTGCGGAAGGAGTCCTTCGAAAGCATCTGCGACGGGACTTTACGCTTCACATTCCAGCCGGTGATTTCGGAGAGCGTCTTGACGATGTCATCGACCTGCTCGAACAGGGATTGCGCGGGCGCGCAGGTAACCAGCAGCGCCGCAACAAGAATGCGGACCAGCATGCGCGCCCCCAGCGTAGCACGGCGCACGGTTCGTTTACGCCAACTCCAGCACATACCCGCGCTTGCCGACGTTTTGCGCGCGCGTCTCGCCCATCTGCTCCACCACGCCTTCGGCTTCGTGAATGTGGCCGCAGAAAAAGTTGCGGGGTTGATATTTTTCGATGAACTGCCGCACGGCGCGGCTACCGGCGTGCAGGCCGTCGCGCACGCGATCGAGTTTCGTATTCAACGGAGGAGCGTGGCAGATCAACACAAGAGGCTTCAGCTCCGCGAATTTTTTGAGCCGCGCCTCCAGCTCTTCTTCGGAATATTCGCCGGGGGTGTTAAACGGTGTCGGACTCGAGTAGCCGAGTCCGGCGATCCGGACGCCGCCCGCCTGCAACGTTCCGCCATGGAAATTGTGGAACCCATGCCGCGCGCAGAACTGGGCGATGTCGTTTTCCGACTCGTGATTTCCAGGCAGAACGTACATGCGCTCCGCGCGGAGTTTCATGATCTCCGCCATCTTGTCCAGACCGCGTTGCCAGCTCACCAGATCACCGGCGCAAAAATAATAATCGGCCTCGATTGCCATGAGCTTTTCGAGCGCGCGGGCATCGTTGTGGATGTCGGAAAAGATCAGCGCGCGAGCCATCTTGTTAACATGGTAACGGACCCCCGATGTCGGAAAATCGCACCCCGAGTGTAAACAGTTGGCTCGAAGAGGAACTGTACGAGCAGTATCGCTACGATCGCCAGACTATCGACCCGGCGTGGACGCAGATCATTGAAACCAACGGCCACACGGCGCCGAGCGCCGCGCAAGTAACGCCCGCCGCTCCGGCCGCGACGCCCGCGCCGGGCGAGCAGCTCGTCCCGCTGCGCGGTCCCGCTCTGCGCATCGCCGAGAACATGACCGCGAGCCTGGCCATCCCGGTCGCCACCAGCCAGCGCGTGATGCCGGTGAAGGTGCTCGAAGAGAATCGCCGGGTGATTCAAGCGCACCAGAAGATCTCCTATACGCACATAATTGCGTGGGCGATGGTGAAGGCGCTGGAAAAATTTCCCGCGCTGAACCAGGCGTACTCGGAATCAGGCGATCAGTCGTATCGCGTGACGCGGGAGCATGTGAACCTGGGAATCGCCGTGGATGTCGCCGGCAAGGATGGCGCGCGATCGCTGAAGGTTCCCTCGATTAAGAACGCCGAGGCGATGAATTTCGCCGGATTCCTCGCGGCCTACGACGACATTGTCACGCGCGCGCGCGAAAACAAATTGCAGGTCTCCGATTTCGAGGGCACCACCATTTCGCTCACCAATCCCGGAACGGTGGGGACCATGGGCTCGAATCCGCGGTTGATGCCCGGCCAGGGCGCCATCATCGCCACCGGCGCGATCGATTTTCCTCCGGAATATCGCGGCGTTCCCGAAGATGTGCGCGCATCGATGGGATTGAGCAAGGTGATGACCGTCACTTGCACCTACGATCATCGCGTGATTCAGGGCGCCGAATCGGGCGCCTTTCTGGGCCGGTTGCAGGCGCTGCTCGAAGGCGAAGACGGATTTTACGAAAACATTTTTCGCGACCTGCGCATTTCTCTCCAGCCGGTGCGCTGGGAGCCGGATCACGCCGCCGCTCCGCTGGTCAACGCCGATCCGGTGAAGCAGTCCGCGGTCGCGCGGCTGATTCAGGCGTGGCGCGAGCGCGGGCACTTCGCCGCCGATCTCGACCCGCTGGGCTCGGTTCGCCCACCGCATCCGGACCTCGACCCGTCGGCGCACGGGCTGACCATCTGGGATCTGGATCGCACGTTCCACGCCGGATCATTCGGCGTCACCACGCTGCGCGCGCTGATCGAACGGCTGCGCTCCGTCTACGCGGGCACGATGGGCGTGCAGTACATGCACGTAGACGATCCGGAGGAGCGGCGCTGGCTCGAACATCGCATCGAGAATCCCGAAACCCTGGACGCACAGACGCGCCGACGGATTCTGCACGCTATCATCGAAGCCGAAGGTTTCGAGCTGTTCCTGGACCATCGCTTCAAGGGGCATAAGCGCTTTTCGCTCGAAGGCGGCGAGGCCATGGCGGCCATGGTGGACGAGTTGCTCGAGCGCGGCGCGGGCGTGGGCGTGGTCGAATGCGTGATCGGGATGTCGCACCGCGGACGCCTGAGCACGCTGGCCAATATCGTCGGCAAGAGCATGGTGCAGCTTTTCTCGGAATTCGACGGCGTCATGGACGATTCCTTCGAAGGCCAGGGCGACGTGAAATATCACCTGGGCGCCACCGGCGGGCGGCGCACTTCCACCGGCCGGGACGTCACCGTGACGGTCGCTTTCAATCCGAGTCATCTCGAAGCGGTGAACCCGGTTGCGGAGGGGCTCGCGCGGCCCAAGCAGGATCGCCTCAACGACGCGGCTCGCGAAAAGGTTTTGCCGCTGCTGATTCACGGCGACGCGGCCATGGCGGGCCAGGGCGTGGTGGCCGAAACCATGAATCTCGCCAAACTCAAGGGCTACACCACCGGCGGGACGGTCCACATCGTGGTCAACAACCAGATCGGTTTCACCACGAATCCGTCGGACGGCCGCTCAACCGCCTATTGCACCGACGTGGCCCTGGGCTTCGGATTTCCCGTCTTTCACGTCAACGCCGACGATCCGGAAGCCTGTATTCGCGCCACGCGCATCGCTTTCGATTATCGCCAGCGCTTCCACAAGGACGCGGTCATCGACATGGTGTGCTATCGCAAGTACGGGCACAACGAAACCGACGACCCCAGCTACACGCAACCGATTCTCTACCGGAAAATCAAGGCGCAGAAGCCGGTGACGGATCAGTACGCGGGGCGCTTGGCCCAGGAAGGGCTGATCTCCGCCGACGAAGCGAAAAATTTCCGCGAGACGCAGCGCCAGCGACTATATGAAATTTACGATCAGGCGCAGCGTGAGAAGCAGCAGTTCGAGCTTCAGGAGCTGAGCACGATTCCGGCCGCGGCGGTCGCCGCAGATCAGCCGCCCGAAGCCGTCAACCGCGACGTGCTGGAGCGCATCGTGGACCGGCTCACCACGTTCCCGGCGGATTTTCACATTCATCCCAAGCTCACCGCGTTCTTACAAAAACGGCGAAACACGTTTCAAACGGAAAATCCGCACGTCGATTGGGCGCTCGCTGAGGTGCTGGCCTTCGGATCGCTGGTGATCGAAGGAACGCCGGTGCGACTGAGCGGGGAAGACAGCGGACGCGGCACCTTCAGCCAGCGCCACGTCGAATATCATGACTACGAAACCGACAGCGTTTACGTTCCGCTGCAACATCTGGAAAACGGCCAGGCGCGTTTCGAGGTGTACAACAGCCCGCTGTCTGAATTCGCGGTGATGGGTTTCGAGTTCGGCTACAGCGTCGCCGATCCGCTGGCGCTGGTGCTGTGGGAAGCGCAGTTCGGCGATTTCGCCAATGGCGGCCAGGTGATTATCGACCAGTTCATCGCCTCGGCCGAATCCAAGTGGGGGCAGCCCAGCGGCCTGGTGCTGCTGCTTCCGCACGGCCAGGAAGGCCAAGGTCCGGAGCATTCAAGCGCGCGCCTGGAGCGGTTTTTGCAGCTCTGCTCTGAAAATAATATGCGCGTGGTCAACTGCACCACGCCGTCGCAATACTTCCACGTGCTGCGGCGCCAGATGCGCGGCGGAAACGACCGGCGCGGTTTGCGAAAACCGCTGATCGTGATGACACCCAAGAGCCTGCTGCGCCATCCCAAGGTGATTTCGAACGTCGACGAACTGACCCAGGGCATTTTTGAGCCGCTGCTCGACGATCACACGATCGCCGATCCGGCCGCGGTTCGAAAAATTCTGGTGTGCAGCGGGAAAATTTATTACGATCTCGCCGCGGCGCGCGATGAGCGCAAGGCAGCCGACACCGCGATCGTCCGCATCGAGCAGCTCTATCCGTTTCCTGAAGCCGAGTTCGCCGAAGTCCTGGCGCGCTATCCGCAGGCGGGCGAAGTGGTGTGGGTCCAGGAGGAGCCGCGCAACAGCGGCGCCTGGGCCTTCGTGAGCGGATGGATCCAGCCGATGATCCAGGCGCAACATCGCCAGATCGGCTACGCGGGACGCCCGGAAAGCGCCAGCACTGCGCCCGGCTCGTCGCGTCGCCATGCTGAAGAGCAGGCCGAGTTAATCGAGCAGGCGTTTCGTCCGCCGACCATCGAGCGAACGTCCTGGAAGCGTCTGGTACGCCGCCGGAACTCGGCACACCGGTAACGTTTCCTCCTGCGTCGGCATCATTAGATCATGACCAATAAGCTTGGGTTATCCCTTGCGTTTCTCTCGATCGGGGCTTTCGCTTTCGCTCAGCGCGGCGAACAACGCGGCGGTGGGAAAGAGGTCGGCGGAAAAATCCCGGCGCATGGACCTGCTCCCGCCAAGGCATCGCGCGCGCCCGCCGAGCACCAGAGCTTCGCCGATAAGCCCGGCCATCCGGAAGCTCCGCATGTTCATTCGAACGGCCAGTGGATCGGCCATGATTCCGGGAAGAACGATGCTCGCTACCATCTCGACCATCCATGGGAGCACGGCCGTTTCACCGGCGGAATCGGAAGAGGCCACGTATGGCGCCTGGTCGGGGGCGGTCCCAGCCGTTTCTGGTTCAACGGATTCTACTTCAGCGTCGCCCCGGCCGATCTCGGCTTCTGCGGCGACTGGCTATGGGATTCCGACCAGATCGTCATCTACGATGATCCCGACCACGTCGGCTGGTACCTGTGCTACAACGTGCGCCTGGGGACCTACGTGCACGTAATGTATCTCGGGACCTAGCGCAGCCCGTTCGCGCGCAAGTACGCGATCAGCGCTGCCGGATCGTCGGTGACGATCGCGTCTATTCCTGACGCGATCAGCTTCTCCCAATCGGCAGGCGAGTTCGCTGTCCACGCGACGATTTCCACCCCGGCCGCGTGTGCTGCCGCGACCTTTTCGGGTGTCACCTGGGAGTAATGCGGCGAGACCGCGGCCGCTCCGGCCTCGCGCGCGATGGACACGAAATCGCGCGTAGCGTCGCCTTCCCATAGAGCCGTCAATTGCATTTCCGGCGCGATTTTTCGCAACGCGTGGAGCGTCCGGAAATCGAACGACAGCACGCTCACGCGATTTTCCAGCCGATGCTTGCGAATTTCCACCAGCACCAGCCGGGCGAATTCGTCCGGCGACGGCGAAAGCTCGGGATGGTCGGCGAAAATCTTGGTCTCGACGTTGAATCGCACCCGATTACCAGCCGCCAGCTCGAACACCTCGTCGAGGGTGGGAACGCGCGCGCCTGGAACCGGCCTCTGCCGCGGAAACGCCGGGTTGCGCGTGCTTCCGCAATCCCACTGGCGAATTTCGGCGAGTGTCAGCTCGCGAATCGCCGCCGTGCCGCGCGGACCGGCGCAGATCGGCGGCGCAAGATAAGGATCGTGCGAGACGACCACCACGCCGTCCTTGCTGACGCCCACATCCAGCTCGACCGCGTCCACGCCGATCCCGATGGCGTATTCAAACGCCGGAATCGTGTTTTCCGGAAGCACCGCGCGCGCCCCGCGATGTCCGTGGACGCGCATGGCCCGCCGCCTTTAATTCTCGGTGCGGCGCAGCTCACACTGGCAGCAATCGCTGCACCGGCCGCATTTCTCGCAGCGATGATTCGCGCAGGTGTCCTTGGTGCAATACACGCAGATCCCGGTGGAGGGTTCTCCGCAGATGCTGCACACGAAAGTAGTGGTTTCGTTCATGGATTCTTTCTCGGCGCCGGCTGCCGGCTCAAAATACCCCGGCAGCGCTGCGCTTCCTGATCGACGATCTTGAATTCCTGCTCCTTGGTCGAAGCCAGGTCCGTGATGTACTGGCGCAGCTTGTCGCGATTGGTGGAGTTCTCCGCCAGCACCCCGAACAGCAAGTCACCCACCGCCGGATTCTGATACTTGCGCACGCCTTCGACCAGCGACGTCAGCCGCGTCTCCAGCGCCTGCATCCGGAAGTAGGTATCGAGCGCGAGCGTCAGCCGTTCCGGCTGCTGTTCCAGCGCCTTCGCCGAATCGACCAGATACCCGAGCTCGGCCTGGGCGCCTTTCCACTGCGCGACATAGGCGTCCGGCGCGCCTTTCGAAACCCACTCCTGCGGAGTGAGCTGATCGAGCATCGGTTTCAGCCGCTTGGCCGTGGTGGCCAGCGAATCGATGGTCTTGGTGATGTCCCACTCAGCCTGGACGCCGGAATTCTGTCCCTGCGCGATAAGGGTCAGTGACGCGACCGCAAGAAGATACTTCATAGCTCTAAGAAGTAGTTTCGCACGCCGCCCTCGAGGGTGTTGCAGAAAAGACGGATCGGTCTGCAGCGAGGCGCGTTCGATCGCGGCACCCGGGCGGGCCAGGTCACCCGCCCCACCGCCGTGAAGCCCTTAGAAAATCGGTGTGTTCGGCGTGCCGGGCGTGAAGGCAACACCGCGCAAGACTTCGCCGGATCCGGCGGTCTTCAGTGTCACGAAAGTTTCCCAGGCCGGGAGAGTCGTGGCGTTCA
>DATJVN010000136.1:0-6814 GCA_035501755.1 Bryobacteraceae bacterium | reverse complement strand
CATCCAGTCGGTGCGCTCGCCATGGATGAGATGGCCCACCACATCGACGGCTGTCCAGGTGCCATCGCCTTCATTGCGGCGGGTCCAGGTGTCGGGCAGATCTCGCAGCAGAGCGTTGAGGGCCGCAGGCGTGCGGGACAGAAGGGCAATCGTGTCAGAGAGGTTATGAATCGGCATATTGGTCGCGCAGTGCGCCTCAGCTTTTGATTCCGGTGGGTGGGCGCCGGATGCACACCCTCGGCAACCTTTACACGCCGCGCTTCGGATAAGCGATGATCGCGGCTAGTCCTGATTGTCGTATTCGGGAGGCACGTCGTCCTCCGGGACTTCCCTGGTGCGGACTTCGGCTACATCCGCGTCGGGCGCATCCTCGACTGCATCGATCAGTTCAGCTTCGAACGCCTGACCTTCTTCCGCCAACTCCTCGACGCTCTCCGAGTTCGCTTCCGCGCGATCCGGCAATCCCTGCGTGTCCCCGGACTGACCTGCCGATCCAGGACCAGTCCCCTTCGGTCTGGCGGGATCCGGCGCAGAGAACGGATCGGCTTCCCGTGGTCGCTTCTTCATACCACTGTCTTAACACGTCAGCCGCCATTTGTCCCCGAACCCGCTCACGTAACCGCCCGTTCAACTCCATTTCGCAGGTTCCGCGATACAGTGAAAGCGTATGAACAAAGTCGAGAAAAGCGAATCCGAGTGGAAACAGCAGCTCACCCCGGAGCAGTATCACGTCACCCGCGAAAAGGGCACTGAGCCGCCCTTTACCGGCAAATACTGGGACATGCACGACGACGGCACTTATCACTGCGTGTGCTGCGGAGCGAAGCTATTCAGCTCGGGAACCAAGTTCGAATCGGGCACCGGTTGGCCCAGCTTTTACCAGCCGATCGATGAAAAAAATCTGCGCATGGTCGAGGACGAAAGCTACGGAATGCGACGCATCGAGGTCGAATGCGCCCATTGCGGCGCCCACCTGGGGCACGTTTTCCCGGATGGTCCGCGGCCGACCGGGCTGCGCTACTGCATGAATTCGGCCTCGCTCAATTTCGAGAAATCGAAGTGATGCGCCGCGACCGGGGAAAGAGCTGAAATGGATTTAATCCCCGCCGTCGGCGTCGCCCGATTTCAACTGCTGGAGGGCTGCCTCGCTCAAGTGGACGCTGTCGGAGGGCGTTTCGGAATGCTTCGGCTTGTGGGGCGCCGCCTGATCCTGCTGCGGCGCTTGAACCGCGCTCGCCTGGGACAAAGATCCAATGGACATTGAAAATTCCCCTTCGCCTCTCTTATCGCCCTGCGCGCGGATTTCTTGAGAATTTCGTATCCTGTTGAGTTGGCGCCCAGTTCAGCAGCTCATAACCGCCGCGCGATCCTGCTGGTCGGAAGCGGCACGGTTTTGGGAGCGGCCGCGCAGATCCTCATCAAAATGGGCGCCGGCGCGCTGGGACCGCACGCCTCGCTTGTCAACACCGCCATCGGAATGGTCACCATTCCTTCGCTGTTTTTCGGCTATTCTCTCTACGGGCTGTACACCGTGATTCTGATTCTGGCGCTGCGGCAGGGCGAACTTTCCGTGCTGTATCCGGTCATCGCGCTGACCTTCGTGTGGGTCACCA
The DNA here is from genome assembly GCA_035501755.1 of Bryobacteraceae bacterium. Classification (GTDB taxonomy): domain Bacteria; phylum Acidobacteriota; class Terriglobia; order Bryobacterales; family Bryobacteraceae; genus Palsa-187. The sequence continues at coordinate 5,201 of DATJVN010000136.1, read as the reverse complement.
TCGCGAGCATGCTGGTGTTTCACGAGCCGATGAACGCGGCGAAACTGGCCGGCATCGTCATCATCATGAGCGGTGTCGCCGTGCTCGGCAGGGACGGCCGCAAGTGACCACTCCGCTTTCCTCCATGGCGTGGATCTTTCTGTGCGGCTTCATCGGCAGCTTCGGCGCGGTGTTTCTGAAATCCGGCGCGGCGCGGCTGGATCTAAAACTGAAAGCGATCATCAAAAACTGGCGGCTGTGGTTCGGCATCGGATTATACCTGCTGTCGAGCGTTTTCTTCGTGTTCGGAATGCGCCGCGGCGAACTGAGCGTGCTGTATCCTTTGGTGGCGCTCGGCTACATGTGGACCGTGGTGTGGTCCAAGATTTTCTTTGGCGAGCCGCTGACTCGCGCCAAGTTCATCGCTGTGGGAATGATCCTGGTCGGGATCGCCTTCCTGGGCTGGGGCAGCCAGAAATAATCCGCCGCTCGCCGGTTCCCCGCCGTCATTCGCCGAATCGAAATTCCTCTTCAAACTGCCCGCTGTTACGATCCTGTTCGAAGGAGTTTTTCGATGGATCAAGCGATGACGATGAAACCGTACAAAGGCATCGGGATGAACGGGCCAGTGGCGAAGTGGTACGCCTCCATGACGCGCAAATCGATGCCCGAATTCACCGCGCTGGCGCGGCGCGTCGCCGACGAGGTTCCCGACGGAGCACGCGTGCTCGAAGTCGCGCCCGGGCCGGGATACTTTTCAATCGAGCTCGCCAAACTCGGCCGTCACCGCGTGACCGGACTCGACATCAGCCCCAGCTTCGTCAAAATCGGGCGGCGCAATGCGGCCCAGGCAGGCGTCAGCGTTGCGTTCCAGGAAGGCAACGCGTCGGCCATGCCGTTCCCCTCGCAAAGTTTCGATTTCATTCTGTGCCGCGCCGCGTTCAAGAATTTTGCCGAGCCGGTCAAGGCGCTTGAGGAGATGTACCGCGTGCTCGACACCAACGGACGCGCGCTGATCATCGATCTGCGCGGCGACGTTCCGCCCAAGCAGTTGGACGCGGCCGTTAATGAATGGAAGCTGAGCGGCGTCAACACCGTCCTCACCAAGCTGACGTTTCGGTTCATGCTGCTCAAGCGGGCGTACACGACGGAGCAGTTCCGCGAGCTGCTTTCGCACACCAAATTCCAGTCGGTGGATATTAAGGAATTCGTGATCGGGCTGGAAGTGTCGTTGCAGCGGACGGCGTAACGCGGACTTCACCGCGTGGTCTGCGGTAGAATCTGGTGTTGCCCAGGTTCGCGCGTGCTGCAAATTAATTACGACCCCGCCACCAACCCACTCAATAACAACGAATGGGCCTTCCCGCTGTTCGAGTGCATCCACATCGCCATGTTCGCGATGTCGGTAGGCACCATCGCGCTGGTCGATTTCCGCCTGCTCGGCGTCACGCTGCGCAAGCATTCGCCCGCGCAGCTCTTGAAAGCGACTTCGCTGTGGACGCTGATCGGACTGGTCGTGGTGATCACCAGCGGCATGGTGATCGCCACGACGGACCCGCTCGCGTATTATTACAACTCCGCGTTCCGCTACAAGATGCTGATGCTGGTGATAGCGATCGTTTACAACTACACCATTCATCGCAAGGTGGCGATGTCGCAGGCGCCGCAGGCGGTGAACGCGCTGGTCGGTGCGCTTTCGCTGGCTATGTGGATGTCCGTGGTTTTCCTGGGAATTTTTTACGCTTTTACCTGAGATCGAATCATGTCGCCCTACGAGATCGCTCAAGCCGTTCAGGACACGTCGTTTTTCACCGCCGTGCGCGAATCGGCGCTGGTGTACCCGATCGTGCTCTCCACGCATCTTTCGATGATCGCGATCTTCGGCGGGTTGATCCTGCTGACGGATCTGCGCCTGCTCGGCGTCACGCTGACCGGCGTTCCGGCATCGGAGATCGTGCGCCGCACGCGCCCGCTCAAATGGGTCGGATTCCTGATCATGATCACCTGCGGGATTCTGCTGGGCGGCGCGAAGCTTTTGAGCTATTACGACAATCCGTACTTCATCACCAAGCTGAGCCTGATTGCCTGCGTCGGGATTCACGCGCTGGTATTCCGTAAGAGCGTATATCGGAATCCGCAAGCGCTCGATAATCCCACGGGACTGCCGCGGGCGGCGAAGGTCGCGGCGTGCCTTTCGCTGGTGCTGTGGGTCGCGATTCTATCGAACGGCCGCTGGATCGCGTATTGGGAGGGGCCGGACCCGAACGCGGCAGTTCGGCCGGCGAACATCGAGCAGTTGGCGATCCGCTGATTGGCCGTCAAGCCGACGCGGGCTGCGCCACGCGGGCCGGCGCGAGATGGCGCCATGCTTCCATCGCCATCACCACGCTGGCGGCGAACACCAGCGTGCCAGTCGTCACGTGCGCGGTCGCAGTCCAGACGAAGGCCGCCGTCGCGCTCAGATTCAACAACAACATCATGAAAACCGCGATCCCCAGGCACACCTGAAGGAGCACCGCGGAGATCAGCAGGATCGCCGCACGCTTCAGCTCGCGCGATTGCGAAAAATGCTGCAACACGAGCGCCGAGACGATCATGGTCAGCAGCGCGACCACCATCGCTCCCAGCATGTGCGGCATGATTCCGGTGATCTGATGCCGGTACAGCGCACCGAACACGATCTGCGCGAAAACGGCGGCGGGCGTGATCAGTGCGGCCTCGCGCAAGCCTCGATGCGCGCTGGCGTCGAGCGGCACTGCGGGTCCGCTCCAACTTCGCGCGATCAGAACCACGGTCATGCACGCGACGAACAGGTGCGCGAATGCGGCGTGCCACACCGCCGCGCCGGGCGATAGCGGATAACTCCAGCCGATCGCCGCGGCCGCCGCCAGGCATAACACAGCGGCACTGGCTACGATCCGCTGCGCGCCCTGGAATGCCGCGGAAAGCACGAGAGCGATCGTAAGGAACGCGATGACCATGTGCGGCACGACGCCGATCTCGGGATGGCCTTGCGGCGCAGCGACATCGCTGCTGGTGGTGAACGCGCCCGAAATGACCGTGACCGTGCCCTGCGGCGCAGCGACATCGCTGCTGGTGATAAACGCTCCCGAAATGATCGCGGCCAGTCCCGCGATCGCGGCGGCTTGAGCGAGTCTCTTCCACATCTCAAATCACCTCGAAGTTCGCCATCATGCTCATATCTTCGTGCTCCAGGTTGTGGCAGTGAAAAACATAACGCCCGCGATAACCCGTGAAGCGCACCAGCACGCTCGCGCCCTGCCCCGGTCCGAGATCGATCGTATCCTTCCATCCCGAATCATAGGGACCGGGCCGCCCGTCGTGCGACAACACGCGGAAATGCACCAGGTGGAGGTGCAGGGGATGGCTGAAATCGGTCTGAAAGCGCCAGATTTCGATTGAATTGAGGCGCGGACGCGCGTCCATGCGAGCGGGATCGAAGGGCTTTCCGTTGATGCGCCAACTGCGGCGCAGCCGGTCGAAGCTGAAATCGAAATCGCGCGTGAGGACAGCGTCTTCCGGCCGAACGTCCGGCTCGCTCGAAAGTTTTTCGGGAATCGTGCTGTCGTCGCGCTCATTTCTGACGATGTCGAAGCGCATCACCTGCGCCGCGCTTCCATCTCCTGCCAGGTTCGCGAGCTTCACCGACGATCCCACCGGGAATTTCGAAAAATCGATAACCAGATCAAAGCGTTCGGAAGGGGCGATGCGAACAGTTGGAAGCTGCACCGGCGCGCTCAGCAATCCGCCGTCGCTGCCGATCTCAATGAACGGCGCCGCGCCGCGCGGCAGCGGATCGAGTGCCAGCTCGTAGCGCCGCGCATTGGACGCATTCAGAATCCGGAAGCGATATTTGACATTGGCGACCTCGAGCTTCGGCCAGGGCGCGCCGTTCACCAGGATCACGTCGCCCAGAACGCCGCCCATGAACTCGTCGAGCATCGCGGGCGGCTCGCGCAGCAGCGGATCGCGGGCCGGATAGCGCAGCGACCCGTCCGCGTCGAACGAACGGTCGCAGATCATGAGTGCGATCTCGCGCTCGCCGCGCGGGAGCGGCAGTCGATCCTCCTCCGGATCGCGAAGAATGTACATTCCGGCGAGCCCGCGCCACACCTGCGGAGCCGTGAAATCCATGCGATGGTCGTGATACCACAGCGTCGCGGCGCGCTGGTTGTTGTCGTAGACGTATTCGCGTTCTCCAGTCACGACGCGCGCCATGCGATCGTGCATGAGCATCGCCCCGAAACCCGGCGGCAGAATCAGATCGGTCGGATAGCCGTCGCTTTCTGGCGGCGTGCGCCCTCCGTGCAGATGCGTGACGATCGGCACGGGAAGCTGATTGCGCACGCGCAGCGACACGCAGCGGCCGCGGCGCGCTTCAATCGTCGGGCCGGGAAACGTTCCGTCGAATCCCCAGATTTCGGTCGAAAGACCAGGGAGGATCCGCGCCGCGGCGGGACGAACCGTAAACTCGTAGCGATCCGTTCCGTTATCCATGCTCACCGGCCGGGCCGGCGCGAGAATCGGCAGCGGCGCTTCGAACATCGCGGGAATCGGCGCGAGGCTCGGAAACAGCCGCTCTTCCGGACGTGGCCGGATGCAACCCGTGGTTGCAAGCGGCAGCGCGATTCCGGCACGCAACAGATCGCGCCGCGTCCAGCTCATTTCCGGTATCCCGAGCGAAACACGGAAATGGTCTGCAACAGCACCGCTCCGAAAAGAATCACTCCCAGCGGAACGTGCACGCGCACAAAGCGCAGGTACCCGGTGGCCACCTGCAACATCTCGCCCATGAGCACGAACACGCTTCCTATGGTGAGCCACCACGACGCGAATCCGCCGCGCATCGCCAGCGCCGCCAGCGCGATCTGGAGGATGCACAGGCCCAGGATCGCCCAGCCGGTCCATTCGTGAAATTTCACGACGCCGTCGGTGCCCGAAAGAAATTCGCCGGCGAGCGACGGCTGGACCAAAAGCGCGCAGCAGTGCGCCGCGAGCACGGCGCGCAGCAAGGCTACGCTCGTGCCCGATCGCGTCTCAGCCGCCGTCATCGTTCCGTTTACAGCCTCTACTTGTGATTCTAGCGGACACCGCCGGCCTTTCCAGAAATCGCGCTCGCGGAATAGATCACCCGCCCGCGCCGGATCGTATAGCGGACGTCGGTAAACCCGCGAACCTCATCGCTTCCCAGCACGGCGACG
>DATJVN010000135.1:0-8118 GCA_035501755.1 Bryobacteraceae bacterium | reverse complement strand
ATTGGCAGTCTCATACTCGACGTGCGCGACCGCAATCGTAATTCCGCGCGCTTTTTCTTCCGGCGCGTTGTCGATGGAATCGAAACTGCGGAACTTGACCTTGGGATTATGCTTGGCCAGCGTCTTGGTGATCGCCGCGGTCAGCGTGGTCTTGCCGTGGTCAATGTGACCGATGGTCCCCACGTTCACATGCGGCTTGCTGCGATCAAATTTTTCCTTCGCCATAAGTTTTCGTTGAAAAAGAAAATCTGGAGCCGTTGACCAGGATTGAACTGGTGACCTCGTCCTTACCAAGGACGCGCTCTACCAACTGAGCTACAACGGCGGAAACTCAAATTCGCCAACCCTTAACGTCACAGCGCCTCTGCAAGCGCCGTAACCGCCCGCATTTCCCGGCCAAACGCCACAGCGCTCCTGCGCCGGCGGCGCGACGGCCGCCCCGCCAGGAGCTTGGTGGACAGGGAAGGATTCGAACCTTCGTACGCCGCAAGGGCGGACAGATTTACAGTCTGTTGGCTTTAACCACTCACCCACCTGTCCGGATTCCCTACAGGCTTAACCTACTCAGTGTAGCAAAACGACCCAACGGGCGCAGCGGTGGCGATCAGTGCGCCGCGGCCGTTCTCAGATTTCTCAGGCGCAAATAATCGCGGATCGCCTCGTCAAGCGATGGCATCGGCGCAATGCCCAGCGATTCGAGCTTGGCGTTAGACAGCGCGGAATATTTCGGGCGCCGCGCGGCGGTGCGGAACTCGCGCTCGTTGGTCGGTTTGAGCGTCGGTTTCAGTCCCGCGGCGTCGAAAATTTTCACGGCCCAGTCGAACCAGGAGATCGGCGTTCCGCCGCCCGCGTGGATCACGCCGGTAATTTTTCGATCCACCAGGTCCGCGACGCGCGACGCGAGCGCGGGCGCGTAGGTCGGCGACGCGACGTGATCCTCCACCACGCGGATGGTTTGTCCTTGCGCCGCCAGCCGTAGCATCAACTCGACGAAATTTCCGCGCGCCGTCGAAAGTCCGCCCGGTCCGAACACGCCCGACGTTCGCACGATCAGCGGCGCGTCGAGATAGGCGCGCGCGTACAGCTCGCCGCCGAGCTTCGATACCGCGTAAGCTCCCAGCGGATGCGTCTGATCCTCTTCGCGATACGCGCGGCCGGCGAGTCCGTCGAAGACGTAATCGGTGGAGAAATGCACCAGCCGGGCATCCGCCTGCCGGCACGCCATCGCCACGTTTCGCACGGCGAGCGCATTCACCAGAAACGCCGCCTGCGGCTCCTTCTCGGCGACATCCACCTGGTTATACGCGGCGGAGTTGATCACCACCGCGGGATCGAAGCGCGCGATGGCGCGCTCCACCTGCGCCGGATCGGTGATGTCCACCGAGTTGCGCTCGAATCCCGTCGCGTGATATCCGCGATCTGTAAACACGGCCATCAGTTCCACGCCGAGCTGGCCGCCGCTCCCAAAAATCGCTACCCGTTCCGGCACTCCTCCATTATGCGACGTTAGTCTTTTTTCTTGCCGCCCAGCAGCCCGTTCAGAATCCCGCCCGCCGCCTTGCCCGCCGCGCCCTTCAGGTCCTTCATCTCCGATTCCGCCATGCCCTTGAGATCCGGCTCGAACTTCGGATCCGACGACGTGCCGCGGATAAAAAACGGCACGCCGGACTTGGAACGCGCGCCCAGCGCCGCTGGCAGCAATCCCTCCTTGAGCATCACGCGCATCTTGAGATCGAGAGCGCGCTGCGGGCTCACCGTGCCGCTTCCATCCAGCTCGCCGACGGTGGTCTCGACGAGCTTCATCTTATCGAGCTCGGTCCCCGCGCTTCCATTCTTTACATCCGAGCTCAGCGTTTGAATTTCCGTCGTCGGAGTATTCTTGATTCCGGCCAGCGCCTCGATTTCGGTCATCTTCTTGCCCAGATCGAACCCGGCGATGCGAACGCCGTTCAATCCCAGCGATCCGGCTTCGGAAAGATTTTCAAGCGGGCCTTCGACGTTCATGTTGATGGACGCCGCGCCGCTCTCGAGTTTCGCGCCGTCCGGCAGAACTACGTTCAACGCCGGCAGCATCCCTTCCAGCTCCTGCACCGGCATGTTCGTTCCCGAAAGCGTGGCCTTGATGGCCATCGACTCGCCCTGCGGCGTGTACATTCCGGTGAGCGCCGCCTGGGCCTTGCCGATGTGAATTTCGCCTTTGATCAGCGACCCGGCGCGCGACGCGAGATCGTGCCGTAGGGTGAAATCAAACTCCGCCGGCCTCGTCGCGGGCGAGGCGCCCTTCACCAGTTGCAATTTTTCGGCGGTCACCTTTCCGTTCAGCTCGATGCGCTTGCCGTCCGAATCGCCGCTCGCGTCGATGGCAACCAGGCCGGCGATTCCCGCCGCCGGATCGAGCGCGGCCGATTCGACCAGGTCGAGATGCGTCGCGTTCAGCGTCAGCTTCAACGGCGTCAGCTCGACATTCTCAGCCGAAATCGGCCCGGCGCTGCCTTTCATATTGATATCGCCGCCTCCGGAAAATTTCGCCGAAAGCGAGAAGGGGAACACGGTCGTCCGCGAGAAATTCGTCAGTTCGAGATTGACGTCGCTGAGCACCAGCGGCTTGGAAACCCGGCTCGTCTTGGCGATGGTGAGCCGCCCGTTGCTGATCCGCACCAGATCCACCGACAGGTCCACCGGAGGCCCGGACGATGCCGGAGCGCTGGACGTCTTCGCTCCGCCGAGCTTGGCGTAATTCCACTCGCCGGTCGGTTTTTGAAGCAGCGCGATTTCCGGCTGATCAATCACGATCCGCCGGACGCTGATTCTGCGCGAGAAAATGAGCGGCATCAGATCGATTCCCGCGCTCAGCGATTTGGCCGACAGAAACGGCGCCTGGCTGAACGCCGGATCGTCGGCGATGGAGAGATTGTCAGCGCCGACGCTGCCGGAAAAGACCTGGAGCTTCAGATTTCCGACATTCACCGGACGTCCGAGAGCCGTGGTAAGCTCGGATTCGAGTCGCGGCCGGAACTGGTTCACGTCGATCAGGAAGGGGAGGGCGAGAGCAGCCACCAGAACCAGCGCGGCAAAAACAACGACGACGCGGGCAACGGCTTTCATGCAGACAGTTTACTCCCGTCAGCGGAAACTGGAGCGAAAAGCGGGCGTCTATTTTATATGAAGTCCCGAACGCTCGCGCTGGGCTGCGCGGCTTTGCTCGCGCTGCCGCTTTTCGCCGAAAAATTCCAGCTGAACTCCGCCGGAATCGTGCCGGCGGCCGCGGGCATGATGGACATTAACCGTGACAACAACGGCAACACGCGCATCGATCTGAAAGTGGACCACCTGGCATTGCCGGCCAGCTTGTCGCCTTCCAAAACGACTTATGTCGTCTGGGCGCAATCGGCCAACGCTCCGCCGGAAAATCTGGGCGAGCTCAAGGTCGGCGACCATCTGAAAGGCGAGTTGAAAACCACCACCGCGCAACGCGATTTCGAGTTGCTGGTGACCGCCGAAAACAATCCGCGCACCTCGACGCCCACTGGCGCCGTGGTGTTGCAGGCCAACATCCGCCAGACGCCATGAATACGCAGGACGGATCGCAGACCGAAGTCGTGTTGCGCGATTTTGACGGATCACGCACCATCTTTGAAACGGATCTGCCGTTGCGCGACGTGATCAGCGCGGCGCAAAGCGACATGGTGGTGACGGTCAACAAGACCTACATCCGCACCGCCGAGACCGACGAACGCGGCCGCGTGATTTACCAGGAAAGCCATTAGTACAAACCCCGGCACACTGCCCTTACACTGGTAATTCATGGACAAAACCATTTCGCCCGCGCGGGCGATTGCAGGGATGATCACGCTTCCGGGCGATAAATCCATCTCCCACCGCTACGCCATGCTGGGCGCGATCGCGGGAGGCACTACCGCCATCTCCAATTATTCGACCGGCGCCGACTGCCAATCGACTCTCGGAGCCGTCGCGGCGCTGGGCGTTCCGGTCGAGCGCACCAACGGCGTGGTGAAGATTCAGGGAGGCGCGTTGCGCGCTCCGGCGAAAGACCTGGACGCGGGTAATTCCGGCTCGACCATCCGCATGCTATCGGGAATTCTCGCCGGGCAGCCCTTCGATTCGCGCATCGGCGGCGACGAATCGCTCTCGCGCCGGCCCATGCAGCGCATCATGACGCCGCTGGGCCAGATGGGCGCATCGATCGAAGCGCGTGACGGCAAATTTCCTCCGCTTCAGATCCACGGCCGCGCGCTGCACGGCATCGATTACACGCTCCCCGTTCCGAGCGCGCAGGTGAAAAGCTGCATTCTGCTGGCCGGCCTGTTCGCCAAAGGCGACACCATTGTGCGCGAGCCGGTCCGCACGCGCGACCACACCGAAATCGCCCTAAAGGAATTCGGCGCGGAACTCGAGATCGACCGCCGCGTGATCGCGCTGCGCGAGGGCGCGCTTCTCGAAGGCCGCGAGCTTTTCGTTCCCGGCGATTTGAGCTCGGCCACGTTTTTCCTGGTCGCCGCGCTGCTGGTTCCCGAAGCCAACCTGGTGATTCACGGTGTGGGCCTGAATCCGACGCGCTCCGCTTTGCTCGATTTTCTGGTCGCGATGGGCGCGCAGATCAAAGTGATCGACGTGCAGCAGACCTCGGGTGAGCTGGTCGGCGATCTGCGCATTCGCAGCTCGAAAATCTCCGGCGGCGTGATCGAGGGCGCGATGGCCGCGGCCTTGATCGATGAGATCCCCGCGCTCGCCGTGTTGGGCGCCGCGTCGGAAAACGGATTGACCGTGCGCGACGCAGCCGAGCTGCGCGTCAAGGAGACGGACCGCATCGCCACGCTCGAAAAAAATTTCCGGCGCATGGGCGTCTCCATCGAATCCGCGCCGGACGGCTTCCATCTTGCCGGAAAACAGAAATTTCACGCGGCCGAAATCGATCCGGAGGGCGATCATCGCATTGCCATGGCGTTCTCCGTCGCCGCGCTTGCCGCCGACGGCGATTGCGTCATCCACGGAGCCGAAGCCGCCGACGTGTCTTTTCCTGAATTTTTTAGTACACTGCATCAGATAACGGCATGATGCCCATGGGTGAAAGGGAAACCGACCTGACGCTGCCGTGCCTGGTGCACGATCTCAATAATGTGTTTCAAACACTCATTGAGGCAGCTGATTTATTGTCCGCGGACCCGCGCTGGGCGCCGCTTTCCGCCGCCATTCTGCGCAGCGTGGAGCGCGGCCGCAATGTCACCCAGAGCATCCAGAATACGGAAGAAACGGCCGCTCCGTTCGAGACCATCCTGACCAACGCCATCTCCTTCGTCGAGGATTCGCTCATCGGCGGCCGCGGACCCCGCATCGAATTCGAGCGCTCCATCGACGCCGGCATTGGGCTGCACCGCACCTGGGCCTGGGAGCGCGTGCTCATCAATCTTTTTTCGAACGCGGTGCGCGCCATGCCCGCGGGTGGAAAAATTCGCGTCCGCGCGGAACGCTCACCCGAACAGATCCGCATCAGCGTGAGCGACGAGGGTCCCGGAATTCCGCTGAACATTTTGCCTTACGTGTTTGAGCCCCACGTGTCCACGCGCGGGTCCGGGCTGGGACTACACATCGTCAGGACGATTGTCCGCCAGGATGGAGGCGACGTGCGCGCATGTAACCGCGCCGACGGCCCTGGCGCGGAGTTTGTAATCATCATTCCGGCTGAACCTTTGCTTGCTCACCCGGCGCATGCTTGAATGGTTGTAATTGATGGCGCGCGCCACGCATCTAACGTTAGGCGACGAATGAAAAGCAACAGACCCGATACCCGTTACTATTGTGTTCTCCGCACGGCCATGACCGCGGCCTTGATCGTCGCGCCGCTCTGCGGTCAGAATGCGGTCGAAATCGTGAAGAAATCGATCGATAACGATTTCCATAACTCCGATCGTCAAAAAGACTATACCTACCAGGAACGCGAGCAGGATCGCGAGTTCGATTCCAAAGGATCGGTCACCAAGACGGAGAGCCAGACCAGCGAGATCACGGTCCTGGTTGGCCAGCCCTATCGTAAGCTGATCGCCAAGGATGACAAGCCGCTGCCCCAAAAAGACGCGCACCGCGAAGACGAAAAGATGGATCGCGAGCTTTCGCACCGCGAGAACATGAGCCCCCAGGATCGAGCCAACCTGGAAAAAAAGCGCCAGGAGAGCAGGAAGTTCCTGCGCGAGGTGCCCGAAGCATTCCACTTCACTCTGGCTGGCGAAGAAAAGGTCAGCGGAAGGCCCGCATGGGTGATCGACGCCGAGCCGAACCCCGATTTCAAGCCCAAAACGATGCAGGCCAGGATCCTCCAGAAGATTCGCGGCAAGGTGTGGATCGACCAGAGCGAATATCAGTGGGTCAAGGCCGACATGCATGTGCTCGACGCGATTTCGCTGGGCCTGGCGCTGTTCCGCATTGCGCCCGGCGGGTCGATTTACTACGAGCAGAAGCGGGTCAATGACGAAGTGTGGCTGCCCGAACAGCTCCGCATCCGCGCCGACGCCCGCCTGGCGTACGTCAAGAAGGTGCGGACCGAAATCGACATCACCTACCAGGACTACCGGAAATTCCGGAGCGACGCGAAGATGGTCTCGGTCGCGGAGAAGTAGCACCGTCCCGCGTCCAACGCCGACGTTCGGGCCCCCGGCGGGTCGCGAGCGGAGTTTCCACACCAGCGACGAAAGGGACGCGCCCGACAAGCCCGCCGACGTGCGTTCTTTGTCTCAGATCCGCGTGCGCAACCGCGACCAGACCTCCGCCGCCATCCTCTCCGGCGACGAAATCCGCACCACATCGAACCCCGCGGCGACTGCGCTGGCTACTCCCGCGTCCGAATCCTCCACCACCAGCGGCCTTTTTGCGCCCACCAGCTCCGCCGCTTTTAAGTAAGGATCAGGAGCCGGCTTCAGATTGGCCACTTCTCTTCCGCACACCAGCGCCGCGAAGCACGCTCGGATTCCAGCCGATTCGATGGGCGGCTCGACCTCCGATCTTCCGCTTGAAGAAACCACAGCTAATCTATAAAAACCGCTTAGTTTATTAATCAACGTAACGGTCTCGGGAAGAAACGGCGGAGCGGCCATAATGCGCTCGAAAAACATCAGGCGCTTGCGCTCGCTTTCCGCCCACAATTGCTCGAAGGCAACCGGCGGAACGCGCTGCGCGGCGAGCTGGGCGATCATGAAGCGGTCCGAGGTCCCCACGCAATTGTTGAAGTAATACTCTCTATCTAATTCAATTCCAAAATCTTCGAGGATCTCTTTCCAACACGCGTAGTGAAGCGGTTCGGTATCGGCGAGCACGCCGTCGAAGTCGAACAGAATCGCGTCCCAGCACATCCCTCGCCATTTTCGCACGCGACGCGAGCGCAACGACTCCGGGGGGATTACGATGCGGCTTCAGCCGATCATTGATAGTGGGTCATGCGGAGAATCCGTGCAGTCTTTTTCGAAATCCACACCTCTGCCGCGCCACCGGGACACGGGAGGCCGGGCGAGTTGCAGGGAACCGACCCCGTCACAACCCATTTATCGCCAACCAAAGCGGCGTGGAATGGGCGCTCCGAGGCGATTTCCAGCTTGCCGTAAACCGGCGCGAGAACCGCCTCGGCAACTGCGATCGCCGTGGCCTCGTCCGGTACGAACCCGTTCTTCGGAGTGAATGAGGAGTTTTTCTCGCGAAAGCCGCTCGCGAGCAGAACGAACAACATCAGCAGAGACCGAGCATGGGGCGTTCTCATTTTTATGTTTCCCGCCTATGTTAACGATATAATTCGTTCATGATCAAACCCACCGAAAAGATCTGGCACAACGGCCGGCTCATCGACTGGAACGACGCCAAAATTCACGTTCTGTCGCACGTCACCAGCTACGGCAGTTCCGTTTTCGAAGGCATCCGCTGCTACGCGACCCGCTCGGGACCCGCCATTTTCCGCGCCAAGGAACACATCCGCCGTCTGCACGATTCAGCCAAAATCTATCGCATCGAAATTCCCCACTCGATCGACGAGCTGTGCAACGCCATGAGCGAGCTGGTCCGGGCCAATAAGATGGACGCCTGTTACATTCGCCCGCTGGTGATGCGCGGTTACGGCAA
>DATJVN010000134.1:0-28537 GCA_035501755.1 Bryobacteraceae bacterium | reverse complement strand
CGCACACGGCAACCTAGAGCAGGATCAAGCGACCATCCGATCCGGTCTCGTCGCTCTCTTCTCTGGAAGGGCCGCGGTTCCGGTGGCGCTGCAGATCTCCGAGGAAGAGGCGAAGGCGCAGGGGAGTGTGCGGGCCCTGCTCGCGGAGTCCCTTAGCGGGAAGCGCCCGTACCGAGTCGAGATTGTAAACACTGAGGCCCTGGCCACTCAGGTCAATTCGACGTACTGATACATTCACGCCAGATCAAACTTCTCGTGGTGCAGCAGCGGGTCGCTCTTGACCAGCACCGGGCGTCGCAGCACCTCTTCGAGCTCCTCGAGATACCGGTTCTGATGCGACTTCAGCACCTTCGCGACATCCGGGTGCACGCGCAGCATCACGTCCTTGCCTTCGACGCTTGAGGCCATCTTGCGGGCCTCGGTGAGGATCTCGCTGACTACCGTCTGGACGCTCTTGATGTAGCCCGCGCCTTCGCAGTACGGGCACGGCGCGCACAGCGTGCGCTCGAGCGACTGCTTCACGCGCTTCCGGGTGATGGCCACCAGGCCGAAATCGTTGAACTGGAGGATTTTGTACGGGGCGCGATCCGCGCGCATGGCTTCCTCGAGCGCCTGCATCACCTTCTGGCGATTCTTGCGCTCATCCATGTCGATGAAATCGATCACGATGATGCCGCCCAGATCGCGCAAACGCACCTGGCGCACGATTTCCTTGATCGCCTCCATATTCGTCTTAACAATGGTGTCTTCCAGGCGATTGGTCTTGCCGACGTACTTGCCGGTGTTGACGTCGATGGCCACCAGCGCCTCGGTCTGATTGATGACGATGAATCCGCCGGATTTGAGCCACACTTTGGGACGCAGCGCCTTTTCGAGTTCCGCGGTCACGTTGAAGGCATCGAAGATGGGCGCTTCGCGCGTGTACAGCTTCACTTTGCCGACCAGCGCCGGCTGGAAGCGCTCGACAAAGCTCAGCACGCTTTCATAGGTGTCTTCGTTGTCGATCCAGATGGCCTTGAAATTATCGGCGAGCTGATCGCGCAGAATTCTCTGCACGATATCCAGGTCGTGATGCAGCAGCACGGGCGCGGGACGGCGCTCGGCCTTTGTTTTGATGTCCTGCCACAGGTTGTAGAGGAATGCCATATCGGCGGCAATTTCTTCTTCGGTGCGGCCCTCGGCGGCGGTGCGCGTGATGAATCCGCCGGCGGGTCCGGGACGGCGTCCTTGCAGGATGCGCTTCAGGCGCAAGCGCTCCTCATCGCTGGCGATTTTGCGCGACACTCCCATATGCTCGAGAGTCGGCATGTAGACCACGTAGCGTCCGGGCAGCGCGACGTGGGAGGTGATGCGCGCGCCCTTCTGCCCCAGCGGCTCCTTGGCGATCTGAACGATGATCTCCTGGCCTTCCTTGAGGAGATCCGAGATGGACGGCGTTCCGGTGGCGGGACGCGCGACCATCCTTTCCTCACGGGGCCGTTCCTCACGGGGCCGTTCCTCGCGCGGGCTGCGTTCGCGCGCTTCCGCGGGACCCGCGCTCGGACCGCCGCGCATTCTGCGGCGCATGCGGCGCGACACGCGATGCGGATAGCGTCCGCCGCGTTCGCGAACCGCCGCCGTTCCGCTCTCCGGCTCCGCGGCCGGCTGCGCTTCGGCTTCCCCCTCCGCGGCCGGAGCTTCGGTCTCTTCGATCTCGACGCCTTCTTCGATCGCTTCCTCGATGGCTTCTTCGATTCCGCCGGCGTGGCTGAGGATCATTTCTTGAATGTCGCGATCCTCTTCCTCGTCGAGCAGCGGAGCCACGGCGGGTGCGCCGGCTTCGACCGCTTCAATGTGTTCTTCGTCCTCTTCCGTCAGGCCGACCGGCTCCTCGATCGGCTCGACGGCAGGTTCAGCCTGCGCCGGCTCAACCGCGGAGGTTTCGAGCGGCTGGGCCGCGAGGTGAACGGGAGCGTCCGGAAGGGCGTTCTCCGGGGGGTAATGAATGGGCTCGTCGTATTCGGTTTCGAGATCCTCGCCGGCGGGTTCGGCGGAAGCTCTTTCGACGCCATTGACCGGGGCGGGCTCGCTTGCCGGAGCGGTTTCCCTGTATTTCGCCAAAGATTCTCCGGGCAGAACCAGCGGGGCTCGCTCTTCGGTTACGGGAGGGGCGACTTCGGCCTCGCCGGGCTCGGTCGTTTCCGCGGTTCGCGGCGCCGACTCGGTCGCATACTTCGATTCGGGGAATCCGCGGCCGCGATTCCGCCGGCGCCGGGAGCGCCGGCCGCGGCGGTCGCCGCGATCGTCACGTTGATCCGTTCCGGGGCGCTGATCCAGCGCGGGAGCCGGTCTTTGCTCTGCGGGCGGTGCTTCGGGCGGCCGTTCGCCGGCGGGCGCGGCCTCTTCCACGGGGGCCGAACCCGCGAAAGTTTCCGCGGGTGGCGCTTCCGCGCGCGGCTGCGGACGACGCTCCCTCACCGGACGCACGTCGGTGATGCGATCGATATCCTCGGACTCTTCAAGGAAATCGGAAACGTACAGGAACGTGTCCCGCTCCAGGCCCAGATCTACGAAAGCCGATTGCATTCCGGGGAGCACGCGCGTCACGCGTCCTTTATGAATGCTGCCGGCGAGGGAATATTCGTTGGCGCGCTGGAAATAAACCTCAACCAGCTGATCGTCCTCGATCAGCGCGACCCGCGTCTCGTGCCGGTTGGCCGAGATCACCAGTTCCTTACTCATGCTCACCTCCCTGCGCGGGCGATCCGGGGAAGGCCTCGCGCGATCGGCGGAGCCGGCGCTTTCCTGAGGATGGAACTGAAGCGGAAGCGGTTCGGACGGATAGCTGGACGCCGCCGGCGGAAGTGGAGCCGTCTCTCATACACTCCAGCCGTGCCTGACTTCAAGGCCAAACTGCGGGCCTCGCCAGCTCGCGAGCCATTCTAAAGAAGGGGCGGTTTGATCCACCCGCTACGGTCACTTAAGCAAGCGCTGTCGAGTCCAGCGCCTCAATGCTTCCTCAAAACGGCTTCGAAAAAATCGTGGTTACCGAAATCGCTTCGTTAGTCCCCGCACTCATTCCGCGTCAGGACCGTCACTCTCAACTTTCTAAAAATCTCAATTCACAAACCGTCGGAGCCGGACGTTATTCACCAGCCCCAGCATCATAAAAACCGAAAACGTGTTCGAACCGCCATAGCTGAACAGCGGCAGCGGAATACCCGTCACGGGCATATACCCCACCACCATCCCTACGTTCACTGCCAGGTGAAACAGCAGCAGCGTCGCCACGCCCATGCATACGTACATCCCGGCGCGATCCGGCGCCGCCTGCGCGTTCTGCACTACTTGCATCAATAGCAGAAAATACAGCCCGAGCGCCACTACGACGCCCACAAACCCGTGCTCTTCGGCAAATCCCGAAAATATGAAATCCGTATGCGGAACCGGCAGAAAGCGGAGCTGCGTCTGCGTACCCTGGGTCACTCCGCGACCCCAAATCCCGCCGTGCCCGACCGCGATCTTGGACTGGATTACCTGGTATCCGCGGCCCTTGGGATCCGACGAAGGATCGATAAACGTGACCAGCCGCGCCTTCTGATAATCCTTCAGCAAGAACCAACCCGCCGGCATCGCGAGGCCGCAGGCGATCGCCACCACAGCCAGATATCGCCACGGGAGTCCCGCGATCAGCACTCCGCCGGCCATGATCGGAAAATATGTCGCGCAGGTCCCGAAATCCGGCTGCATGAACACCAGCGCGGTGGGAATCCCGATTAAACCTCCTAGCTTCAACAAGTCGCGCATGCCCACCTGCTCGGTTTTGAGCTCTGACAGATAGCGCGCTACGAGCAATATTATCACTATTTTCTCGAACTCGGAGGTCTGGATCTGAATGGGGGTTCCAGGAATGCTGATCCAGCGGCGGGAATGAAACACCATGTCGCCGACGGCGAAGGTCAGCAAAAGCGCACCGATCGAAAGGCAATACAAAATGGGGACCTGGCCCAGCAGCGTGTGGTAATCGATGGAGGTGACGATCCACATCAGGCCGAGGCCGATGGCGATCCACAGAATCTGTTTCCACCACGCTGTGTGCCACTTGGTGTCGTGGGTGGCCGAATAGATCTGGAGCACGCCCAGGGCGCAGATCACCAGACTGATTATTAACAGCGGCCAGTCAAGGTCGCGAAGACTGCGATATCGCGCCACGAGATCTCTTCAGTGTAACAGGTGCACAGGTGTTGAACTATTCAGGTTTCAAAAACAGGGCCGTCTGCTGCATCTTGGGCATCGCCAGACGAGCTTTCTTGTCGAAGTACGCCTTGATGACGTCGCGCGCGATGGGGGCCGACAGCGCTCCATGCACGCCGTTCTGCCACAGCACCGAAACCACGATCTCGGGATTCTCGCAAGGCGCGAATGCCACGAACCAGGAGGTGTCGGCGGCCTCTTCCTTGGTCAATTTTCCGGATTTGGCCAGCTCGTTGGAAACCTTCTGTGCGCTTCCGGTTTTTCCGCACACGCGGAGTCCCGGAATGATCGCCGATGCGCCGGTGCCGCCTTCATTGATCACGCCGTACATCCCTGAGATGACTTTGTCGACGTTAGCCGGGTTCAAATCCGCGGTGCGCGGCGGGCCGACGTCGGCGCCCTTGAGCAGGTGCGGCTTGTACCACACTCCGTGCATCGCCAGGCCGCCGATCGCCGAGGCGACCTGGATCGGCGTGGTCGTCAGCGCACCCTGGCCGATTCCCACGAAGATGGTTTCTCCCGCGTACCACTTTTCATGCTGCGTGCGCAGCTTCCATTTGGTCGATGGAACGATTCCCTCCATCTCGCCGGGAAGATCGATGCCGGTCTTCTTTCCATAGCCCATCATCTCCGCGTATTTGGCGATGGTGTCGATTCCGGTGCGGTCGCCCACCGTGTAGAAATAAACATCGCAGGATTGCACGATCCCGCGATGCAGGCTCACGGCGCCGTGCGCGCGCGCCGCGGTCGATCCCACCCAGCACTTGCGGTAATGCCCGTAAAAGACGCCGCCGCCGGCGCAATGCACGGTGAAATTCTCATCGATGGCGCCGGATTCCAGGCCGGCCAGCGCGACGATCGGCTTGAACGTCGAGCCCGGCGCGAGCTGCGCTTGAATTGCGCGATTCATCAGGGGATTTTGAGGATCGCTGGTCAGCGCCTTCCAGTCATCGTTGCGGATGCGGGTCGCGAACAGGTTGGGATCGAACGCCGGATGGCTGACCATCGCCAGCACCTCGCCGTTGCGCGGATCGAGCGCGACCAGAGCTCCCTCTTTGCCCTCCAATCCGAGTTCCGCGACGGCCTGCAGATCCAGATCGAGCGTCAACTGGAGGGTGTGGCCGGGCGTCGGGTCGACGTTATCGAGCACCTGGCGCTCACGGCCCAGACTGTCCACGACGACCCGGCGCTGGCCGTCGACGCCGATCAGAGTATCGTTGTACTGGCGCTCCAGGCCGAACTTGCCGACGATTTCGCCCTGCGAGTATTTGGCGAAATCGGCGCTGTTCAGCTCCTGTTCGCTCACCTCGCCCACGTAGCCGATGACGTGCGCTGCGAAGCCGTTACGCGGGTATAGGCGGCCCTGGCTCTGCAACAGCTCCAGCTCGGGGAAAGTTTCGGGGTCGCGATGGGATTCGACAAAGGACAGTTCGGCGGACGTCAAGCCCTGCTTGATGGTCAGCGGTACGTACTTGGGGCGGTTTTCGAAGCGCTTGACGCGCGCTCGCAACTCGTCGGGATCGAGGTTGAGACCCGCCGCGATCGCGTCGAGGTGCTCCATCTTCAAATTTTCGCGGGTGAGGCGGACGGTGAATGTCGGCTGATTGTCCACGATGACGCGCCCGTCGCGGTCGAGAATTTTTCCGCGCGGCGCGAGCAGCGGAACGGTCTTGACGCGGTTGCGCTCCGCCATCTCGCTGTTGAATTCGCGATCGCGGATTTGCAGGATCCAGAAGCCGGTGATCAGGACCAGGAAGGTGACCACCGCCGCGTACTGGAACACGGCGATGCGGCCGAGAGCGAAGCGTGTGTCGTCCTTGAAAATCCGCCCCGAGGCTTCCGGCCGCGAGCGCTGCTCTTCAATGGGGATCACGTTGGTTCACCATCCGACCGGCGAATCGCCGCGCGGCATGCCGTTTCACCGGCTTTAGCCCGTGCGCCTTTTTCGTCGCGAAAGCGGGAGAATTCAGCCATTGATCTTCAGCTTATCCAAGATATGAAACAGCGGCACGGCGACCACTGCGTTCAAAGTCGCCATCACCAGCGTTTGTTGAAGCTCGAAGGGAACCGCTTCGGCCAGCAGCGCCCGCGACAGCACCCAATAAAAAAACTGGTGAAAGAAAAAAAAGAAAAATGCGAGCACCAGGCGCACCATGGGATTGTCGACATCGAAGCGCTGGCTCACCGAGGCCGCAAAATATCCCACCAGCGTTTTGACAATCCCGAACATGCCCAGCGGATGCGACGACAAAGAGTCCTGCGCCAGGCCAATTCCGGCGCCGAACAGCACACCGGCCACCGGCGAGCGGCGCATCAGGGCGAAATACACGGTCACCAGCAGCGGCAGCTCCAGATAAGAGAGATACGTGACGAAGCGCGGAACGTAAACCTGGAACAGGATCGCCGCCAGGGGAATCAGCAGAATCGCGGCGACGTTAAACTTCGAGACGCGATCCTTTTTGCGCGTCTCGAAGAAAGTTTCCGAGTACTCCGTCATGGATTCTGCCTGGCCGCGTCCTTCGGTTTGGCGGCAAGCGGCTTGGGGTCGTTGATGGTGGTGGGCGCGTTGTAATTCGGAGCGCCCGTGCCGCGCTCCCCGTAGACGTGCTTCTCGGCCGTTCCCAATTGCCGGTACTCGTCGACAATACGGTCCGCGTCCGAGACCGGGCCCGTGCGTGCGGAGGAATTGGAGGCCGCCGGCGCGGCCGGTGCGGCGGCCAGATCCGAGGTGTCAGGCGGAGGCGGCGGGAGCAGGTGCACCGGCTGATCCTTTTCATCGCCGGCGGGCGCCTCGGGAATGTTTCCGTGCACGCCGTCGAGCACGATCAGCACTTCTTCGAGGCCGTTCTGAAATCCGCTGGGGGTGACGTAGATTTCCTTGTGCGACTTTCCGGGCCGAACCACGGTCGCCTCGCCTACGGGAAGTCCCTTGGGGAAAATGCGGTCGTCGCCGGAGGTGTAAAACCATTCGCCCGAATCGAGCTTTTCCTCGTTCTGGACGTAATCCACGATTACTTCACTGTGGCCCTGCCCTTTGAGCGTTCCGCGCACGCGGTTCTTGTTGGAAATCACGCCCGCGGCAAAGGTCGGATCAGTGATCAGCAGGACGAACGCCGCCGTTGGATAAACGTCCACCACCTTACCGACGATCCCGTAGGGCTCGATCACTGCCATCCCCTTTTGCACCCCGCTCGCGGAGCCGCGATCGACGATCACCACTTTGGCGCCCGATCCGGTCCCGTTCCCGATGACGTGCGCCGCCAGGGTTTTCGACGGGGAGCTAGCCTGGAAAATCTGCAAAGCGCGCGCGCGGTCCGCGGTATCGAGTTGGGTGCGCAGATACTGATTTTCCATCTCGATGCGGTCGAGCTCTTTCTGCATGCGCTTGTTTTGCTCGCGCACGTCGAGCAGCACGAAATAGTCGTCGAAGAAATGCGCGGTCGCGCTGCGGGCGGATTCAATGACTCGGGCGAGAGGCGTCACGGCGGTCACCGCCCAAACGCGGATCAGCCGCACCTCGCCGTTGCTCTTCACCTGGTAGGCAAGCAGGACCAGCTGCGCCACGATCGCCACCAGCAGAACCGTCAGGTTGCGATAGCGATTGAGAAGAAATTCCATACCGCGTAACTTCTACCAATATCGCGCACTTACATGGCGCACGCACCCGGGTGTGCGCCGCGTCCACCGACACTCGCTCCATTCCGGACAGGCTTGGTGTTCCGGAACGGCCGTGGCTAACCAAAGGCAGCCGGAGGCTACTCGATTGCGATCCGGCGCAGCAATTTGAATTCCGTCAGCATCTTCCCGGTACCCAACACCACCGACGCCAGCGGGTCTTCCGCGATCGACACCGGCAGTCCCGTTTCCTGCCGGATTCGCTTGTCCAGATTCTTCAGCAGCGCGCCGCCGCCAGTCAGCACGATCCCGCGGTCGCTGATATCCGCCGAAAGCTCCGGCGGCGTGCGCTCCAGCGCCACGCGAATCGCGTTCATAATCGTCGCCACGCATTCCGCCAGCGCCTCGCGGATTTCGGTGTCATCCACGGTGATCGTCTTGGGCACGCCCTCGATCAGGTTACGTCCCTTGATTTCAATCGTCAGCGGCTTCTCCAAAGTGTAGGCCGACCCGATCTGGATTTTGACCTTTTCCGCCGTGGTCTCGCCGATCAGCAGGTTGTACTTGCGCTTCATGTACTGCATGATGGCGTCGTCCATTTCGTTGCCCGCGACGCGCACCGAGCGCGAATACACGATCCCGCTCAGCGAAATCACCGCGACGTCGGTGGTGCCTCCGCCGATATCCACCACCATGTTTCCGGACGGCTCCGTGATCGGCAATCCTGAGCCGATGGCCGCGACCATGGCCTGCTCCACCAGGTAAACTTCGCTGGCTTTGGCGTGATAGGCCGAATCGATCACGGCGCGCTTTTCGACTTGCGTAATCTCGCTGGGCACGCCGATAATAATGCGCGGGTGCACCAGCATTTTTCGGCCGTGCGCCTTCTGGATGAAGTAATTCAGCATGCGCTCGGTGACCTTGAAGTCGGCGATGACGCCGTCCTTCATCGGCCGGATGGCGACGATATTACCCGGGGTGCGCCCGAGCATCTCCTTGGCTTCCTTGCCGACGGCTTCCACTTCGCCGGTGGTCTTGTTGATGGCGACAATGGAGGGCTCATTGACCACGATTCCTTTGCCCTTGGCGTAGACCAGCGTGTTGGCCGTCCCGAGATCGATGGCGAGATCGGAGGAGAACAGACTGAACAGCGACCGCAAATTCATATAAAGATGTTCGTATTAGTCAGCAAGGAGGGGAAATTCCCAGCGTCACCTAAGAAGGTACCATAACTTGGGGTTCGTGAAGGCCCGTTTCTGGGGAAAAAATCGACTCAAGCGGCGTGTTTCCGCGACCCGCTGGGTGCGCTTCGCTCATGGGCGATCTTCAAAGTTTTCAATTGGATAGCTCGTGGCCGAAAGGTTGCTCGTGTTTCCGGGTTCATGCGGCTCACGATTGTGCTGTTTGCGCCTCTGCTCGCCGTCGCGCAGACGACTTGTCCATCCGTCAATTTTCTCGAACCCAGGACCGTGAGCCTCGCTCCGACCTTGACCACGCACATCGACGTTGTCCGCCAGCCCGACGGGTCAAACACCGGATTCGAGGTCGCCAATGCTGCACCGTATCGGGTGATCTCGACCACCCCGCATTTCGAACAGCAGTTCGCGACGTGCCTGCCGCACCAGCTTCCGGCGACGCCATCGACCACCCCCCTTGTTGAAAACCCTCCGGGAGCGGGTGCGCAGCCGCAGGTCTCGATGACGCTCGCCAACGGGAATATTTTTGTTGCTCGCGCCGCATACCAGAGCGGGATTCTATTTGATGTTTGCGACCCACAGCACAACCTGCTTTCTGAAAACAGCATCATCTATCTGATACCTAACCCTCCGTCCGGCGGAGTGCCGGACTCATTCGAGACGATGGTGCTCGCCGACCTCAATGGCGACGGGAAGCTCGATTTGGTCGCCGAGTTCGACAACGACGCGTTCGCCGGCGTTGGCGGCGTGTGGACATTTCTCGGCAACGGCGACGGGACGTTCCAGCCCGGAACGCGGCAGGTCGTGCTGAATGATACCGACCAGGGCGGCATGGGAATATCTCTGATCGCCGTCGCCGATCTCAACGGCGACGGCAAAATAGACCTCGCTTTCACGCGCGTTAACCTGGACTCCGTCTATGTTGTCCTCGGCAACGGCGACGGAACGTTCGGCACCAACATCACGACGGTACCGCTGGGCCTGTCTCCGTCCTACGCCAGCATCGGCTCGCTCGCTATCGCCGACCTTAACGGCGACGGAAAGGACGACCTGGTTGCCGGCGTGACTCCGATCAACAACCTGCCCATCAACGAGGTCGCGGTGCTGCTCGGCAACGGCAACGCGAGTTTCAGCGGGCCCGCGATTTACCCCGTTCTCCAGTCGGAGGGGTTCGATACCGCAGCCGTCGCGATTGGCGATGTCAACGGCGACGGAATTCCGGACATCGTCACCTCCGGCGGATCGATCCTGTTCGGCGACGCCACGGGCGCATTCCCGTCGCGCGCCGATTACGCGGTAGACAATAACGGCGCCGTGATGATCGGCGACGTCGATGGCGACGGCATCCCCGATATCGTCTTTGGCATCGGCAATCCGGCGTTTTTCTCCGGGAGCTCCGGCAATCCGTCGGCGAACGTCCTGTTCGGATCGGGCAAAGGCGAATTCGTGGGCGCTCCCGCCAGCGGCATCGGCGACGCCGATGTCGAGTCGCCGCTGCTCATCGCTGACTTCAACGGCGACGGCGTGCCTGACGCGCTCGTAACGAAGTCGATTGGCGTGCCGCTTCAAGTCACGACTTTGCTCGGGCAAGGCAACGGCAAATTCTCCACGGGATTCACCCAGACTCTTCCAGCCTTCACGGACACCGGAGCGAACCCCGCCATCGCCGCCGATTTCAATCACGACGGCAAGCTGGATGTGGCCGTGCTGGCCTACTACCCGACCGTCAACATGCTGATCTTTCCAGGCAATGGCGACGGCAGCTTCGGAGCGCCCGAAGTCAGCGCGGTCGCCGACTCCAACGTTGGTTTCATCACTTCCGCCGACTTCAACGGCGATGGAATTCCCGATCTGCTGCTGGTCGGTTCCGACGCGCTCTACGTTTGGATCGGAAAAGGCGACGGTACATTCACGCCGGCCTTCAACACCCCCGCCGCGACCCCGTCTACCGCGATCGGCGATTTCAATGAGGACGGCAAGCCCGACATTGCGTTCGTCAACAACGGCTCCAAAACGCTCAACGTTCTGCTCGGCAAAGGCGACGGCACGTTTCCAACCACGCTTACCACGACCCTTCCCTCGATCGCGGCCGGGTATGGCAACGACATCACCGCCGCGGATTTCGATGGCGACGGCCATCTGGATCTCGCAGTTATGCTCGGCAACACACCGTGCTGTGTTGGGTTTCCTGAGAGCTCCGGCGAAATCCTGGTGCTCTCTGGAAAAGGCGACGGCACGTTCCCGGTGGCGCATTCGACCTCCGGCTTCATGGAATTTCCCACTGCGGCCGACATCAACGGCGACGGCATCGTGGACCTGGTCGGCAGCGTTCCCGCTGGTTTCGCCATCCAGCTCGGCAACGGTGACGGCACGTTTCAACCCGAATCCGTCGTCTTCAGTGAAGGTTCCTATTTCTCAGTCGCCGACTTGAACAAGGACGGCAAGCCCGATATCGCGATCCTCACGGGCGGCGTCGCGGCGTTCCTGAATCTTTCTGAGCCGCCACCTGCTCTCACCGTGGTTTCCGCGGCGAGCTTCGCTCCGGGGCCGCTCGCGCCCGGCGCGGCGGGTTCGATTTTCGGCAATCATCTCGCGTCTACCACGGCTTCCGGCGCACCTTCCACGCCGATCGGCGGGATCACCGTGACCATCCAGGATTCGGCCGGTGTTTCGCGCTCCGCTCCGCTGTTCTACGTGTCCTACGGACTGATCAATTTCCTGGTTCCATCGCAAACCGCGACCGGTCCGGCGACTCTGACCATCACCGGCGGCACGAAACCGCTCTCGACGCAAATCGAGATCGCCGCCTTCGCGCCCGCGATCTTCAGCATGGGAGCGGATACCGCCGCGGCGTACGTCGTCCAGGTCGCGCCCAACGGCGCGCAGACCATTCTGCCGCCCGGCACGATCAGCGTTTCGCAATCGGGCGAAACCTTTCTGATCCTGTTCGGCTCGGGTTTCGATTCCGCAACCGCCGGCGACGTTAGTGTGACCGTTCAGGGGATTCCCGCGACGGTCACTTATTCGGGGCTGGTCGCGGGCTATCCGGGTCTCGATTCGATCAACGTTCTGCTGCCGCCATCGCTTGCAGGAACGGGGCTCGCGACGGTCATCGTTTCGGTGAACAGAGAGCCTGCCAACGCGGTGCTTGTCAGCATCCAATAAACTGAAATCGTGATCTCGCGCCGCGCGATTCTGGCGATTCCTTTTGCCGCTGCCTGCTCGCGCGGAACGTCCGGGTATCGCGGCTACGCGTTCATCGCCAATGAGGACGGGCAGGCCATCGCGGCTGTGGACCTGCAAGCGCTCGCCGTCGCCAAGCACATTGCCCTTGACAGCTCGCCGACCCAGGTCGCCGCGTCGTGGAACCGGCCTGCGATCTACGCGCTCACTCCCGCTAACGGCTCGGTTCACGAAATCGAGTCGGACCGGCTGCGCTTCAAACGCAAGCTCGCCGCGGTCTCGACCGCGCTCTCCATGCGCCTGGACCCCGCCGGCCGCGCGCTGTACCTGCTTTCCTCCGACCCGCGCGCGCTCACGCGCATCGCGCTCGATTCGTTTCGCATCGAATGGACGCTCGCGCTGCCCGAAACTCCGGCCGATTTCGACGTCGCGTCCGATGGAAACACGGGCGCTGTGGCGCTTCCTTCCGGAATCCGCTTCATCGACCTCACCGCGCGCACCCTCAGCCGTCCGGCGGGCGAAGGCGATTTCGGGGCGGTGCGTTTCCGCGCCGACGGGCTGGCGCTGATCGCGGCAGACCGCACCTCGCGACGCCTGTCGGTCTACGACGCCGGCAGCCGGCAGCTCATTACTCATCTTCCGCTCGCGGTCCGGCCCGACAATCTGTGCTTCAATCCCGACGGCGGGCAACTGTTCGTCACCGGCGACGGGCTGGATGCCGTGGTGATCGTGTACCCGTATCACACTCCCGAGGTGGCCGAAACGATTCTCGCCGGCCGCGCTCCCGGCGCGATGGCGGCCACTGAAGATTATGTGTTCATCGTCAGCCCGCAATCGGGCGATGTCAGTATCATGACCATCAGCCCGCCCAAGGTGATCGCGGTGGTCTCGGTGGGCAGCGAACCGGGGTTCGTTACCATTACGCCCGACGAGCAGTATGCGTTGGTGCTGAATCGCAAGTCGGGCGACGTGGCGGTGCTGCGCGCGGCCGAGATCCAGCCGCATCCCAACCGGCCGGCGCCGCTGCTGACGATGATCCCGGTCGGCTCGCGTCCGGTGAGCGCGGCGATCAAGCCGGTCTAGGACGATTTTCACCTAGGCTATCCTGGAAATATGAACCAATACCGGACCGATTTATCGGGCTTGGACAAACTTTCCGCGACGATGGCGCTGTCGGGCGAGCGTTCGGCCGTCATCAAGCAGACCTACATGCTGTTCGGGCTCAGCGTGGCCAGCGCGCTGGCGGGCGGCTACATCGGCGCGACGTCGGAAACCATGGTGCGCCTGTTTTCCAACTGGATGGGATGGATTCTCGCATTGGTGCTGCTGAACGTGGTGCCGCGCATTGCCATCGCTGTGCGGCACAACCCGGTGCTGGGGATGAGCGCGCTGGTGTTCGACGGGTTTCTCTCCGGTATCGCGATCTCACCGCTGCTGTGGATCGCCAGCATGGTGGCGCCGGTGATGATCATGGCCGCGCTGATGATCACGGGATTCGTTTTTCTGGGCGTGACCGGTTACGTCATGACCAGCGGGCGCGTGTTTTCGGCGCCGAAGGGGCTGATGACCGGGCTGTTTTTCGCCCTCATCGGCGTGATGATCCTGAACGGCTTCCTGCATATCGGGATGCTGGGCATGCTGATCGCGTTCGGGGTGGGTGCATTCGGCGTGTTCGTGCTGGTGTATGCGACCAGCTCGGTGCTGAACACGCCCGACGCGGACAGCCCGATTCCCGGCGCGCTGATGCTGTTTGCCGGCGTGTTCAACGTTTTCGTCGCGACACTGAACATCCTGCTGCGCGTGATGGGCGGCGGGCGTCGGAGCTAATGAATGGCTACAGATGCACGCAGATGAACGCCGGTCAAACCAGGAAATCTGCGTGTATCGGCTGCAGTGGGTTCATGCGGCGCGGCGGGCCTCGGCCGGGCACGGGCGGATGGCGCCGCCCCCACAGATAGGTGAACTCGGCGCCGAGCAGGAAAATCTGCGCCGAATAATAGACCCAGAGCGCGATCGCGATGATCGACCCGGCGGCGCCGTACGCCGATCCCACGCCGGCCTCGGTGAAATATAACGCAAGTAATCCTTTTCCGATGACGAACAGCAGCGCGCTGACCGCGGCGCCGGTCCACAGCGTTCTCCACGGCAGAGTCAGGT
Source organism: Bryobacteraceae bacterium (assembly GCA_035501755.1). Taxonomy (GTDB): domain Bacteria; phylum Acidobacteriota; class Terriglobia; order Bryobacterales; family Bryobacteraceae; genus Palsa-187. Next base: position 14,153 of record DATJVN010000134.1, on the reverse strand, counting down.
CCGGGACGAAACGGTAGATCAGCAGGAACAGGATGGTCAGCAGAACGAAGGAAACCACGAAGTTCGCCACTTCCAGAGTCCAGGCGGGCACCGGGATGGCGCGCCGGAAAGAGTTCGCGATCACCGCGACGGCCGCGCCGGCGAGCATCGAGGCTAGAACCATGCCCCCGGCAGCGAGCACCAGGACGAAGGAAAACACGCGTTGCAGAATCATTCCCAGGATGCCGGTTTCGCGTGTGCGGCCGTCCCACATTCGGTTGAGATCGTCGCGAAGCTCCATGAAGACGCCGGAGGCGCCGAACAGCAGCGTGGCCAGCGCGATGACCGCGGCGAGAGTTCCATGATGGGTCTTGTGCGTGGCGGTGATCACGGTCCGCACGGCGCGCGCTCCGTTTGCGCCCAGGATCTGGCGCGCCGCGCTCATCATCTTGTTCTCGACGGCCTGCTGGTTCATGAATTTGGAAAGAACTAACAGCACGAATAAGGCGAAGGGAGCGCCGGAAAGCAGAGTATAAAAGGCCAGCGCCGCGCCCAACCGCTGTCCTTCGTGACCGTTCCAGCGGGAGAAAGTTTGTCCCAGAAGCCGGATTGCCTGTTTCATGGAGTTTTTGAGGAGATCAGCCGCCTGCTAGTGGGACTCGCGGCGAATCTCCCTCGTTACAGGTTCGGGCCGGAGCGGCGTTGAAACGGAAACGCTTCGCCGGGAGTCAAACGATCACCGGAGTTGCGCCGATCAACCGGTGGACGCTCAAGGAATGCCGTCTCGCCCGTGGAAAATATACGCGTATGGGCTGGTGGTGTACGCGGCTGTGGCGGGAGCGTTTGAGCTGCCGGCCCGCGCGCAGACGGGATCGTTCGAAGGCAAAACCATCGTGCGGATCAGCTACGATCCGGCGCACCAGCCGCTCGACCCGCGGGATCTGGCACGGGTGCAGTTGCTGCACACCGGCTCGGCGCTGCGGAGCGAAGATGTGGCGGCGACACTCGACCGCATGTTCGCCACCGGGCGTTACGAAGACATACAGGTGGACGCAGAAGCGGCGGGCGCGGGAGTGGTGCTGCGATTCATCACGCGCAATGCGTGGTTCGTCGGCCAGGTGAGCGCTCGCGGAAAAATTTCCAATCCTCCCAACACTGGCCAGATTCAGAATGCGGTCCAGCTCGATCTTGGGGCGCCGTTCCGGCCCGAGGTGCTGCCGGGGGCGGAAAAAGCGGTGCGCGATCTGTTCACCAATAACGGCCTGTACGAGGCGGACGTGCGACTGGACACGATCCGCGACATCGAACATCAACAAGTGAACGTGGAGATCATCGTGAATGCAGGCAAACGCGCGAAATACGAGACGCCGGTGGTTCACGGGGAGACCATCCTTTCCGACGAAACCATCCTCAAGTCGACCGGCTGGCGAATCCGCTTCATTCATTATTGGCGTCACGTGACGCAAACGCTGACCCGGTCGGGAATCGACCGCGTGGCGCGCAAATATCAGAAAGAGGACCGGCTGACGGCGGCCGTGAAACTGACCTCGCTCGACTACGACCCGGAGACGGTGCGCGCGCAGCCCACGCTCAATATCGAGGCTGGCCCGAAGATCGTGCTTCGCGCGGTGAACGCAAAGGTTTCCAAGGGGCGGCTCAAGAAATACGTGCCGATTTACGAGGAAGGGGCCGTCGACCAGAGTTTATTAGTGGAAGGCGCGCGGAATCTGCGGGATTATTTTCAGTCCAAGGGCTACCCCGACGTGGATGTGACGTTTCGCGAGATGCCGCCGCAGAAGGATCAACAGACCATCGAGTATCTGATCAGCCGCGGGCCGCGGCGCAAGCTGGTGGCGGTGCGAATCGAAGGCAATCGTTATTTCGACAGGTCCACGATTCGCGACCGGATGTTTCTCGAGCCCAGCTCTTTGGCGTTGCACTGGGGCCGCTACAGCGACGCGTTCCGCCGGCGCGACGAGCAGGCGATCACCGACCTGTATCGTGCCAACGGCTTTCGGGACGTCGCGGTGAGCTCGCGTGTGGTCGCGGGTTACCGCGGCAAACCCAACCAGATCGCGGTGACCTTCGTGATTTCGGAAGGGCCGCAGTGGCTGGTCGCGCGGCTGAAGATTTCCGGCGCCACGTATTTCAAGCCCGCGGTTCTGAACGCGGTGGTCGCTTCCGGGCAAGGCGAGCCGTATAGCGACGTGAGCATCGGCCTGGACCGGAACCAAATTTTGAACCTGTATTCGTCGAACGGTTTTCCGCGCGCGAGCTTCGAGGCGCGCGCGACGCCCGCATCCGAGCCGCACCAGGTGGAACTGAACTACACGATTGTCGAAGGCAACCAGGAGTTCGTGCGCGACGTGCTGGTCAGCGGTCTGAAGGTCACGCGCCCGGAGATGGTCAACCGCAATCTGCCCATTGAGGCCGGCCAGCCGCTTTCCTCCCCGGCCATTCAGGAGGCGCAGCGAAATCTATATGACCTGGGAATCTTCGCGGAAATCGACAGTGCGGTCCAGAACAGCGATGGCGACGACCGGTACAAATATGTCCTGTACAACTTCGATGAGGCCCACCGGTACACTTTGAACGTCGGCTTAGGCGCCGAGATCGCGCAGCTTGGCGCAACCACCAGCGATCTGGCCGCGCCCACCGGCGGCACGGGATTCACCCCACGGCTCACGGTGGACCTGAACCGGCTGAACGTGTGGGGCCTCGGCCATACCGTGTCGTTCCAGGGGCGCGTTTCGACGCTGGAGCAGCGCGCCGCGGTCAGCTATATCGATCCGCGGCTGTTCAACGATCCCAACCGCACGGTTACCTTTAGCGTGCTGTACGACAATGCGCGCGATATCCGCACCTTCGCCTCGCATCGCGAGGAGGGTTCCGTGCAGCTTTCGCAGAAATTCACTCGCGCGACGACGGCGTTATTCCGCTTCGCCTACCGCCGCGTTACCACCAGCGACGTGGTGATTCCCGCGCTTCTGGTGCCGACGTTCCTGCAACCGGTGCACATCGGGATCGTTTCCACCAGCCTGATCCAGGACCGGCGCGACAATGCGCTCGATCCGCACCGGGGCATGTACAACACTCTCGATGTGGCGCTCGCCACCAGCGCCCTGGGGTCGCAGCGCAATTTCGGTAAGATACTCGGCCGCAACGCGACGTATTATCCGCTGACCAAGAACGTGGTCTTCGCGCGTCAGCTCACCGTGGGCGCGATTATTCCGTACAACACTCCGGCGGGGCTGACCGCGGCGGATGCGGTCCCGCTGCCGGAACGGTTTTTCGGCGGCGGAGATATCTCTCTGCGCTCGTTTCCAGAGAATCAGGCGGGCCCTCGCGACACCGGCTCGCCGGTCGGTCCGGGGGGAATGGAAACCGAGCCGACCGGTTTTCCACTGGGAGGAAACGCAGTGTTGATCAATAACTTCGAGCTGCGCTTTCCGCTCTTCGGTAATAATATCGGCGGCGTTCTGTTTCACGATGCCGGAAACATTTATAGAAGCTTCGACGACATCTCCTTCCGTTTTCATCAAAAAAATTCGCAGGATTTTAACTACATGACCCAAGCCGTGGGATTCGGAATTCGATATAAGACGCCGGTCGGCCCCTTGCGCATCGACCTCGCCTACAGCATCAATCCGCCGAGGTTCGAAGGCTTTTCGGGAACCGTGCAGCAGCTTTTGGCCTGCAATCCCAACCTGCCGCCCAACCAATTACCTTCACAATGCACCCCTGTCGTCCAGAGCATCAGCCATTTCCAATATTTCATCTCCATCGGTCAGACGTTTTGAGGAATATGGCTGCGGCGGCTGTTATGTGCGCGTGTTCCTGCCACCTCGCGGCGGGGATCATCGACCGCACGGCGATCGTCGTGGGACGGCATGTGATCCTCGATAGCGACATCGAGCGGGACATCCGTGTCACGGCGTTTCTCAACCGCGAGCGTCCCGAATTCAGCGTAGCGGCGCGCAAGCATGCCGCCAGCCGCCTGATCGACCAGGAATTGATCCGCGAACAGATTCGCACCGGCAACTATCCGGTTGCCAAGCAGGCCGACGCGAGCCAACTGCTCGACCGTATTTGCCAGGACCGGTTTGCCGGCGACACCGCGGCGTTTCACCGTGCGCTCGCCGCGTACGGCCTCACCGGAAACGAGCTCCAGGACCGGCTGCTGTGGCAACTCACGGTTCTGCGCTTCATCGACATCCGCTTCCGTCCGCAGGTGGTGGTTTCCGATGCGGAGGTCGAGCAGTATTACAACGCGCACCGCTCGCAGATCAAGGTCAGCCTGGAAGCGGCGCGGCCGCAGATTGTCGAGGCGATCACCGGCGAGCGCGTCAACGACCTGCTCGACCAGTGGCTGCGCCGGACGCGCGCGGAAACGCATATCGAATATCTGGAGAAGGCTTTGCAGTGAGACGGCTGTACAAAATATTTCTAGCCCTGGCGATCACGCTCGGTTCGGTTTTATTGCTGGCCGCCATCTTCGTTTTTCTGGTGGTTCCGTCTGCGTGGTTTCAGAACTACGTGCGTCAGAAGATCGTCTCGTCCGCCGAGCAAGCCACGGGAGGGGTGGTCGAGCTTCAAAGGTTTCGCTTCGACATTCAGAACCTCAGCGCGACGGCCACCGGATTTGTTCTTCACGGGACCGAGCCGGCGGGCAGTCCGCCATTATTTCAAGCTCCGTCGATCGTGCTGCGGTTGAAATTATTCGCGGCGCGCGCGATTGATCTTGAATACCTCGGAGTAGAGCGTCCCTCGGTGAATCTGCTGATTTCTCCGGACGGCCGTACCAACATTCCGACGCCGAAGAAAAAATCCAGCGGATCGACTGTCGATACGGTGGTTGATCTGGCCATCGCCAAAGTGGATATTCACAACGGAGCGATTCATTTATCGGACCGGACCGTTCCGTTGAACGTGCAGGGGGACAATCTGCGGATCGAGCTGGCGTTCGATCCATCGCTCGCGCGGTATCAGGGTCTGGTGTCGATGGCGCCGATCTATCTTGTCTCCGATGGCCGCCCTCCGGTGGCGGCGCAGCTCAGCATACCGCTAGTTCTCGCGAAAAACAGCGTGCGGATTTCGAATGCGCGCGTGAGTACGGCGCAATCCGGCGTGGCGGTGAATGCGGAGCTATGGAATCTCGCGGCTCCCGATGCGTCGGTCCGGGTCAGCGCGCATGTGGGACTCGAGGAAATGAGCCGCGTGGTCGAATATCCGCTGCATTTTCGCGGTGCGCCGCGGACGCTCGAGGCTTCCGCCATGCTGCGCATGAGCGGTACGGCGATTCAAGTGCAAAATGCTTCGCTCGTTTTGGGAAAATCGCGCGCCGCGGCGTCGGGATCGGCGTTTCGCGCGAGCATCGATCTGGATGAGATTTCCAATCTGCTCGCGCTCGCCGAGCACCCTTCCGGGACCGTGGACATTGCGGGAAACGCGGTGCTGCCGAGCCAGGCGAGTGGAACGATTCGCAGCGGGCCGATCTCGATCAGCTTCGGCGGATCACGATTTCAAAACATTCAAATCAGCTCGAATTTTCGTGCGGATTCGCATGCGATCGAAGTGAGCAACGTGGATCTTCATGCATTGGGCGGCGTGGTGGGCGGGAACGCGTCGCTCGCCGGCGGGGCGGTGCATGCGGCGCTCGATTTGCGCGGATTCGATATCCAAAATTTGACTCGCGAGGTCGCGAAAGAGCAGATCCGATATGCGGGAACCGTTGACGGGAAGGTGGAAGGGGGCGCGAAGCTCAAGGGGAATTGGCGAAATACGATTCTTGCGCGCGCGGATCTCACGATTGTGCCGAAAACGAGCGGAACGCCGGTTTCGGGAACTCTCGATCTCGATTATCGCGGCGGGCTGCTTGCGCTCGACCATTCGCGCCTCCGGCTTCCGCACAGCGCGATTGCGCTGGGCGGCGTCCTGGGAGAGCGGGCAGTGCTGAACGTGACCTCGCGCGATCTTTCGGATTTTTTCAGCGTGCCCGTGGCGCTTCACAACGGCTCGGCGCAAATCACGGTTTATGAGCAAGGGCCGCTCGAGAATCCGCAAATCTCGGGCTCCGTTTCGGCGTCCAATTTCAGCGCAGGAAGCAGCACCATCAGCCGGTTGAGCGCTTCCTTCATCGCTTCACCTTCGCGCGTGAGCATTCAGAACGGAACGCTGGGAGGGCCGGGCGTCGAGGCGCGGTTTACCGGCTTCATCGGGCTCGATCACTGGAAGCCATCGTCGCAATCCCCGATTTCCGCCAATGGCGAGATTCACAACGGCAAGCTGGGCGACATCCTCGCGTTCGCCGGCGAAAGCAGGCTGAAAGCGACGGGCACGGTCAACGCGAGCCTGAACGTATCGGGAATCGTAGCGCGGCCGCTAGGCGGGGCGCAGCTTTCGATCACCGATGGAAGTGTGCTCGATACGCCCTTCGAGCGGATCGAGAGCACGGTTGCCTTTAATCAGCAGGAGACGATCTTGAGAAAGCTTCAGGTTGTGGCTCCAGCGGGAAGTCTGGAAGCGCAGGGGACGTATTCGCAAGGACGCATTCGGGCGACGCTCTCGACGACGGATGTTTCGCTCACGCGGCTCGGCATCGAGGGAACGGCGCGCGTGACGGGCGACGTCGCGGCGAGCCTCCAGAACGGGAATTTCGCGTTAAACGCGCTCAATTTCAATTTGAGCGCGCACACGCAGAGGTACGGCGGCCTCACCGCGATCGCGGCGACCCGCGGGAATCAGGTTTACACTCGTGTCGATTCGGATGTCGCGGGATCTTTGCTGCGCGCTACGGCTCGCACTGAGCTGGTTGCGGATTATCCGACCAGCGCGAACGCATCGGTCGCTCATCTCGAGCTGGCGAAGGTGATTCCGGCGATCGCGACGGGCAGCCTTTCCGGCTCGGCCACGTTTTCGGGAACGATCGGAAAACCGAATCTCAGCGCCAATGTTGAGCTGGTGCACGCGACGGTGTATCAGCAGCCGATCAGCTCAGCGGAAGCGTCCGTCGCGTATTCGAAACAATCGTTGAAGCTGAATTCGCTGAAGGCGGAGGGTCCGGCGGGGACGGTCGAGATGCACGGGTTGTACTCGCATGCGCCCTCCGATTTGCGGCAGGGGCGCGGCGAGGTGTGGATCTCGACGAAGGCAATCGATCTCGCGCGCGTCGTTGTTTTGCAAAAACGGGAGCCGGGACTGAGCGGAGTGCTGGCGATCAATGGCGCTGTCGCGCTGGATGTGGGCCAGCACATTCTGCCAGTGCGCGCGAACTTCACGGGTGGATTGACGAAGGTCGCGCTGAACGGCGCGGCGCTGGGGAATTTGAGTTTCACCAGCCAGACCAGCGGCAGCGCCGTGGCGATCGCGCTCGATTCAGACCTGGCGAAGAGCTCCGTTCACGGTAAGATGCGGATTTCTCTGGCGGGAAATTATCCCGCCGAGGGGAGCATCACGTTCGAGCACGTTACGCTGGCGGGTCTGCGGCCGTTCGTTCCGAACCTGCCGCCGGAGGTCGACGCGGAACTGGATGGTGAAGCGAGCGGAACGGTTCCGCTCGAGAATCCGCGCGAGGCGCAGGGTGAAGCGCGGCTGACGCGGGTGGAGGTGACAGCGCAGAAGCTGATGAGGCTTCAGAATCCGGGACCCGTCGTGGTCCGCGTGGATCATTCGACGCTGCGCGTGGAGAGCGCGCGGATCACCGGACCGTCCACCGATATCTCGATCGCGGGCTCAGCCGCGCTGAACCGAAACGGAGCGCTGGACGCGACGGTAAACGCGAAGACGGACATGAACATGGTCAAAATCATTCATCCCAACGCGTTCACCGCCGGCAGCCTGAATGCGAGCGCAACAATTCGCGGGACGTTTTCTCATCCCTCGATGAACGGAGAGATCCGGGTGCAGAATGTTTCGCTGCAACTTTCGACGTGGGCCAACGGAATCTCGAACGTAAACGGCGTAATCCAGCTCAACGGGAACAGCGCGCGCATCGTATCGTTCACCGCCGATTCGGGCGGAGGGAAAATCACGGCCACGGGATTCGCGGGGTACACGGGAACCGCGCTCGATATTAATTTACGCGCAGACGCGCGCGACGTCCGCGTGCGCTATGCGGGCGCATCGGTGAGCGCCAACGCGGCGGTGACGCTTACGGGCACCAGCCGGCGAAGCGTGCTGGGAGGAACGGTGACCATCACGCGGGTCGGATACAGCCAGCAGAGTGACATTGGATCGATTCTGACGGCGAAAGCCACACCGCCCGAGCTTCCCGCCTCGGCTACGGGAATTCTGGGGCTGATGCGGCTGAATGTGCGCATTCAGACCGCTCCCGACGTGGTGTTCCAGACCAGCCTCGCGCAGCAGCTTTCGGCCACGGCTGACCTCACGCTCGCAGGAACCGCGGCGTCGCCGGGGATGGTCGGGAGGGTGAACATCACCGGCGGAACGCTGATTTTCTTCGGAAACAAGTACACGGTCAACCGCGGATCGATCGCGTTCTACAATGCCAACTCGATCGATCCGATGCTGGATGTCGACCTGGAGACGAGCGCGCAGGGTGTCGAAGTGGACATCGGCGTTTCGGGGCCGATTGAGGATCTGAAGCTGAGCTACCACTCGGATCCGCCGCTCAAATTTCAAGACATCATCTCTCTGCTGGCGGCGGGCAAGACGCCGCCGGACCCGACCATCGCGGTGAATCAGCCCTACGCGCCGACGCAGAGTTCGATGCAGATGGGAGAATCGGCAGTGCTGGGCGCGGCGGTCGCCAATCCGGTGTCTTCGCGGCTGGCGCGCGTGTTTGGAGTGACGCAGCTCAGCATCGCGCCGTCGTTCGTCAGCGGGTCGGTGCTGCCGCAGACTCGCATCACCGTGCAACAGCAGGTGAACACCGCGGTCACTGTCACCTATTCGGAGGATTTGAGCCAAGCCAACGCGGAACTGGTGCGCGTCGAGTGGACGCTGACGCCGCGATTTTCTGCGATCGCCACGCGGGATGAGAATGGCATCTTCGGCGTGGATTTTTATTACAAGCGGCAGTTCAAGTAGAGATTGCTCACGGATTTCCAAGAACGCGCGGCCTGAAGGCCGCGCCTCAAATGCGCTGGAGGCGCGGAGACACACCGGCCGTCTCGGCGGTTGCGGTTATCATAAGGGGCGGATGCTGCTCGATTCGCGGATTTTTGTGGCCGGGCATCGCGGGCTGGTGGGTTCGGCGATCGTGCGGCGCCTGGCGGCGGAAGGTTATCGCGCCGTAATGGTGCGCGGGCGCGAGGAACTCGATTTGCGCGACCCCGCGGCAACCGCGCGGTTTTTCGAGGCGCAGCGGCCGGAGTACGTGTTTCTGGCCGCGGCGCGGGTGGGCGGAATCCTGGCCAATGCGACGCGTCCGGCCGAATTCATTTACGACAACCTGGCGATCGAGACCAGCGTTATCCACGCGGCGTATGAGAGCGGCGTGAAGAAGCTGGAATTTTTGGGATCCTCGTGCATTTATCCGCGGCTCGCCCCGCAGCCGATCGCGGAAAGCGAGCTGCTCGCGGGTCCGCTCGAGCCGACCAACGAATGGTACGCGGTGGCCAAGATCGCGGGGATCAAGATGGCACAGGCCTACCGCCGGCAGTACGGATTTCGCGCGATCAGCCTGATGCCGACCAATCTGTACGGTCCCGGCGACCATTTCGACCTGGAATCGTCGCACGTGGTGCCCGCGCTGATCCGCAAATTTCACGAAGCGCAGGCGTCGGGCGCGCGCGAGGTGGTGCTGTGGGGCACGGGAGCGCCGCGGCGCGAATTTCTGCACGTGGATGATCTCGCCGCTGCGGCAGTGTTCCTGATGCGCGAATACGACAGCGAAGAGATTCTCAATGTGGGCGCCGGTGAAGACGTGACCATCCGTGAGCTGGCGGAGATGGTTGCGGGAATCGCGGGCTACGGGGGCGGCATTCGCTTCGATCCGTCCAAGCCGGACGGCGCGCCCCGCAAATTGCTGGACGTGAGCCGGCTCAGAGCGCTGGGCTGGCGGCCCGCGATCGGTTTACGCGAGGGGATCCAATCGACTTATCGGTGGTACCGGGAGCGCGCGCTCGCGGCGATCTGAATCAGGATTCTCCTAGACCCGAAGAACGCGCTGCATGAAAGCCGCGGCTCAATCCGCCCGAGGCGCGATTTTCAGATCCCCCGTTGCCGGCCGAGTGGTCTAGGCGTAAATGAGTTGGACGATTCTCGCTGCGAGGAGGCGCGAAGCGGCTTGCAGACGGTCGCGCCAGCTCGGGGGTTCGGACGGTGCGGCGCCTAGAGCCGAACACAGCCGTTGATACTCGCCGCCGCCGCCGCGGAAGTCGCGGACGGCACGCACCAGAAGAGACTGCTTTTGGAGTCCCTCGAGCGGCCGCGGAAGCGGGAATTTTTCGGCTTCACTCCAGTTGCCGTCGCGCCATTCCTGAAGATAAGCGATACGATTTTCGGCGTCGATCAGGAAGCTGAAATTCAGGTTCTCGAAGATTAGTTCCGGCATACGCGTCGCCCTGAGCGGATGCACGCTCGTGTCCTTTCGGCTATCTGATTGAGCGGGAATAAGGTTACGCACGCAATGTCTCGGGCGTCCCTACCGCCGCTGTAGCATTTACAAAGTACCTTTTTCCGGGGACAGGCTGTAACACAGTGTGCTTGGGGTGCACGGACCGCGGCGCGTGTTTTCATGGCGATGCAGGCGGCGACCGTCGTGCAAATAGTCGCTGAACCGTTAAAATGCGGGCGATGCTCAAGAACTGGAAGCTGAGCGCGATCGCGGCGTTCTCGCTGATTATAGCGATGGCGCTGGCGATCGTGGCGTTCGCGCTCTCTGATGCCCTACTGCTGCGGCCGCCGGTGGCGAAAAATCCGGGCCAACTTTTCGATATTTTTACCAGTTCGCCCAAGGAGCCGTTCGGCCGCGTCTCCTATCCCGATTACGAATACTACCGCGACAACAATCGTGTGTTTTCGGGCGTCGCCGCGTATGCCAACAGCATCGGGATCAATTCGGACATATTCGAAGACCACGTCCTGATCGTCACCACTTGCCCGGTTTCCGACAACTATTTTTCGGTGATGGGGATTCAGCCGCTGATGGGCCGGTTTTTCGAAGCAGGCGACGACCGGAACAAGACGCGGACGGTCGTGCTCACCTATGTGGGCTGGACCACGCGCTTCCATAGCGATCCGCACATCGTCGGGAAACAGCTCTTCGCCGGGCACGATCCGAGGACGATCATCGGCGTCGCGCCGAAAGCTTTTACGGGCGCGGCGTTCGGATTCGAGCCCGACGTGATGGGCCATTTCGAGCCCGACGACGACGATCGCCGGCGCGATAACCGGCGGTACATTCTGCTGGCGCGCCTGAAGCCCGGCGTTTCGCAGGCGCAGGCGCGGGTGGAAGTGCGCGGCCTCGGCGAGCAGCTTGGGCGCGAATATCCTAAGGAAGACAAGGATCGGGCCGCCGGTATCGCTCCCGCGGGAGCCTTCCCGCCAGACGCCAGAGCGGACGCGCGTTTGATTTCTGCGCTGCTGATCGCCGCAATTTTTTTCATTCTGCTGATCGCGTGCGCAAACGCGGCAAATCTGCTGCTGGCGATCGCCACCGGGCGCAGGCGCGAGGCGCTGATCAAAGTGGCTCTGGGCGCATCGCGCGGCCGATTGATTCGCGAATTTCTGCTCGAAACCGGTATTCTGTGCCTGTTCAGCGCGGCGTGCGGATTCGGGCTGGCGTGGCTGTTCATCGCGAAATTCTCATCGTTTGAGACGCGTCTTCCGGCATTCGGGCGGCTCCGGCTTGCCGCGGATCTGCATACCGACGGAGCGGTTTTCGCGGCGAGCGCGGCGATGGTGCTGATCGCGTGCTTCGCAACCGGGATTGCGCCGGCGCTGTACGGATCGTCGGTCAACCTGGCGAGCGCGCTTACCGGCGAAACCGCCATCGGAGGCTCGAAGAAAGCCGTGATCCGCAACGGACTGGTGATCGTGCAGGTGGGCGTGTCGACGCTGGTGCTGATCGGAGTGGCGCTGTGCGATCGCAGCCTGCACAATCTCCGCAGCGTGGAGCTGGGATTTTCGCGCGCAATCTGGTGGGCATCATCGCGGGGACCGAGGATCAGGGGTTCAACGCCGAAAAAGCGCGCGCGTTCTATGCGAACCTGCGCGAGGCTGCATCGAAGATTCCAGGAGTGGAAGCCGTCACGCTGGCTCCGGGAATGCCGCTCCAGTTGGGCGGCGACGACGTGGATGTGCGTGCCGGAGACCCGTCCGCGCCGCCGCTGCGCGTTTCGGGCGGTGACGTGGATGGTGATTATTTTTCAACCGTCGGCATCCGCATTTTGAGCGGCCGCACGTTTCAGGCGTCCGATGTTGAAAAGGCTCCCGAAGTGGCGATCGTGAGCAAGGAACTGGCGCGCAGGCTCTGGCCCGGAACCGATCCAGTGGGGCGCACGATTCATCTCGGCGACAAGGGGCGCACGGCGCGGGTGATCGGAGTGGCCGCGGACGTCAAGGTCAACGATCTTGATGAAGGGCTGAAACCGTTCGTGTACTTCGCGCTGATGCAGCATACCCATCCCTACACGACGCTGATCGCGCGCACTTCCGGCGATCCGCGCCGCTTCGTCGAGCCGCTGGCGCGCGCGGTGATGAGCCTGGATGTCCTGGTCCCGGTGCCTCCCATGACGCTTGACGACGTGATCGATATGTCGGCGCTATTTACCATCTGGGTAACGGAAGCGGCCGCCGGGGTGAGCGCGCTTGCGCTGCTGCTGGCGGTGCTGGGGTTGTTCGGCGCGGTGTCGTATTCGGTGGGCGAACGGCGGCGCGAGCTGGGGATTCGCGTGGCGCTGGGCGCGCTTCCCTCGCACCTGCTGGCGATGATGGTGCGCAATACGCTGATAGTGGCCGGAAGCGGCATCGCGATCGGAGTCGGGCTGGGGATTACGCTGACGGTGCTGCTGCGCTCGCAATTTTTCGGGATTCATCGGGTGGAGTGGCTGGCGCTGGCGCCGGTGGCGGTCGCGATGGCGGGGATGGCGAGCCTGGTCGCGATGCTGGCGTCGCACCGGGCGGCGCGGCTGGATCCGATGGAAGTGCTGCGGCACAATTGATCACGCGTTCAACCAAACGCGCGGCATGAATGCCGCGCCTCACGCTGAGTCTTCGCTCGCTGAGAAGCGCGGCTCATCCTTCGAGTACCGAGGCGCGACAGTGACGGAGCGCGTTGGCGAATTGTTATGGAAATTGAGTGGGCCGCGGGCGCGGGCTCGGCGCGATCTTGCGCTGATATGATGGGTGGTCAGCTTATGCGACTCCTGGTACCCCTGCTTGCACTCGCTTCCATCGCGCTTCCCCAGCAGATGGATGAAGACTTCGCCAAATCAGCGAAGGAATGGACCACGCGTCCGGAATTCACCAGCCCGCTGGTGGATCATCTGCCCAAATCGAACGGCGTTCCCTCGCCCAAGGACGTTCTGGGCTACTACATCGGCGCGCCGAATAAGCTCACCTATTACGACGACATGCTGCGCTACTATCACGCGCTGGCGGCCAAATCGCCTCGAGTGAAGGTGATCGACATCGGTAAGACGGATGAAGGACGCGAGTGCGTGATCGTGTTCGTGGGGTCGGATGAGTCGATTCGCGATCTGGAGACGTATCGAAAATATCTGGGCCAGCTTGCCGATCCGCGGGGCTTGAGCGAGGCGCAGGCGCGCGAGATCATCGCCAAGGCGAAACCGATCTATCACATCATGGGCGGGCTGCACAGCGCGGAAACGGGACCCTCGGAGATGCTCATGGAGCTGGCTTATCGGCTGGCGACGGAAGATACTCCGCTAATCAAGAAAATCCGCGACAACGTGATCGTCAGCATCACGCCGGCTGCGGAGCCGGACGGGCGCGATCGCTACGTCGACTGGTATTACCGTTACAAGATTCACGATACGGGTGAGCAGGACCAGGCGCCGGGTCCGCCGTACTGGGGCAAATACATTTTTCACGACAACAATCGCGACATTAATTATTCGCAGATGACCATGCGGACGCTGCTCGCCTGGTATCTCCAGTGGCATCCGCCGATCATGCATGAGCTGCACGAATCCGAGCCGTTCATGTATACCTTCAGCGGTCAGGCGCCGCAGAATCCCACGCTCGAT
>DATJVN010000133.1:0-19935 GCA_035501755.1 Bryobacteraceae bacterium | reverse complement strand
GGCTCTCTCGCCTTCACGGATAAGCCCCACAACGGTATCTTCGAGTGTGCCGTGACGAGAACGAGCGTCTTTCCTTCCACCAGATGCGTAACGTTGCGCATTGGCGTGCGTTTTGTGTAGAACGGCAGATAACGGACGCGGACTTCCGTAGCTTCAACTTCGGTCTTATATGCCAGGATAGCAGTTGTCAGAGCAAACGCGCCGAGGCAGTGTCCTAAGGACACTGCCCGCGCCGACTGCCACAACGATCGCTCCGCCACTGACCGAACCTCTCACAGTGGCTAGTACCAGCACCAAACACACAATCACCATGCCGCAGCGAATGGAAACTGGATATTTAGTTACAACTTTGTTCATGCTGGCGCCGTTCACTTCTTACTGGCACACCTGGTTCCCGTTCTTGTCCGCGAAAAACCGGGAAAACCGGCCGCGAAAAACCGGGAAAACCGGGGCGTCCATAGCGTTTCCAATTACGCCGAGTGGCGCGAGCCGTGCGGTCGGGGTCGACCCGCTCGCAAGCCACGGGTTTCCTTGGTCTTCCCGGCTTCCGGGGGAGCAGATTCCGACCGAGTGTATTCCCAAGTTGCAAGAGGAATAGCTCCTGGGCTGCAGGTCGGCCTAAGCGCGTGCATTCGCGAATGCGTTCCAGCAGCGTGCCATCCCCGCCGGGACGGTCCTGGAGCCGCGCTGGCAGCGCTCGACCAGCGCCATTGGTTGGGCCGCCATATTCCGCCACCAGTTCTCCCGCTGCGTCGTACACATACGTAGTCGCCGGGACGTCGCTCGCCGACTTGGTCACCCGGCGCCCTTCTCCATCATAGGTGTAATTGGTCGCGACGGCGTTGAACGCGTTGGCCGAGATCATGCGGTTTTCCGCGTCGAACGAAAAGACGCCCGAAGCCGTGTCGGGCGCGGCGTTGGAGGCGATGCGCGGCTAGTTCAAAAAATAGGTCCGGTACAGCGTATCGCGCTGCTTGGGGATAAATCCCGCGTCGCGGATCAGGCGGCGCAGCTCTTCTTCCGTCGCGCGATGATGCGTTCCCGCCGCGCTCACCACATTTTCCTCGATCATGATGCTGCCCACGTCGTTGCCGCCGAAGCGCAGGCCAAGCTGGCAGGTTTTCAACCCCGGCGTCACCCAGGACGACTGAATATTCAAAATATTTTCGAGATAAACGCGCGAAAGCGCGAGCATTTTCAGATATTCGACCGCGGTCGCCTCTTCTTTCACGAAGCGCCCCAGCGATGTGTTCTCGCGCTGGAAACTCCACGGAATAAACGCAGTAAATCCGCCGGTGTCTTCCTGAATCTGCCGCACGATCTCGAAATGATTCATGCGCTGCTCGATCGTTTCGCCGGTGCCGAACATCATGGTCGCGGTGGTGCGCAGGCCCAGCGCGTGACACGCCCGATGCACGTCGATCCAGTCGTTCACCGACGATTTCAGGCGGCTGATACGATGCCGGACCTCATCATCCAGGATCTCCGCGCCGCCGCCCGGGAGCGAATCGAGGCCCGCGTCTTTCAGCCGAGCCAGCGTATCGCGAATCGAAAGCTCGCTCACTTTGGCGATGTTCACGATCTCCGGCGCCGAAAAACAGTGGCACCAGATGTTGAAGCGCGCTTTGATCGAGCGCAGCAGGTCTTCGTACCATTCGATCTTGAGGTCGGGATGCAGGCCGCCCTGCATCAGGATTCCCGTCCCGCCCAGGTCGAGGGTCTCCTGAATTTTCGAGAAAATCACTTCTTTGGGATGCACATAGCCTTCGGCATGACCCATGGGCCGGTAAAATGCGCAAAAGCTGCAATATTCCGTGCAGAAATTGGTGTAATTAATGTTGCGGTCAATGATATAGCTGACAATCCCGTCCGGATGCAGCCTGCGGCGGACCTCGTCGGCGGCCATTCCGATCGCGATCAGATCGTCGCTGCGATAAAGATCGATGGCCTCGGCGCGCGTCATCATAAAGCGATTCCTTTCCGCATTTCCAGCGGCTCGAAGCGCGAGGCGTGTTCCAGGAACAATTCCAGGCCCGCGTAGTCGCGCTCGCCTAATTTGAAAACGATATGCTCGGTGAGATATTTTCGCACCAGCGCGGGATCGAATCCGCGTGCGGCCGACTCCGCGCGGACAATCTCCTCGATTTGCGCGATACCAAAGTCGCAGGACTCGACGAAAGCCTGCGCGTACCGCGGCTGAACGATCGCCGAAGCGCCGCTCCATACCGCGAAAACCATCGGCAAGCCGGTCATGTTCACCCACTCGGCTCCCAGATCGAGCGTCTCAAACGGCAATTTCTCCGGCGCGACGCGCAGCGCCGCGTCACCGATCAGCAGCGCAGCGTCGGCTTCTCCCAGCATGGTCGGCAGATCCGCGACCCGGGAGATCAGCTTGGGTTCGTTTCGAAATTTCTCAGCCAGGATCACCCGCGCAAGCATCACCGAGGTGCGCGAACCGGAATCCGTGGCAAGCGTGCGGATTTCGCGAATAGGAACCTTTGAAATCAGCAGGATACTACGCACCGGACCGTGGCAGGCGATGCCCGTTCCAGGAAAATACGCAAGTTTCTGCCGTGCCATCTCGATCACCGGCAGAATTCCGATATCGGCCTGACCGGCCGCGACCTGGTCGGCGCAATCGGAAGGCAGCGCGAAGCGCAAATCGAAGACGTCGCGTTGCGCGCCATGGAGCATTCCCCAAACCAGCGGGACTGTATTCAAATAGCTGACCGCGCAGACTCGCGGCCGGGATGAAGTGGAAGGGATCAAGCCGCCATTGTATCCCACTGAGCGCCGGGGCGCGGCTCTAGTACCCGTAACCGATCTGCCCGACCACCCGTCTGTGTTATCGTTTCAGAAAGACGGTTCCCGCGCGCCGTCATTCGGAGATTACATGTCCAAGTTTATTGTATTGAGCGTGTTTGCTGTCACGGCCGTGTGGGGACAACAAAGCAATCCCTGCGGCAGCCAGCCCACCAGCGGCGGCAGCAGCGCCTGCATTAATCCGACACCGACGCGGCAGTACGGCCAGCCCTCGCTTCCGCTTTCGCTGTATTCGATCGCTCCCAACCTGGTGGAAGGCCGCGAGCTTAACCAGCCCTATTCGGTCGCGTTCGATAACAGCGTGAGCCCGCCGATTCTTTACATTGTCGACACCAGCAACAACCGTGTGCTGGCGTACCAAAATCCGTACAATCTCAACAACTGCGGACTCAACAATCCGACTTGCGGGTTCGCCACTTTGGCCATTGGCCCCAATCCAAAGGATTTCGTCACGACGCTGACGGGAGGTCCCGGCCGGCCGGAGAACAACACCGGGCTCGATGTCCCCACTGCTGCAGTGGTCGATGCCAACGGGAACCTGTACGTGCTCGACGCCGGCAACAATCGCATTCTGCGCTATCCGGCGCCGTTCAAGCAGACCTCTTCCACCTGGCAGGTGGACCTGGTGATCGGGCAGGTCAGCTTCAATTCCGGAGTGTCGCCCAACCAGGGAATGCCGGCGCCGACCGCGCAGACGCTGTACTTCTCTTCGGGCAACACGGTCTACAACGCGAGCATGGCGATTGAACCTTCGACGGGCGCATTGTGGGTCACCGACCCGGGCAACAACCGGACGCTGCGTTTTCCTTCGAGCCAGCTCACCGCGGGCAACAACCCGACGGCCGATCTGGTCGTCGGGCAAGCGACGTTCACCAGCGGATCGGCGCTCACCCCGCCGACCAACACCGATCCGCGCTTGAACGTTCGCGCCCTGTATCAACCTTTGGGTATTGCGTTCGATTCGAAAGGACGCCTGTACATCTCCGACGGCCAGCAGAACAACTTCTACCGGGTGATGGTTTACGTGCCGGGGTTCGGAATCGAGATGAGCGCGACATGGATCCTGGGGCTGGTTTTCCAGTTGAGCAACCAGACGCAGGCAATCACGTTCCCCAACAATTACTCTCTCATCCAACCCATCGGTCTGTTTACCACGGGAGAGAACCTGTGGGTGTGCGACGCGGGAGACAACCGGGTGGTTGAGTATGATATCCCGGAGAACTGGCCGCCGCTGGTACAGCCGATTTCCGGGCAGCCCCTCACGTCGCAGATTTCGCCGCCGATCATGGCGGTGCTCGGGCAGAACGATTTGCAGAGCGGGAAATCGAATAAAGCTCAGGCGGCTCCGGACAACAGCACGGTATCGGCTCCGTTCGGCGGGGCGGTGAACGGCACCGATATCTGGGTCGCCGACACGCTCAACAACCGCGTACTCGATTTTCCGCAGCAGAGCGGCGGCAAATACACGACGGCGGCGCGCGTGGTGGGGCAGCTCGATTTTCCTTATAACTCGGCCAACCTGATCGAAGGGCGGGAGGTGAATTTCGCCAGCGGATTTGGCGGAGGAGGGGTCGCGGTGGACCACAGTTCCAACCCGCCGCATCTCTATATCGCCGATACGGCCAACAACCGCATTCTGTGTTTCAACAGCGTCTACACCATCGGCAAGAGCAGCGCGGCGCAGGCGGACATGGTGATCGGGCAAAACGGGCCGTTGGATTATTACGAGTCGCTGTTCAACTATCCCACCAACGATTCCACGAAAATGACTTCGGCCGGGCTGAACCGTCCCACGGACGTGCTGGTGGATCCGGGCGGGAACCTGTGGGTGGCGGATTTCGGAAACTCGCGCGTGCTGCGCTACCCGCCTCCGTTCTTGCAGCCTTCCGGCACGACGCTCCAGCCGGACCTGGTGCTGGGGCAGTTCGGCTTCACCGGGACGCCGGACACCGCGGCCAGTTCGCAAACCATGGCCGGTCCGTACGGACTGACGATGTTCTCCGACGGCAGCTTGGCTGTTTCCGATGCCTTGCTGAACCGCGTCCTGATTTTCACCAAACCCTCCGGAGGCGATTTCACGAACTCGCAGTCCGCCGCGGTGGTGCTGGGCCAGCAAAGCTTCACCGCAAGCGCGACTTCCAATTCGAACTCGGGACTGAATTCGCCGCGCCATCTCTCGGTGGACAGCTCGGATCGCCTGTACGTCGCCGATGCGACCAACAATCGTATCGTCGTGTGGGATGGAACCCAGGCGCGCAACAGCGGTTCCGATTTTTCGCTGCAGCTCGCCAACTTCAGCAACCCGCAGGCGGTTAAAGTGAGCGGCAATTCGGGCGAAGTGTGGGTCGCCAACACGAACGGGGACGTGCTATACCGGCTTCCCGAGTACGACACGCTGATCGCCACATCGACGCCCACGTCGTACCCCATCACCGCCAGGATCAACACGCAGACCGGGCCGCTGGCAGTGGACCTGGATGACAACGACAACGTGGTGATCGCGGAGGCGGCCAACCGGGTGACTTTCTATTACGCCGCGCTGGCGGCGGAAAACGCGGCGAGCTACAATTTGCAGCCGCTTGCGCCGGGCCAGCTCGAGCTGCTGTACCGCTACGGTCTGAATTTCGGATTCAACTCGGCCCAGCAGTACCCGCCGCTTCAAACCGTTCTCAACGACATCCAGGTGCTGGCGAACGGGGAAGCCGCGCCGATTTATGAATTGGGCGGCGGCGCTTACAGCTTTATCGCATTCCAGGTGCCCTCCGACATGCCCACCAGCGGAACGGTGTCCATTGTCGTTCAGCATCAATCCACGGGCCAGATCATCGGCTCGATGCAGGCGCAGATGGCGCCGTTCAATCCCGGCTTCTTCACCTCCAACGCGACCGGAACGGGCCCCGCTGCGGCCACCAACTGGGACGGCTCGATCAACAGCGCCAGCAATCCGGTGAAGGCCGGCGGCACGCACGGAAATGGGACGCCGAACTTCATCACGTTCTATCTCACCGGCGGCGGACCTTTTCCCGGACTGCCGGACGGCACGGTGGCAACCGGTGCGATCAACACGACCGTGACTCCGCAGATCCTTTCGGCCGACGGCTGCCTGGGACTGTGTCCCTCGAGCGACCTGATTTATTCGGGCGCCAGCTTCTTCCCGGGAGTGTGGCAGATCAATTTCATCGTGGATAAAACCTTCCCGCCCGGACAGCACGCAGTGGTGGTCACGATGCAAGGGGATCCCAGCAACATCGGCGCGAGCGGGCAGGCGAACTCGGTGCAGGTGTCGTTCTTTTCCAACTGATCGGTGCGCGATTCCACGGTTTTCGCGGAAAAACCGCCGCGCGCAAGAGAGGCTGCTAGAAACGCGAGAAACCGCTTGCTGACGCGCGCCGCTCGGAATCGGCGCGTAGCGTCTACAACCAGGTACAGAGCCACGACCGTGAGGAAGTGGTCTTTGTGGAGCGTTTTTTCAGATGTCATCCGCTTGCGGATAATCAGCGGTCCGGCGGAAACAGTCCGCCGGATTCGAGGATCTTGCGGCCCTCGGCGCTCCGCAGGAATTTCAGAAATTCGCGCGCGGCGGCGGCGTGGGAGCTGGATTTCACCACCGCGCCCGCCTGCCGGATGGGCGGATACCAGGACGCCGGCAAGAGAATGCCGCGGCCTTTGAGCAGCGTCCAGGATGTAATGACGGCGTCGGCATTGCCGGTCTCGGCGAATTGAAGCGCCTGGCTGACGTTTTCGCCGTACACGATCTTCGGCTGGATCGCGCTCCACAGCCCGCGATTTTCGAGCATCTGCTTCGCGGCGACGCCGTACGGTGCATGTTCCGGATTGGCGATCGCAATGTGGACCACTTTCGCGCTCTTCAGATCGTCAAGCGATTTCACGGAACCGTCGCGCGACCACAGCGCGAGACGGCCGGTGGCGTAAATCACCACGCTTGACGGGTCCACCGCGCCGGTTCGGGCAAGCTCCTCGACATAGCTGTCGTTGGCCGAAAGGAAAACATCGAAAGGCGCGCCGTTCTGGATCTGGTGCATCAGCGATCCGCTGGAACCCAGGCTGAACCGGACTAACCTAAACCCCGGTGGAAGAACGTGCTGCGCGGTGAAGGCTTTCTCAATCGACGCAGTGAGCGGCGCGATGTCGGATGCGGCGGCAACGATCAGGTCGGCGGCGCGTGCCGGCGCGAGCGCGAGGAGAACGCCCAACAGAAGCTTCATTTGATCTCATGGTAAACCGCCCAGGTGCGCTCGACCGCCGACTCCCAGGTGAAGCTTCGCGCGCGCTCCAAGCCGCGGCGGATCAGATCGTCGCGCAGGGCGTCGTCGTTGGCGATGCGCAGGAAGGCGTCTGCAAGCGCTTCGACATCGCGAGGGTCGACCAGGAGCGCTGCGTCGCCGGCGACTTCGGGCATCGCGGAGACGGACGAGGTAACCACTGGAACGCCGTGCGCCATGGCTTCGAGAATCGGCATTCCGAAACCTTCGTCGAGCGACGGGAAGGCGAAGATGCGGGCGCGGTTGTAGAGATTTTCGCGGTCGGAGGCGGTCAGGTACCCGGGGATTTCGATGGAAGCGCGGCGCGCGCTTTTTTCGACGGCTTCCAGTTCCTCCGCCGCGCCAAAGCCGTTGGGCGCGCCGGCGAGCACCAGCTTCCAATCGGCGGGGAGACGCTCGAATGCCTGGACGATCCGCGCGACATTCTTCCTGCGCTGGATTGCACCGATAAAGAGGACCAGCTTTTCGCGCGGCCCCGCCGCCGCTTGCGGGATGCGGACGCCATGCGGGATCACGCGAATGCGCTCGGCTGGAATTTTCAGGTGCGTTTCCACCTGCGCGGCGGTGAATTGCGACACGGCGATGATGGCGTCGCTGAGCTCCGCCGCGCGGCGCGCCTGCTCCGCGAATCGCGCACGAAATTCGGGCGTCGAGTAGTCGCCGGTCAGCGCGAACACATCGTGAAACGTGGTCACGGAACGGCGCGGACGCGTATCCAGGCGCTGGTTCAATGCGTGAAAAAGGTCGCCCGGGGGTGCGCCGACCAGCAATCGGCGAAACGCGTTCCCGGGAATTTTTTCGCGATACGACCGCACGAAACGATGCGGCCGGTAGCACCACAGGAAATCCTCCTCCGGGTGCGCGCGGGCGAGGCCGGTCAGGATCGCGAGCGAATAGACGCCGACGCCGGAAAGATTGCGGCCGAGACTGTAGGTCGCGTCAAGGGCGATGGTCATTTGTTCCTAACTTGAGATTGCAATTTGAAATCTCAAGCCTGACTCACGTGCGCGTCGACTCGCGACTTCGCCGACGCGAGCCCCAGGCCGGCTAAAGCGAACGCCGCGGCGGTCAATCCCCAGCCGGAAAGCAACTCGTGCTGGATCAGGAATCCGGCGAGCGGAGGCCCGATGATCTGCGCGGTTGAAGTCAGCGATTGGGTCAAGCCCAGCACCACTCCCTGCTCCTCACGTGGAGCGGCCTGCGTAATCAGGCTGGTGAGCGTGGGACGAACCAGCGTGCCGATGGACGCGATCGTGGTCGCGACGATCAGCATCGGCACATTAAACGTGTACGCAAGCACGGCGTAGCCCGCTGCGTAGCCCACAAATCCGGTGCGATTGAGATTGGATTCGCCAAAACGGCGCACCATCTTTCCGAGCATCGGCCCTTGCAGAAAAATCCCCAGGAATCCGGCGTAGGCCCACGCGAAGCCGACCTGCTCGGGTCCGAAAGGAGCGCCGTGCCAGACCAGGCGCCGCTCGGCGTAGAGCGGGAATCCGGCCGTGAACATCGAAAACGACAGTCCGAAGCACAGAAACTGGAACAGGCGCGTGGCGAGCTCGGGCTGGCGGAAATAGCGCGCGTATTCGCCCCATTGCAGCAGCGAAAGACGGCGTCCGCCGGGACCTTCGGCCGGCGCGGCGGAAGTTCTTGCAGCCGGCAGCAGGAACGTGGTCGCCATGATGCTGGTGAAGGAAAGCGCGGCGGCGGCGAAGATCGGCCATTGATAGCTAAACTTTGCCAAATAACCCGAGATGGCCGGTCCTATCAAAAAGCCCATGCCGAAGGCGATGCCGATCACGCCGAAAGATTTGGCGCGCTCCTCGGGCCGCGTGACGTCGGAGATGTAGGCCTGGGCGAGCGACAGGTTTCCCGCGGTCGAGCCGTCGATGATGCGCGCGAGAAATACCACCCACAGATTGGGCGCGAAGGCCAGCACCAGGAATCCGATCAGCGTTCCGATCTGGCTGACGATCAGCAGCGGCTTTCTTCCGGTGAAATCGCTGGCGCGGCCGAGCAGCGGCCCGGAAATAAGCTGGCAGGCGGCGTACACGCCGATCAGCAGGCCCACTTCAGTCGCCGTCGCGCCGAGTTTTTCGGCGTAGAACGGAAGCAGCGGGATCATGATCGTCAGGCCGAGCACATCGACGGCAACGATCAGAAAGATGGCCAGCAGAGGCGAGCGCAATTTCCATCATGCCAAACATGAGAGGATGATCGTATGAACCGGCTCACCCGCTCACAGGCTGAAGGGCTCGAAAAACCGCTTGCTGACGCGTGCGGCTCGGAATCGGCGCGTCGTTTTCACGGCTCGTTACAGAGCCGCGACCGTAAGGGAGCGGGGTTTGGCCTGCGGGTTTCCGCACTCGCCCTGGTGGCCTCCTTGAGCGCGACCGCTCAGGACCGCACCATGTTCCCGCCCGTCCGCGGCACGCACCAGATGATCGGGGCGGGCAACAGCATGGAGGTCGAGGCAGGATACCGGATGCTCGAACAGGGCGGCAATGCGGTGGACGCGGCCGCGGCGGCGATCCTGACGGCGACGGTAACCGAACAGGATCATATCGGGCTGGGCGGCGAGGCGCCGATCATGGTCAAGCTCGCCGGCAAACCGGTGGTGGTGATCAGCGGCATCGGCGTGGCGGGATCCAAGGCGACGCCGGAATTTTTCGAGCATCGCAAAGCCGAGCCGTGGGAAGATCCGGGCCATTTTCCGCCGATTCCGGGCGCGGGCCTTCCGGCCGCGATCACGCCGGGAACTGTCGACGGAGTGCTGCTGGCGCTGGAAAAGTTCGGTACCATGAGCTTCGCGCAGGTCGTCGAGCCGGCCATCGAGCGCGCCGACGGATTTCCGGCTACCGAGATTTTTTCGCAGCTTCTACAGCAAAGCCGCCGCACGCTTTCGATGATTCCGACGTCGGAGAAGTTTTTCTATCCCGACGGCCACGTTCCCGAGCCCGGCGAGATGGTCCACATGCCTGACCTGGCGCGCACGCTGCGCGAAATGGCCGCGGCGGAGAAGAAGGCGCACGGAAATCGCGTGGCGAAGCTCCAAGCGGTGCACAACGAGTTCTATAAAGGATCCATCGCGCGGCGGCTGGCGGCGTTCAACGACGAAAACGGCGGATTGATCACCTACGACGACCTGGCCAAATTTCACGCCGAAACCGATACGCCGCGCACCACCACGTATCGCGGCTACACCATCAACAAGCCCGGATTCTGGACGCAGGGACCGGTGATGATCGAGGCGCTGAATATTCTCGAAGGCTTCGATTTGAAATCGATGGGCCACAACAGCCCGCAATATCTGCACACCGTAATCGAGGCGGTGAAGCTGGCCTTCGCCGATCGCGACCGGTATTACGGCGATCCCAAGTTCAGCAAAATTCCGGAAGAGACTCTGCTGTCGAAATCCTACGCCGCCGAGCGGCGCAAGCTGATCGATCCGCAGCACGCGTCCATGGAGAGCCGTCCGGGGAACCTGGGAGCGTCGGCGCCGGCCACGGGCTCGAACGGTCCCAGCCGCGGCAACGACACTACCTGCGTCGACGTGATCGATAAATGGGGCAACGGCGTGTCGGTGACGCCGAGCGGGGCGTGGCTGCCGTCGGTGATCGCCGGCGATACCGGAATTCCATTTTCCGAGCGCGGTGAATCGTTCGTGCTGACGGCCGGGCACGCCAATCAGGTCGCGCCGGGAAAACGCCCGCGCGTGACGCTCAGCCCGACCATCATTACTAAGGATGGGCAGCTTTATATCACCATGTCGACGCCCGGCGGCGACAATCAGGACCAGGCGCTGCTCCAGGTGCTGCTGAACATGATCGATTTCGGAATGACGCCGCAGCAGGCCGTGGAGTCGCCCAGATTTCAGACCGAGCATTTTTACGCTTCCTTCGGATTCCACGAATTCGTCCCCGGGCGCGTGATGCTCGAAGGCCGGTTTCCGATCGCCACGGCGAAAACACTGGAGCAGTTGGGGCACAAAGTGATCATGGGCGGCGACTGGGCCAACGCGTCCGCGCCGGTGGTGATCCTGGTGAAGAACGGCGTGCTGAACGGCGGAGCCGATCCCCGGCGCGGACGATTTATTTTCGGGCAGTAAACTGCCACCGCGCTTTTCGTGGTCCCAAAGAACGCGCGTTCGCCGAGCGGTCTAGTGATACACGCTGTTGATCTGGAACTGCACGAACCCCAGGCCGATTCCTTGATCGAGACCCGATGCGGTAAAGGTCGACAGCGCGCTCGTGTTTTCGATCGACAGCGTTCCGGTCCCCGCCGGCAGTCCTAAGAGAACGTATGCCGGCACGGTGAACTGCCCCGCTGCAACCGGCGCGATACAGGTGAAGCTGCCGCTCACCCCAGCGGCCGAGGCCGAGCTTCCCGACATCGTGACGAAAGTATCCGCTGCACCGCCGGTCCAGGTATATTGAACGCCCGAAGCTCGGGTCACCGCTCCCAGGGAGCCCTGGTTTTGCCAGGAGATGATCGGGTTCGGGAAATTGATGTTCGCGCTGAACGGCCCGATGAACGGTGCTGTCGATCCGCCGGTCCCGGTGAAGGTGAACGTTCCGCCGGTTGCCGGAACCGCGCCGGATGCAAGCTGCGCGCCGTAGAAACCCAGCACTTGCGAGATTTTCGTGAGTGTTGTGGTTACGCCGGTTGGATCCTTTACGCTGACCGTGCCCGCGTCAATGGCGACAACCTGCGGCGTGTTCACGTCGGCCGGCGGAGGCTCGCTCAGGATGCAGGCGCCCGCCGAAACCGATCCGCCGTTGCCGCCGTAACCTCCCGCATTGGTCTCGGTGAAGATCGCGGCCGCGGAATCCATGGTCGTCGGCGCGCCGCCGTTGTTTCCTGGCGAGGTGGTCTGGCCGACCAGAATCGTTCCGGACTTCACACTCGCCTGGCCGCCCAGACTCGCGATCTGCGTGCCGGTGATACCGTACTGCGATTCCGTGCACTCAGTGCTGGCGTCGGCGGCGACGGGAATCGTCGGCGTGTTGCTGACTACCGCGCTCGCTCCGCTTCCGGTGATGACCGCGACGGGAACGTAGCAGCCCAAGGAAACGCCCTGCGGGACCTGCGCGACTACGATATGAACGCCGGGATAATATCCCTCGCCTGAGTAGGTCACGTTGGTGGACTGCACGCCGCCAAAATACACCTGCACCAGCGTGGAAATCTGGTGCTGCTGGCCGTTGCTGGTCGTGTCGCTATCCTGCGGATCGGATCCCAGCCCGGTGCCCCAGATCGTCACGTATTCACCCGGATACGCCGACGCCTGGGTGCCAGGGCTGCCCCCTCCATTGACATACGCGATCAGCTTGTAGCTGACGGCGTCCGTTACCACAGCGGTGTTTCCCTCGAAGTTATCGATGCCATAAGCGCTGGGGATGATCTGCACCTGTGCCTGCGCCATCTGGCCGTTGTAGGTGACGGTGAAGGTCGCAGTTCCGCTGGGAGTGCCCGCCGGCAGAACGCCTGCGATCTCGTACGACAGCGCATGATACAGAGCCGGCGTAAAGTTCTGACCGCCGACACTGACGCTGACGGTGGCCCCGTTGAGGTTCGTCGGCAGCCCCTTGCTCGAATCCTGATTGACCACCGGCGCGTTCGGATCAGCGAGATTGGAGCCGCGGATCGCGAACAGCGTACTGGGGGAAATCCCGGAATTGACGTAGCCGGGGCCGATCACGCTCGAGCCGTTGTAGATTCCGGTGATTTTCGGCGCCGGAGGACCGCCTGTACCGGATTCATAAGTAATGAATTGAAAGCTGATCGAGCCGGAACTGAGCGCGGTGACCAGAAATGCCGCGGAGTTGCCGCCGTTGGTTTCGAGGGCGATGATGGTACCGTTGCCCGTACCGGCCGTGATCGAGCTCGCCGGAATGGGGGAACTGGTCGCGAAACCCGCCAGCGCCTGAAGTTCTGCCTGGCCCCCCTGCATCACCTCGGAGAAGCCTGCTGAGCCGGAAATACCCAGCGCGGCGAGCGAGCCGCCTTTAGCGCTGCCGACAAACGTGATCTGGCTTCCGGTGAACTGGATGTCGCCGCCGGACGACACCACCGCGCCGCTGTCGAAATTGAAATTCTGCCCGGCGTTCACAGTCGCCGTGCTGTTGATATCGGCCAGCGCCGCGACCGGCAGCAGCGCTGCCGCCAGCAGCAAGAAGATGCGTTTTTCAAGACTCATAGAAGCCTCCATGTGTTCCAAGTCGCTATAATCGTATTCGTGACAGTGATCGCACGAACGTTTCGCCTTTTGGCTCATTTGCAGATGCTTCCGATCCTTGAAAGCGGGGAGGAAACTACGCTGATCGGCGGCCAGGCGGTGATGGAAGGCGTGATGATGCGCGCTCCGCACAGCTATTGCGTCGCGGTCCGGCGGCCGGACGGTGCGCTTGCCACAGAAGAATGCGCGATTCCGCGGATGTCCGAAAAATATCCCATCTTCAAATGGCCGGTCCTGCGCGGATTGGGGACGCTCGGCCAGGCCATGGCGCTGGGCGCGAAGGCGCTCCGATTTTCCGCCAACGCGCAGCTCGCCGAGGGCGAAAAACCGCTGGAAATTTCCTCCTGGATGATGACCCTGAACGTCATCTTCACCCTGGCGTTCTTCATCTTTCTGTACAAATTCGTTCCGCTGTTTCTGGCCACGCGTGTAGGCAAAACGGTCCCGGCGCTTTCCGGTCTCACCGCGACCAACTTCGTCGACGGCGGCATACGCATCCTGATTTTCCTGGCGTTCCTGTTCCTGCTTTCGCGCATGAAGGACATCCGCCGCGTGTTCGAATATCACGGCGCCGAACACAAAGTGGTTTTCAATTTCGAATCGGGCCAGCCGGTGACGGTGGAGAACGCTCAGAAATTCGTCACCTTCCATCCGCGCTGCGGCACGAATTTTCTGGCCATCGTGCTGGGCGTCGCGTTCCTGCTGTATCCTCTGCTGCCGGTGACCGGATTCTGGATGCGATTTCTGGTGCGCATCGCGCTGCTTCCGCTGATCGCCGGCGTGAGCTACGAGATCATCCGCTTCGCCGCCAGGCGCCAGGGCCAGTTGTTGGGACTGGTCAGCCAGCCGGGACTGTGGCTTCAGCGCATCACCACGAAAACTCCCGACGATTCGCAGGCCGCCGTCGCGATTCACGCGCTTGAGGGCGCTATGGCGCTCGAAGAAAAACAGGGCGGCGAGCTGGTCATCGCTTAATCGCGCATGCAATACGAAAAGAGACTCGAGGAGATCGAGCGGCGCTTCGATGATTTGAGCGCGCAGCTGGCCGATCCCGCAGTCATCAACGATCCGGCGCAGTACCGCAAGGTCGCCAAGGCGCACAACGACATGGAAGAAATCGTGGGCAAGTACCGCGAGTGGCGCTCGTCGAACCGGCAGCTTGAAGAAAGCCGCGCCATGCTCGAAGAGTCAGACCCCGATCTTCGCGCGATGGCCCAGGAAGAAGTTTTGACACTCCAGCCGAAGGTCGCGCAGCTTGAGGAAGAGCTGAAAATTCTGCTGCTGCCCAAGGACCCCAACGACGAGAAGAACGTGGTGCTCGAAATCCGCGCAGGAACCGGCGGCGACGAGGCCACGCTGTTCGCCGCGGAAATCTTTCGCATGTACGGGCGCTTCGCCGAATCGCGCGGATGGAAAGTGGAAGTGACTTCGGCCAGCGAATCGAGCGTCGGCGGTTTGAAGGAAGTCACCGCGCTGGTGAGCGGAAATCGCGTCTACAGCCAGCTCAAATACGAGGGCGGCGTGCATCGCGTGCAGCGTGTTCCTGAAACCGAGCAGCAGGGCCGCGTCCACACCTCCGCGATCACCGTCGCCGTGCTTCCGGAAGCCGACGAGGTGGAGATCAAGATTGATCCCAAGGATATCCGCATCGACACGTTCTGTTCCTCGGGCCCCGGCGGCCAGAGCGTCAACACCACGTATTCCGCGGTCCGCATTACGCATCTCCCCACCGGGCTGGTGGTCTCCTGCCAGGACGAAAAATCGCAGATTAAGAATCGCGCCAAAGCCGAGCGCGTGCTGCGCTCGCGGCTGTACGAGATCGAGCTCGAAAAACAGCAGGAAAAGATCGGCGCGGAGCGGCGCACCATGGTCGGCTCGGGCGACCGCAGCGAAAAAATCCGCACGTATAATTTTCCGCAGAACCGCGTGACGGATCATCGCATCGGCCTGACGCTGCACCAGCTCGACCAGGTGATGGACGGCAAGCTGGACGCGATCGTGGACGCGCTGACGGCGCACGATCAGATGAAAAAGCTGAAACAGGAAGGCGAGCAGGCGGCGTGAGTCCACAGGCTGAAGAGGCTCCGGAATCCACAGGCTGAAGCCTGTGCCACAAGGACGGGTGGCACAGGCTTTAGCCTGTGAGCCCCATCATGAATCTCCGCACCGCGCTGCTCCAGGGCCAAAAGCTCCTGGAGCAATCCAAAATCGACGCGCCGCGGCTCACCGCCGAGGTTTTGCTCGCCCACGCCGTCGGCCGCGACCGCGCCTGGCTCTACGCGCATTCCGAAGAAGAACTGCGTGAGCTGTGGTGGATTCACTACGGCCGCTATCTGCACCAGCGCATGGAAGGCGTCCCCACGCAGTACATCACCGGCCGCCAGGAATTTTTCGGGCGCGAATTCCGCGTCACGCCCGACGTTCTGATTCCCCGCCCCGAAACCGAGCACGTGATCGAAGCCGCGCTGCGCCAGCCCGCGCGCTCCATCCTTGATATCGGCGCCGGATCGGGCGCGATCGCGATTACGCTCGCGCTCGAAACGCGGGCGTGCGTTGCGGCGAGCGATATTTTCGTGAAAGCGCTCGCCGTCGCGGCGGAAAACGCGCGCCGCCTCAATGCGCCGGTCCGCTTCGCCGCCTGCGACCTTGCCGCCGCCTTCGCCGCCGCTTCCTTCGACCTGGTGGTCTCCAATCCGCCTTACGTTCCCGAAAGCGATTCGCTTCCGCGTGAAGTTCGCGAGCACGAACCCGCCGTCGCGCTGTACGGCGGCGCGGATGGGCTGGAGATTTACCGCCGCCTGATTCCCGAAGCCGCGCGCGTTCTTGAGCCCGGCGGCTGGCTGATTGTGGAGATCGGGTACCGCTCAGCCGAAGCCGTCGGCGCGCTTCTCGGCGGCTGGCATGAGGTCGCAGTCGAAAACGACCTCGCCGGAATTCCGCGCGTGATCAGCGCGAGACACACGGTTTGACTTTCACCGGACGGCGGGCTTCGAGCCCGCGCAAGGCTTCAGCCTTGCTGGCCGGGAGCAGCGCTAAAGCGCCGCGCGGATTAAAGAGGCTGCT
This sequence comes from Bryobacteraceae bacterium, assembly GCA_035501755.1. Classification (GTDB taxonomy): domain Bacteria; phylum Acidobacteriota; class Terriglobia; order Bryobacterales; family Bryobacteraceae; genus Palsa-187. Next base: position 3,528 of record DATJVN010000133.1, on the reverse strand, counting down.
CAAAAAACTCCGTCATAGCTGACTCGGAGACCACAGGCTGAAGCCTGTGCCACCTGCGATCAACAACTGGCGATGCGAGGGTGGCACAGGCTTTAGCCTGTGAAGGAGTTTTTCGAGCAGCCTCTGAAATCCGGGGAACTGATTAAGCCGTCGCCGGCCGTTGCAGCGGCTTCGGCGCGCCCATCCACAGCATCGCGCCCGCAACCGCCACCGGAATCGCGATCCACTGCGTCAGCGACAGCCCCAAGTGCAGCCCCTGCTCGTGGTAGCGCGTGAACTCGATCAGGAACCGCGCAATCGAGCTCAGCACCAGGTACATCCCCATGATCCGCCCGGCCTGGTGGACCTTCCCGAACCGCCAGTACAGGAACGTGAACAGCGCGAACTCCGTGGTCATCTCGTAAAGTTGGGAGGGATGCAGCGGAACGCCCAGCGGAACGCCGGTGAGCGCGAAGGCGTCCGGATTCTTGAACGTCACAGCCCAGGGCAGGTTGCACTGCGTGCCCCAGCAGCAGCCGGCCGCGAAGCATCCGATGCGTCCGATCGCATGCCCCAGCGCAATCCCCGGCGCGAAGGCGTCCAGCGTTCCCAGCACCGGCAGCTTCACATGCCGCATATACAGCAATGCGGTGACGAACGCCAGCACCAGCCCTCCCTGCCACACACCCGCGGCTTGCAGAGTGGCAAGCGAAAAAATCGGCGGCCGGTCGGGCGAGCCCCAATCGAACATCAGCATCAGGAGCTTGGCTCCCAGCAGTCCCGCAAGCGCGCAATACACGGCGAGATTGGTCACCAGTTCGCCGTTGATTCCCGCGCGCCGCGCCAGGCGCACGGTGATGGTCAATCCGGCCAAAAAGCCCAGCGCGACCAACACGCCGTAAGTGGGTAGATAGAAACTGCCAATTTGAAAAAGCTTGGGAAGCACTGCAATTTCAGAATAACAGAAGCGTCCAGCGGAAAACCGCCTCAGCTTGTCGCCTGGAGGCTGCTGCAAAACTCTCTTCACAGGCGAAAGCCTGTGCCACCCTGGCATGGCAAGTTGACCTCAGGTGGCACAGGCTTCAGCCTGTGGTCTTCGAGCCAGGTAAAACGAGCTAGACGCGCTCCAGCAGATCGCGCGGATCTTCGATCACAAAATCGGGTGGAGCGGAGGCGAAGGTTTCGGGCTGAAATCCCCAGCTCACGCCGCAGGCGACCACGCCGGCATTGCGCGCGGTCATGATATCCACGGCGCTGTCGCCGACCATGATAGTGCGCTCGCGCGCGGCTCCCGACTCCGAAACCAGCGCGTTGATCCCCACCGGGCTGGGCTTCTTTTCCTCAAAGCTGTTGCCTCCGTAAATGCGGAAGAACAGCAGATCGATGCCGAGCCCCTCGAGCAGCCGCACGCTGAAGCGCACGGGCTTGTTGGTGAGCACCGCCAGCGCGGCATCCGCCGTGTGCAGGCGCTCGAGCATCTCGCGAACCCCGGGATACAACGTGGTCGAATCCAGCATGTGCTCGCGATAGTAATCGAGGAAGTAGCGCAGGAGCCGGTCGCGCTCGGCCTCGCTTGCGCCGGGAAACGCTCTCTGGATCAGCACGGGAGCGCCGCTGCCGACGTAGGAAGACACGATTTCATTCGACAGCGGATCGAGACCCGCGAAAGCGCGAGTGGCATTCACCGAATTGGCCAGATCCTGCTTGGAATCGATGAGCGTGCCGTCGAGATCGAAGATGAACAGGTTCATCGGGCTCCCATCACGCGAAATCCGGCGTGGAGGAAATGGCGGTCGAACGTGAAAGCGGTCTCCAGGCCGCGCCGTCGCATGACAACGAAGGAAATACAGTCCGTGAAGCTGACGTGCTGGTCGGCGAACTTGCGGAAATAGCGCAGGGCTTTCCTATCGTCTTCACGAGATGTGTAAATAATGTTCGCGCCTCGCGGAAGAGTAAATCCTGTCCGCCATGTTCGCCGCGATCGCACGGCCGACCCTCAGGGCAAGCCATTATGACATAACCTCACGCTTCCACCTTGCGGATGTCCTCTTTCCTGTGATTCTTCTTCATCTGCTCGTCCCACAGCCGGCGCATTTCGCGCATACTGTCCTCGAAGGCGTTCTTGATGGCGTTGGGCGCCAGGTCGGCCCACAAATGCGACGCGTCGATGGCGTAGGGCAGCGTTCTCGAATTCACCATCCAGTTGGGCAGCGGCTTGGGCGTGAACGCCAGCAGCACGGCGACAAATGCGACCGCGATCACGCCGCCGCGCACCAGTCCGAAGGCGCCGCCCATCACCCGGTCGAGCCACGTTAGCCCGGTCCAGCGGAACAGCATGGACAGCAGCTTTCCAAAAATCGCGCCGGCGAAGCCGAAAGCGCACAGCACGGCGAAAAATCCCAGCAGGTTCGCGAGCGTCTCGGAATGGACGTAATGATGAATCCATTCCGCCGGAATTCCGTAGAACCAGAAGCCGAACAGCACGCCGCAAACCGTGGCGATGAAGCCGATGCCCGCCCGCGCGAATCCCGCCATGAATCCGGCGACCACCGAAGCGCCGACGACGATCGCCAGCAGAATATCCAGCAGGTTCACAACGATTTTCCGGTGAGCGCGCGATATGCTTCGCGGTATTTTTCGCTGGTCCGGGCCGCGACCTCGCCCGGAAGCGCCGGAGCGGGCGGCTGCTTGTTCCAGTGGATCGATTCGAGATAGTCGCGCACGTATTGCTTGTCGTAAGATGGCTGCGGGCCGCCCGGCGAATACTGGTCGGCCGGCCAGAAGCGCGACGAATCCGGCGTCAGGACTTCATCTGCCAGCGTGATCTTTCCGTCGAAGATTCCGAACTCGAATTTGGTGTCGGCGATGATGATGCCGCGGGCGCGCGCGTAATCGGCCGCGCGCTTGTAAATGGAAAGCGTCAGGTCGCGCAGCTTCGCGGCGAGATCCGCGCCGATCAGCTCGGCCGTGCGCTCGAAGGAAATATTTTCGTCGTGACCCGTGGTGGCCTTGGTGGAAGGCGTAAAAATCGGTTCCGGCAATTTGTCGGACTCGCGCATGCCGGCGGGAAGCGGGATCCCGCAGATCGAACCGGTCTTGCGGTAATCTTTCCAGCCCGAGCCGGAAATGTACCCACGAACGACGCACTCGATCGGAAGAGCCTCGGTGCGGCGGACGAGCATGGCCCGGCCCTCGAGCGACGCAGCGTACGGAGCCAGTTCACCGCCAAAGTTCTCGCCGGTGATGACGTGATTTGACACCACGGAGGCGAGCCGGTCGAACCAAAAAAGGGAAAGTTGGGTCAAAACGCGCCCTTTGTCCGGAATCGGACTTGGAAGAACGACGTCGAAAGCGGAGAGGCGATCGGTGGCGACGATGAGAAGGCGGTCACCGAGCTCGTAGATGTCGCGAACCTTGCCCCGGCCGCGAAGTTTCAGACCGCGAAAATCCGTCTGCGAAACGACATTCATTTGTGGAGAAGCCACGGAGTTGATGTCCTCGATAACTCAGGGAGGCGGTTATTCTATCGCAGCGAAACGGGAAGTCAAC
>DATJVN010000132.1:0-17794 GCA_035501755.1 Bryobacteraceae bacterium | reverse complement strand
CGCGGCGTGCTTCAATCATTGGCTGCCGGAGCGTCCGTTGGCGGCGGTGCTGCCGCGCTGGAATTATCTGCACATCCACAATGACGTGATCCCGGCGCTGAAGAAGGCGGGAGTGACCGGCGAGCAGCTCGATACGATGCTAATCGAGAATCCTAAGAAAATTTTCGAGGTTCAGGGAGCGTACGCGGATCGGGCAGCGGTCTGAAATAATGGAAGCGATGGGCGAAACACGGGAACACGTGCACGAACTGGTGGACCGCTTGGCTCCTGCCAGGCTGGAATCGGTTGCCGGCCTGCTGCAAGCGATTGTGGAATCCGATCAGCTCGAAGAAGCAGATCGGCGATGCATCGAGGAAGGCGAAGCCTGGTTTAAGCAACACGGCGGCCGCGGTATTCCGATGGAAGAGGTGCTCGCCGAGTTCGGGCTCACGCTCGACGATTTTCCCCTGAAAAAATAGTGCCGCCGCTCGCGATCGACTGGTCTGCCAAGGCCCGCGCGCATATCCGTTCAATTGATCGAGCGATCGCGATGCACATTTTCGACGGCGTGCTGCATTATGCGCGGACAGGCGCGGGCGACATCACACCGCTTCACGGAGATATGAGTGTGTTCTTGCGCCTTCGCGTCGGCGACTATCGCGTTGTTTTCCGCGTCGAAGACGAGGTGATGCGAATCTACGCTGTGCATCATCGCAGCAAGGCGTACAATTAACAAGTCCTGTGTTCCAGCCCTTCGATCAATCGGCAATTCTCCGCGGCCCCGACGGCGTCGCGCGCTATCAGAACCTCGCGACCAATCTCGTCACCCTGCTGCGCGCGACGGTCGACACAACGCCGCAAGCCGAAGCTATCGTTGAGGCCGAAGCGGACCGGATCACTTACTCGCAGCTCTGGGAGCGCGCCGCGTGTATCGCCGGCGGATTTCGTGCCGCGGGAATCGAACGCGGCGATCGCGTGGCGATCCGGTTGGGAAACGGCCTCGAATGGTGCCTGGCGTTTTGGGGAATCCAGCTTGCCGGCGCGGTCGCGGTTCCGGTCAATACGCGATTCAGCGAGCCCGAAGCCGATTACGTGATCAAAGATTCCGGCAGCAAGTTCGTGTGCATGCCTGGAGACGCCCTGCCCAAAGGCACGCCTGTCGCCGTCGAGGACGCCGCGCATGACGACGTTGCCGCGATTTTCTACACCAGCGGCACCACCGGATTTCCCAAGGGCGCGATGACCACGCACGAAGGTTTTTTGTCGAATATCGAAACGTGCCGGCGCATCGTTCCCCTGCCCTTCGACGGGAGCGTGCGCACGCTGGTCTCGGTTCCGCTGTTTCACGTCACCGGATGCAACAGCCAGCTTCTTCCGAGCTGCGCGGGCGGCGGCGCGACCGTGATCATGCCGTCGTTCAACGTGCAATCGTTTCTGAAATTGATCAACGATGAGCGCATCACTTCGCTGACCTCGGTTCCGGCGGTGTACTGGTTTGCGATCAATCAGCCGAATTTCAAGGAAATCGACACCCGCAACGTGAAATGGCTGAGCTACGGCGGAGCACCGACGCCTCCCGATCTGGTGGCGCGGATTCTCGAATCGTTTCCCAACGCGCGTGTGGGCAACGGATTCGGATTGACGGAAACGTCGTCAGTCGCGACGTTTTTGCCGCATGAATTCGCGCGCGTGCGTCCGGAAACGGTCGGATTTGCGGCGCCGGTCGTCGATCTCAAGCTGGCGGACGTATCGGGCGACGTCGGCGAACTGCTGATTCGCGGGCCGAATATCGTGAAGGGATATTGGCAGAAGCCGGAAGCGACGGCCGAGGCTTTCGCGGGTGGATGGCTGCATTCGGGCGACCTGGCGCGGATCGATCAGGACGGTTTCGTGCAGATCGTCGATCGCAAGAAGGACATGGTGAATCGCGGCGGCGAAAATGTTTACTGCGTGGAAGTGGAGAACGCGCTGGCCGCGCATCCGGCTGTGTTTGAAGTTGCGGTGATGGGCGTGCCCGATGCGATGATGGGCGAAAAGGTCGGCGCGCTGATCGTGCTCAAGCCGGGGGTTTCGACGGATGCTCGCGATATCCTCAATTTCGCACGCGAAAGAATCGCGGATTTCAAGGTTCCGCAATACGTGGTGCTGCGCACCGAGCCGCTCGCGCGCAATCCGGGCGGAAAGATTCTGAAACGGCAGTTGCGCGAATCGGTCGCCTGGGGCGAAGAGTTCAGGCGCGGCTGAACCGCGTTAAGCTGGCCGTATGCCCTTATCGGATTTCGTTTCTCTCGGCCGTTCCGGCGTGCGTGTGAGCCCCATGTGCCTGGGCGCGATGACCTTCGGCGAGGATTGGGGCTGGGGCTCGACCCCGGAGCTTTCCAAACAAATCATCGACCGCTATATCGACCTCGGCGGGAATTTCATCGACACGGCCAACGGCTACACCAAGGGCCACTCCGAAGCGATTCTCGGTGAGCACATCGGCCGCCATCCCGCGCGCCGCGACCGGCTGGTGATCGCCACCAAGTTTCTCACCAACATGTATCGCGGCGATCCCAACGGCGGCGGCGCGGGGCGGAAATCGGTGGTCGGCGCGTGCGAACAGTCGCTGCGGCGCATGCAGACCGATTACATCGATCTTTACTGGATGCATTTCTGGGATCGCTTCACGCCGATCGAAGAAACCATGCGCGCGCTCGACGACCTGGTGCGTGCCGGCAAGGTGCGCTACATCGGATTCTCGGACACGCCGGCGTGGAAAGTGGCGCAGGCGCAGACCATGGCGATGTTCAAGGGCTGGACGCCGCTGATCGCGCTGCAGCTCGAATATTCACTGCTTGAAAGAACCATCGAAGGCGAGCTGGTGCCCGCGGCCAAAGAGCTGGGACTCGGCATCACCCCGTGGTCGCCCTTGCGCTCGGGAGTGCTGACAGGGAAATACACGCGCGAATCGGCAAAAACCGCCAAGCCGGGGCGCGGCGTGTTCGTCACGCGGGCTTTCAACGACGAAGCGTTCAACGTCGTCGACGTCCTGGTCAAAGTCGCGCGCGAGGCCGGGACGACGCCCGCGCGAGCGGCTCTCCAGTGGGTGGTGGCGCGGCCCGGCGTTTCATCGACCATCATCGGCGCGCGAACTATGGAACAACTGGAGGACAATCTCGGCGCGCTCGAAGTGAAACTCAGCGCGGCGCAGATGAACGAACTGAACGAGATCTCCAAACCCAGGTTGAATTTCCCGCACGAATTTCTGAACCGCGTCCAGGCTTTCGCGTATAACGGCGCGACCATCGATGGACAGCCATCGCCGGTGAACGCAGCCGCGCCGGCGAGCGATGCGGAGCGGTACTGAAATGGAAACGCGCAGAATCGGAAGCCAGGGCTTAGAGGCGGGCGCGATCGGGCTGGGCTGCATGGGAATGACGCACGGCTACGGCGTCGGCGACGAAGCCGAATCGATCGCGACCATTCATCGCGCGCTCGATTGCGGCGTCACGATGCTCGACACCGCGGAAGCCTACGGCCCGTACACCAATGAAGAGCTGGTCGGCAAGGCGCTCCAGGGGCGGCGCGAGGGCGTGATCCTGGCGACCAAGTTCGGCCTGACGATCGGCGCGGGCGGACTGAAGATGGACGGCTCGCCTGCCAACGCGAAGCGCAGCGTCGAAGCATCTCTCCGGCGTCTCCGCGTGGACGTGATCGATCTGTATTACCTGCATCGCAAGGATCCCGCTGTGCCGGTCGAAGAAAGCGTCGGCGCGATGAAGGATTTGGTCGATGCCGGCAAGATTCGTTATCTCGGCCTTTCCGAAGTCGGCGTGGAGACGCTGCGCCGCGCGCACGAGGTGCATCCGATCAGCGCCGTGCAGAGCGAATATTCGCTATGGGAGCGCGGCATCGAGGCGTCGATCCTGCCCGCGCTGCGCGAGCTGGGCATCGGCCTGATACCGTACAGCCCGCTGGGTCGCGGATATCTGACCGGCGCGCTGCAGTCGACCGCGGAGTTCGTCCCCAAGGATTTCCGGCGCAATTTGCCACGCTTCGACGATGCCCACATGGCCGCCAACCAACGGCTGGTCGAGATCGTGAAGCAGGTGGCAAAGCGTCATTCGGCGACCCCGGCGCAGATCGCGCTCGCCTGGGTGCTTGCCGCCGCGCCCGATTCCGTCCCCATTCCGGGGACCAAACGGCGCACCTATCTCGACGATGATCTCGGCGCGCTCAACGTGCGCCTAAGCGCGGAGGACATGGCGGAGCTGAATCAGATCGAGTCGCTCGCGGTCGGGGGCCGTTATCCGCCGTCGATGGCCTCCGCGGTCGAGCGTTAGAAGGCTGCGTCAGAACCCCCGCCCTGACGGGCGCGGTGGGACAGCCCTGGCCGTGAGGCCGGACTGCACTACTTCTTTTCCTGCTTTCGCGCGCCGCCGAGGATGTCGTCCATGGCGTAGTTGCCCTCATGGCAGGCGTATTCGTACACCGGACCTGCCGTTGCGACGAAGGGGAACTCAACCGTCCACGGCTTGGTCCAGGTTTCCGGATCTTCGATGGTCGCGCGATACAGAATCGTCTGCGCATCGACGCGTTGGAAACGCTCCGTCACCTTGAACTTGTCCGACGATCCGCGAAAACGGTTTTCCGGATTCACGTTGGTCGTCTCGACCACCAGCGTGTCGCCTTCCCAATGGCCCACGGAATCGCCCAGCCAGCGGTCGAGCGCGGCGGGTTCGTGCTCCGCGTTCATGCGGATCACGCGAACGTCGTGCACCATCTCCACCAGGATCATGATGGAGTCCTTGGTCTGGACGATCTGGTAGTTGTTGTTGTACAGCACCGGCAGCATCGGCGGCCCGGATGTGGAGCCGAAGCCGATCAGGCAACGCTCCGACAGCGGACGGTTCTTCACGCTGTCATAGCTCATGCCGGCGTAACTCTCGCCCTGCCCTCCGCCTCCGCCGCGTCGACGATTCATGCGCCCCGGCACCATCGGCGGCATTTTGCCGTCCGGAGGATCGACGATCAGCGAGCTGCGCTTGACGCCGTCAATGCGCTCCATTTCGGTGCCGCGGTCAACGAACAAAACGTTGTACCCGCCCGTTCCGGAGGAGCCGGCCGCGCGGATAATGGGTCCATCGGACTGGCCGTCTTCCTGCTTGAGGTCGGTCGCCTGCGCGTTTTCAAAGACCTTCGCTTCGGCGTCGGTCAAGGTCGGTTTGTCGGCGAACTGCGCGGGACGCGTGAGCGGCGTGATGGTCGCGTTGGTCCACACGCCTTCAAAATCGGGATGGCCATCCGGCGTGCGCGGGATCGCGGACTTGCCGTGCGCCGCGGATTTCGCAGCGGGTTTTTGTGTTTGCGCCGAAACAGTGAGCGCGGCGAGCGCCGTTACAGAAAGTAGAAATCGGATCATCGCTTCTCCTTGGAGCCTCGGTCTATTGTAACGTACGCTCGAACGGCCGCCGGTCAAGCGCTTTGGGTCATTCGTACTGTTGAGCTCGAGCAGCGGACTCGCGATCAGCGGTGCGCTCGATTATCGCTCGCTACGCAGTGCGTCCGACACGCCGTGGGGCGATGGTACTTCCCTGCCCCGCGCTATTTGCCGGAACCGATCCGGTCGCCTCCGGTGCTGGTAAACACATCAAAGAGAATGCTGATCACGTACCCGGCCACCAGTCCCCCCGCCGAGCATGCCAACAGCGCGAGCGTCGGCGACAGACCCAGGTATGCGTTTACGGTAGAGGAGAGCCCGGCTCCCAACAAGCCGCCGGCCAGGGTGGCGAGTAAACGTGTCTGCATATACCCCCCATCGTCCTGAACCGCGATCAATACGCTAGGGTTCTGGGCGGGCGCACGCGGCGGAAGTTGCCTTAGACGTAACCCGATTCCACCCCCAGTACGTTAGCTGCCCGGGGTCATGATATGCGCGGTCGTGGTGCCCGCGTTCATGATCCACACGCCGCCCTGCTTGGGATTATCCGGAAGCCCGGTCGACTGCGTGGTCGCGCCCGGGACCGCGATAGTGATGTGGGTGTGCGCGTGTTCCTGGTCCGGTCCGTTCAGCATGTACCAGACCGAGCCATACTCCGGCTTCACCCGCGTGCCGTTGGCCTCGGCCTCATCGATCGCCTGCTGTCGCGCCTTGCGGTCCGCAATCGCCTCGAATTTGCGGTTCTGCGCGACCCGTGCCAGATTTCCGATGCTGGTGCATTGCGAAGCGAAGGGTTGCCGTCCAGCCTGGTCCGAACGGTCGTAGCACACCAGGCGACTGGTGCCCTTCTTGAGCGTCTCATAGGTGAAATCGGAGTGCCACTTGATCACCGTGGCCCCTTCGCGCAACTGGCGCGGCGCGGCGGCCAGCGCGCGCTCGATCGGGTCGCCCGCGGATTGCGCGAACCCCCAGGTGGAAAACAGAAGAGCCGTCAGCGCGATGCGTGTCCCCATTGCCATTGAATAGCCTCCCTTGGATGGAATGCCATTTCTCCGCGAATCCATCCATCGCTCGTGTTCAAAATCAATCCGCGGCAGAGCTTTCCGCAACGTCCGCGCGCGCGATTCGCCAGCCGCCCGCCCATTGCGCTCTCCACACGCCCGCGATGCCCGCAAGCTCGCCCGCGGCAAAGATCGGCCAGGGAAACATCCGCGGATATCCGCCGGCCGCAATGTAGCGCCAATCCCAAACGAACGACGCGTAAATTGCCGCGCCGCCTGCCACCAACAGCGCCCAGGTGATCCAGTCCACGCGCCGCGGCTCGCGGATCAATCCAATGATCCCGCCTGCCACCAGCGTGAACGAGACGATCACCGGCGCCAGCACCGGTCCCACCCACGGCACGGGAATCAGAAATAGAAGGTCCCAGCTCATCAGCGACGTCGGCCAGCCGAGCAGGATTCGCAAGGTCGCATAAAACGCCAGGTCCCATGCGCCGAACGCGATGGAGAAGGCGGCGAGCCATCCAGGGAAAGTCCGCGTACCGGCCGCCGCGGCTGCGGCGAGCATGATGATGGTGGCCGCTTCGCGCACCACCTCGATTTTGACGATCGAAAGCTGCGAACCGAGTTGGCCGACGGTCAGCAGGGGAAACAGGTCCGTGCCGCGAAGGCCCGTAGCCGCTCGGATCGGTTCGCTAATCGCGCGCAGGTAGACCACCACCGAGCCTTCGACATAGCCGAAAGCGATTCCGAAAAAAATCAGTGAAAGAATGAATCGCCGGATCTTACTACGCCTGCTTCAGGAGTTACCGGTGACCTCCGCCGCTACTGCCGGCGTGCCCGCCGCCGCCGCTCATGCCGCCACCGCCGCCGCGTGACATACCGCCGCCGGCGCCACCGCCAGCGAATCCGCCACGGCTGCCGCCAAATCCGCCGCCGAATCCGGCGCGCGTAGATGCGCCGGTCCCAAATCCGCTGCGGCTCACCAGCCCGCTACGAGAAGCACTCGACCTCGGACTGAGTCCCGCGCCGTTGCGCGCGAGCGTCCGCGTGGGAAGAATACCGCTGGCGGCGCGGGTGCCGGTGCCGGTGCCGGAATAATAATACGGCGACCCGGGCATGTAAAGATATCCCACCAAGCCCGGGCTGTAATACGGGAAACCGAACGGGCTGTAATACATCCCGCTGAACGGCATGTACGTGAACATTCCGAAATAGGGGTTGAACATCCAACTGCCCAGTCCCGCGTACCCCATCCCCATGCCGTACCCCGGATAGCCGAAGCCGAGACCCGGATAGGCGTAACCCAGAGAGGAAGCGCCGTAGCCGGAGGCGCCATAGCCGTAGCCGCTGTAGCCGCCGCCGTAGCCCGAGTCGCGCGCCGTTTTCGCGGCATAAATGTTGGCTTCCGCGATGTACTCATCGCGCCGCGCGCACCAGTTGTAGAACGCGTCGGTCTGCTTAGTATCGAACGCCTTGGCTTCCAGCTTTTCACCGAACTCAAGCTCATGACCCTTGTGAACCATGACCGGGTTCGCATCGGAAGCCACTTGCACGCGAGCCTCGCCGTCATAAACGCGCAGCCGCGCCGGGTCGCTGTCCACGCGATACAGGCCCTTCTTGCTGAGCGCGATTTCCGAGTCGTGGAACTTCAGCGTAATCGCGTTGTCTTGCAGCAGGGCGCCGACTTCCACCATCACCGTTCCCGACTGGACCTGCACCCGCGTGTCGGTCAGCCTGTCGGACAGCATCGTAATCGAGCTGTTTTCCGCCACGCGCAGGAAAACTCCCGGCGTCAGGAGGATCTCGGCCTGCCCATCCTTGACGGTGAGCGTCTGGCCCGTTTTGACCTCCCCGAACTGGCCCTTTTCGGTGTTCTGATCGACCGGCTGGCCGTCGACCTCGACCTGACCTTCCTTATAATGAATCGTCCCGGAGTGGGCCGAGATCACATTTTGAGCCCAGACCGATCCAGACAGAATCATCGCGAGAGCGAGTGGAGTTCTCCCTACCATTGTGAGCCTCCTCGAGCGAGACATAAAATGCAGTATCCTTCGTGACGCCCCTGGCGCCTGCAGCGTTCCCAAAAAATCCGACCCACTAAGGTCTTTTATATGATGCGCTCAATTTCCAGGGCCGTCAAGAGGGGCGTGTAGGTATAATGTTGAAAACGTACGTTGGTATGCGCCAGTTGGCAGTCGTAATCGCGGTTTGTTTGCCTGTAGCGGCTGCTCCGCAGTTTTACCGCGACATCATGCCCATCCTCGTGGACCATTGCCAGGAGTGCCACCGTCCCGGCCAGATGGCGCCCATGCCGCTTGGGACCTTCGCCGAAGTCCGGCCGTGGGCCAAATCCGTTCGGGAGATGGTGCGTACGCGCAAGATGCCTCCCTGGTTCGCCGACCCGTGCTGCGGAAAATTCGCGAATGACCGATCGCTCGCCGATTCGCAGATCGAGAAGATTTCGCAATGGGTAGAAGCGGGCGCCCCGGCGGGCGACCCGAAGGCGGCGCCGGCGCCTCGCCACTGGAACGACACCTGGAACCTGGGATCGCCGGACGCGGTGCTCGCCGTGGAACCTTTTCGGGTTCCCGCGCGCGGCCCGCTCGATTATCAGCGTTTTGTTGTACATACCGGCTTCAAGCAAGATCGCTGGATTCAAGCGGTCGAAGTGCGGCCGGGAGCGCGGCAGGTGGTGCATCACGTGGTCGTATACATCCGCGAGCCCGGCGCAACCTGGCTCAAGGGCCAGACCAAGGCCGATATTCTGGAGGTTTATGCTCCGGGAACGGCTCCCGAGCGATGGCCGGAGGGGATGGCGAAATTGATCCCCGCCGGATCGGATTTGGTTTTCGAGATTCACTACACGCCTAAGGGCAAGGCGGTGACGGATCAGACTCGGGCGGCTGTGATTTTCGCAAAGTCGAAGCCCGCCAAGCGTGTGCTGACCTTGCAGATTTCGAACGACACCTTCGAGATTCCCGCGGGCGACCCGGATTATCGCGTGACGGCGTGGGGATCGCTTCCCAATGACGCGCTGCTTTTGGGATTTTTCCCGCACATGCATCTGCGCGGGAAAGCTTTCGAATTTTCGAGGATTCTCGCGAACGGCCTTCCGGAAGTGCTGCTGCGCGTTCCGCACTACGATTTTTATTGGCAGCTTTTCTACCGCCTGGCGACACCGCTGCCGCTCAAAAAAGGGACCAAGCTCGTATGCACAGCCTGGTACGACAATTCGCCGAACAACCCGCGCAATCCCGATCCATCGGCCGATGTGCATTACGGGGAGCAAAGCGATTCGGAGATGATGATCGGCTTTTTCGACGTCGCCGTGGATGCGAGTGTCGACAAGCAGCGGTTTTTCGTGCGCTGAGCGGTCCCGCTACGTTCCGCTGGCCGCAGGCAGATTGACAACAGCAGCCCGGCTTGATAGCGTTACAAGGTTCGCGCAGTCGGAGGTGCCTAACATGCGACGTTTTTCTCTGCTCGCGGCATCGATCGCGATCATGGCTGCCTCGGCACACGCGGGCTCGGTTGTTTATGAGTTTTCCTATGCGCCGGGCCCCTCGGACCCGATTCAGGCGTTCTCGTTCGATCTGACCTCAACGACATTCCTGACCGCGCCCGACACGCTGAGCTTCACACCGTTTACGGCGACGGATGGAACCGAGACCTTCACCTTCACGCAAGGAAATACGGCCTCGAATGGCGGTGGCGGCGATTGTTTTGATTTCGGGACAGCCGGGGCTGGGATCTTCTCTTGCGGCGGAAGTGTTATGGCCGGTGAGGCACTACTCATCGCGGAATTCGGCTCCGGGTTGCCGACCACATTCGGTACCGATCCAGCTTCAGGGACTGTAGGCTTGTTCTTCACGAGCGGCGGAACGCTCGAGGGGCCTACCGGTTCTCTGACGCTGGATGTCACCACGCCCGAACCGTCCACGATGCTTCTGCTGGCCACGGGAATTGGAATTTTGGCGGTCAGCCGCAGAAGACGAAGGGCCTTACGCGAACGCGCGACATGAAGGTCGCGCCTCAGGCGGCTGCGGAGTGGAGAGATCATTGGCGGCGCGCTTTTGAGCGCGACCTTCAGGTCGCGCGTCCATGCCTGAACGGTCTCTTTTGACGGTCGAGGCAACCGCTTCTTCTCGCTTGCCATTTATGCGTACGATGGTCTGGCCGAACAGGCGACGCTTCGGGCGTCCGCTTCGCGATCCTAGGGAACATTCTGAAAGTCTTGCCGGATTTGAGCGCCGGCCCGCATCAGAGCTGCTTGCTGGATCGCCGAGATCGATACGCCGCCGAGCGGCGCATCGCAGGAGATTTTGATAGACTCGGCTGCTTCATGGGAAGATTCACCGGGCTTCTGGGACTGGCCGTCATTCTTGCGGTCGCATTTCTTTTTTCCAACAACCGCCGGGCCATCCGGCCGCGGCTGATTTACTGGGGACTCGGGCTTCAGTTCAGCTTCGCGTTCCTGGTTCTCAAAACACCCTTGACCGGCGCATTCCAGGTATTGAGCAATGGAGTGAATCATCTGCTCGACTACGCGGCCGCCGGGAGCTCGTTCGTTTTCGGCGACAAGCTGGGGGTGAAGAACGACCAGTTCGGGGTGGTCTTCGCATTTCAGGTGCTGCCGATCGTGATTTTCATCGCGTCATTCTTCGCGATTCTGTATTACCTGGGGATCATGCAGATCGTCGTGAAGTGGGCGGCGCGGGCGATGCAGCGCGTGATGGGGACCAGCGGCGCCGAGTCGCTGGACGTCGCGGCGAGCATTTTCATGGGGCAGACCGAAGCGCCGCTGACCATCCGGCCTTTTCTCGACGGGTTGACCGAAAGCGAGCTGTTCACGGTGATGGTCAGCGGAATGGCGCATGTTTCTGGCGCCGTAATGGCGGCCTACGTGGTGGTCGCGGGCGTCGAGATCCGGCACCTGCTGACCGCGGTGATCATGACCGCGCCGGCGACGCTGATGCTCGCCAAGATGATGATGCCGGAAACGGGCAAGCCGGTGACGGCGGGCGGAGTGGAGGTGCACGTCGAAAAGCCGGGGGTGAACCTCATCGACGCCGCCGCGCGCGGGGCCTCCGACGGATTGCATTTGGCGCTGAATATCGGCGCGATGCTGATCGCCTTCCTCGGACTGATCGCGCTGGTGAACGGCATTCTCGGTGCGATGCATTCTTCCATTGGATGGATTCCGTCTTCGATGCAGTCGATTCTGGGGCGGATTTTTTCGCCGGTCGCCTGGCTACTGGGAGTGAAATACAACGATTGCGCGACGGTGGGGAATCTTCTCGGGACGCGGCTGATCTTGAATGAATTCGTGGCGTTTGTGGATTTGGGCAAAATCGGGAAAACGCTCGATCCGCGTTCGTTCGTGATCGCGACTTACGCGCTGTGCGGGTTCGCGAATTTGAGTTCGGTGGCGATCCAGGTGGGAGGGATCGGGGCACTCGCGCCTTCGCGCAAATCGGACCTGGCGCGGCTGGGAATGAAAGCCGTCGCGGCGGGGACCATGGCGAATTTCATGTCGGCGTGCATTGCAGGAATGCTTCTGTGAGCCCCGTGATCGGCGTAGTGCTCGGCAGCGGGCTGGGGGCGTTTGCGGAGACTCTCGAAGACGCAGTGGTGACTCGTTATGACGAGATCCCCGGGTGGCCGCGGTCAACCGCGATGGGGCACGCGGGGAAGCTGGCGTGCGGGAGGGTCGGCGAAACGGCCGTGATGGTGCTGGCCGGGCGCGCGCATTTGTATGAAGGCTACACGGCGGCGCAGGTGACGTTCGGGATTCGCGAGCTGGCGCGGCGCGGTGTCCGCAGCGTGGTGCTGACGAATGCGGCGGGCGGAATTAATCTGAACTACCGGCCGGGCGACCTGGTGCTGATTTCCGATCATATTAATTTGCTGGGAGCGAATCCGCTGACCGGTCCCAATGACGACGCGCTGGGTCCGCGATTTCCGGACATGAGCGAAGCGTATTCGCGCGACTATCGTGAGATGGCGAAGGCGGCCGCGCGCGAACTCGGATTCGAAATGACGGAGGGGGTTTACGCCGCAGTCCCGGGGCCGAGTTACGAGACGCCGGCGGAGATTCGCTACTTGCGCACGATCGGCGCGGACCTGGTGGGAATGTCGACGGTACCGGAAACGATCGCGGCGAATCATCTGGGGATGAAGGTGCTGGCGATCTCGTGCGTGACCAACATGGCGGCGGGAATTTTGCCGCAGAAGCTGAGTCACGTGGAGGTGATGGAGACGGGCGAGCGGGTGCAAGACCGATTGATCGGGTTGTTGCGAGCGGTGGTCGGGCGGATCGCGCGCGGGGACGATCATCGAACCCCGCCCTCACGGGCAGGGCTGCCGAGCGACTAAAGCCCCGCCGCGGTCACGGCGGGGTACAGCGCTGTATTTCGGAGAAGAGCACGATGAATCCATGAGACTGCTGAAAGAGCTGTTCGAAAATAATCGAGCGTGGGCCGAAGGCGTAGAGCAGCGCTCGCCCGGATTTTTCGCGCACCTGGCGCAGCAGCAGGTGCCGGAATATTTCTGGATCGGCTGCGCCGACAGCCGGGTTCCCGCGAACGAAATCGTCGGTCTGATGCCGGGCGAGATTTTCGTGCATCGCAATATTGCGAACGTGGTGAATCCGTTCGATCCCAATTGTCTGGCGTGCCTGGAATACGCCGTCGGCGTGCTGAGTGTGAAGCACGTCATGGTGGTGGGGCATTACGGATGCGGCGGAGTTCGCGCGGTGATCGAGGGGCATTATCGCGGGAAGGTTGGCGAATGGCTCGCGCCGCTGCGGGCGGTCAATCAGAAATATGCCGCGCGGCTCGGCGCGGACGAGCAGCGCCAATGGGACACGCTTTGCGAGCTGAACGTGATCGAGCAGGCCGCGGCGGTGTGGGAATCGGTCATCGTGCGCGAGGCGTGGGCGCACGGGCAGGAACTGGCGGTGCATGGCTGGATTTACGCGGTCGCCGACGGATTGCTGCGCGATCTGGAGGTGACGGTCGCATCGAGCGCGGAGGCGGATGGAGTGCGTCGCGCGGCGGTGGAGCGCGTGCTGGCGAAATCGGCTAGGGTTTGAATGCGCGGCTATTCCGCGCGCAGGGCGATCAAAGGGTCCACTTGTGACGCGCGCCGCGCAGGCAGGAAACAGGCGGCGATCGAGACCACGAAGAGCGTCACGATTGCCGTTCCCAGGATCACGGGATCGCGGGGGTTCACGCGAAACAGCAGGGGCGCCATCAGCGTGGTCAGCAGCAGCGATCCGGCGACGCCTGCCATGAGGCCGATGGTCACCAGCACCATCCCTTCACGGCCGACCAACAGCGCGACCTCCGCCGCGCGCGCGCCGAGCGCCATGCGAATGCCGATTTCACTGGTCCGCTGCGTGACGCTGTACGACATGATTCCGTACACACCGATCGAAGCGAGCAGCAGCGCCGAGGCGGCGAAGAATGCCAGAAGGATGAGTGCGATGCGGCGCTCGGCGATCGATTGCGAAACGATTTCCGTCATGAGCTGAACCGCGAAAACCGGCTGCGAGTTGTCCACGCTGAGGATCGCCGATTTCATTGCGGGCGCGAGCGCAGCCGGGTCGGCGGAAGTCCGCGCAAGCACGATGAGAGGCGAAACGCCGATCAGCCCCGGCTGCTGGAAGTACGCCGTGTAAACCTGCACGGGAGTGTCCTGGTCGAGACCCGCGGTCTTCACGTCGTCCACCACGCCGACGATTTCACGCCAGCGCGGCGGCGTCGCAAACGCGACTTCCATGTGTTTGCCGATCGGATCTTCGCCGGGGAAAAATCGATTCGCGAAGATCTGATTGACCACGGTGACCAGCGGCGTCTGCGCGGTGTCGGTTGCGGCGAGCGCGCGGCCGCGCAGGATGCGCATCCCCATGGCATCGAAAAATCCGGGCGAGACGGCGAAATAGCCGACCACCGGCGCCTGGCTGACGGCAACGGGCGGGCGTCCTTCGATGCGCATGATGTAGAACGGATTGCCGAGCAGCGGAAGCGACGTCGCGACCCCCGCCGCGCGCACCCCCGGGAGCGCGGAAATTTTGTCGAGGATCCCGCGCGCAAGCTGGATCTGAAGATCGTTGTGGCCCGCGTACTTGATCACCGACGGCTGGATCTGCATGGTCATGACGTGTTCGGGATCGAAGCCGGTGTCGACGCCAAGGATTTCGTAAAAACTGCGCAGCAGGAGTCCGGCGCCGGTGAGCAGGATGGTCGCGATGGCGATCTGCGCGGCGAGCAGCATGTTGCGCAGTCGGCTGCGCGAGCCCGAGCCGCGCGATCCTTCCTTGAGCATGGAATTAACGTCGATGCGCGCGGCGTACCATGCGGGCGCGAACCCGAACAGGATTCCGGTGACGAGCGAAAGCGCGAGCGCGAGTTCCACCACGCGCCAGTTGAGCGCGACATCTTCAACGCGCGGAAGATTAGCGGGAGCGAGGCGCAAAAGGCCGTGGAATCCGATGGCGGTGATGGCGAGTCCGGCGGCGCCTCCGAGAATGGCGAGAATCGCGCTCTCGGTGAGCATTTGCGCCAGAATCGCACGGCGGCCCGCGCCGAGCGATGCGCGGATGGCCATCTCGCGCTGGCGGCCGGAGGCTTTCGCCAGAAGCAGATTGGCGATATTGGCGCAGGCGATGAGCAGCACGAACGCGACCGCGGCGGAAAGCACCAGCAGCGAGGGGCGGATGTTGCCGACTAGATCGTCAACGATGGGATTCACCACCGCGAGATCGTCTTTATCGAGATCGGGATATTGCGAGGCGAGGCGCGCCGCGATGGTTTGCATCTCGGCCCGCGCCTGGCCGAGCGTGACGCCGTTTTTCAGTCGCGCGATGACGCGCAGCGTGTGATAATCGCGGCGCGCGCGGGCCGCGGGGTCGAGCGGCACGGGTCCCCACATCTGGGATTGCGCCGGATAATCGAAGCCGCGCGGCATGACGCCGATTACGGTGCGATTGCGCCCATTGATTTCGAGCATTCGCCCGAGCACGTGTTCGTCGCCGCCGAAACGTTCCTGCCACAGGTGGTAGCTCAGCACGATCACGGCATCGCGCCCGGGCTGCGTTTCCTCCTCGGTGAACAGCCGGCCGAGCATGGGAGTCACGCGAAGGGTTGCGAAGAAGCCCGGATCGCAGACCGCTCCGGGATAACGTATCGGTTCCGCGTCGCCGGTCGAGACGCCGAAAGCCGTCGCCTGATAAGCGCCCATGGCCGAGAACACGTGATTCTGATTGCGCCAGTCATAATAATTGGCGGCCGCGACGATCAGCGTGGGCAGATGGCGGTAGGGCATGCTCTCCCAGACATTGACGAGTTGCTCCGGGGCAGCGAAGGGGAGCGGCCGCAGCAGGACGCCATCGACGATGCTGAAGATCGCGCTGCTCGCGCCGATCCCCAGGGCCGCGGCCAGGATCGCGGCGGCGGCGACCATGGGGCTGCGGCGCGCCATGCGGAGGCCGAACTTGAGGTTCTGGAGAATCATCGCGTCGGTTACAGACGCAGATTAACAGCTTTCGTTAGGATCCGGGCCGCGCGATAATCGCGAGGATCCGGCGTTGATACGCGTGAGGTTCGTCGCCATTTTACTAGCGGGAGGATTCGATGGTGACAATCGCCTGCGCTTCGGCGGACTTCCCTTCCCCCACCGGTCCGACTCGCTCAGCGGTTTTGAATTTCACCGAGACGCGGTCGAGATCCAGTTCCAGAATGCGCGCGAGCGATTCGCGGATCGCGGCGCGATAATCCTTGAGCTTGGGACGTTCCAGGATTACGGTGCTGTCGACGTTCACCACGCGGTAACCGCGCTCGCGCACGAGTTTGAGCGCGTGGACGAGGAAGACGCTGCTCGACGCGTTCTTCCATTGTGGATCGGTGTCGGGAAAATGCATGCCGATATCGCCCAGGGCCGCTGCGCCGAGCAGCGCGTCGGTAACCGCGTGCAGAAGGACGTCGGCGTCGGAGTGGCCTTCGAGCCCGAACTCGGAGGGGATCGCGACGCCGGCAAGAATCAGCGGTCTTTGCCGCGCGAGACGATGCACGTCCCAACCGAGACCGGTGCGGATCACGATGCGGCCAATTCCTCGGCCAGAAACAGGCGCGCGAGCTCCATGTCGGTTGGCTTGGTGATTTTGATGTTGCGGTCGCTGCCCTGGACCACGCTGACCTCGACCTGCTCCAGGCGCTCCACCAGGCTGGACTCGTCGGTTCCCGCAAAGGCGTCGGCGCGGGCCGATTCGAAGGCGCGCTTCAGCAGATCGAAGCCGAAAACCTGCGGCGTCTGCGCAAGCACCAGGTGTTCGCGCGGGAGCGTCGAGCGGATTTTGTTCTTGTGCACGCGCTTGACGGTATCGACCGGAACAATGCCGACGATCGCCGCGCCGGTGTGCGCGGCTTCGGAGATTACCTTTTCAATCAGGTCGGTGTCGATGAACGGGCGGACAGCGTCATGCACCGCCACCAGGTTGGTGTCGGAGGCGAGCGTGGCGAGCGCATTTTCGACCGATTGCTGGCGCGTTTCGCCGCCTTCGACGAAGCGGACCGGCCGCGAGGGATGCTCCTGATGGACCAGGCCGCGCGCCCAGTCGAGATCCTCAGGCCGCAGCGCGACCACGATTTCGGTGACCATGGGGCAGCGCAGAAATTTGCGGATGGTGTGAATGAGAATCGGCGCGCCTTCGAGCAGCATGAATTGCTTGCGGCTGACGCCGGATTTTTCGCGTCCCATGCGCGTGCCGAGTCCGGCGGCGGGGAGGATGACGGAAACCTTCATGGATGCGATTTTTGATTGTACTCGTTTTTTCGCCAGAAGGCGCAATCGGGCGCGAGTTCCGGCCTTCGACGCTGGCGGTGAAGTTCCCGTCCGTAAGACCGCTCGCTTGCGTGCGGCGCGGCTGCGATTTTCAGAGCCGCGACCCTGAGGAGGCGAATGGACCTCCCCTAGTCGCCCTCATCCTCCTCGCCTTTGTGAAGCTGCTGGGCGAGGTAATTTTCCATGCCCACCTGGGCGAGCGCGTGGAGTTGGCCTTCGAGGTAATCGACGTGCTCCTCCTCGTCCTCCAGAATCTCTTCAAACAGTGCGCGCGAGGCGTTGTCGCCCAGCTCGCGCGCGTCGCGGATCGCACTGTTTAGGTGCTTGACCGCATCCATTTCGAGCGCCATGTCGTTTTCAAGCTGCGCCTTGATATTCGAGCCGACGCGGATGGGCCCGATATCGGTCATGTTGGGAATCCCTTCGAGAAACAGGATGCGCTGCATCAGTTTCTCGGCGTGCACCATCTCCTCGATTGATTCCTTGCGATAATGCTCCGCCAGGCGAAAATAACCCCAGTTCTCGTTCATCTTGGAGTGGAGAAAAT
>DATJVN010000131.1:0-38205 GCA_035501755.1 Bryobacteraceae bacterium | reverse complement strand
TATCGCAGCAGATTCCGTGCAGGTACAGCGTCAGCGTGTCGATGAAGGATTGGCGCGCATAATCGCGAAACGGCTTGCCCGCGCGCCCCGACTGGGAGCGCCGCAGCGCCTGCTTCAAGCGCCAGCTCGGCTCATCCACTTCGCCATGGACCTCCGCGCTCAATTCTTCGCGCAAGACGCGCGAGTATGCCGTCTCCATCGCCTCGGTCCAATGCTCGCCCATCAACGTCGCCAGCAGGTGATAGAAGCGATAGTGATACTCGGCGACTTCCTGGTCCTTCAAAGCGAACACCAGGACGCTTTCCTCGCCGAGCTGGATGTGGGTCGATGCCGTGAGCCGCCCATCCGGCGGCTTCTCGATGGAAATAAAGTCGCCGGCCGGCGTCTTCGCCTTGTTGCGATCCCGGCCGTTGCCGCGTTCCAGGTACGGAACCAGAAAGATGGAAATTTTCGGCAGCGCGGCGGCGAGCGCGGGAGGCAGCGCGGCCACTGGCTCCTGAAGATACTCCTTCAGATCTTCTTCCGACATCGGGACCGATGCGCAGAAGTAGGAAAACGTGTTACTCAGCGGAATCACTTCGCCGCGAAACCGCTCCGCGAACTGGCGTACGCTGAGCTTGGACAGATCGAATTGCGCCGGCATCTGGTGGGGCTGCTTCCATTCTACTAGAATCGGAGTTGCGCCATTTTTTCACGCGCCGCACCCCGGAGTTCACGCGGGTTCTGCTGGTCGAAAGCGGCTCGCGCACGCTGTTCGATCATTTTATCCCGGCGCTGTATCGTTTCTACGGCGACAAGGTCGAAATCGACCTGGTTACCTGCTACGCCGGCCTTCCGGAGGGCTTTCGCGGCAAGGTTTACCGCATTGCGGATTATCAAGGCCGCGCCGGCCGCAAGCGGCTCTACGCCGAGCTCGCCGCGGGGGGCTATCCCATCATGGGCATGATCTGCTCCGGCGAATCGATCATGACCAAGTGGAAATGGGCGCTGGCCGCACAGGTCCCCGCGAAGATTTTCGCACTCAATGAAAACGGCGATTATTTCTGGTTCGACTGGTCGCATTGGCGCGTGATGCTGCACTTTGCGCTATATCGAGCGGGACTAACCGGGTCGGGCGCGATTCCCACTATCGCGCGGCTGGTGTTTTTTCCGGTTTCGTTAACGTTTCTGCTGAGCTACGCGGCGGCGGTTCACCTGCGACGATTCATTCGAATGCGGGTGGGATCGCAATGACCGCGATTTCGATTTTGGGCGGAGGACCGGCCGGATCGGCGGCGGCGATCTCTGCGATCGGTGCGGGCGTGGCGTGCTCCATCGTCGAAAAATCGAGATTCCCGCGACACAAAGTGTGCGGCGAATTTTTCTCGCCGGAAATTCAGGCCGAGCTGGTGAATCTCGGTGCTTGGGATGCTTTTCGCGCGGCCGGTCCGGCGCCGGTACGCCACATGCGGCTGTGCTTCGGAAAACGCGAGAAGATCGCGCGGCTGCCCGAAACCGCGTGGGGACTGAGCCGCTACGCTTTCGATCTTCTGATGCTCGAGCGTGCGCGTGAACTGGGAGCGCGCGTCGAGCCTTCGGCGCACGAAGCCCGCGCGAGCGTGATCGCCTGCGGGCGGCGCCTGGACGATTCGCCGCGAGGGAGCCGGCTGTTCGGATTCAAGGGTCACTTTACAGGCCCCACGGAGGATGCCGTCGAGCTGTTCTTCTTCGGACGGTGCTACGTCGGGATCGCGCCGGTGGAACACGGCCGGACAAACGTCTGCGGCCTCGGCCCGGAAGATTTCTTGCGAAGGTTCGATTTTGATTACGATGCCGTGATCCGCGAATCGCCTGCGCTGGCCGAGCGCATGCGCCCACTCGCACGATCGATCGATTGGCTGTCCACCGGACCGCTCAAGTACGGCCAATCGTTCGGCCAATCGAGCGCTTATCTGGCTGGCGATGCTCTTTCTTTTGTCGATCCGTTCACGGGATCGGGACTCGTGGCCGCGGTCAAGACCGGAGCGCTGGCGGGCGTCGCGGCGGCTCGCGGCGAGCCGGTCGCTACCTATATAAGGCGCTGCCGCGCTGCTCTTCGCCGACCCTTTGAAGTTTCGAGCGTCTTTCGCAAAGCGATCCAGGGCGGATTGGCAGAACGGCTGGTCGGTTTGGTTCCGGGGCGGGCGCTGTTCGCTTTGACACGTCCCAAATGAAAAAAGCCGGTGAGTACTCGGAGGAAGATACTCACCGGCCGGCTCACCACTACCGCGAGGTCGTAGCGCGCCGAACTTTTGGGCGATTCACCAGGCAGTCGGCAAACCGTCCCTAGAGAAAGAGACGCGGTGAAACCAATGAAGGTTCCACAACTGGACACTAGTATCGTAACACTCCTTTGATGGTTCTGTACAGGGGTATGATCGCGTCTCAGGTCGATTTAGTACGCGTAGAACTACTCTCCGATATTCACGTCGAACTTTGCGAGTTTCCTGTATCCGCATTGTAAAAAATGAGATATTTGAATGGCATTGTAGCTGCTATTCTCTGCGGCAGGCGCGCGGAGACAGGTCGTGTAACCGCCTACTTTAGACGATCGTTCAAAATCGCCGCCAGCCGATAGCCCGCCACCGCGACCTCGACCCGCGCCACGCGATGCGCGTTTTCCCGATAAGATTCAGGCAGTTGAATGGGATGCTCGCGTGTTCCGTTGTCCAGGCCGAAGGTGTAAACTTGGGTCTCGGCGAGCCGCGCGCCTTCGGCGACCCATTTCTTCGGATTTTTCTCGATGTGCGCCGGCGCGGGGTATGCCGCGACTGCGTCGTCCGCATATTTGATCACGTACGCGTCGGAAGAGTTGTTTCCGGCAGAGTCGTCCCACAACGCATGCAGATTTCCGCGCGGAGCGATGAAGACCAGATTTCCGCCGGCGTCGCCCTTGCCATCGGATTTCAAAAAGCGGTCGATGCAGTGCAGCGGCTGATGAAGATCGCCGGCGATGTGCTCGATCCAGGGAAGGTCGTAAACTTCCTCGGCTTCAGGCGCCGTGGAGATTTCGCGCAGCAGCCGCGGAAGCTCGGTCAGCGCGTTCGGCCGCGGCGCTTTTTGCGTGCGTGCGTGATCGGGAGCGTAAGGCGTGTCGAAATAATGCCAGTCGGTGTGGCGCTTCATATCGGGGAATCCGGGGATGAGCGGAGTCGGCTGCGCGTCCTTATGGGTATCGTCCCAGAAGCGGCGATCGCCCTTGATGGTGTCCGGCCACACGGCGGCATTGAGGAACACGTCGCGGGCGCGCAGCGCCGGATCGTCAGGCGTGCCGCGCGCAAGCAGCGCGTAATCAGGATGCTCGCGCAGAAGCTGGTCGACTCGCGCGCGGGCTTGCGGCGTGAGGCGCTGGTAGGCGATGTAAGCAATGATGCGATGGCCCGTCGCGTTCCAGGCGAACGCGGGCATGGCGATGAGCAGCGCAGCGAAAAGTCGCATCGGAATTTTTCAGCATAGCGGAAAAGGGATGAGGGCATTCGTCGCGAATGCATTCCAATGGCGCGGATGGATCATTCTTGGTCTTCATCTTCTAGCGCGCCACGATGTCGGACGAAGTCGTAGCCATGGCAGAAGGCCAGCTTCCGGGTGGCGTGTTACCATCCGCGATCGGCGGCATCCAGCGCAAGGAACCTGACTTTGCAGGACCAATCTTCCGAGACCGCCGTATCTGGATAGTGCTGCAATCTCCGAGTGGTGCTTGATACATCCAGAACACGTTCCAGAGGCAATCGGCATTCCACGGCGCCGATGCCCGCGCCTCCACCCTGCCCGGCTCGCGCTCCTGCTCAGGTTGCGGTGCGCATTTTAATCGTCAGTTTAATGAGTGATTGCACGAGGAATCCTATTGCGAAAACCATGCACCCAGCTGCGCTGACGCTGATGGAGAAGTATGAATTAGCGCAAGTGCCAGGATGCAGAGCTCAGGGATCCCAAAATTCACACTTGACATGGGCAGGACAATTCACTACCATATGGTTGTGGATCAATTGGGTACAACATTTGCTGCGTTGTCTGATCCAACCCGGCGGCGGATGATCGAACGACTGTCACATGGTCCTGCCTCTGTGCATGGATTGACGGAACCCTTCGCGCTTTCGCAGCAGATGATTTCAAAACATATTGCCTACCTGGTGCGGGCGCGGATTGTGATCAAGACGAAGCGTGGACGGGAGAGTGTGTGCACGCTTAGGCCAGAGGCGATAAAGAAGGTCAGCGACTGGGCGGCTTATTATCGCCGATTCTGGGAAGAGAGTTTCGACAAGCTAGATGTGGTTGTGAATCAAATGAAAAAAGCGGAGGTCAGAGATGATAAAAAACACGACTAACGAGACAGAGCGGATGGTTGTCACAAGGGTTTTTGATGCCCCACACGAATTGGTTTGGAAGGCGTGGACAGACCCGAAATATGTGATGCAGTGGTGGGGTCCGAAGGATTTTACTGCGCCTTTTTGCAAGATGGATTTTCGCGTGGGAGGAAAATTCCTCTGCTGCATGAGAGCGCCGGACGGCCGGGAGTTCTGGAATGGTGGTGAATACCACGAGATTGTTCTGTACGAAAAGGTCGTTTTCTCCATGTACTTTTCTGACCCGGATGGAAACAAGGTTGAGCCCGCGCAATATGGAATAGAACATGAGGCCATGAACGATGCGTACGATGTGATTACCTTTGAGGATCTTGGAAACGGCCAGACGAAACTCACCTTCATTGGAAATGAAACCATGGAGAACGCAAAAAATAGCGGTCAAGTAGAGGGCATGGACCAGTCACTCGATAAATTCGCTGCAGTCGTTGCCGGGCTAGCGCAGACGAAATGAGAAGCTGCTAAGGCCCGAGTTACTCATTCTGGCTCGACGCAGGTGAGATTTGCGGGATCCGGTCGGGTTGCCGGCCACTCGGAGGATGGTGGAAATCCGCCGTCGCGCCGGGAATCGGGGAGAATGGATGTTCATGACCCAGCGGCTCTATTATGATGATTGCTACTTGCGTGAATTCCGGGCGCGCGTGGTCGATTCCGCCGACGGCGGACGGCGCGTGTACCTGGACCGCACGGCGTTTTATCCCACTTCCGGCGGACAGCCGTTCGATTTGGGAAGCATCGGCGGCGTCGCGGTGCGCGAAGTGGTGGATGAAGAGGATCGGATTGCGCATATTCTCGCCACGCCGGTTGCGGGCGAGGTGGATGCACGCATCGATTGGGAGCGGCGCTTCGACCACATGCAGCAGCACACCGGCCAGCACCTGCTCTCGGCCGTGCTGATCGAGCTGTTCGATCTTGCGACGCTCAGTTTTCACATGGGCGCGATCACTTCGACCATCGATGTCGCGCCCGGCAACATCGATTTCGAGCGCGCAGAGGAGCGCTGCGCCGAAATCGTCGCCGAGGCCCGTCCGGTTTCGATTTCCTACGAGGATTCCTCCGCCGATTTGGGATTGCGCAAAGCCTCGGCGCGCGCCGGAACGTTGCGGATCGTCTCCATCGACCGCCTGGACCGCAGCGCGTGCGGAGGGACGCACGTGCGCTCGACCGCCGAGATCGGGCCGGTGCTGATCCGGAAAATCGAAAAAATGCGCGGAAATACGAGAATCGAGTTCGTGTGCGGATTGCGCGCCGTCCGCCGCGCGCGTGCCGATTTTCGCACGTTGAGCGAGATCAGCCGGCTGGTTTCGGTGCCCTTCGAGGAAGCTCCGGCGATCATTGCGGCGCAGGTCGAAAAGGCAAAGTCGCTCGAAAAAAGCGGCGCGCGCCTGGCGGCGGAATTAGCGCGGCGCGAAGGAGCCGAGCTGTACGCGTCGACCGCTCCGGATGGCGAGGGTTTTCGAAAAGCGACGCTGCGCGGACCGATCGACGACGCGATGCGCGCTCGCGCGCAGGCGTTTGTGGCCGGATCGAAAGCGGTATTCCTGGCGATTTCGGAGAATCCGCCGTCGGTGCTGCTGGCAGCGTCGGCCGACTCGGGCGTGCACGCGGGCGATCGGGTGAAGGCAGCCGTGAGCGCGGCCGGCGGGCGCGGCGGAGGGAATCCAACGCTTGCGCAGGGCAGCGTTGCGAATGCCGAAGCGCTGCGAACGGTCGCGGCGCAGCTTGGCTAGAGCATCCGCCCAAAAACGCGCCCCGAAAACGCAAAAAGGGGACAGCCTACAGGCTGACCCGGTTTTCCCCCAGCGATTACGAGCCTTCGAGTGCCTGGCGCAGATACTTGAGATCGGTGAGAATGGCCCGCCTTTTTGCATAAAGAACCGGCGCTAGAAATGCATAACGAAGTCGGAGTGTGAAATCGACGCGGGACACCACCCGCGATCCTTCCGGCAGGGGGTCAACGCGGGTGAGCCATGCCGCCGACCGGAAAAACCGGGCGTTGCCGGTGGTGCTGATCAGGTTAATCACACAAGAGCGCCCGGCCCGGTCCCATCCCGTAACTCTATATGACATCCTCCCCCACTCCTGGTCCTCGCCTGGGTGTTTCGGATACGACAGAGTGTCGAACTCGCTTCCGATCCCCGCGGGGCCCGGCGAAGTCACCCGCACTGAGGCCACCCCGCGGTCCCACTTCGGCACGTTCGAGACATCTTCGAGGAAGCTCCACACTTCGTCGGGCGCCTTCCGGATCACGATCGATGATTCGAGATGCATCTCCTGGTTAGAGAATATCACTGTGAATCTCTGGGCGGATTAAAAGACCCCGTTTTCAAACACCGTTTTCAAACAACAGGTCTGTATCAACGGCCTTCGCAGGCCGACAGGAGGGCGGATTGAAGCTCCATCGCGCGCGGCTCGGGGAGCTTGCCGCCCAGCGCGGTGACGTAGAAAACGTCCAGCGCCTTGTGCGCTTCCGTGTCGATCAGGACCACTTCGATGTTGCAATCGGCGTCGCTGATGGCGCGCGCCAGATCGTACAGCAGGCCGGGGCGATCCTCGGCGACGATCTCGACCAGCGTCGCGGTGTCGGACGCGCCGTTGGTCACCCGGACCGACGGCTCGAAGCGCGCCTGCCGCGAGGGCGGCGCCGGCTTGGGACGCGCGCGTAGAAGCTGCCCCGGGTCCTGCCGGCCTTCGGCCACGCGACGAACCATCGCGCGCAGACGATCGACCTCGGTGGGGTTCAGCTCCAGCATCCGGTTGGAGTCGGCGAAGGTGAACGTATCGACGATGATGCCCTGCATGTTCGAAAACGCCTCGGCTTTGAGAATACTCAGGCCGAAGGCGGAGATCGCGCCGGCGATCCCGGCGAACAGGCCGGAGCGGTCGCGCGCCATCAGCGTGAGTGTGTAGATGCGGCGATCGTGCGCGATTTCGACCGCGACGGCGCGCGATTCAAGCTCGCGCGCGAGCGCGACGTGCGCGTCGATCTGCTCGAACGAGTGCGTTCGCAGGTAGCGCACCGGAAGCCCTTCGAGAAACGCGGCGCGCCCGGCGGAAACGTCCACAGATGCGTGGATGCGTTCGGAATAGAGGCCGGTGGTGAGCGCGCGATGCGCCAGCAGGTACGTGCGCCAGAGCTGCTCCAGACGCCACGGCGTCATGGCTTCGGGATTCACCGCGGTGATGTCGGCGTAGGTGAGCATGGCGAGCTGTTTCAGGCGCTCCACCGTTTCGACGCGCGAGACCAGATGCTGCGCGGTAGCGCTGTCCTCGAGATCGCGGCCGGTCATCACCGTGGAAAGCTCCAGGTGATGGCGCACCAGGAATTCGATCGCGGCGCGATCCTGGCCGGGAGCGTCCAGGCGCGCGAGAACCTCGCCGGCGATCCGCGCCGATTCGGCAACGTGGTCGCCGCCTGAGCCTTTTCCGATGTCGTGCAGCAGGAGCGCGAAGCGCACGATCCAGGGATCGGGAATTTCCGTCAGCAGATTGGCGAAGCGCGCGTCGCGAACCGATTCGAGCGAGGCGATCGCCACCAGCGTGTGCTCGTCTACTGTGTAGCGATGATAAAAATCGCGCACCACCAGCGATTCGATACGCCGCCATTCCGGGAGCACCGCGGAAAGCGTGCCGGTCTGCTGCATGGCGCGGAATGCCACGGAGGCGTGGTCGGTCGAAAGCAGCGCCTTCCAGTCGGCCCAGCTAACGCGCGGGGCATAAGATGCCAGGCGCTCGACGGTATCGGGCGCCAGGCGAAGGCCGTGCAGCGCGGCGAACTCGAACACGCGCAGCCCGGTGTCGCGGCCGGGATCGCGCAGCAGCACGCGGTCGCGCGAGACGGTGAACTCCGAAGTCGAAAGGCGCGAGCGCCAGTCGTGAAAGCGGCCCAGCAGCGTTCCCGGGTCGGTGGACGCGTGTTCAAGCGAGCGCTCGAGCTCCCGCTCGACGGCGCGCGCGTGCTGGAAATATCCGCGCATCCCCGCCGCAGCATCATCCCAGATGGTGTCCTGCGCCTCGAAGCTGAGCACGTTGTAGTCGCGGCCGAAGATTTCGTGCAGGCGGATCCGCGTGCGGGTGAGAAATTCGAACGGTGCGTCCAGCGCGATCTGCTGGCCGCGCAGTTGCCGGAACCAGCGCACGGTCTGCAAATCGCGCAGCGCGCCGGGCGCATTTTTTACATCCGGTTCCAGGTGATAAATCGTGTTTTGAAATTTGACGTGCCGGGCTTCCGTCTTGGCCGCGAGCGCGCGCGCAAGAGCGAGCTTGCTCTTGGCAAGAAAGGCGCTGAAGCGTTCGTCCAGTGAGCGAAAAACCCCGGGATCGCCGGCGACGTAACGCCGGTCGAGCAGGCTGATGGAAAGTTCCAGATTGTCTTCGTGCCCGGCTCCGCAGTAGGCGACGGTCTGTACCGCGTGGCCGGGGCGAAGGTCGGCGTCCCACAGATGCCGCAGGAACGCTTCGAGCGGATCGCGCAGAGCGGAAAGCTCGCTCTCCGATTCAACGGCAATCAGAAGGTCCACATCTGAGTGAGGGAACAACTCGCGGCGGCCGAATCCGCCGGTGGCCGCGAGCGCCACGCCGGATCGCGCGCCGATGAATCGGGCCCACGCGCTGCGCACGAGGTCTTCCACATCGGAGGTGCGCGAGGCGAGCGTGTGAGCTAAGCTCTCCGCTTCTGGCGATCGCGCGAGCACGGCGGAATCGCTCACAACGCGGCCTCGCCGCGATCGTCGTTGCGGATGCGAATCGCTTCGGCCACATCGGAAATGAAAATTTTTCCGTCGCCGATTTTTCCCGTACGCGCCGCGGTGGCGAGTGTGCGCACCACTTCCTCCGCGCGCGCTTCCGCCACGACCATTTCGAGCTTGATCTTCGGCAGCAGGTCCACCTGGTATTCCATGCCGCGATAGATCTCCTTGTGACCCTTCTGCCGGCCGTGGCCGCGCACCTCGATCACGGTCATGCCGTCGATGCCGATGCCCTTCAGGGCTTCCTTCACGTCTTCGAGTTTGTGCGGCTGGATCACGGCTTCGATTTTCTTCATGGAATTCTCAAGCCTCGAAATTGTAACCTTCCTCGCCGTGCATGCTCAGATCCAGGCCTTCGATCTCCTGCTGCGCGGAGGCGCGCAC
Source organism: Bryobacteraceae bacterium (assembly GCA_035501755.1). Taxonomy (GTDB): domain Bacteria; phylum Acidobacteriota; class Terriglobia; order Bryobacterales; family Bryobacteraceae; genus Palsa-187. Next base: position 28,694 of record DATJVN010000131.1, on the reverse strand, counting down.
GCCAACGAGGGCGTCGCAAATCTTGAGGATGATGTAAGTGCCCGCGAGCGCCAGCGCCGCGGCGATCGCGCAGCCGACGGCCTGATTCAAGATCTGCGACAAATTTCCGTCCACTAGGCCCAGCGGCTTTCCGTTCCAGATATCGTTCACCGCCCTGGTGGCGAAAATCCCGGTGAGCAGCGCTCCAACGGTTCCGCCGACTCCGTGCACGCCGAACGCGTCGAGCGAATCGTCGTAATTGAATTTGTGCTTCACCGCGCTGACCATCAGATAACACACCACGCCCGCGATCAGGCCGATGAGCAGCGCGGGCGCCGGCTTCACGAAACCCGAGGCGGGCGTGATCGCGACGAGTCCCGCCACTGCGCCCGAAGCCCAGCCGAGCGCGCTCGGCTGCCCGGCGCCGATCCATTCCGCGAGCATCCAGCCCAGCGCCGCGGCCGCCGCGCCGAAATGCGTCGCCACGAATGCGCTCGACGCAAGCGATGACGACGCCAGCGCGCTCCCCGCGTTGAATCCGAACCATCCCACCCACAACAAACACGCGCCCACGGTGCTCAGCACCAGGTTGTGCGGCCGCATCGGCTCGACTCTGTAGCCCTTGCGATGGCCGAGATACAGCGCGCAGACCAGCGCCGAGACTCCCGAGGTGATGTGCACCACGGTCCCGCCGGCAAAATCCAGGCACGGGATTTTTCCGCCCAGGCTGGCGTTGAGCAATCCGCCCTTGCCCCACACCATGTGAGCCATGGGGAAGTACACGATCAGCGACCACAGCGCCGTGAACAGCAGCATTCCGGAAAATTTGATGCGCTCCGCGAAGGCGCCCGAAATCAGCGCGGGCGTGATGATGGCGAACATGAGCTGGTAGATCATGAACGTCTGCTGCGGGATGGTGGGCGCGTAATCCGCGTTGGGCGCGGCGCCGACGCCATTCAGAAACGCGAACTGTCCTCCTCCCACGAACGGATTCCAATCGCCGAAGGACATGCTATAGCCGATCGCGAACCACAGGACGGTCACTGTGGCCATGAGGATGAAGCTGTGCATCATGGTGCCCAGCGCGTTCTTGCGCCGCACCAGACCGCCGTAGAACAGCGCGAGTCCGGGGCCGGTCATTAGCAGGACCAGCGCGGCGCTCACCAGCATCCACGCGTTATCGCCGGCCGATTGCGCCGATTTCGCGGCCGCTTCGAGCGCGGCGAGGCGTTTGTCGAGATCGGGGGGCGTTTCCGCCGCGTTCAGCGTGCAGCTCAACGGAAGTAAGAGCAACAATCGGTGCATTCCCGCTCCGGCTATTGCTTCAGTATAAGAGTGGGCGCGCGCGCGGCGCGGCAAAACCTTTTAATAGGATGGATCGAAAGTTTCGATAAGACGCGCCGTTAGTGCTGATCCTGCCGCTGCTGGCGTCTTGTCAAAAACTCCACCAGCGCGGGACGCTCGTCGGGATCGATCTTGCCGTTCTTGTTCTTGTCGAAGGCCGCCAGCAGCATTTTCAGCGACGCCGCGCGCTGCGGACCCAGCGCTTCTTCATCCACTCCGTTTTCGAGCATCGAAGCGATGAATTCAGCCCGCGTTCCGGCGCGGAACTCAGGCACGTCCGCGGGACTCGGCAGCGTGAACGAGACGAAGGCAAACGCCATCTCGTTAGTGGTTTGCTCCCCGAATTTCACTTCCTTCGGCGGATTGCTGGGATTGTGCGGATTATCGGCTGAATTGTCGTAGGTGTACTGCATTTCAAGCCGCGTGCCCTTGGGCAGCTTCACCGGACTCGCATAGCGATACGCGCCCTGCCAGTTGAAATCCCAATCCTTGATCCAGATCAGCGGCTTCACGGTGCCGTCCGGCAGATGCGCGTCGACCTTCATGTCCTTGCACAGATAATGCGCGTGCGGAAAGATCGCGACCGCTTCGGCGTCCATTGGCAGCACGCCCGACGCCTTCACCACGTATTGTGAATCGCCCGCGGGAATATCGATGTGCTCGTTGCCCAGCACGTACAAAGTTAGCCCTTTCGTCGGTGGCTCCTTTGCGAACGTCAGACCGATGCTCGATTGATCAGTCTCCTGCCGGCCATCCAGGTGATAGTGGATCTGCATCACCAGGTCGGCGCCTTTCTTGATGGTGTGGGCGACGCCGTCGCGCGCGCTCGCCGGCTGCGCGCCTGGCGCCCATCCGCTCAGGGACCCGGTGATATCCAGCCCCGGTCCGCCGACGCACGAATAGCCCTGGCCGGGGACGGTTTCGCGCCGGCGCGCCTCGCCCGTCGTGTCCAGGAAGAAAATCGCGTGATGAACGATTTTGCGATTGCCGGGACGAAACTCGACCGTTTTCACGTATTCGTCCTGGGCCGCGTTGAGCGGAATCACGAAGCAGCGGAACTGGTCGGCGCCCTCGGCGGGAATGGTGTACGGCTGCGACATCTTGAACACTTCATCCGGCTGGCCCGCGAGCCATCCGCTGGCGAAGGTCGGCGGCGTCGGCTTCTCCGCCGGGTCGCCTTCCGGAGCGCCGTGCGCGGCCCACGCGCGAATCGTGGCGATCTGCTCGTCGGTGAGCCTGCGCACGTCCAGAAAATCGCCGTAACCCGGCGCGGCTTTCCACGGCGGCATCACGCGAGCTTGTGTGATCGCGGCGATCTGCTGCGCGCGCTTGGCCGCGTCCTGATAAGTGAGCAGCGCAAACGGCGCCACCTCGCCCGGCCGGTGGCAGTTCGAACAATTCTTGTAGAGAATCGGCGCGACGTCGTGATTGAACGTCGGCACAGAATTCTTGTTGGCGTCCGCCGCGGAGGCCAGTCCAGCGAAGACGAAGATTGTGAAGAGTGCCTGGGTGAGTCGCATAAGAAAATTATTCTGAGATTCCCGGGATCGCGCAGCCGAGCACGTGGGTCACCGGATGCGCCACCGGCTTGCCCTGCAAGATCGCCTCGATCGCGTCAAGAAGATCGTTTTGGGTTGGCGAGTAGCGCGTCTTGCCCAGCGCGACGAAGCGGTTGTCCACTTCCCCGCGATACAACTGGCGGCCGTCGGATGAGAGAATCACGGCCTCCGGCGTCGATCGCGCGCCGGTTTCGCGCGCCAAGGTCTGGTGCGGATCGAGCAAAGCCGGAAACGGAGTCGTAAAATCCGCATCGTGCTTGCTCACTGTCGCGGCGCTTTCCGATGGGTCCGAATACACGTTAAAAAACGCGACCCCGCGCGGCGAATATTCGCGATACAAGCGCGCCATCACGGGGGCGTACGTATTGGAATTGGGGCAATCGGTGGCCACGAACAGAAAAACGGTCGCCTTGTGCCGGGCGAGATCGGCGGAAGTGTGCAGAACGCCGCTCGCATCTTTCAATGCGAAATCGGGCGGGCCGGCGAAGGCCGTCCATGAGAGAAGAAGGAGCGAACACGCGCCCATCCACACCTTCATATCGTTCATTTTACCCTTCTGCGTCGCGCCGAAAAATCACTTCGACAGGTGATTCCAGCGCAATGTCCCACCCGCTTGCTGAGGCGCGCGGCTCCGCTTCGGTGTCGCGTATAGTCGCGCCGCTAGCGAATGAAAGGAATGTAGGCCGGGACGCGCGATTGGTACTCACGAAATCGTTCACCGAAGCGGCTCGCGAGCAGGCGATCTTCGGCGCGCACCCGAATTTCGGTCCCGGCGAGGAACATTGTGAGTCCGGCCAGAATCATCGGCCACCAGGTCCACGCGGCCGCGACCGCCAGCAGGAACCCGAGCATCGAGGCATAAATCGGATGGCGAATCCAGCGATACGGACCGGTCTGGATCAGCTCGTGATCTTCGTTCAGTCCGGCCTGGTAGCGCCACTGTTTTCCCAGATGACGAACGGCCGCCCAGCCGAGCGCCGCCGAGAGCGGGCTGAGAATCATCGAAACCATCAGCGACCAATCCGATTTCTCAAAATTCTCCGGCTGAACCCGCATGAAGACCAGTGCGAACCCGATCCCTTCGAGAAGAATTCCCCACGCGGACACCGGCGCGCGCGCGACTTCCCTCTGACCGGCGGCTCGTTTTCTCGCCGAGACGAACGCCAGCGACCACAGGATGAAGCACACGCCGAATACCGAAAACGCCGCTGTCTGGAGCATGGCGGGAATATAAATGATAACTTGTCAAACATGACCAAAAGCGTTCTGACTTTCCTCGCTCTGACCGCGATGGGGCTGGCCGCGCCCAAGACCGAGCTCGGCGCCATCAATGGAGCGGCCTATCGCATCGATATTCCCGACGACTGGAATGGCGGCCTGGTGATCTATTGCCACGGCTACAGCGCGGTGCCGGGCAAGTTCAACGACCAGAAACTTCCGGCTCCGTTGCGGCCGTTCGTCGATCAGGGCTACGCGCTGGCGCAATCCGGCTACGCGGCCGGAGGATGGGCGGTGGAGGAAGCGGTGGTGGACACCGAAAGCCTGCGGCGCTATTTCGTCGAAAAATTCGGCAAGCCGAAAGAGACCTACATCACCGGGCACTCCATGGGGGGATTCCTCACCATGATGCTGATGGAACGCTATCCGAACCAGTACGACGCCGGCCTGCCGCTGTGCGGGCCGCTGGCGCCCACGGATTTATTCATGACGCGCGGCGCCTTCGACAGCTACGTCCTGTTCAATTACTATTTCCCCGGCGTGCTTCCGGCGCCGGACCGGATCCCCAAGGATTTCGGCAACGATCGCGAGCTGGTAGCCAAGGTGGAAAAGGCGCTCGATGCGGCGCCGGAAAAAGCGGCGTCCTTGCGCCATTTCCGCGACTCCAATCTCAAAAGCAATCGCGACCTGGCCAGCACGACTGCGTTCATCGCGTACATGATCAAGGAGCTCGAAGAACGCGCGGGCGGCAATCCCTTCGACAATCGCAACGAGATCTACAACGGCACGCTCGACGACGCCAAGACCAACGCGGAGATCGCGCGCTATGCCGCCGATCCGCGGGCGTTCGCTTATTTGCGCAATTTCTACACGCCCACCGGCCACATTCTGCATCCGATGCTGGCGATTCACACCAGTTACGATCCGCTGGTCCCGGTGTGGATTCCCAACACGTATGAAACGACGCTCGAGAACTCCGGCACAGACGATCTGTTCGTGCAGCAGTACGTGAATCACGACGGCCACTGCGCCATCATGCCGGACGAGATCGCCGAGGGGTTCAGCGAACTGCGCGCCTGGAAGTCGAAAGGCGTGAAGCCCGCGCCGGGCGAAGTGCCGAAATCGACCGCGTCGGGAAATTAGGGCCGCTCCAACATCTTCGCGCGGGGATTGGATCACAGGCTAAAGCCTGTGGACTCACAGTGCACTAATCGTGCAGCAGCTCGGCGTAGCGGTTGTCCGCGACCATCTCCTGCCGGCGCCGATGCCAGGCTTCCTCGGACCCCGCCATGGCGGTCATGGCCTTCTCGAATTTCTGCTTGCCCTCCACCAGACCGGCGACGTAAACGTGCGTCTTGGGTTCCTGGATCATCTCCCACACTTCGCGGGCGTTGTCGGCGAGGATGCATTCGAGCGCCGGCGGCTCATCGAAGTGCGGACGCGGGCTCACGGCTTCAAACGCGCGGAAAGTTTCGCGGTCGTAATACAGATCGAGGTCCTTGTTGACATCGTTGTGGTACAGCATCTCCATGCCGGTGGACGCGCCGTAGAACAGGCGCACCTTCCCCTTCCAACCGCCGAGCTCCTGATAAATCCGCATCACGAACGCGCGGAACGGAGCGATGCCCGTGCCCGCGCCGATCATCAGCAGGTTCGAACTGGAATCCGGCGGAATCTGGAAATGGTTGCCATAGGGTCCGGCGATGAGGATGTCGTCGCCCGGTGCGGCATCGCACAGGAAATTGGAAGCCTTGCCGGGATAACGCTCACCGCTCACCGGATCGATGGAGAAGCAGCGCCGCACGCAGATGGAAATGGTCCCCGGCTCGCCCGCTTCGCCCAGGCGTGAGCTGGCGATCGAGTACAGGCGCGTGTGGTACATATTGCCGAACTCGTGCGGCCCCGGAACCAGCACCGCGACCGACTGGCCTTCGCGAAACGCGAATTCGCCGACGGGCAGCTCCAGCACCAGGTGGCGGACCTCGGCCGCTTTCGGCGGCGTGATGCGTTCGGTGGAAAGAAGCGTCGCAATAATCGCGCTTCGAATGTCGTCTTCACAAATTTCCATGGTGTTGTCCTTCCTGTTTCCGCCGGCACGCGCCCGAATGATCGCAGGCGCCGCAGCCGTGGCCTTCAAGCATGTCCTGATCGAGCGAGCAGTGCGAACTCCTGCGCGCCAAAGCCTGCACTCCGTACCAGATCGCCATCACGATCGCGATGCCCGCAATTGCGGTGATGAAGGAGAGCATGTCTAGCCTCCGTTCCCCATTCCGGCGAATCCCATGAACGCCATGGAAAGAATCGCGGCGAGCACCAGCGTGAGCGCGGTTCCCTTGGCCAGGTTGGGAACGTCGGAAAGCTCCACGCGCTCGCGCAACAGGGAAAGGGTGACGATCGCGATGGTGTATCCGCCGCTCGCCGCGATGGCGAACACGACGCTTTGAATGAAGGTATAGTTGCGCGCGGTCTGAAACAGCGGAACCGCGAGCACCGCACAGTTCGTCGTGATCAGCGGCAGGTACACGCCCATGGCGCGAAACAGCGCGGGACTGGTCTTCTTGATGAACATCTCGGTGAGCTGCACCGTCGCGGCGATGATCACGATGTAGGTGATGATGCGCAGATATTCGGCGTGGAAGCGCACCAGCAGAAGATTCGCGCCGTAGCCCAGAATGCTGCTGACGATGATCACGAACATCACCGAGAGCCCCATGCGCCAGGCGGTCGAAAATTTTCCGGACAGCCCGATGAAGGAGCACATGCCGAGAAACACGCACAGCACGAAATTATTGATCAGCAGCGCGTCGATGAAGATGTGCGAAAGGGATTCATTCATAGACGGCCTCCGCTGGAAGCTCCTCGACGGCTTCGCGCGCTTTTTTCCGTTTCGCCGCGCGCTCGCGCCACAGGGTGAATGTCATCAGCCACATGGCCAGCGTGATGAATCCTCCGGGCGGAAGTAAAAACAGCACCCACGGCTCGAAATTTTTCCCGAACAGCGGGAATCCGAGAAACGTTCCGGCGCCGAGCACCTCGCGCACGGTGCCCAGGCAGGTCAGCGCGAAGGTGAATCCGCATCCCATGCCCAGGCCGTCCAGGATGCTTCGCCCGATGGGGTTTTTCCCCGCGTAGCTTTCCGCGCGCTCGAGCGTAAGACAGTTCGACACAATCAGCGGAATGAACGGACCGAGCGCCTTGTACACGGGAATGCTGATCGCCTTCACCAGGTAATCGACGATGGTGACTGAGGTCGCGATCATGCAGATATAGGTCGCGATGCGCACCTGCTTGGGCACGAACTTGCGCACCATGGAGATGAACGCGTTGGCCGATGCCATGACGAACGTGGTCGCAAGGCCCATGGCGATCGCGTTGCGCACGCTGTTGGTGATCGCGAGCGTGGGGCACATGCCCAGCACCATCACGAACACGGGATTCTGTTTCCACAGACCGGTGATGAACGCGGACATGGTGTCGGAAGGCTGAGCGGCGGTGACGGGTGTGTGACAGGAAATCGGTTCGCTCATCTCATTGACCTCGCTTGATGCGTTCGATGTTGCGCCGGATCGCAGGCGTGATTTCAGCGACGCTTTTGTCGAGCATCCTGCCCACCGCTCGCGACGAAATCGTGGCGCCGGAGATCGCGTCGATCTCCCAGGGATTTTTCTTGGCGCCATGCTTGACGGCGCTGATGGGATGTGTCGCGTCGAGATGCTTGAAATTGTCCAGGAATTCCGGATCGGTGCCGATTTTATTGCCCAGCCCCGGTGTTTCTTTCATATCGATCACTTGAAACCCGGTGATCGTTTGCGTGTCCGGTGAATAGGCGTACATCGCGGAGATCACGTCGGCATAGCCGCGCTCGCTGGCCTCGATGACCACGCCGAGAAAATTTCCGTCGGCGTCGTATCCGGCAAAGAACCGCGGCCCGCCGGATTCAAGGCCCGTGAGAATCGTAAGCTGGCCGGAAGCCGCGATTCCGTAGATGATCTGCTTGTGGATGCCGGGAAGCAGCCGCGCGACCGACTCGCGCATGATGGTTTCCTGATTGTGGCGGATGCGCGCGAGGGTTCCGCGCTGAGTGGCCACGATCGCCAGCCCGCACACCAGCGACACCGCGCCGAGCAGCCGGATCATTTGCGCGCCGTTGCTCACGTGGTGGCCTCTTTCTTGCGAGCGCCGCGTCGTTGTCCATAAGTCCGCGGCTGCGTGACGTTGTCGATCAGCGGCGAAACCGCGTTGGCGAGCAGAATCGCGTACATTACGCCTTCCGCCAGGCCGCCCTTCAAGCGAATCAGAATCGTGATCAGCCCGATCAGCGTTCCGTAGATCCATACGCCCAGCGACGTGACGGGCGAGCTGACCGGATCGGTAGCCATGAACATCGCGCCCAGCATCATGCCGCCCGAAAACAGCATGAATAGCGGATGCGGGTAGCGCGAGGGATCGGCGAGATAGAACGCCCCGCTGGTTGCAAACGCGCTCGCGAGCATCGCCACGGGAATGCGCCAGTCCATCATGCGGCGGGTGATGAGATATGCGCCGCACACCAGAATCAGAAGCGCGGGAGTTTCACCGGATGAGCCGGCTCGCGGGCCGAGGATCAGCGGCAACAGCTCGGTATGGACGTGGTCGAATTTTTCAAGCATGAGCGGCGTCGCGCCGGAAAATGCGTCGACGCGCGATCGGGCGATCCAGTCTGTCAGGGGTTGCGCTTTGATCAGCGGCAGGGCGAACGTGGTGGGGACGACTTCGGTGAAACGGTGAAGGGCGAGCGCCGGCGTGTAGCCCATGATCGCCACCGGAAACGCGGCCTGCAAAAACGCGCGCGCCACCAGCGCGGGATTGAAAACGTTAAATCCCAGCCCGCCGAACAGCATTTTCCCCGGTCCCACGGCGATGAACGCGCCTACTGCGGCCATCCATAGCGGAAATCCGGGCGGAAGGATCAGGCCGAGGAGCAATCCGGTGATGACCACGCTCCAATCGCCCAGCGACGATTCGCGCCCGGAAATTTTGCAGAAAAAATATTCGGTCAGCATGCAGGAGGCAGTAGTGGTCGCGATGAGCGCCAGCGCGCTCGCGCCGAACAGCCACACCGCGTAGCCGCACACCGGCAGTAGCGCGTAAACTACGTTGCGCATGATCGACTCGACCGAGCGCGGCGAATGGATGTGCGGCGACGTGCGCAGCTCGATCACCGGCTTCATGCCGCCGCCTTTCGCGTGCGATTCATCTGCTTCGAAAGCCGGAAATACTGGACCAGCGGAATGTTGGACGGGCACACGTAGCTACAGCTTCCGCACTCGAAACAATCGTTCAGGTGGAAGTCGCGCTCCATCTCTTCGTAGCGCTCCTTGCGTGCGAGCAAACCGAGCCGCGACGGATTGAGATGCATCGGGCAGGCGTCGACGCACGCCGCGCATTTGATGCAGGCGTGAATCTTGCGCCGCGATCTCGCGCGCGCGGTGAGCACCAGAATCCCGGTCACGCCTTTGGTGAGCGGAACGTCGAGCGAGCCCGCCGCCGCGCCCATCATGGGTCCGCCCAGGATCACCGACGCGACGTCGGCCGCGCAGCCCGCCTGTTCGAGCGCCCAGCGCAGCGGCGTTCCGAGCGCGGTGAGATAATTACCCGGCTTCGCGACACCCGGTCCCGCGATGGTCACCACGCGCTCGATCAACCCCTGATGGCGCGGCAGAAGATCGCCGATCTGGGCGAGCGTGGCGACGTTGAAAACGGCTGCACCTATGTCACTCGGCAGCCCGCGCGAGGGAATTTCCCGGCCGAGCAGCGCCTGGACCAGAATTTTCTCCGCTCCCTGCGGATATTTCGCCGGAACGGAGGCGACTGTGATGTTCGGAATCGCCGCCGCGGCTTTGCGCAGAGCCTCGATCGCGTCCAACTTGTTGTCCTCGACGCCGACGATCGCGCGCTCCGCTCCGAGCGCCTTCACGGCGATGCGCGCGCCGGCGAGAACCTGATTCGGCTGCTCCAGCATCACGCGATGGTCGGCCGTGAGATACGGCTCGCACTCGCATCCGTTGACGATGACCGTGTCGACGCGCTTCCCTTCGGGCAGCTTCATCTTGACGTGCGTGGGAAAGGCCGCGCCACCCAGTCCCACCACGCCGGTTTCCTGCACCGCGGCGATCAGCTCGTCCGGCGTCATGGGGTCGATTTCCCGGGGCGCTCCGTAGAGGATCTCCTGGCTCGCGCCGGCGTAGGGGCGAATGTAGATTGCGGGCGAAACATCGCCGCGTCCGGTGGGCGCGAGCGCGATCCGCTCCACGCGTCCGGTCGCGGGCGCGTGCATGGGGACGGAAACGAATCCGCCGGGCTTCGCGATCGGCTCCCCGCGCACCACTTCCTGTCCTTCGCGCACGATCGCGATTGCAGGCACGCCGGTGTGCTGCGAAAGAGGAATCACCAGTACTGGCGCAAACGGAAGCCGCCGGATCGGGAGGTGACACGTGGATTCCTTGAAATCCGGCACGTGCACGCCGTGCGCAAAACCGTTGCGGCGAAGGAAGCTCATAAATATTTCGCCGCGCGTTTCATCAGCTTGTCGGCATCTTTTTCGTTGGGATCGAAGGGCGTGCCGGGATGAATGGCCTGCGCCGTGCATTTTTCGGCGGCGCGCACCAGGTCGCGGTACGGACCGCCTTTCGCATCCTTTATGTATGCGTGCCGGTTCTGGTCATACGCGAAAATTTTGGGGTTGATGGTGGTGCACTCGTCGCAGGATGTGCAGATCGCCGAATCGATCCATGGCGCCACGTAGCCGTCGCCATCTCCGGTCGCGGGAGCGGCGGGAGCGGCGGGAGCGGCCGCGACGGCTTCGATCCGCGGCGGAGCAGCGGCGACGGGGGTACTGTTCCCGGCGATGGCCGCGATCTGCGCCATCAGCGACTGCGCGAACTCGGCGCGCGCCTGCTCTGCAATCTGCTTCGTGTCGACCGCGGGCCGGATTCCGGCGAGCGACTTCAGCATCCGCCAGAAATTGCGACGGTCTTCCGATGCGCGAACAATGGGCTCAGCCGGAATCACGCGAATCAGCCGGTTCTTCTTGTCCACCGCCCAGATGTAGGGAAATTTTCCGTCGCGCTCTTCAGCGGAAAGATTTAAGAATTCCGCGAGCGGAATCATGTTCTCGTTCCAGGCGTCGCGTGGCGCCGTGCGGAACTGCTTGCGAAAGCGCGCTTCGGTGACCGCGAAATCGGCGAACGTCAGCGGCGCGTCCATTTTTTGTGCATTGCCTTGCTCGTCCACATACTCGATGGTGTAGCTGGGCCAATCGCCGTCGATCGCGGGATTGCCTTCGAGATCGAAACATTCCTCGGGCAAAATGCCTTTATCCGGGTTATAGCGCAGCAGCGGATAAGCGCGCGATTCCACCGCCAGCTTGCTCTGATGCTCCGCCAGGTCGTCGCCAATGCCGTGCTCCGGCATGCACGCGCTGTAGATGTTGAACAGCGCCGGGCGGCGCGAATTCAGCCCGTCGATGAACCCTTCAATGAGATGCGTCGCATTCGAAATCGAGCCTTGCAGGACGTAAGTGGTGCGATGCGCCATGCCCACCAGCGCGATCTCTTTGCGCACCTCTTCTTTTCCCTGCATCGCTTTTCCGAACTGCGCCATATCGGAAACCTGGCCGGTGAATCCCGACGTGCAGGCCTGCCCGCCGGTGTTTGAATACACCTGCGTATCGAGCACCAGCACCTTGATCGGTTTTCCCGACATCATCATGCGCGAAAGGTTCTGGAACCCGATGTCGTACATCGCGCCGTCGCCGCCGATCGACACCACCGGCGGGCACAGCCGCAGCTCCTCATCGCTGAATTTTTTCCAGTCGAAGTAGGTGAAGAAATCGGCGTGTTTTTCTTTCTTGAACCCGCCCGCGAGCTCGATCTCGGCCATGCGGACGGCTTTGAATCCCTCAGCCATCTTGGCCATGTGGCCTTCGAAAACTCCCATCGCCACTGAAGGCGAATCCTGGAACAGGTGATTGGCCCACGGGAACGGGTACGGATTGTAGGGATACGTCGATCCCCACACCGAGGTGCAGCCGGTCGAGTTGAGAATGCCCATATTGGCGCGCCCGCGCCGCGTGGTTCCTTCCGTGTACTGCCAGCGCAGGTGCTTCAGCTTTTCGAGCAGTTGCACCACCCAGCGCAGCCATTCACCATCGAGCGTCGGACCGGAGTGGCGCTCATCGAGTTTTTCCGAAAAGCTCGCCAGCGTGACGTCCTGGTTCTTCAATTCGTCGAGCGCGTGCTCGATACGATCCCCGCGGGTCAGATCGATGGTTCCGGCGAGCTTCAGCCGGACATGCTGATCCAGTCGTGAAATGAGATCGTCAAGCTTTGCGACGTGCGCCTTCACGCGCGGCTGCATCAGGGCTTCCACGGTCGCGGTGAACAGGTGAACTACCGTTTTTTCGCCGCATCCCAGGCACGCGCCATCGCCGCCCGACATCGACAGGTAATTGCGTTTGTCGAGCAGCAGCGTCTCGAGCGCGCCGATTTTTTCATCCAGATTTTCGATGCGGATGAATTCCGGCGAAGTCGTCGGCAGCGCGTTCCAGAAATCCCAGTTGTGCCGCAGTTGCGCGACACTTTCCGACGTTTGTGGAACGGGCCGCAGCGCGTCGTCGTTGCACACTTTGACGCACTCCATGCAGCCCTTGCACGCGTACGGATTCACCGTGATCGAAAGCAGCCCGCCAGTGCTTTTCTGCTTGCGCTCGCGCGCGAACCAGTAGGGCTGCGTCGCCGCGAGCTTGAATCCGCCGAGCGCCTCGCGCAGCCAGTCGAACTCCTGTTCGACCGCTCCGCGTTCGGAGTCGCGATAACCGCCGATCGTTTCGGAGATCGCCTCATTCAACAAAGCTGCAATATCAGACTTGTTCCCCGCGCTCGCAAGATGCGCGCGCAGCTTCTGCTCCACCGTGCGGATCGCGCGCGGCAGGAATTTCAAATCCTGGGGGATCTTTTTCAACGTGGTTTCAAGAATAGAGAGCGGCGAATGCACCAGCCCTGCAATCGCGCTGTCGGGACACACCGTGTAGCACGACCCGCACGCCGTGCAATTTTCGGGGATCCATTGCGGATGCTCGAAGCGTACGCCCGTCATGTCGCGAAACACGCCCGTGGATGCGGGAATGAAGCTCAGCCCGATGAACGGATCGGCGAGATTGTCGTTGCCGCGGCCGGTCGCGTAGAAATTCCCGGTCTGCTCCCAGAAGCGCTGAATGTCGGTGAGCGGAGCCGCGCTCGCGGGAGTTCCTTTCAGCATCACCGGCAGCTCCGGCGATTTGCGAAGCTGCGCTGCTGACGCGGCGACCACGCGCTTGTCGGCGATCTCCTTCACCTGGTCGTAACCGCGCCGCACCACGCGCAGATTGTCCTCCACCACGCGCGCGCCCTTGGCCCCGAACTTGTGCTGGAGCTGCGCCTCGATCGCCTGAAAAAGCTGCGCCTCGGTCAACTGCGCGACGGGCGACGCCGCAAAAAACGCACCCTGGAACGCGATGCCCTGCATGCGGAACTGAAGCTCGGGATCCGTGGCCTCCTCGCGCGCGATCTTGAATGCATCCAGATAAAAAACGCGAATTCCGTTGTCGGCGATGATGCGCTGAAATTTTTCGGGAATGCTCGCCCACACGGCTTCCGGCGTTTCGAGCGCGCTTTGCAGAATGAAGACGCCGCCTTTTTTCAAACCATCCAGGGGATTCGAATGCGCGAAAACGTTGGGATCGGGCGACAGCACCACGTCCACGTAAATGTAATCGCAGTTAACGCGAATGGGCTCCGGCGCGGCCGACAAATAGTAGGTGGTCGGCTGGCCTTTTTTCTCTGACCCGTATTTCGGATTCGCCTTGATGTGATAGCCCAGCAGATCGAACAGCGTCATCGCCAGATTTTTTCCGGTGGTGATCGCGCCCCATCCGCCCACCGAATGAAACCGCACCGTGATGCTGCCCTTGGGCATCAGGTTGGGATTCTGGCTGCCGCGCACCGCCAGCTCGCGAATTTCCGGATAGCCGTCGGCGATCTGGATCTGGTGCAGCTCCTGTTTCGGCGTGAACGGTGTGTCATGCACGAAATCGATCGAAAGATAAAAAAACTTCTTGCGCGCGCCGTCCGGGAGCATGTTTTCGACGGCGCCGATCAAACCCTCCGGCTGAAGGTCGCGGCTGCCCAATCCGTACGATCCCGAATACAGCGGCGGAACATCCTCGGATTTCGCATAGCTCGCGTAATCAGGGAAGGGAACCGAGCCGTTGGCGAAGCGCCCGTTCTCGACGCATTTTCCGATCGCCGAGCGCACTTCGCGAATAAGCGGAAGATCGCCGGCAAGCGGCTGATCGGTGCGCTCCAGCACCGCGACGCCTTTGCGGCCCTTGAGAATCGAGCCGAGCAGGTCGCCGGGGAACGGTCGGAACATGGTCATGTTCACCACGCCGACCTTCACGCGCCGCGTCTCGCGCAGGTAATCGGCAACCACTTCCGCCGTCACCAGCATGCTTCCCTGGCCGAGGATCAGGTAATCGGCGTCATCTGCGCGATACGTCGAAACGCGTGCGTAACGCCGCCCGGTGAGCCGGAAAAATTCCTGCATGGCCGCGTCCGCGATCCCCGCGATGTGCGCGAAAAAGAACGGCCGCTGCGCCGCAACGCTTTGCATGTAAGCGTCCTGGTTCTGCACCACCCCGAGCATCACCGGATTGTCGACGGTCCACAATTCCGGAATGCGCCGGCGCCGCGGACCGAACAGAATGCGCTGCGCCGCCGTGGGCGTCTCGATGATGTCGTCGGGGCGGCCCAGAAATTCCGCGATCAGCTCGCGCTCGGGCAGCATCAGGGATTCGATCAGGTGCGTGGTGAGGAACCCGTCCTGCGCGCAGATTCCCGGCGTGAGCCCCAGCTCGGCGATGCGGTGCGCGATGATGTTCAGGTCGCAGACTTCCTGAACGTTTTTCCCGAAGAGCTGGAAAAATCCCGTGTCGTCGATGGCGTGATAGTCGTCGTGGCCGGCGTGGACGTTCAGCGTCGATTTGGTCATCGCGCGGCAGCCCATGTTGAGCACATAGGTCAGCCGTTTGCCCGCCGCCGCGTACAGCGATTCGTGCATGTAGGCGATGCCCTGGCCGGAGGAAAAATTGGTCGCGCGCAATCCGGTCATCGAAAGCCCGGCGGTGACGCCGGCCGCGGCGTGTTCGCCTTCCGGCTCGATGAAGATCAGCGGCCGGCCCGAAATATTCACGTGGCCCTTGGCCGATTCCTCGGCCCAGTATTCGCCCATCTGCGTTGACGGCGTGATGGGGTAGGCGCCTGCGGCGTCGCTCGATTCGCGCTCGCACATGATCACGGCGGTGTTGCCGTCCATGGCTTCGCGCGTTCCCGGATATTTGAACGTCGGGTGATTCACGTTTGCTCCTCGCTTAAAACCGCCAGATCCGCCTGCTCCACCGGGAGCGCGGACCTGCGCGTAATTTTCTTGGCTTCCAGGCCCTTGCGCGGGCCGCGCTCATCCATCCACACGATCGCGCCCGTGGGACAGCGCTCGATCGCGGCGCGCGTGGCGCGCTCGTTTTTCGAATAATCGATCACCGCGAGATTGTTTTCGATCCGCACCAGCGTGGGAGCGTCCGCCGCGCACCGTCCGCACGCTGTGCAGGCGACTTCGCAGCATGCCTCAGCCTCCGTCGCCGCCGCGCGATTGCTGCACGCGACCCACAGCCGGTGGCTCGCCGCATGAATCGAGAACAGATTTTTCGGACATGCCTCGACGCAATCGCCGCAGGCCGTGCACTTCGCCTCGGTAACCCAGGGAAGGCCTTGCGCGTCAAGATGGATCGCGTCGAAATCGCAGGCGCGCTCGCAATCGCCCAGGCCCAGGCAGCCCCACGCGCAGGCCTTTCCTCCGCCCGCCACAAGAGCGGCCGCGCGGCACGTTTCGACGCCCCAGTATTGCGCGCGGTTGCGCGCCACGTGCGCTCCGCCCGCGCAGGCCAGCCGCGCGACGCGTTTCTCTTCGGTTCCCGCATCGACATGCAGAAACGCCGCGATCGCCGCGATCTCCGCCGGACTGCTCACCGTGCATTTCCCCGGCGCGATTTCTCCGGCTACCAGTTTTTCCGCGAACATCCGGCAGCCCACGCACCCGCACGCGCCGCAGTTGGCATGCGGCAGCATGGCGTCTACCTGATCCACGCGCGGATCTTCGAATACGTACAGTTTCCGGTCCGCATACGCCAGCGCGATCGCCAGCAGAACGCCGATTCCGCCCATCAATGCGCCGCCGATCAAGAACTCAATCATCGTTTAAAGACCCAGCCGCATGCGTCAAAACCCGCAATCCGCAACGTCGCGTCGAGCGCAAATGGCGCTAACTCAGTGCTTGGAACGCCCGTCGCCATACGCAGCCTGCACATTCGCAACCGGGGTGCCATTCGATGTCGAACGGTCAAAACGAGGCGCTCGCTGACGCGAGGCGGCTGACAAAACCGTGATCGCGAGGCGCGTCACCTTGCTCGGGTTTCGTCTCGCGGAAGCGTGGCACTCGGCGTGCCGAAGATAACGCGTGAAGCCGACGCTCAGGAACACTCTCTTTGTCGCGGCGATCGTGGTCGTCCTGTTCGCTCTGCGCGCCGCTTCCATTTCGGAACACGCCGGCTCGGTCATCCGCGTTCAGCGGCCGCTGATGGGCACTACCTGGACGATCGAAGTCGCCGACCATGGCCGCCCCGACGCAGCCGGTCGCGCCATTGACGACGCGTACGCCGAGCTCGCCCGCATCGACCGGCTCATGAGCGAATGGAACCCCGACTCGCCGCTCTCGGCGATCAATGCTGCCGCGGGAAAACATCCGGTCGAAGTCCCCGCGGAGCTGCGCGCCATCATCGAGCGCAGCAATCGCTACAGCGAGCTCAGCGGCGGAGCTTTCGACATCACCTGGCACGGCATGGCCAACATCTGGCACTTCGACGACAACTTCCGAGTTCCTTCGCAAGCCGAAGTCGACGCCGCGCGGCGCTACGTGAATTTTCGCGGGATCCAGATCGAAGGCAATCGCGTCTTTCTGCCGCGCGCCGGCATGAGCATCGGCCTGGGCGGCATCGCCAAGGGCTACGCGGTCGATCGCGCCTCGGAGCTGCTTGCGCGCGAGGGCTTCACCGATTCGTTGGTGGACGGCGGAGGCGACTTGCGATTATCGGGAACGCGCAACGGCGCGCCGTGGCTGATCGGACTGCAGGACCCGCGCGCGGGACGCGGAAAGCTGATCGGACGTGTTCCCGCATCGGATTGCGCCGTGGCGAGCTCCGGCGATTACGAGCGCTTCCGCATCGTCAACGGCGTCCGTTATCACCACATCATCGACGCGCGCACGGGATGGCCCGCCACAGCGGCGAGCGCGGTGACCGTCATCGCGCCGACGGCAGAGCAAGGCGTGGTGTTCGACAAGATCATTTTCATTCTGGGGCCGGAGCAAGGTTTCAGACTCGCGCGCGCCGCGAAAATCGAGGCGCTGCTCATCGACACCGCCGGCCACCGCTACGCAACGGACGGATTCAGAACCCGCTTCGAGCCGCTCCCCTAACGCTCACATTCTCCTCCGCCCTCCGCAGCCGAGCTTCTTGCGGAGCACCCACGCCCCCACCGCGACCATCGCCCAGATCGCCGTCGGGGTCAGAACAGCCGCGGCCGGCGACAGGCGTGGAAGCGACCACCATGCGACCGCCGCGAAGGCCAGCATGGCTGCGCTCCCCAGCGCCGCCCCGCGCGTATCGAGCGCCGCGGCGATGCGCCCGCGCTTTTCGCCCTGCAGCCCTTTGCGCGTTTTCTCCTCGCACTCGTGCTTGGCGATCAGCGTCGCCGCCGCCGGAAGGATCGCGGGGAATGCGAGAAACAGGCCGCCCTGACTCGACCCACCGTGCTTGGCAATGAACCCCGCGCTCATAGTGATGACGCCACCGGAGAGAAAACGGATTGCGTAATCCTGCCGTCGCGCCCGCTTGAGATTGGTGAAATCGATCCGGATCGCCCCGAGCATGGTTCAATCGAGCACAAGGAACCACAGCCCGTAAGCCACCGCGAACCAGACGCCCAATGCGCCGATGGCCGCTCTCATCGCGGGCATGCGCCAGCGCGCGAGCAACCGCGTGACGGTCGCGCTATAACAGCCGAAAGCGACCGCGCCAATCAGCATGCTGCGGCATTCGATCGCGGCGTTCGCTGCCCCACGGCTTACGATGGTGAGACCCAGGCTCGCCAGCGCAATCGACGGAGCCGCGCCGAACAATCCCGCGAAACTTTTCGGTTCGACAATCTCGCCGATAAACGAGAACAGGCTGACCATGCACCCGCCGGCCAGGAAGCGGAGAATGTAATCGAGCACTCCGCTTATGTTGCAAATCGGTTACCAGGAATTGGCCGTGAATAAACGTGAATGAACATGAATATCATTCACGTTGATTCACGTTCATTAACGGCCAATTATAAATGCGTTGAATCCGTTACCAGCGCCGTCCGCGGAATCCGAATCCGATGCCGAATCCCGGCCCCCAGAATCCGGGATAACCCCAGCCCCAGTAAGGATAGCCGTACGGATATGGATAGCCGTAATACGCAGGCGCATAATAGCCGGGGTAACCTGGATAGCCAGGACCCGGTCGCGGACGCATGGCCGGCGCAGGCGGCGCGCTGTAATCGCCCGGCTCGACGTAGCGGAACAACTGCGGAGCATGCGCGGTCGAGATCGTCGCCGGCTGCTCCACGCGGAACGTCAGCACCGATTCGGGAGTGATGATGGTCGGCCGGCCGCGCGTCAACAGGACTCCGATGATCCCCGCGGCCGCGCCCGCGCCCGCGCCGATCGCCGCGCCTCGCCCCCAGTCCGCTGCCGTTCCGATCACCGCGCCTGCCGCCGTAGTCCCGGCGATCGCTGCCGCATCGCGTCCCACCGAAGTCGGACCGCTGCGGCTCATGAGCGAGGTCTGCACCGGAACCTGGCTTCCGTCGACTACTGGAATATCGGTGAGCTGGATGCCCAGCCGCGAGGTGCCGGATACGCGGCCCGCCTTCTTCGCTTCAGTCACCTTTCCGCCGAGCGTCTGCCCGCGCTCGGCCACCACCACTCCGTCGACCACGATCGGCCGCACCAGCGTGGCGGAAAACGCGTCGCCGGGCTGGCTGTGATCGGAAGACAGCAACTGGTTGATACGCACGGTCACATAAGTCCCGGGCTTGATGGTCAATTGAGCGGGAATCGTCGACGGCGGCGGCGCGCTTTGCTGCGGATCCTGCGCGGGAACAGCGTTCGTCGCCGGTGCCGGAGCCGCGCCTGGACCGCCCATCCGGCGCCATCCACCGTCCTGTTGCGGAGCGGTCGCGGGCTGATCCTGGCTCTGAGTTTGCGGAACGGGAGATGGATCGGGAACCGTCGGCGTCTGCTGCGCGAATCCGAGACTCGCAACTGCCAACGCGGCGCCGAGGAAATAATGCGTTCGAAGCGGCTTCATGATGTCCCTCTTCACAACTTCACGACGAGCCTCGTGAAGCATTCGTTTCACCACTCCTAAGCCTTTGATTTCAGAGCGGAATAATGAAACGATTGTGGCTCAAATCCACCGCGCTGGTGCTTTTAAGCCAGTTACTTCGATTTTTGCTTGCGGCGCGCTTCCCAGAAGGCTTTCATACGTGCGGACTGGGCTTTGCGCGCGGCTGCCGACATCCCGCGTCGCTTGCGTGGCGCGGACGCTTTGGAAGACTTCGCCGTCGCGGCCGCTTTTGCGGGCCGTCCTCGCCCGCCCGCTCCCTGCAAAGCCTCGATCGCCCGGCTCAGCCGATCGCGTTCCGCGATCAAAAGTGACACGATATGTTCTGTTGGCATTGTCAAAATACTAACATCATATGCTGGCCGCCGCAACGGTTAAACAGCGATATCTTCCTGCCACAGTTCGGGATGCGCGGTAATGAACGCGTTCATCAGGACGATGCACTCCGGGTCCTGGATCACCTCGATTTTGACGTTTTGGCTCCGCAGATAATCTTCCGCGCCCAAGAAATTCCAATTTTCTCCGATAATCACACGCGGGATTTTATACAATACGATGGCCCCGCTGCACATGGGACAGGGCGAAAGCGTCGTGTATAGAGTGCATTCGCGATACACGCTCGCAGGCAGCCGGCCGGCGTTGCGCAGGCAGTTCATTTCGCCGTGATCGATCGCGCTGCCACTCTGCACACGGCAATTGTGGCCGCGCCCGATGATTTTCCCATCGTGGACCAGCACGGCTCCGATGGGAATCCCTCCTTCGCTCAGGCTTTTGCGCGCTTGAGCCAAGGCTTCGGCAAGAAGAGAATCCGCGCTCATCGCGCCTCCGCTTCCGACAGCAGCACCAGCGACTGTTTTACGAGGCGCATCACTCCGCCGGCGGCGACCACCACCGATCCGGGCTCGATATCGGGTTCGTTGGTGTCGATAATCACGGTCCATTTGCCGTTTTCCGGAGGCGCGGGAACGCGAAAGTCGATGTGCTCCAGGTGGCAGTTGAGCAGCATCAGGAAACTGGTGTCGATCACCGGATGCCCGTGCTCGTCCACGTCGCCGATGGTCTGGCCGTTCAGCATCATCCCGATGCAACGCACCCAGCCCGCGTTCCACTCCTCGTCAGTCATCTCCTCGCCGTCGGGACGCAGCCACAAAATGTCCTTCAACAGCGATCCGCGGATCACGCGATCCTGGTAAAACTTGCGACGCCGCAGGTTAGGATGCTTTTTGCGCAGCGCGATCAGCTTCGTGGTAAAGCGCAGCAGGGCCTTGCGGCGATCGGTCAGGTCCCAGTCATACCAGCTCAGCTCGTTGTCCTGGCAATAGGCGTTGTTGTTGCCGTGCTGATCGCGATCGATCTCGTCGCCCCCGCAGATCATGGGCACGCCCTGCGACAGCAGCAGCGTGGAGAGCAGATTGCGCTTCTGCCGCTCGCGCAGCTCGTTGATCACCGGATCGTCGGTGGGTCCCTCCACGCCCAGGTTCCAGGAATAATTTTCGTTGGTTCCGTCGCGATTATCCTCGCCATTGGCGCAGTTGTGCTTTTCGTTGTAGCTGACCAAATCGTGCAGCGTGAAGCCGTCGTGCGCGGTGACGAAATTGATGCTCGCCGACGGGCGCCGGCCGTCGTGCTGATACAGATCGCTCGATCCAGTGAGCCGGTAGCCCAGATCGGAGAGCTGGCCCTCGTCGCTTTTCCAATATCTGCGCACCGTGTCGCGATATTTTCCGTTCCATTCCGCCCACAGCACCGGAAACTTGCCCACCTGGTAACCGCCTTCGCCTACGTCCCACGGTTCGGCGATCAGCTTCACCTGGGAAATGATGGGGTCCTGGTGGATGATGTCGAAAAACGCGGAGAGCTGATCGACGTCGTGCAGCTCGCGCGCGAGGGTCGCAGCCAGGTCGAAGCGGAATCCGTCGACGTGCATTTCCAGCACCCAGTAGCGCAGATTATCCATGATCAGCTTTAACACCTGCGGATGCCGCACGTTCAGACTGTTGCCGGTTCCGGTGTAATCCATGTAGTAGCGCGGATTGTCCGCGACCAGGCGGTAATACGTGGGATTATCGATGCCGCGGAAGCTCAGCATGGGGCCGAGATGATTGCCTTCGGAGGTGTGGTTGTAGACGACGTCGATGATCACCTCGATACCCTCACGATGCAGCACCTTCACCATCGCCTTGAACTCGGCCACCTGTCCGCCCAGATCGCCCGAACTCGAATAGCGCGCTTCGGGCGAAAAATAATTCGTCGTGTTATAGCCCCAGTAGTTGGTCAAGCCACGCTCCACCAGGTGCTTATCATCCAGGAAGTCGTGCACGGGCATCAGCTCGACCGCGGTGACGCCCAGTTTTTTCAGATATTCGATGGCCGGCCGCGACGCGAGGCCGGCGTAGGTCCCGCGAAGTTCCGCGGGAACCCCGGGATGGGATCTGGTGAACCCTTTCACGTGAACTTCATAGATGATCGATGCGCTCAGCGGAGTGCGCGGCGGGCGGTCCGTGTCCCAGTCGAAATACGGGTTCACCACCACGCACCGGGGCATGCCCGGCGCGCTATCTCTTTCGTCCATCTTGAGATCCGGGTCTTCTTCGGCGAACGGATAGGGAAAAATCGGCGCCGACCAGTTCACCTTCCCGGTCAGCGCTTTGGCGTAGGGATCGATCAGCAACTTATTGGGATTGAAGCGCAAACCGCGTTCGGGCTGGAACGGTCCGTAGACGCGGTAGCCGTAGATCTGGCCGGGCTGCACTCCCCGCAGGAAGCAATGCCACACATGTACCGTTTTTTCAGTGACTTTGATCCGCTCGGTCTCGGAGCCGGAGGGCTCGTCGAACAGACACAGCTCGACCGACTCGGCGTTCTCGGAAAACAGCGCGAAGTTGGTCCCGGTACCATCCCAGGTTGCACCCTGGGGAAATGGCCGACCGGGCAGTACGGTTTTAGGCATTTTTAGCGTCCAATCTCCCAGCAGGTGTCAGATGTGGGCACGCCCGTTCCTTCTTACTGACACGATTTGCACCCGCTGCAGAAGTTGCACGACCGCGCGCGCCGTTGTGTCCTGGCAATCCACTGCATTACAATAGCTTAGAAAATTTCTTCGCACTCGAATTCATGGCCCCCCAAGTGCAGTCCTTGGCACTCCGAAGCCCGCAAAGGAGCAACGAACAGCCGAGATGACCAAAGAAGGGTACGGACAAGCTTATCAGCGTGGATACGATCTCACTGTCCGCTTTTTGATTTCACGAGGAGTGCCGCGCGACACCGCTCGTGACGTTGCGCAAGCAGCATGGGTGAAGGGGTGGGAGCGGCTAAACCAGCTTCGCAATGAGAGCATGGTGACCACCTGGGTGAACGCGATTGCCATGAACGTGCACCGCAGTGTGTTGAGAACCGAGAAGACGTATCAATCCTTGCCGGAAGTTTATACCGGTGGCGAGGTCAACCTGGCCGCGATCGACCTGAATCGTATCCTGAAATTCTGCGCTCCGCGCGACCGCGCTCTCTTGGAGCTACAGATGCAAGGAGACACCGCAGAGGAGATTGCGCGGAAGCAGGGGGTCACGGAGACGGCGATCCGCATTCGCCTGTTGCGTGCCCGCCGCGCTGCCCGGTCGCGGGCGGAGCGTAAACCTGTCCAGACCTGCAAGCCCCTCGAGGCCAAGCGCGACGCCGCGTAAGGCCGACCGAGGACGGTCGTTTTAAGAAGGCTGCCTCGCAAAAGGAGACGTTGACATGAAGCGCGGATTAGTGTGTCTGGCAGCGGTGCTGCCTTTACTCGCGGCCGACCGGAAAGCTGACGACATCAAACGAATCGACGCCGCCACCACGGACCTGATCGAGATCATGCACGCCAAGGACGGCGGCATCCCCGAAACTTTGATGCAGAAGGCGGAGTGCGTCGGGATCATACCGGGCGCCAAGCGCGCCGGCTTCATCGTGGGAGTGGACTACGGAAAGGGCATCATCACCTGCCGCATTCACGATACCAACCGGTGGAGCGCTCCGGCGTTCATTCAGGTGCAAGGCGGCAGCTTCGGGTTGCAGATCGGGGCCGGCGAAACCGACGTGGTTTTCACGGTGATGAATGAGAGCGGTGTGCGCAAGCTCCTGAAGGATAAGGTTCAGCTCGGCGTGGATGTCGCCGGAATGGCGGGCCCGGTGGGACGCAATGTTCAGGCCAATACCGATGTGTTGATGCGGGCCGAAATGCTGTCCTGGTCGCGAGCCCGCGGCGTTTTCGCGGGTGTCGATCTGAAAGGCGCGACGCTGCATACCGATCACGACGATGACGTGGCGCTGTACGGTCCCGATGTGACGCACATGGAGCTCCTCAGGGGCAAGGTGCCGCGTCCGGCAGCCGCGGAAAGACTGTACCGCGAGCTCGAACGTTACGCCCACAAGCCCGTCGCGACCAAGACCGGTGACTAAATCCGCCGCGTGAACCGCGACTGCTTCGGATGAAAATCGAACCCGGCCCTGACCGGTGCGCGACAGGCCCGCCGGTCATGGCGGAGTTCTTTTGCTGTATCTCGACGTTCCCCCAAAATGGGTAATGCATCCCGCGCGGTAAGCGTCAAGTTAGCGGAGGTGACGACGCTATGAGATTTACTCTGCTGGCGGTTGCGCTGGTCCTTCCCCTGGCGGCGCAGTCCAGTGAAAACAAGCTGATCGATGAATCAGCCAAAGTCGTGCGCGCAGCGATGAATGCGGGGGACCAGTCGATCCCCGGCGATATCATCGCCAAGGCGCAATGTGTGGGCGTGATTCCGGCATTGAAGAAGGCCGGATTCATCGTGGGCGGCGAGTACGGTAAAGGCGTGCTGGTGTGCCGTACCGATAACGGCGCCAACGCGGGCCAGTGGAGCCCTCCCGCGGTCGTCAAGACCACCGGCGGAAGCTTCGGGCTCCAGATCGGCGCGGGCGAAACCGATGTGGTGTTCGTGGTCATGAATCGCGACGGCGAGAGCAAGCTCATGCAGGACAAATTCACGTTCGGCGCAGACGCTGGAGTGATGGCGGGTCCGCTCGGCCGCTCGGCGCAGGCCGAAACCGACGCGCAGATGCATGCCGAGATCCTGGGATATTCGCGCTCCCGGGGAGTGTTCGCCGGTGTGGCGCTGAATGGCGCGACCATGACGCCGGATCACAGCGAGGATCACGCCCTGTACGGGCGCGATGTGACCACGTCGCAAATCCTGCACGGCGACGTTCCTGCGCCGACCTCGGCGACAGCGCTCTACGACGTCCTCAATTCCGCCGGGCGCGCGCCGCGGACCGGCGAGTAAGGTCAAACTTCACCACTTGCTCACGCGCTTGGCCCGGCTGGTGCGAGCCGAGCCGCGCGCGTCAGCGAGCGGAACCGGTTACGGCGGGTTCACTCCCTGACGGCCCCCGCCCCGGCGTGTTCCGGTTCGGTCTCGCCTTCACCCGCCGGGATCAGTTGCGCCAGCCGGTTGTGGAGCGTCCGCACGCTGATGCCCAGGATCTCCGCCGCGCGGCGCTTGTTGTTGCGCGTGAGTTTGAGCGTGAGCTGGATGTAGGCGTTTTCGATATCGCGCAGTGGACCGCCGGGCTCCAGGCGCAACGACAGCTCGGTTTTCGGAGCGGGCTGGGAAGAATGCGGCTCCGGTCCCGGAAATCCGCGCGGCAGATGAGCCGGGTTGAGGGTCCCTTCGTGCGCGACGATCACCGCGCGCTCCACGATATTGCGCAGTTCGCGGATGTTCCCTGGCCAGTGGTATTCCATCAGCTCGGAAAGCGCGGAGGGAGCGACGTCGGCGACGCGGCAGTCGTGCTTGCGGTTGAGATCGCGAATCAGCACCTCCACGATCGCCGGAATATCCTCCTTGCGATGGCGCAGCGGAGGAAGCGGGATGTGAAAAACGTTCAGGCGATAAAACAGGTCCTCGCGAAAACGGTTTTCGCGGACCAGGGCCTCCAGATTGCGGTTGGTGGAGGCGATGACGCGCACGTCCACCGGGATTTCCGCGGCGCCTCCCACGCGCCGCACGCGCCCTTCCTCGAGAATGCGCAGGAGCTTCGCCTGCGTGGCGAGCGGCATCTCGCCGATCTCATCCAGCAGAAGCGTGCCCTGGTGGGCCTGCTCGAAACAGCCCACGCGGCGCTCCAGCGCATCGGTGAAGGAGCCTTTTTCGTGACCGAACAGCTCGCTTTCGATCAGCGTTTCGGGCAGCGCGGCGCAGTTGATGGCGACGAAGGCGTGATCGGCGCGCGGGCTCAAGCGGTGAATCGCGGAAGCCACCAGCTCCTTTCCCGTTCCGCTTTCTCCCGAGATCAGAACGGACGCAGAGCTGGTCGCCACTTGCTGGATGAAGGAATACACTTGGCGCATAGGTGGTGACGATCCGACCAGGTCCATCAAGTGCCCCTGATCGCTCAACTGGCGGTGCAGGCGCTCGGTCTCGCGCAGCAGGTGCTTCTGGCGCACGGCGCGCTCCAGCAGCGTCGCCAGCATGCCGCGCTGCACCGGCTTTTCCAGGAACCAGAAAGCGTCCAGGCCGTGGACTACCGAAATTGCCTGCTCCATGCTCCCGAAACCGGTCAGGACGATCGCTGGAGTGAGGTCGCCGCGCTCGAGCAGCGTGCGCAGGAGCTGGAAGCCATCCATGCGCGGCATCAGCAAATCGGTGACGACCGCGTCCGGCTCGGCGATCCCGATTTTTTCGAGTCCTTCCTCTCCGTCTGACGCCGTGTCAGCAATATACCCCATGGACAAGACCATCTCCGCGACGCTGGCGCGTTGTTGGTCGTCATCGTCGATGATCAGAATTCTTGCGGGCATGATCAGTTGTCCGAATTCTTAAGCAGTCCGCGTTCCGTTCTCCGGACGTGCATGGGACGCGCATTGGATGCGCGATTGCTGCAGTCTCGCGAGGAGGCAATTTTGATGAATCGGGCAACGTTTTTTCTGCTGGGTATCGCGGCGGGCGCCGTCGCGGGACTGCTCTACGCTCCCCAGGCGGGCTGGCGCACACGCGCGAAGGTCGCCGCGAAATCCAAGCAGGGGCGGCGCTTCCTGGCCGAGCAAAGCTGCGAGCTGCGCGACAACGTTTCAGAAACTTTCGGCCGCGGGCGCATCGCCGTCAGCAAGTCGATTCGCGGGTTCATGGGCTGATGACCATCTGTCGCGCTGCATCTCTCCCTAACATTAACGTCACAATTCGTTCTTCGCTAGAGATCGCCGTGAAGAACTTGGCAAGCCCCCGTATTTTTTTCTGTCCCGAAAAGCCCGTGCCCTCGTGGGCGCGCGGGTTTGGAAAGCTTCTGGCGCGGTGGAGAGGCATTTGCATTCGAGTTCGGCAGGCCGCGGCCACATGGTTTGAACGCGGCCGGAAAGGGAGATCCAATATGTTGAATTGGGCTCTGATTTTTTTCATCATTGCCATCATCGCCGCGGTGTTCGGGTTCGGGGGAATCGCCGTTGCAGCGGCCGGCGTGGCGAAGATTCTGTTTTTCCTGTTCCTCATTCTTTTCGTCGTCTCGCTGATCGCAGGTCTGACCAGAAGAGTTTAGATGTTTTAACGAGAGGGAGGTAAGGAATGAAAAAGTTGATCATAGAGGGGCTGCTGGTAGGAGCGGCGGGGCTGATGGCCTTCGCGCAAGCAACCACATCGAGATCCACGCCCGCCCAGACGGGGCAGGCGACTACGCGCGGCAGCATGTCCGATTCGCAGATGTCCACGCAGATTCGCCAGGCCATCATGAACGATACCCAGACTCAATCCGTCGCCCATGACATTCACGTCAGCTCCAAGAACGGGATGGTGACGCTGAAGGGCAAGGTACAGTCCGAAGCCGAAAAAGACGCCGCGGTCTCGCACGCCAAACAGATCGCGGGCGACGCCAACGTCAAAGACGATATCACGGTTGCAAAAAAATAGGGTTGCGATCGCGAGTGATGAACTGGGGATGGCGTCGGCCGTCCCCCTTTCTTGCAGCTTCCCATCGGCGCGAAGCCGCTCGCTGACGCGAGTCGGCCGGCAACACGTTAAATTTGAGAGGAGCGTCAGTCAGCCGTCACGGCTGCGGCTCGTCGGCGTTTCACACGGACTCTGACTGGCGGGGCTCAGGTTCCGCTTGAGCGTCGGATGCAACTCTGACGATCGCGCCTCGGTCAGATTGAGGCGCGGCATTCATGCCGCGCGTTCCGAATCTCTCCGTCGCTGAAACGGGGTGAATCCCCGCACCACGCGCGCCTGAAAGGACGCGCCTCGGCACGCCCGGCGACGAACCACAACCTACGAACCACGAATTACGGCCCGTTTGCGCCCCGGTGCCGGACTCGCCTGCGAATAGCGGAGCACGTCCGCGACGAGTTTGGACATCCGTGCCAGCGAATCGACCGCCGCGGCCAGCGTGCGCGCGTCCTCGCCTTTGAGGCGCGAGGCGAGCGGCGCCAGGTTTCGAGAGACTGCGCGCAGCGGCTCCTGAAGGTCGCGCGAAGCGGCCAGGGCGAACTGTTGGAAGCGGCCGGCGCGGCGCAGATCCTCGTCCATCTGCTTCTGGCGCGTGATATCGCGCGTGAGGCCGATCATGCACTCCGGCCTGCCCTGCCCGTCGAAGCGCAGCGTCCCGAACGATTCCACCCACGCAATCGACCCGTCGCGCCGGGCGACGCGCATCCGCTCGTGAAGTTCCGAGCCATCTTCGACCGCCTGGAACAGCCGCTCGCGGACCCTTTCCCGATCGTCGGCATGGATCTGCGCGAGAGCTTCTTCAAGCGTGCGATCCACCGAAGTCCGCACACGGTCCGAGGCGAGATCCCACTCCCAGGCGCGCGCATGCGCGGCGTTGAGCGCCAGACGCAGACGTTGTTCGCCCATCCGGACCTGTTCGCGAGCCTGCTGGAGTTCACCGCAGCGGCGCTTTTCGAGATCGCGCAGCCGCTTCTTTTCAAGCGACGACGCGATCCGCGCCCCCAGCAGCACCGGATCGATGGGCTTGAACAGGTAATCCTCGGCGCCGCTTTCAAGCGACCGCACCACGCCGGGCAGCTCGTCGAGCGCGGA
>DATJVN010000130.1:0-8197 GCA_035501755.1 Bryobacteraceae bacterium | reverse complement strand
TTCGTCGGAATGAATGCGCACCGCCTGCACGCGTTTTTCATTCACCGGAAGCTGGGTGATTCCGAAATCCACCTGGTTATTGAGCACCGCTTCCACCACGCGCGAGCCGAAGGCGCGGTCCACGTGCACCTGGATGTTGGGGAACCGCTTTTTGTATTCGAAAAACACGCGCGGCAGAACGTAAATGCAGGTGGCTTCGCTCGCGGCGATCACCAGCTCGCCGCGGGGGACGCGTTCCAGTTCATGGATGGCGATCTGCGCGCGGCGGCGCAGATCGAGGATCTGCTCGGCGTGCTCGGCCAGAATGCGTCCGGCGGGAGTGAGGGCGATTTTGGTGCCCAGCCGATCGAACAGCGACGTATTCAGCTCCTGCTCGAGCTGGCGCACCTGCGCGCTCACCGCCGGCTGCGTGCGGAAGCAGGTCTGCGCGGCCTTGGAAAAGCTTTTCAGGCGCACGATTTCGAGAAATGTGTGGAGCTGATCGAGGTCCATGGCGCGCCGCTACGTAAGGTTCAAAAAAGGAGACCGACAGGAACGTTTCATTTTAGCAGCGTTTGCTACCATGAGGCCATCGTTCGCATCGTCCACTGCCTGCTTCTCGTTTCCGCGCTGGCCGGCTGCGCGGCGGGCGAGAGCGCGGCGAATGTGGTGATCGTGGTGAACGATAATTCGGCGCTTTCGCGCGAGATCGGGGAATATTACGCGCGCCGCCGCGGAATCGCCATGGATCATGTGTGCCGCATTCGCGCGAGCACCGAAGAAACCATCACCCGCGCCGAGTACAACCGCGACATCGCAGGGCCGGTTGCCGCGTTTCTTCGCAAAGCGCATCTGGTCGAAAGCAGCTTTTATATCGTCACGACCGCCGGCGTTCCGCTGCGCGTGCGGGGAACCGGCGGATCGGGGATGACGGTGGACGGAGCGTCGGTCGATAGCGAGCTCGCGCTGCTCTACCTGGATATGCGCAGCGGACGGCCGCACGCGCTCTCGGGCGCGATTCCCAATCCGTTCTTCGGCCACATCAACGAGAAATTCTCCCACCCGCAGTTTCCCATTTACCTGGTCACGCGGCTGGCGGCATACGATTTCGACGGCGTGAAGGGTTTAATCGACCGGTCGCTCCAGGCCGCCAATCGTGGGAAATTCGTGATCGATTTGCAATCGGGCGACGCGGACGCGGGCGACGGCTGGCTGCGCGACGCCGCGATCCATCTGCCCAACAATCGCGAGATCGTGGATCAGTCCTCGAAGGTTCTGTACGACCAGAAGGACGTGATCGGCTACGCGGGATGGGGATCGAACGACAAGAATCGTCACCGGCGATTTTTGGGTTTCCACTGGCTGCCGGGCGCGATCATGACCGAGTACGTCTCCACCAACGCGCGCACGTTCCAGCGGCCGCCGGACAAGTGGAACATCAGCGACTGGAAATCGCCCAAGCTGTGGTTTGCGGACAGTCCGCAGACGATGACGGGGGATTATATTCTCGAAGGCGTGACCGGCGCGTCGGGTCATGTGGACGAGCCGTACCTGATGATGACGCCGCGTCCGGACCTGCTGCTGCCCGCCTATTATCAGGGCCGCAACCTGGCGGAGAGCTATTACCTGGCGATCCGCGGATTGAGCTGGCAGAACGTGGTGATCGGCGACCCGTTGTGCGCCATCGGCAAGCCGGGGAAGTGATCTGCGTCCAGGTTTATGTGCCGGCCACGATGCGGTAGACCTCGCGTTTCGATAGGCCGCGCGCTTTGGCCACCTGCTTGATCGCGTCCATGCGGGCGACGCCTCGGTGCTCCAGCTCGTGGACGGCTTCGGCAACCGGCGTTTCGTCGAGCACCGCGGCTTCCGGTTTTCCGATCAGCAGCGTGATCTCGCCGCGGATCGATGAGCGGCCTTTGAGTTGATCGCGCAGCTCCGCCGCTGTTCCGCGAAGAATTTCCTCGTGCATCTTGGTCAGCTCGCGCGCGATGGCGATTCTTCGCGCGCCCAGCACGTCGACAATGTCATCGAGCGTTTCGACAATCCGGTGCGGAGCCTCGTAGAAAATCAGCGTCGAGGATTCCGGCTTGAGCTGGTCGAGCAGTTTTCTCCGCGCCGATCTTTTCGCCGGCAGGAATCCGCCGAAGCGAAAAGCGTCGGTGGGAAGGCCGGAGGCGGAGAGCGCGGCGATGACGGCCGAAGGGCCGGGAATCGGCACGACGGAGATCCCCGCATCGATCGCCGCGGCGACCAGGCGATAACCCGGATCGGAGATGAGCGGCGTGCCGGCGTCGGAAACCAGGGCGATGTTCTCGCCCGCCTGAAGCATCGCGACCAGTTCGGAGGCGCGCGCGGCTTCGTTGTGCTCGTGATAGCTCAGCATGGGCTTGGAAATTCCGAAATGATCGAGCAGCTTGCGCGTCTGGCGCGTATCCTCGCAGGCGATGCGGTCGGCTTCGCGCAGAGTGCGGATGGCGCGGACGGTGATGTCCTCCAGATTGCCGATCGGCGTCGCGACCACGTATAGAATGCCGGGCATTGCTTTAAGATGTACGATGAAACGTTAGCTCGAATGGCGGCAGGAACACAAGACGCAGCGGGATACTACGTCTGGGAAGTGGCGGGGAAGAACGTCTCCGTGCACCTGCACCTGGAGGTGGTCGATCGCATTCTGGCCGAGGTGATGCGCGGATTCGGTGCGTTGCCCAAACGAGGCGCCGAAGTCGGCGGCGTGCTCCTCGGAACCATGGAAGAGGGCGATTCGACCGTCGTGCGCGTGGAAGATTTCGAGCCGGTCGAATGCGACTACAAGCGCGGGCCGTCGTACATGTTCGCCGAGGAAGACCGCGGCGCGTTCGCCGACGCGGTCGAGCGCTGGCACCCTGAGGCGGACCGGCCGGTCTACGCGGTGGGCTATTTTCGCAGCCACACGCGCGAGGGGATGTCGCTCGCGCCGGAAGACATCCTGATGATGGAAGAATTCTTTCCTTCGCCGGCGCAGGTCGCGCTGCTGGTGAAACCCTACGGGACCAAGGTCAGCATGGCGGGATTTTTTTTCCGCGAAGAAGGCGGATTTCAGCCCACCACGCCGCTCGAATTTCCCTTCCGCCGGCGCGAGCTCACCGGCGAAGAGCCGCCGCCGCGGCGATCGATGATCGAGCGGCGCCCGCGCGGCCAGGAGCCGCGTCCCATCGACTCGCCCGGCCGTTTCAACGGGCCGCGATTCGAAGATCCGCCTTTCGAAGAGGAATACGCGCCCGAGCCGGTGCACCCGCCGCAGCCTGCCTATGCGGTGACGATGCCGTCGCGCTCGCGCAGCGCCTTATGGATCCCGCTCTCATTCGTGTTCCTGGTATTCGGCGTGGCGTTGGGGTTGATGATCGGGCTGGCGCGCGCGCCGTCGTCTTCCGCGGTGAGCGACTTCGCGCTGGGACTGTCGGTTTCCCGCAGCGACGAGAACCTGAACGTCAAGTGGGACCGCCGGGCGCCCGCCATCCGCGACGCGCAGCGCGGAACGCTCGAAATCGAGGACGGCAGCTACACCAAATCGGTGGATCTGAAATCGGTGGACCTGCACAGCGGCAGCATCATCTACCGCAACGCCTCGTCCGCGGTTCGTTTCCGGCTCACCGTTTTCCCCGAGGAGCGGGTGAGCGTGACGGAGACGGCGGAGTGGAAGCAGTAGTGGGGACTGGGTATTGGGGACTGGGCAGTGCGAACAGCGAGTCCCAGTTCCCAATTCCCAATTCCCAGTGCCCTCACGGCGCCTGTTTCTTCTTCGCGAGCCTCGACACGACCGCTAACTGCTCCAGATATTCCTTGAGCGGACGCGCCGGGGTGCCCCACATCACCTGGCCGGCGTGCACGATCTTCGAACTCAGCACGCCGCTGCCGGAGCCGAGCACCGCCCGCGGCTCGATGCGCGCCTTGTCGCCGATGCCCACCTGGCCGCCGATCACCGCGTAGTCGCCGACCATCACGCCGCCTGAAAATCCGGTTTGCGCGGCCACCACCACGTGTTTGCCGATGCGGCAGTTGTGCCCGACGTGCACCAGGTTGTCGAGCTTGGTCCCTTCGCCGATGATGGTCACGCCCAGCGCGGCGCGATCCACGCAGGAATTGGCGCCGATCTCCACGCGGTCGCCGATCTCCACCCGGCCGATCTGCGGAAATTTTTCATACGCGCCGTGGTCGAGCACGAACCCGAATCCGTCGGCGCCGAGCACGCAGCCGGAGTGAAGGATGACCTCGTCTCCGACGCTGACGTCCCGGTAGATGGTGACGTTCGCGTGAATCAGGCAGCGCGCGCCGATCTTCACGCGTTCGCCGATCACGCACGCCGGCGCGATCGTGGTGTCCGCGCCGACGGTCGCGCCGGCGCCAATGCTCGCGAGGGCGCCGATCGAGACGCCCTCGCCCAAAGCCGCATCGGGCGCGATCACCGCTGTGGGGTGAACGCCCGGCGTGGGCCGAGTGGCTGGATGCAGCTTGGCGATGGCGCGCGCCATGGCGGCTCGCGGATCGGCGGAGCGAATCACGGTGCGCCGCCCGTCGTTGACGAAGCCGGGAGTAACGATCAGGCACCCGGCGCGCGACTCCGCGGCAAGTTTCACCGCGCGGCGCTGGGAAACAAACGAGAGATCCTGAGGACCGGCCTCTTCCAGATCCGCGGCGCCGCGAATTTCAGTGTCGCCATCGCCCTCCCACTGCGCCTGGAGCCAGGCGGCCAGATCTTTGACCAGCATTTCTCTTTAGGATCGTCTATTTTCCTGGGGAAAAACGAAGGCCGACCAACGCGCGGCATGAATGCCGCGCCTCAAAATGGGCGGGTAGTCTAAGGCGCGACAGAGGGTGCCCGCACAGATTTCACATCGGGCGTTCCGGAGCCTGGACCAGCGTCACCTTGACGTGAATCGTGCGGCGGTCGCGGTAAACCGTCAGATCGATCGCATCGCCGGGGCGTTTTCTGGCCACCTCGCGGTGCAGCGAATCGTCATCGGTGACCGGTTTGCCGTCGATCGCGGTGATGAAATCGCCGCCGATGCCGAGCCTCTGGTTTCCCACGCGAATCACGTCGGTGTATTGGCGCAGACCGGCGTTGTCGGCCGCTGAGCCGCGATAGATGGTTTGAATCAGCAGGCCGCCCGAGTTGGGAAGGTGCAGCGCGTCGGCGAGGTCGCCTGAAATATACGCGGTGTCGGCGCCGAACCAGGCGCGCCCGAAGGTTTTGCCCGCGCGGAAATCGTCGAGCATCAGCTTGGCGCGATTGATGGGCATGGCGAATCCGATGCCGACGTTTCCGCCGCTCTGCCCGCTATAAATCGCCGTGTTGATGCCGATCACGTTGCCGCCGGAATCGAGCAGCGGACCGCCGCTGTTGCCGGAATTGATGGCCGCGTCGGTTTGCAGCATGCCTTCGAGCGGCTCGTTATTTTCACCGCGAATGTCCACGCCATTGGAGCTGATCACGCCCACCGTGAGCGTGCCTTTCAATCCGAACGGCTGGCCGATCGCCAGCACTTTCTGGCCGACCTGCACGTGATCGGAATCGCCCAGAGCCAGAAACGGCAGCTTTTTTTTCGGCGTGATCTTGATCAGCGCGAGATCGTCCTGCGGGTCGCGCACCAACGGCGTTCCTTTATACGTCGATTGATCGGTCAGCGTGACTTCGATCTCGGAGCTGCCGCTGATCACGTGATTGTTGGTCAGAATCTGGCCATCCGGATTGATGATGAATCCCGAGCCGAGGTTGTGGCCCTGCTCGATTCCGAAGAAAAAGGTGCGCTGGTAGACGGTGCTGGTGATGTACACCACGCGGTCCTTGGAGGCTTTGTAAATCTCGATGTTGTTCTGCTCATCGGATCCCAGGCCGGCGGAATGGGCCACCTGCGGTTCGCTCCACAACGGCGCGATGGGCGCGAGCGCGCGATGAAACAGTGAGTTCGGCTTGGCGGTGATGTAAATGAATCCGCCGACCAGGAGTGCGGAGATCAGCAGCGTGCGAAAATTCATAGGCTTCGTTTGCGGAGCGAATCGTAGACCGCGCGGGTCTGCTCGACGGTGTGTTGCTTGGATTGCGACGTATCGATGATGTAATCAGCGAACTTCATTTTTTCCTGGAGAGGCATCTGCCGGTGCATGCGCTCGAGCGCCTGCTCGCGGCTGATGTGATCTCGCGCCATGGCGCGTTCGATTTGCTGGTCTTCACGGCAAACAGCCAGGATAATGCGGTCGTAATTGCGAAAGCTTCCTGTTTCTATCAGTATCGCAGCTTCCACCACGGCGATGCCCGAGGGGTTTTCTTTGGCGAAGCGCTCGAGCAGTGCGCGGGTGCGGGCGCGGACCGCGGGATGGATGATCGAATTCAGTTTTTCCAGGCGCTCGGGATTGGAAAAGACGATATCCGCGAGCGCGCGGCGATCCACCGTGCCGAATTCGCGCATCACCGCGTCGTAGGCTTCGGCTCCCGGCTCGATCACCTGATGCCCGAGCTGATCGGCCTGAACGAGAAAGCACCCCAGATCGGCGAGCGCGTGTCCCACGAAGGATTTGCCGGAGGCGAGGCCGCCGGTGAGGCCGACGGTCAGCATGCGGTCCGTGGTTCGTGGTTCGTAGTTCGTGGTTTGCGATTCGCCGGAAGGGCGGAATGATCCCAACTACGGACCACGAACCACGAACCACGAACCGGGTTTTTCATTGATGCCGCTCCGCCAGATCCACCGTGTTCGACATCAGCATGGCGATGGTCAGCGGGCCGACGCCGCCCGGAACGGGAGTGTAGGCCGAGGCGCGTTGCGCCACTTCGACCGGATGAACGTCGCCTACCAGAACCGAGCCTTTGCGCTCGAACTCTTCGGCTTTGCCGATGCGCGCCGCCAGCGCGCGATCGACGATGCGCGACTGGCCGACGTCGATCACCGTCGCACCGGGAGCGATGAATTCGCCGGTGATGAACGCCGGGCGTCCCAACGCGGCCACCAGGATGTCGGCGCGATAGCACTCCTCGGGAAGGTTCCAGGTGCGCGAGTGACACATGGTGACCGTCGCATTTTCGTGAAGCAGCATCATGGCCATCGGTTTCCCGACGATGTCGCTACGGCCCACGATCACGGCGCGGCGGCCGTCCATCGGAACGTGATAATACTTGAGCATCTCGACGATGCCGGCGGGGGTGCAGGGGCGCGGAGCGGGACGCCCGGCCACCAGGTGCCCGACGTTGAGCGGATGAAATCCGTCGGCGTCTTTATCCGCCGCGACGGATTCGAGAATGCGGCGCGAATCGATCTGGCGCGGGAGCGGCATCTGCACCAGGATCGCGTCGATCTCCGGACGCCGGTTGAGATCCTCGACGATGGCCAGCAGATCCTCGGTGGAGATCGTCTCGGGCGGCGTGATTTTTTCGCTGTAAATCGCGAGCTCGGCCGAGGCTTTGATCTTTCCGCGAACGTAGATTTCCGATGCTGGATCGTGGCCCACCAGGACCACGGCCAGTCCGGGCGGCCGTCGCAGCTTGCCGATGCGCGGCTTGAGACGGGAAAGAATTTCTGCGCGCACGGCGGTTCCGTCGAGGATCATCATTCATTTTGGAGTGTAGCAAGCGTCGCTCTCACCTTTCGCCGCCGTCTAGGGACGAGATGGAGCCGAGCCCGTAAGCATGGAAATCCGACCAACGCGCGGCATCACTGCCGCGCCTCGTCAAACCCGATACTCTGAGGCGCGACATTCAGGGAGCGCGTTGGTGAGTATTTAGGCCGCGCCGGATTTTCCGCGCGCGTTGTCGGGGGGCTCTTCCCGCTCGGGAGGCTTTCGTTCTACCTCCAACGCGGCCGAGCAGGCGATGCACAACGGAACGCCGTTCACGTACAACTCGGTCTCAGCTTGGCATTGGACGCACTTTGCCACTAAAATCGCCCCACGGAACCCTTTTAGGACCCAAGCTACCCCTTTGGAATTCGGGTGTCAAGGAAAATCCGCTACAGGCCTACTCTTTGTTGGCATAAGACCTAGGTGTAGGTCCGAGAGCGGGTTTCATAACCTTTATGTAGATCAACCTGAGGAAACTGATGTCAAATTCATGGCATCCAACTGATTGAACATGGCCGACGGAGGCGATGCCGGAATCAATCCGGATGAAGTTCGGGAACAAATGCACGCCGCGGTTGAGCGCGTTCGTGAAAAATTCGGCCAAGCCTTTCAAATTAAGCAACAAACCGATGAA
>DATJVN010000129.1:0-39065 GCA_035501755.1 Bryobacteraceae bacterium | reverse complement strand
CGATCTCTCCATATCTCTCCGGGGCGACCAGCAACGGCGCTGCGCGGAAGAAGTCGGCTGCCGGACCGCGCACGCGCGAGAAAAGCACCGAGCAACAGCAGCCGCCTGCGCCGCCGCTAGCGGCACCGCCTGTACATCCAGCGCATCAGCGTTCCGCCATGAATGCGCAGGAGAGCCTTCTCTTGTGGGGACTCTTTCAGCGGCTTCCAAAACCGGGAACCCCCTGGCAGCGTGCGGAGCGCGACCGATGGATGGAGACGTTGAGCAACGTACTCACGCTCGAATATCCCGAGGCTTAATTTTATGCGAGGTGGATTTCCATTAATGACCAGAAGAGCCTTAGTCCGTCGCGCCCCAGTTCACCGGCGCGGCGGGCAAAAACACGAAAGAGCCGATCTCGCCTAGTTTTCTCAGGGCTATCGAGACCGGCTCTGTGGTGAACGCAGTAGCTTCACGCGCACGGGGCTTGCGACCCGAGGCGCACCCGCTGTACCACTAGGAGGGCTATCGGCCTAAAGCCGTGCGCCCTCCACCACCACACTCTTGATTATTTCGCATTCTTAGCAGCAGACCAACGTTTTTTCGCTGCATCTCTAGCGATCTTCCGGCGTTGTTCGGGATCCAATCGCTCGGCGCGAACTTTCCCGCCGATCTTTCCCCCGCGTCTACCAAGTGCTGCCATAACTCTCGACACCTCGTCATCCGAAACCGGCCCCTGGCCGGGGAAGGCGATGTTCTCGGTGGACTGCTTGCCCAGCATGTGCGCAAGCCTGTTTACGTCGGTCGGCCTTTTCTTTCCGCGCTTCGTTGCCATGCACCCATTATGCCAGACATGCTTGACCGGACCAAGCTCTATGGTCAAACTTGACCACTACCTATAAACTTTACATAATATCTATTATCAGAAGTATTGTTTATGGCCCAACCTATACCAGCGCGCGCTCCGACCCTCGCAGGCCCGGATCATCCTCATTCCTCGCCCGGAAATAGCGACGGATATCATCCCGCATCCGAGGCTTGTTGCCTGATAGCTGCCACACGCCTTGCCAGTCGCGGACGATGTCTCGCGCCGGATCGAAATCGTGGTCGCGCAGGATCTTCCAGCGGTCGCCGTAGGCGCGGAAAACTTTCGAGCCGTGGAAGTGATGGATCGCATGATTTTCCACGTACCCGATGTTGGCGCTTAAGATCTTAGCGCGCTCCTGCCAGCGCCGCACCGCCTCTGTGTAGCCTCGGCTGCACCGGGTCGATTCCGGCGCCGTGTTGACCTTGCCCGACAGCCCGAATGCCATGTGCCAGTCGGCCGACCCCAGGATGCACACGTCGAGCAACCCTCCCACGGCGTCGAACGCGCTGCGGCGAAATGCCCACGCGCCTCCGGTCGCACCGGGCGAGCCATAGCCGTACGCATAAGCCGAATCGCCTCGCACCCCGCCGCTCAAATAGCACCACGCGAATCCAGGCATTACACGATAAGGCCTATATTGTGCAGACAGATCCGAATAAGTACTGAACAATTGCACGAAGTCGAAATGCTGAAGCTGATGTATCGCTTCAAGCGCCCAGTCGCGACGGGTCATGTGGAAATCGGCATCGATGATCGCGCCGTACTGCCAGTCGCGCGGAAAGCGCTGGATGACGACATTCAAAAGATTCTCTTTGTGCCACAGCTCGTGCGACGTTCTGAGTTGGACATCGTGAGGATCGGCGCCGGTCACTTCGAACGGTCGCTCGCCATAAGCCAGTTCGCCGGCGTGCAGCACGACGTTGGGGCTGGCGGACATGTGCTGGCGAAAATCGTTCATCAGGACCCGCCGCGTGCGCCAGCGCAGCGGATTCGAGTAGGCGCAGGCGACGTGGAGAGTCGCCTCGTTGGACCAATTCTGCCAGGGCTGGTGGACATCGGGATGCAGCGTCATTCTGATGAGAAAATACCCCGCCCCCCGGCGGCGCCGATTCCGGCCGAACCTCCAAGTCGCGGTCGAAACAGCCGGTTCCGGTCGTAATTCGAGCGGTCAACTTCAGGAGTCGTTGGGGATGGCCCGGCCAACGCGCGGCATGAATGCCGCACGTTGGGCGAACCGCATTAGACTGGAAACCATGCCCCGTGTGTGCATGATGCTCGACTTGAAGGACGATCCGGAATTGATTGCGGAATATAAGCGCTACCACCAGCGCGTCTGGCCGGAGGTGCTCCAGAGCCTTCGGGACGCCGGGATTCTGGACATGGAGATTTACCTCGGCGGGAACCGGCTGTTCATGATTCTCGAAACCGTGGAGGGATTTTCCTTCGCCGAAAAGCTGAAGATGGACGCCGCGAATCCGAAAGTCCGGGAGTGGGAAGAGCTGATGTGGAAATATCAGCAGGCTCTGCCGGGGACCAGGCCGGGCGAGAAGTGGCTGCCGACGGAAATCGTTTTCAAGTTGTGAACGGCTCGGGGCGGGCGATTCCCTGCTCCGAGTTCGGCTCCCTCATTCCGTTGCAAGCGCGGATGGACGGAGGATTTCAATCCGCGCGGCGCTTGAGCGCCGCTTCCGGAGAGCGAGGCTAAAGCCTCGCGCGGGCTACAAGCCCGCCGTCCGCTCGAGCGAGTCGCCGCGTCTAATTGTTGCCTGCACGGCCGCGTCCACGGCCCTCGGGCGGCGTCGGCGGAGGCAGATCCTTGCGCGGCAGCTTGTCCGGACGCGTTGCCGCGTTGTAGACGAAAGCCGCTTCGATGATCGCCATCTGCTCCATATCCGCCTGCTGGATGCGATCGTACACGTCCATGTTGGAGTGGTGCGTGCGCGTCATGTAATCCATCGGGTCCTGGATGAACTGGAAACCCGGCAACCCCACGCGATCGAACGACTGGTGATCCGTTCCGCCGGTGTTGCGGATGGTGATCACGCCCGGCGTCAGGTCCTTGAGCGCCGCGAACCAGGCCTCAAAAATCGGCCGGACCATCTCATTGCCTTGCAGATAGATTCCGCGAATGCGGCCGGTGCCGTTGTCGAGGTTGAAATAGCCCGCGAAATTGTCATGCTCGGGCGTGGTTTTCATCGTCGCCGGATCGGCGAAATGCGCCTTCACGTAGGCCTGCGAACCGAGCAGACCCTCCTCTTCCCCGCCCCACAGCGCCATTCGCACCGTGCGGTCCATCTTCAGGTTCAGCGATTTCAGAATACGCATCACTTCCATGGCGACCGTGCTGCCGGCGCCGTTATCGGTCGCGCCGGTGCCCATGTGCCAGGAATCGAAGTGCCCGCCCACCATCACCACCTCGTCGGGCTTGGTGGCGCCGGGGATCTCGGCGATCACGTTGAACGCCTCGGTCTTGCTCATGTCGAAGGTGTTCTTGATGTCGAACGCGAGCTTCACGGGAATATTGTGCTCCACCAGGCGCGCAATGCGGTTGTAATTTTCAGCGGTGATGGCGACCGAAGGAAGGTTCTTAGTGGGATCGCCGGTGCGCGGCGAGCCGTTGCTTGCAAACACGGTTCCGCTTTGGCCGCGCTCGCTGGCGGTGACCGTCATCAGCGCGCCTTCGTCCGCAAAAAATCTGCGCTGTTTGTCCTGGAACGCCTGGCGCTCTTCGGGGGTCATGTTGGCCAGTTCGGCGGGCAATCCGCCGCGTCCGCCGCGTCCGCGCCCTTCGCCGGGCAGAATTTCGGGAACCATTTCCTGGAGCTGCTCCTCGGTGTAGCGCGTCCCGAGCGGCGTAGTGGGAAACGGAAGTTCCTGAAGCGGCGCGGTGAAGACGATTTTGTCTCTCAGTTTGCCGTGCCATT
Source organism: Bryobacteraceae bacterium (assembly GCA_035501755.1). Classification (GTDB taxonomy): domain Bacteria; phylum Acidobacteriota; class Terriglobia; order Bryobacterales; family Bryobacteraceae; genus Palsa-187. Next base: position 35,294 of record DATJVN010000129.1, on the reverse strand, counting down.
TTTCGAGATCCGACGGCACCTGGATCTGCGCCATCACCACTTCACCGGTGATGGTACCGGGAGTGCTGCCGCTCCATGCCTGCGGATAGCCGATGATGGGCATGTAGGTCGGCTCGAGCATCGCGGCGCTGTAATGGGTCATCTCCCAGCTCGGAATCGCGCCACCGCGGACTTCCTTAGTGGACCACGGCTCCAGGTGAACGTTGGAAAGTCCCCACTCCTTGAGTTGTCCGATGGCCCAGTCGCCCGCACGGCGGAACTGCGGAGAATTGGTGAGCCTGGGGCCATAGCGATCGGTCAGGTTGAACATCGTGTTCATCACCTGCGACGGGGTGCGGCTGGCTCCGCCGCGTCCGCCTCCGCCTCCGAATCCGCCGCCCTCACCGAGTTCGGCGATCTTGATCTTGCGAATGACGTTTAAATCGACTTTTTCGGTCGGCTGCTGACTGATCGCCAGCAGCGGCAGAAGGATGAGAAGAGAGACAATTTTTCGAGACATAGGCGATGCGTCTGAGCATATCAGATTTTGCGCGTTTGCGCGCAGTTCACTCACCGGTGATGTGTCGTATGGAAACCGGACTCTCGACCCGGCCTTGGAGCATCGGACAGCCCTGGACGGGGATTGTGAAACGGACTACTCGGCCACCGCGCGGCGGATTTGCAGGCCGCGCTTGCCGCCGGCCGCGACCACCGAGCCTTCGTATTTCACGCTGCCGTTTACCGCCAGATCGATGGGCCGAGTTTCCGGAAAATCGAAGCACAGCACGTCGCCCTCGGCCAAATCGAGCAGCTCCGGCACCCCCAGCATGGGACCCTCGAGCCGCGCGTCCAGGTGCAGCTCCGCTGGACGGATCAGCCGAAGCAGCCGTATGTGTTCTTCTTCCGTCGGTTGAGTGCGCCGGATGGTGCGATGCTGGTCGAGCTTCTGGCGCAGCATCTTTACCGTGATCGAAGGGATGCCGAGATTCATCAACCCCGACGTCTCCCCGATCTTCACTTCGATGCTGATCGCCACCACGGCTTCGTTGTGGGCCAGGAACTGCAACAGTTGCGGCTCGGCTTCGTGGCTGTCGATGGAGAACTCGATCGAGGCCACCGAGATCCACGCCGCGCGGAGGTCGTTGAGAATGACGCGCAGAAATCCGTCCAGAATGTTCTGCTCGATGTCGGTGGTTTCGCGGCTGATTCCCGTCGAGCTCTTCCCCGATCCGCCCAGGATCATCTCCAGAACCGGAAACACCAGCGACGGATTGATTTCCAGCACCCCGCTGCCGTCATAGGGCTTCATACCCAGCACCACCAGGCTGGTGGGCGAGGGCAGCGACTGCGTGAACTCGCGAAACGAAAGCTGTTCCACCGAGATCAGGTTCACCACCGCGTAGGAGCGCAGGTAGGCCGAGAGGCTCGAGGACAGGCTGCGCGCGAAATTTTCGTGCAACAGATGAATGGTTCGAAGCTGATCCTTGGCAATGCGGTCGGTGCGGCGGAAATCGTACACCTCGGCTTTCATCGACTGGTCCGGGGCGGCTTCGCGGCCGGCTTTGAAGGCGTTGTCGATTTCCTGTTGCGTGAGGACGCGGTCCATAGTCATTCATCGGCTGTGACGGGCGCGCGCCGAGGGCGGAAAATTCCGATTCCGCGGCACTTGTTGGCGCTTTCCCCCGTGTCCGTTAAAATCTTGAGCGGCTTACCGATAAGCTCCCCGAGGAACGAATGCTGGACATTCTCATCGTGGACGATTCCGCGGGCATCCGCAAGATACTACAGCGCGTCATCCGCCAGGCCGAGGTTCCGATCGGCAATATGTTTGAAGCCGGTGATGGTAGCCAGGCCCTGGACATGCTCAAAACGCAGAGCGTCGGGCTGATTCTTTCAGATATCAACATGCCCAACATGAGCGGGCTCGAGCTGTTGAGCCGGATCAAGGCCGACGAGGCGCTCAAGCATATCCCGGTGGTCATGGTGAGCACCGAGGGAAGCCAGGCGAAGGTGCTCGAAGCCGTTCAGTTAGGAGCCGCCGGGTACGTTCGCAAGCCGTTCAACGCGGAACAGATCAAGGAGAAGCTGGCGGCGTTTTTCTAAACCCCTCCGCGGACCTGTACTCATGACTCAGCCAAATCCCGCAGAACTGATTTCCCGCGCCGACCTGGTGGAAGCCATTGTCGCCGCGACAAACGAAGTTTTCTCCACCATGTTGAACCTTCGCCTCACGGCGGAAGAAGTGCAAACCGAGCCCAACGTCGCGGCCGCACCGTCCTCCGGCGTTGTCTCGCTGATCGGGATGGCCGGAGCGTGGGTCGGAACGGGGTCGCTCGCCTGCACCGTCTCGCTCGCCTGCCGCCTGTCCAGCCAATTCCTGGCGACCACGTGCGACAGCATGAGCGAAGAGGTGCTCGACACCATCGGCGAGATCACCAACATGATCGTCGGCAACGTCAAGACGGCGATCGAGGAGAAGGCCGGTCCCATGGGCCTCAGCACGCCCACGGTGATCTACGGACGCAATTTTCAGACTCGCAGCGCGCGCATTCACGAGTGGACCGTGGTGCCGTTCACCTGCGAGGAGGAGCGCTTCTATATCCAGCTCTCGATCGGTCCCAACCAGGACGCGGCGCAGGGCGCCGTTCGCCCCGGATTTCAGGTGCCGCAACTGCTCAACATTTAGACCGAGGAGAACCACTTGACACAACTCACTCACTGGAGTATTGGACGCAAGCTCATGACCGGATGCGCCGGCATGGGCGTGGTCGCCGCGACGCTTGCCGCCGTGTCGCTCGTTAACATCGGAACGCTGGGTGGACTTTTCGAGAACGCTGCCACGGTGGAAGTGAAGAAGCTCGACCTGGTCGAATCGATAGATCTCGCGGTTGCCGAGGCGCTGTCGTTGGAGCGCGGCGAGCTGTTGCGAGTGCACATGCATAACCTTCCGGGAGCCCGGTCCTATCACAGCTCGATGCAGGAGGAATGCAGGAAGCTCAGGGGATTTCTCGCCGCTCTGAAGCCGCTGGTCGAGACGGAGCAAGGCAAACAGGGCATCGCTGAGCTGGAATCCGCCGAGAAATCATTCAGTCAAAGCGAAGACAAGATGTGGGAATTGGCGCGGACGAATAAGCTCGCGGAGGCGGAAAAAATCTACGTAAACGACCTTCCGCTAACCGAGCAAATGCGCAAGTCGGCGCAAGACCTAGTTGTGCTCTACAAACAGATAATCGAAGACCGGGTGCAATCGGGACACGGGACCATTTCCCGGACTCGCTGGATCTCGGTGGGACTGGTCGCCGCATTCGTATTGCTCGCTGTAGCTCTCATGCTCTTCGTTTTCGCCTCGATTCGCGTTTTGAAGCGCATCACTTCCGAGCTCAGCGAAACGCAGTCGCAGATCGGCGGAGCTGCCACGCAGGTGGCCGCGTCGAGCGCTTCGCTGGCACAGGGCGCGAGCGAGCAGGCCGCTTCGCTCGAGGAGACTTCCGCTTCTGTCGAAGAAATCTCCTCGATGACGCGCAAGAACGCGGAAAACTCGCAATCGGCGGCGAGCGTGATGACAGCGGTCGACCGGCAGGTGCAGGACGGCAACCGTACGCTCGAGCAGATGGTCGAGTCGATGCAGGAGATCAACGCGTCGAGCGAAAAAATCTCCCGGATTATCAAGGTGATCGACGAGATCGCGTTTCAGACCAACATTCTCGCTCTGAACGCCGCCGTGGAGGCCGCGCGTGCCGGTGAAGCCGGCATGGGATTCGCCGTGGTGGCCGACGAGGTCCGCCACCTGGCGCAGCGCTCGGCCCAGGCGGCCAAGGACACCGCGTCGCTGATCGAGGATTCCATTTCCAAATCCAACCAGGGCAGCGAACGGCTGCGCGAAGTGAGCCAGGTGATCGGCGCGATCACCGCCAGCGCGGCCAAAGTAAAGACTCTGGTGGATGAAGTCAATCTCGGCAGCCAGGAACAGGCGCGGGGGATCGAGGAGATCTCCAAGGCCGTAGTGCAGATGAACCAGGTGACGCAGTCGACCGCGGGCAGCGCCGAAGAGAGCGCGTCGGCGAGCGAGGAGCTCTCGGCGCAAGCCGGCGCGATGGGAGGCGTGCTCGAACGGCTGCGGGTCATCGTTACGGGAGGCGTACCCGGCGGCGCCGCGCCCCAAGCCGCGCGACCCGAGCCGGCCGCAGCCGCGGTGAAACCGGCTCCGGCCGCCGTCAAAGTGGATCGAAGCGCGCTTCCGCTCGACGACAATTTCACCGAGTTCTGAAGTGAGGAGAGACATCGCATGCAAGCCGTGATTGAAACGCCAGTACCCAACAAGACGGATGCGCGCGCCGGAAAGTACCTGACCTTCGCCCTGGGCAAGGAAGAGTTCGCCATCCAGGTGATGAGCGTCCGGGAAATCATGGGGGTGCAGGAAATCACCGTGGTGCCGCAAACGCCGGGCTACGTCAAAGGGGTGATCAACCTGCGCGGGAAGGTGATCCCCGTGATCGATCTGCGGCTGCGATTCGGGATGCCCGAGCAGGATTACACGCCGCGCACCTGCATCATCGTGGTGAACATCGAGCAGGAAGGGGCGCGCATGCTCACCGGCGTGGTAGTGGACGAAGTCTGCGAGGTGGTGACGCTTCAGTCGGGCGATATCGAAGATACTCCCGACTTCGGCCACGGGGTGGCCACGCCGTACCTGCTGGGCATGGCCAAGCAGAAAGGCAAAGTCAAGATTCTTCTGGACATCAATAAGGTGATGTCAGAGCAGGAGGTCCACGGGCTCGGCGATGCGCTGCTGTAAAGCCCGGGCGTTGAATGGCTGATCCGCTTGAACTGAACGAGCTGGCAAGCGATCCGGAGCTGCTCCGCGATTTCATCGTCGAGTCGCGCGAGCATCTCTCCATGATCGAGCTACACCTGCTGGCGCTCGATCAGGATCCCTCCGATACCGCGGCGCTCAACGCCGTGTTTCGGGGATTTCATACCATCAAGGGACTCGCCGGATTCCTGGAGCTGGACGCGATCCAGACGCTGACGCACGACATCGAAAGCGTGCTCGATCTGGCGCGCAACAATAGCATCTCCATCACGCCCGCGCACATCGACGTGATCCTCGCCAGCAAGGATTACGTGCACGCGTGCCTGCGCCAGCTCGAACAGGCCGCAAGCGGCGCGCCCTGCGACCTTCCCCCCAACGCTGAACTGCTCGCTTCCATTCACGCGGTAGCGGAGGGGCCGCAGGCTAAACCCGCTGAGGTGCCCGCGGCCATGAGCGCGCTCGCCTCCACGCAGCCGGCCGAGCCTGAACCCGCGCAGCCCGCCGTTGAGGCGAGCTCCATCAAGGTCGACACGCATAAGCTGGATTTTCTGGTGGACATGGTGGGCGAGATGGTCATCGCGCAATCGCTGGTGAAGCACGATCCGGACCTTGCCGGGCTCGCCAAACCGCGCCTCGCGCGCAACCTGGCGCAGCTTGCGCGCATCACGGGCGAGGTGCAGCGCACCGCCATGGCGATGCGCATGGTTCCCATCCGCAGCCTGTTTCACAAAATGTCGCGGCTGGTGCGCGATCTGTCGCGCAAGACCGGGAAGCAGGTGGAGCTGGAGCTGATCGGCGAGGAAACCGAGCTCGACCGCGGCATTGTCGAGGAGCTGGCCGATCCGGTGATGCACATGGTGCGCAACTCGCTCGATCACGGCGTCGAGACGCCCGAGGAGCGCGCCGCGGCGGGAAAGAATCCGGTGGCGCGGCTTACGCTCAAGGCCGGTCACCAGGCCGGATGCGTCGTGCTGCACGTGATCGACGATGGCCGCGGCCTGGATGCGCAGAAAATCCTGCGCAAGGCCCGGGAAAAAGGCATGGTGGACGCGTCGGCGACACCGGCGGAGAACGAAATCTACAACTTAATCTTTGCTCCCGGATTTTCCACGGCGGAGCGGGTGACTTCGGTTTCGGGCCGCGGCGTGGGAATGGACGTGGTGCTCCGGCAGATTCAGAAGCTGCGGGGCAAAATCGAGATTCAATCCACGCCGGGGCACGGCGCCGCGTTCGTGCTGAAGCTGCCGCTAACGCTCGCCATCATCGACGGGTTGCTCGCGCGCGTCGGAAACGAGACCTACATCGTCCCGCTGTTCGCAGTGCGCGAAATGCTGCGTCCCTTGCCGGAAATGATTTCGACCGTGGAAAATCGCGAGGAAATGGTGCTGGTGCGCGGATCGCTGCTCCCCGTGGTTCGTCTGCATCGCCGCTTCGGGATCGCGCCCAGATCGGAGCAGCTTTCCGACGGCCTCCTGATCGTCAGCGAAGCGCAAGGCAAGCGTTTCTGTCTGGCGGTGGACGAGCTGGTGGGCAAGCAGGAAGTGGTTATCAAGAGCCTCAGCGGACCCATGCGCCAGGTTCGGGGCATCGCCGGCGCGGCGATTCTGGGCGACGGCCGCGTGGGGCTGATTCTCGATCCCGAGGGGCTGTTCGGGCGGAAGGCCGCATGAACGCGTCCGATCCTCCGCAGCTTCATCAAGCCGATTTCGAAAAAATCAGCCGCCTGGCCTACGACAATTTCGGCCTGAACCTCGCCGACGGCAAACAGGCCCTGGTCTCGGCGCGGCTGGCCAAGGAGATGCGCCGGCTCGGATACGAATCGTTCACCGATTACTACCGCCAGGTTTGCGCCGACTCCACCGGGCAGTCGCTCATGGGCCTGATCGACGCCCTCACCACCAACTACACCTCCTTTCTGCGCGAGCCGCAGCATTTCGAATTGCTGAGGTCGCTCGCGGGCACGGAGCTGCGCCACGCCAACCCGCTGCTGGTGTGGAGCGCGGCGTGCTCATCGGGGGAAGAACCCTATTCGATCGCGATGACGCTGGCGCAAGCCGCGCGGCCGGCGCGCATTCTCGCCACGGACATCTCCACGCGGGTCCTCGAGACGGCGCGGCGCGCGATCTACTCGGCCGAAAAGCTCGAGCCATTTCCCGATCCGTGGAAGCGCGCGTTTCTGCTCAGGGGAACGGGCGAAGCGTCAGGCAAATTTCAGATCAAGCGGGAGGTCCGCGCGCTGGTCGAGTTTCGCCGGCTGAATCTGCTGGATCACGCTTCGCCGGGTCAGTTCCATTTCATCTTCTGCCGCAACGTGATGATCTATTTCGACCGTCCCACGCAGCAGCGCATCGCCGGGCGGCTGGCGCACTCCATTCATCCCGGCGGATACCTGTTCATCGGGCACTCGGAGACGCTGAACGGACTCGATCAGCCGCTTCGCTACGTGCGACCTTCGGTTTACCGCCGGGAGAACAAAGCGTGAACACGCGTGTCGTCGGCATCTCCGATTGCAAGGTCTCGCGGGACCCCGGAGACGTTCTGCTGACCTACGCGCTGGGATCGTGCATCGCGGTCGCGGTGCACGATCCAGTCGCACGCGTGGGCGGCCTACTGCATTACCTGCTGCCCGAGGCGTCGATCGAGCCGGTCAAGGGCGCGCGGAACCCGTGCATGTTTGCCGACACCGGGATCGCGCACCTGCTCAAGCGCGTCGGCGCGTGCGGCGCGCGTCGCGAGCGTCTGGTGGTGCGCATCGCCGGCGGAGCGCGAATGCTCGACATCCACGAGAGTTTCGATATCGGGCGGCGCAACCTGCATGCCGCGCGGCGGCTGCTGGCCCGCGAGGGTCTGGCCGTTGCCGGCGAAGCGACGGGAGGCGGGATCTCGCGCACGCTGCGGCTGGAGATCGCCACCGGCCGCGTGTCGATCCGCGGGTGCCGCATCGAACCGCAGCCGGGTGCGCCGCGATGAGCCCGCCCAAGATTCGCGTGCTGATTGTGGACGACTCCGCCATCGTGCGCCGGGCGCTTTCCGAGATCGTCAACGCGCATCCCGACCTCGAGGTGGCCGGCACTGCCTCCGACCCGTTTGTGGCTCGCGACAAGATTCTGGCGCTCCATCCCGACGTCATCACGCTGGATATCGAGATGCCGCGCATGGACGGACTCACGTTTCTGAAGAAGTTGATGCGCTATCATCCGCTGCCGGTGGTGGTGATCAGCTCCCTGGGTCAGGCCTCGAGCCGCTCGGCGATCGAGGCTCTGCAATCCGGCGCGGTCGAGGTGGTCGCCAAGCCGGGCGGCCCGTATTCGGTGAGCGAACTGCGCGCCGAGCTCGCCGGAAAAATTCGCGCCGCCGCGGGTGCACGCCTGCGTCCCGCTGAGACGGTCCATCCGCCGGAACCCGCTCCGATTCCCCGTGTGAATCTGAATGTGCCGTCGATCATCGCCATCGGCGCGTCCACGGGCGGCGTCGAAGCACTGCGCCGCGTGCTGGTCGAGCTGCCCGCCGAAATGCCGCCGATCGTGGTGGTTCAACACATTCCGGCCGGCTTTTCCGCCGAATTCGCGCGCCGCCTGGACGGAATGTGCCGCGTGCGCGTCAAGGAAGCCGCCGATGGCGACGCGCTTCAGCCGGGATGGGTTCACATCGCGCCCGGAAATTTTCATCTGCGCGTCGGCGGCCCGGCCGGATCTTATCGCGCTGAAGTCGCGGACGGCCCGAAGGTCCAGTTTCAGCGCCCTTCGGCCGACGTGCTGTTCGAATCCGTCGCCGCGCATGCGGGCGCGTCCGCGATGGGCGTGATCCTCACCGGAATGGGGGCTGACGGCGCCGCCGGGATGCTCGCCATGAAGAAAGCGGGAGCCCACAACATCGCGCAGGATGAGGCGAGCTGCGTGGTGTTCGGAATGCCTCAGGCGGCCATCCGCCTGGGCGCGGTGGACCAAATTCTGCCGCTCGACCGAATCGCGTCAACACTGGGCGCCTGGCATCGCCCGCGATGAAATAGCCAGCACAAACATTTGTGATGCGGTGTGTTTTATGCACAGGTGTGCGAAAGCGGACACCTGATAGCGAAATCGAACAGATGCAATAGCTTGTAATGAACTGTCGAGGCTTTCCGGCTTGATCCTGATGAAGGAACCCGCCAGGATGTGCGAACGTATGTGGAAGAGGAATTGCACCCTCTGACGAAACGTCCGCATTGCCTGTTAATGGCTGAACGACCCTCTAAAGGATCTTTTCGATGATTTATTTCCGATGTCTGACGATGTTCCTGGTGGCCGCCGCGGCCTTTGCACAGCAGAGCTTCGCCCCGGAAGTGACGATTGAGCGGCCGCGCCACATTCCCCTGGTAGGGCCGGTGATCAAACCGTTCGGGTCGCTGATCCGGCCAGTTGCTCCCGCAAAGCTGAACAACACCACGCGCCTGGAATCGCTTTTGAGCGGCGGCAATTTGTATCTTTCAGTCGACGACGTGATCGCGCTCACGCTCGAAAACAATCTGGATATCGCCATCCAGCGCTACGGTCCGTACCTGGCGCGGGAGGTGATCCGACGCGCCCAGGGCGGAGGTCCGTTGCGCAGCGTGGGACTGCCGGTCCAGCCCGGTCCGGTGAGCGTCAGCACGGCAGGCGTGACCGCCACCGCGGTGGGAATCGCCGGCGGAGGTTCGGGCGTCAGCACCGGCGGCGGCATCATCGCATCCTACGGCACGCAACCGCCCAATCTCGATCCGAGCGTCTTCTTCTATGCCGGGTTTCAGCATCTCTCCACCCCGGAAAGCAATACCGGACTGTCTTTCGTTTCGGCGCTGGTGAACTCCAACCGCATTTTGAACTACGGCTACCAGCAGTCTTTCACCACCGGGACCAACTTCGTCGCGCAGTTCTTCAGTTATCGCACCGAGATCAACAGCGAGGCTTACGTGCTGAACCCGTACACTTCCGGCTACATCGACCTGACCATCACACAGCCTTTGCTGCAAGGCTGGGGCCGGCCGGTGAACGATCGCTACATCCGGATCGCCAAGAATAATCTGAAAGTCACCGACTACACCTTCGAGCTCCAGGTGATAACCACGGTCTCCGCGGTCCTGAATCTGTATTGGGACCTGGTCAGCTTCGACCAGGATTTGAGCATCAAGCAGCAAGCGCTGGAGACGGCGCAGCAGCTTTATGAAGACAATAAGCACCAGGCCGAGCTCGGCACGCTTCCGGAAATCGAGGTGACGCGCGCGCAGGCGCAGGTGTCCCAGAGCAAGGAGGATCTGCTGATCGCGCAGACCAACGTCGCGCAGCAGGAGACCGTGCTCAAGAACGCGCTCAGCCGCACCGGGATCGCCAGCGCTTCGCTTGACGACGTTCACATTGTTCCGCTGGATCATATTGTTGTGCCGGAGAACGAAGAGTTGCCGCCGGTCAAAAGCCTGATCGACGAGGCGCTCGCGCACCGCCCTGAGATCGAGTACAGCAAGATCAATCTGGATAGCGACAAGATCGCGCTCGCGGGCACCAAGAACGCCCTGCTTCCCACGCTGAACGCGCAGTTGGATTTGAACAACGGCGGACTCACCGGCAATCCTAACGTGCTCGGAATCTTGCCGGGACTGGGCATGCCGGAGCCCAGCACGGTCGGCGGATACGGAAACCTGCTGGCGCAGATCTTCCGCCGCGATTATCCCAACTACACGGCCAGCATCCAGTTGAACATTCCTTTTCGCAATCGCGCGCCGCAGGCCGACTACGTCGCCGACGAGCTGACGGAGCGCACCGGCGAGCTTCAGCTTCAGAAAGCCATGAACCAGGTCCGCGTGGACGTGAAAAACGCGGTGGTGAGCCTGCAACAGGCGCGTGCGCGGTATGAAAGCGCGGTCGCCACGCGCGTGCTGCAACAGCAGACGCTTCAGGCCGAGCAGATGCGCTTCAAATTTGGCGAATCGACGATTGCGACCGTGGTCCAGGCGCAGCGCGATCTCGCCACCGATCAGACCGCGGAAGTGGAAGCGATGGCCAACTACACGCATGCCAAGATCGCCTTCGACCAGGCGCTCGGCCGGACGCTCGACGTGAACCACATTTCAATCGACGAGGCCAAGACAGGCCGCGTGGCGCGGGCATCGTCGCTTCCCGAGAATCTGCCGGTGGTGAAGCAGTAGGAGAAATGCGCATGAGAATCAAAAAAATTCTGACGATCGCCGCGGTTTATTCGCTGTGCTTCACGCAATTACGTGCGCAGGAGCCGTTTGTGGCGCGGCCTGCGGGTCCCATCTTCATGCGTCCTTATAAGGCCGCGACTCCCGGTCCCGTGCTTCTCTCCAACTCCGATCGCATCCGGTCGCTGATTCGCGCTGGCAAGCTGTACCTGACCCTCCAGGACACCATTGCGCTGGCCCTCGAAAATAATCTCGATCTGCAAATCGACCGCTACGGCCCGCTCAACGCCGAATGGTACGTCGAGCGGCAGCAAGCCGGAGGACCGCTGCGTGGCGTTCCCGCCGGAACCGGGACCACTAACCTGATCACCAGCGGACAGGGCGTCAATGGCGCGACCAAGGCCGCCGGACTCCTGGTGAACACCAACAGCACCGGAAACAGCAACAACAACACGACCATCCAGCAGATCGGCACCGTCACGCCCAACCTGGATCCCACGTTTCAAAGCGCGATCACCTGGTCGCATGAAACCAATCTCTTTCCCGATCCCATCCTCGCCGGAAGCAACGCGCTGGTGGATACCATTCACAAGTACTCCAATTATTTGCAGGAGGGCTTGATCACCGGCGGCAACGTCCAGGTGCAGGCCAACGAGGAGTATCTGCAGGAAAACGCTCCCAGCAACGCTTTGAATCCGTCGGTGGCGCCCGCGATGTCCGTGTACATCCGCCACAATTTTCTCCAGGGATTCGGCGTGGGCGTCAACTCGCGCTATATCAAAATGGCGCAGGACCAGGTCATCTCCGCAAATGTCACTTTCAAATCGCAATTGCTGAACCTGGTGGCGAACGTCGTGAATCAGTACTGGGGCCTGGTGGCGGATTACGACGATCTCAAGGCCAAGCAGGACGCGCTCACCTTCGCGCAGAATTTTTATCGCGACACGCAGCGCCAGATCCAGCTCGGCGCCATCGCCGGGGCCGATATCTATCGCGCCGAATCGGAGATTTCCACGCGCCAGCAGGACCTGGCCATTTCGCGGCAAAACCTGAGCCAGACCGATACGCAGCTCAAGGACCTGATCAGCCGGGACGGCATCGCCGATCCGCTTCTGGCCGAGGCCGACATCATTCCTCTCGATCAGATCGAGGTTCCCAAGACGGACGACCTTCCGCCGCTGCGCCAGCTGGTCGCGACGGCGCTCGCCAACCGGCCCGACGTGGAGATCGACAAGATCAACGATGAAGTGCAGGGGCTGAGCGCTTTGGGGACCAAGAACGCGGTTCTTCCCACCCTCGCCGGTTACGTGTATCAGACCAACGCCGCAGAGGCGGGCGCGCAGAATCCGCTGTCGCCGTTTCGCGCCAACCCGAGCTTTGTCGGAGGGCTGGGCACCGCCTGGGGCCAGGTCTTCCGCGACGATTTCAAGAGTTTCACCGGTGTCGTGTACCTTACCGGTCCGCTCCGCAACCGACAGGCGCAGGCGGATTACGGTATCGACGAGCTGACCATCACGCAAGGCGACCTGGTGGAGCGGCGCAACCGCAACCAGATGGTGGTGGACATTTCCAACCAGGTGATCGCGCTGCGGCAGGCGCGTGCGCGCTACGCCAACGCCTCCGATACGCGCGCGCTGCAACAGGACCTGCTCGACAAGGAGCAGCAGAAATTCCGGCTGGGCAGCTCCACCATCGACAACATCATCGCCGCGCAGCGCGCGCTGATTGCCGCGCAGTACGTCGAAATTTCGGCGCTGCGTACTTACGAGCAGTCGCGCGTCGCGCTCGACCAGGTACTCGGCGTGACGCTGGACGCCAACCATGTTTCGGTGGGCGAAGCGCTCAAGGGCAAAGTGGAGCGCCCGTCGGTTTTGCCGCGGGAGCTGCCGGAAAGCCCGGCCGATAAACCTCGCCGGTAGAGTCTATGTGAAACCCCCGGCCTCAGCAGTTAACGCTCGCCGCCGGTGGTCGACGTAGAATAGCCGAGCCGCCTGGCCGCGCTCTCCCAAATTTGCAGATGTTCCTTCAGCGTTGGCAAGGCGTCCTGAGCGAGCATCTTCACGTTCGCGCTGGCCCCGTTTTCGGCTTCACGCTGAAACTCGGCGATTGCCTGCCGGTGGCCGCTGATCATCGCCAGAACGTAGGGTTTATCGAAGCTGGCGCCGGTTTTGGCCGAAAGGCTGTCATACAAATTTTTGTCCTGGGCGCTGACGCCGGTTGGTAGCGTCACATTCATGGTCGCCGCGGCGCTTTTCACCCGGCCCTCCAGTTTGGTGTGATCGGTGACCATGCGCTGGCCGTCCTGTTTCACTACGTTGCTCGAAGCGTTGGTCTGGGCGAGCTGACCGAGCTGGATTTCCGCCTGGTCGATCTGCGACGCGCTCTTCAAGAAGGCTTGCGGGTTCATCGCGCGCACAGAAGTCGCCGTTTTCGCCGAATCGGTCTGCGCGTAGACGGTCGAGACAAGAAAAATTGCGATCGTGCAGAGCGTTTTCATACTCCACCTCCGTTCATAGGACCGGCGCGGTCAGGGGTGTGTTTCTCAAGGACGGCACGCCGCGTCGAGGTGAAGCGTTGCGTGCGGCGAGCTAAATTGTGGTTGCGCGGGCGGTTTCGGCGTGCCGGGCGCGAGCCACTTTCCGGATCTCGCGCCGGGCCAGGATCGGCAACGCCAGTGCGATCACCATGAGAACGCCGATCGCGTACAGCGACACATCATAATTTCCGGTGGCTTCGCGCACCCGGGCGATCAGGATCGGCGAGGGGATGATGGCAAATCCCCAAACCAGCATGATCCAGCCAAAAATTCCGCCGACGTTCCTCACGCCGAACAAGTCCGCCGTGAACGACGGCGTGAGGCCGAATCCGCCGCCATAACACAGGAACAGCGTGCACATCAGAACGGTATAGAGCGTCACGCCATGAACGCTCGGCAAGGCGAAAAAAATGAAGACCTGGATCGCAAACAGCGTGAAGTAGGTTTCGGCGCGGCCCAGAGTATCGGAAAGACGCGCCCAGAACACTCGTCCCAGTGCATTGAAGATCGAGAGCATTCCGACAATGGTCGAGGCCCCGATCGCGTCGAGGGAGGTTTGCTGCTGGGTCAGCGGCGAAGCCTGGCTGAGAATCATGTTGCCCGCCAGAGTGTTAATCGACAGCATGGAGGCCAGCAGCCAGAATCGCAGCGTCCCCAACGCCTGACGCGCCGTGAAGTCGATTTGCACTGCCTTCAAATGTGCCGGATACTGCCATCCCGCCGGCGCCCATCCTTCCGGCGGATCGCGGTAAAGTCGTGCGCAGCCGAGCACCAGGAGTCCGTAGCCGATTCCGAACGCGACGAAGGTCGGCGCGATCCCGGTGGCGACGATTAGGCGCGCGGCAATCGGACTGAAGATGAAAGCACCGCCGCCGAATCCCATCACGGCAGCGCCGGTCATGGTCGCGCGATGATCCGGGAACCACTTGGCCATCAGCGCGATGGGGCAGATGTAGCCCATGCCCATGCCGAGACCGCAGAACAATCCCAAGCCTATATAAATAATGATGAGGGAATGCAGGGTTGCGCCCAGCGCGGCTATCAGGAAACCCAAGCCATACAGAAGTCCGGCGACGCTCGCAACCCGTCGCGGTCCTGCCCGGTCCTGCCAGCTCCCTCCAATGTAACTCCCGATGCCGAGCACCGTCATCGCGATCATGAACGCGGTTGACACCCGCATCAGGCTCCAGCCTTCCCCGGCCATCAGCGGTTTTGTAAATACACTCCAGGCGGGAACCGAACCATAACAAAGCTGGCTGACAAGCGCAGCCAGGGCCATCACCCAGCGATTGGGAAGTTTCTCCTCTGCCACGGGCATTCTTCAACAACTCCGATTGCGCACGCCAGTATACACTAAACCGCCTCCGCTGATTCGTACTACTGTTGCGCCTCCGGCTTTAATGGAATTCGAAGATTATTCGTGATCTTCGACCGTGTCGCCAGCCTGAGGTACAGATTGCCAGCCATCAGGCTGTCGCGGTCCTGGTTCGAAAGTCTTTCGCTGCCGGCGAGGCTTTGAAAGTTGTGGTTGGCGAGGACCGCGATGGCGGGCCCATTTTCGCCTTTCGACCTGCGATGAATGCTTGCCAGGAGAACATCACCGTCCGCGAAGCCCGTGGTGGTCACAGCGTAGGCGAGCTCGTTTGTGGTTGGATCGAAAGTGAATTTCGCCGACAGCGTGCTGCTTGCGGCGTGCGCGCTCGATTCCCAGGTGAGCACAGGGACGCTAGTGCGGCCCAGGAGCGCGGGGGTTCTGGTGGGGGCGCGGCGATGGTGGGCCGCCTGCTCATACGCGTAGGCGTAGGAGACGAGCTTGGCGTCGTCCCAGGCGCGCCCCAGCAGCTCGACCCCCACCGGCAGTCCGTCGGGCGTAAATCCAGCCGGCATGCTGATCGCCGGAAATCCTGTGGCTGCGCTGAGCTGGCACGTCTGGCCGCCCTGCGGCTCGCCGATCATGGCGGGCTTTCGCAGCAGCGTGGGATACACTAGCGCGTCGAGTTTCTGGTCGTCCATCAGCTTGAGGATGGTCTGCTGGATCGCCGTCCGCTTCGCCATTGCGATGCGATATTCGTAGCTGTCACGGCCTTTCGAGTTTACGCGAGCGGTCAAGCCCCGTTCTAGCGCCGAGTGAATGAGGCCGCCTTCCACAATTTCCGCCAACGAATGCACTGGAGCATTCGGGTTTGCGGCGAGATACTTTGCGAGATCCTCTTTAAATTCGGCGTTGATGAGCGACGATCCGTTCAGATCGGCTTGGAGGTCCGGCATGGGAACGGGAATGGCAGTGGCCCCTTCCTTTTTGAGCTCTTCGACAGCCGCGCGGACCACGCGGATCACGTCCTGATCGTCGGAGGCGTTGCCGAATAGAGGTTCGAGCACTCCAATGCGGGCGCTCTTGAGAGCGTCCGGCCGCAGCGCCTCCAGGAAGTGCGGCCGGGTGCGGCCGGGATCGAGATGCGTGGCCGGATCCGCGGGATCTTCGCCGACGGTCGCGTCGAGCATGGCGGCGAGATCGGCGACGGAGCGGGCGAGCGGACCACCGACATCTTGCGTGGTCGAAAGGGGAACGATCCCGGCGATGCTCGAGAGTCCCTTGGTCTCCCGCAGCCCGACGAGATTGTTCACCGAAGACGGAATGCGAATCGAGCCGCAGGTGTCCGATCCCATCCCGGCGGCCGCGAAGCTGGCGGCGATGGCGGCGCCGGTGCCTCCGCTCGATCCTCCCGGATAACGCGAGGGGTCGTATGGATTGAGCGTCTGTCCGAAAGCGGAGCCTGTGGTGGTGATGCCGGAGGCGAGCTCGTGCAGATTGGATTTGGCGATGATCACGGCGCCAGCCTCGCGCAGCTTGCGGACTTGGAACGCGTCGCTCGAAGGGACGAATCCGATGAGCGCCATGGTGCCGGCGGTAGTCTGCATATCGGCCGTGCTGTAGTTGTCCTTGACGATGACGGGGATTCCGTGAAGCGGCCCGCGAGGGCCTCTGGCGGCGCGTTCGCGATCGAGGGCTTCGGCTTCGCGGAGCGCGTTGGGGTTCAGCGTGATCAGCGCGTTCAGCCGAGGTCCGCGATGATCGAAGGCCTGGATGCGATTGAGATAAGCCTGCACCAGAGCCTTGGATGTGACCCGGCCTTCTGCCATCGCCTTCTGCTCGTCGGCAATGGACGCCTCGGCGACTTCAAAGGTCTGGGCACGGAGCGCTTGCCGTGCCGTGATCGCGAGGAGACAGCAGACGAAATATCGCGCCGGTTTCATCTGGAGATCGTAACACGGGTGATCGGCGCTGCGACACTCTGTACCGACGCGGAATCGCAAGACGATCTGCTCAATTTGAGCGTCGCGTTACAAGACGCTTATCGCTCCGATTTCAGTTGGAAAACGCGAATAGGCGCGTAACCACTCACATCGGTTTTTCGCCTACAGGACGCAAGGGAATTTATGGAAGGCAACAGAAATTGTGGAAGGCAACAAAACAGGACAGGTCAATCGTGTCTCTGGCGTTTACGCGCCCGTGTGTCATGGCGGCGAGCGGACCATTTTGGAAGGCCAAAGCTTCCCTCGCTGCGGCTACTGCGATCAGTCTACAAGCTGGATCTACGTCCGGTCAAATAAGCCAGCCGTAGGGGACTCATTCTCGAAGCGTGCAAGAGAATAAAAAGGTTGTAGACCGGATTCTTCAAACTCGCCCGCTCTCCGCCCCAGCGTCAAGCATGCGGTGATCGAGGCCTCCGAAGACGGCCTCCTAATCGCTTATCGCGCGCAACTTATGGCGCAGAAGCTTTCCCTGAGCGCTTCTCGGTAATTCTTCCAGAAATTCGATGTGACGCGGATATTTGTAGGGCGCGATGGTTCATGTCTATGCCGTCAATGCGGGTCGTTCAATTCACGGTTACTCCGGTGAGGTTCACTGATGCGGCACTCGGGAATTGCCCCGACTACCGCCGAGCGTTATCGCTCACTGGAGATGGGTGCCATCGCGCAACGGTCGGAGGCGCCGCTGATAAAAAACGGTTCAATCTTGGTTCGAAAACTGCACCTCCCGGATAAGAAGGTGGTGTGCGAACCCCGGCCTCACGGAAAGGGCGGTCCGGCTCGCAAGTGGAACCAAGAGCTTGGAACAGCCCCGCCGGTCACGAGGTTCATAAGGCGGAGCGAGAGGGATGCAGATTCAGTCAGCCAATCCTGTCATGCGTCAAGCCGCGCTACCGGTTCTGGCGGTGGATCTGGACGGAACCCTGCTCAAGACCGATGTGTTGCTCGAATGCCTGATTGATCTTCTGCGGCGAAGGCCGTGGTACATCTTTCTTCTGCCGTTTTGGTGGCTCAAAGGTACTGCGCACTTAAAACATCAAATCGCGCGCCGCACCGCGCTCGACCTAACCGTCCTGCCTTACCGCGAAGACTTCATCGCGTACCTAAAGACGCGACGCGCTCAGGGAGGCTCGCTGGTGCTCGCAACCGCGGCGGACTTCGAAATCGCCAAGCGGGTCGCCGATTATCTGGGACTGTTCGATGAAGTTTTAGCGAGCGATGGCGTCACGAATCTCAACCGCGGGGCCAAGCGGGAGCGGCTTGTCCGCGAATTCGGAGAAAAAGGATTCGATTACGCCGGCAATTCCAACCGCGAACTGCCGGTGTGGGCCGCGGGGCGGCACGCGATTGTCGTCGATTCAAACCTGCGCCTTGCGGCACGTGTCAAAAGAGTCGCGGAAATCGATCACGTGTTTAGAAACGGTCGAGCCCGCTTCGCGGACTTGCTGATCGCCTTGCGTCCGCAACATTGGGTGAAGAATCTGTTGCTCTTCGTGCCGCTGATTGCCGCGCACCGAATCAGCGAGTTTCATTTGTGGAGCAAGCTCGTGCTGGCGTTTTTTGCGTTCGGATGTGTCGCGTCGAGCGGTTATCTGATCAACGATCTGCACGATCTGACCGCGGACCGGCGTCATCCGCACAAGCGCTTCCGCGCGTTTGCTTCAGGCAATCTTCCACTTTCCTACGCCCTCGCCATGATTCCGATCCTACTCGGCCTCGCGTGCGCAATCGGCACCCAGGTTTCTGGCCTGTTTGTAGCGTCGGTCGCGACGTATTTCGGATTGAGCCTGGCGTACTCGCTTTGGGTGAGACGGATTTTGATTCTGGATGTGATCTTCCTGGCTGGGCTTTATACCGTCCGCATCCTTGCGGGCTCGTCGGCGGTCGCGATCTGGCCATCGCATTGGTTGCTGGCGTTCTCAACCTTCTTGTTTTTCAGCCTGGCGCTGGTCAAGCGTTACGGCGAGCTCTGCGTAATGAAGCACGCTGACGGAGACCACGCCACGGCCCGGGCTTACGAACTCACGGATGCGGAGCTGCTCGCCGCGATGGGCGTCGCGAGCGGGTACCTGGCTGTGCTCGTGCTCGCTCTGTATATCAACAGCGATAAGGCGCCGATGCTGTATGGCCGTTATCAGCTGATCTGGCTGCTGTGCCCGCTCCTGCTTTACTGGATCAGCGATATCTGGCTGATTGCGCATCGCGGAAAAATGCCGGATGACCCGGTGGTGTTCGCGATGAAAAACCGGACGAGCCGCATCCTGCTTCTGGCGATGTTCGCCATCTGCGTGTTCGCGCTATGAACCGCCCCGCGCTATGTTCGCTGTTCTTCTCAGGCTTGTTGATTTCGGCCGCGGGTCAGGATCCACGCAGCGAGTACGAAGCCGAAGCGCCGAAAACGATTTTCCAGTTGCAGCAGTTCCGCGAGACGAGTTCCATTCAGATTCGCGCGAAATCTGGAGACCAAGGGACAGCCGCTCTGATCAACCTCAATCCGACAATCAATTCATGGTATGTGCTCGTATTGCGATGGGGCAGCGGTCCAGCGTTGTCCTACCACCTCGAAAATGCGCATCCGGGCGGAAGAAAACTGCTGCTGGACGCGAAGTGCCCGTTCGGGCTCGTCATCGAGGAAGGCGGCCATCGCTCGTCGTGCGAACTTTTTGCGAGCGCAGCCGCGAATGCGCTCGACCGGGGGCGATCCTCGCCGCGCGCGTACTATCCACTGTGCGACGGACGAATCTATCTGCGAAACCCCGCCTCAGGACACAATACGACGCTCGAAGCCGCCACGGAATTTCTGCGTGAGCATCTTTGGGGCAGCGAGAAGATCATCGCGATCGGCCACGTCCTCATGGGCGATGTGAATCGCGAGACCGGCAGTCTGGAGACGGAAGGCCGTTCGATCCCCACGGCGCCCGGCGGCAACCCTCCGGCCAGCGCCCCAGTCGATCCAAAGTTTTCCGATCGCCTTCTGACGTCGGCCAACCTGGGAATCGTGCTCGAGCAGCCGGTGAAGAGCGGAATGCGGCCGGGAGCCTGGTACGCGGCAAACGGAAATCCGGGCGTGTTCGTGAGCATTGTTCAACCCAATCTGATCGCTGCGGAAATTCTCGAAAGCTACCAGACACGCGTGAACCGGCTGGACAGTGTAGAAGCGTCGGCGCTCTGTTACCTGGTCGCGTTCGATCTGGATCGCTTTGAAATTGGTTACGAGATGGGAACAGAGCATCCGAAAGTCGGATGGTCGGATCACATGCTGGCGCAGCAGCGCGATTCGAAGCTGCCCGGACCGGACGGAATCGGGACCTTCAGCCCGCTGGTCGCGACGGGCATGGTGAGTCCCGAATATGCTCCGAAAACGGTTGCGACGTTTATCGGCGGATTCAAGCGCATGCATGGAGCTTTCAAATACGGGGATCTGGCGCTGAAGAACCATGGCAGCCACTACGGGTTTATCGAACAGGGCGTCGTGTTCAGCAAGCTCCAGCCGGAATTGTCGACGGTCTACATACTGAACAACGGTTGGCTGGGGATGAAAACGTGGACGGAGAGTGACAATCAGCTTCTGCCGCAAATCCGGCATGCGCGCCAGAATGGCGTGCCGGTGGTTGAGAGCGGAATTCCAGGAACACTCGTGAATCGCTGGGGCGCGGGGAACTGGTCGGGATCGGAAGATATGAAGCTGCGCACGATGCGCGCCGCTCTGGCGCTACAGCGCAGCGGCAGGAAACGATTCTTGATTTATGCCGTTTTTTCGGATGCCACGCCGTCGGCGATGGCGCGCGTGTTTCAGGCTTACCACTGCGATGACGCGATGCTTCTCGATATGAACGCGCTCGAACATACTTATCTCGCTCTGTATCGCCGGGCGGGATCGCAATTGTTTGTCGATCACCTGGTGAAAGGGATGGATGTACTGGAGAAGTCCGCGTCCGGCGACGTGGTTCCGCGATTTCTGGGATACGCGGACAACCGCGATTTTTTCTACGTAATGCGGCGCGAAAAATGAGGTGAGCCGATGAAAAACTCACGAATAGCGATACTAGCAGCGATCGCGCTGGCCGGTGCGATTTTTTCGGCGGAAAATCCTTCGGTGCGCGAAGAGAACGAGGCGCTGTTCCGCGAATTGCAGCGCGTCCACGGCTTGTCGGACGCGCAGATGACGGCGATCCGGCAGATTTTCGCGAAATCCGGAATCATGAGCCAGGGCAATCCCGCGGTGACGCGTCATCCCATGACGCCCGACCAGACGCGCGAGAAGCTGAAGAAGCTAGGAATCAATTACGAAAATCCTCGATTCGAGAAGATCTGCGGAGCGAAATACATGGCGCCGCTTTACGATCCGGCGACCGAGCGCCCTGAAGATGCCAAAGTATGTATCGATCAGTTCGAATTTCCCGACATTCCAGCCGAGTATCCCGTGGTTTGGGTGAAGGCGCGGGAAGCCGCGGAGGTTTGCGAAGTGATGGGCAAACGCATGTGCGATGCGCACGAATGGGAGGGCGCCTGTGAAGGCGACCTTCAGCCTCCGGATTACGACTGGAACCTCATCAAAGGCCTGAGCCCGAATGCCGCGGTCGAGCGTATGCGTATCGCTCACAACCGAAAGTACGAGGCGACCAAGCGCTGGAGCTACGGCTCCGAGTATCGCAAGGGAATTTGCGGCACCTCCAGCCAGAAGACTCCAGGATGCAACGGAGGAAGCTGGACCGGATGCGGCTCCAACACTTTTCCGGATGGCTCCTTTGCAGACTGCCACAGCCCGCTGTACGTTTACGACATCAACGGTAATGCGGCGGAGCACATGAACCTTCCGCTCAATGAATCAGAGATGGCGAGCCACGGGAGCAAGGAACTCGGCTACACGGAAATGAAAGGGAGCTGGTTCATTTTCGATACTTATCGCGCGCACGAGGATTGGTGCCGCTGGCGCGCTCCCTACTGGCATGGCTCGCGCGTGATGGACGAACACAGCCACGCGAATTATCACCTGAGTTTCCGCTGCTGTAAGACGTTATGAGCTGGCTAAAATCGACGCGACGGGGATCGGTCCTTCATAGCTGAGCGCCATCGCCAGCGTGGAATTCTCAAACATATCCACGACCGAGTGCAACCGGCCTTCGACCAGAGCCTTGCCGGCGACCAGACGAATTCCGTGGCTATAGTCGGCATAAGCGGCGCCATGCACGGTGCTGAGCGGCTGGATCGGCATTCCGGGCGCGCGATGCCAGCCGTAAATCGCGATCCGTCCGGCCATCCGCGTCAGACGATTGGTCAAAACGACATCCTTTTTGTGGCCCGCCACCAGCGCGCCCGATGGAAAGTCGCGGCTACCGGCTTGCGCGTTGATCATCGTGTTGTGCGTCTGGTAATAATGCGTCGACGTCATCTGCGGACCCGCCGGCAGCGGCTGCGGAGTGAAGCGGAAATGCGCATGATCGTAGATCGCGTCAACCATCTTCCGGGTCGGCAGCACAAAACCGAAGCGATCCGCGATAAAAATCGCGGTATGAAGATTCATGGGGATGCGCAGAAAATCGTCATCGGAACCTATGGCGAGGTATTCGGGCATCACGAAGATGGTGGCGGTCGCCGACTTCGATTTCAGCTCCACGGAAATCAGCCTTCGTAAGAACGCGGGGAGATTCCCTTGCGCCAACTGGCCCAGAATCGCGCGCTCGCGCTGTTGACGGTCCATATTTGAGACCAATGCAACGAACTGAGATCCCGTGAGGGCACCGGACGACCGCGGCGGGATGCGGCGCGTGAATTCGGTGGTTCTTATGACGTCTTTCGCGCGGGCAAAACCTGCAAATAGGGTTGAAAATGCGAGCTCGAAAGCTCCGCGTCGCGTGAAATGCCGCCCGAGCGGCCGGGTAAACTGCACTTCTTTATTCTAACCGATGCTTCTAATACGATGCGAACAACTTGCCCCATTCGGTCTGAAGAGCCTTGTTCACGCGGCCGCGGCCGATGACGTTGTACCAATAAATATCGTGATACAGGCGCGATGCCGCATACGACCATGGAGTGATCGCCGTTCGCAACAGCAGATGTTCGAGCGGCTTCAGCGGACCCCAATAGATCATCTTCTGGCCACGACTTGCAAACGTGTCGCCGACATGAAAATGAAAGTTGACATTGGCGATATCTTCACCAACCACTTCAATCTCCTTAACATCGCCGCATCCCAAACCCTGATCGTGAGCGAGTCGGATGAATTGGATCGAGAGAGGGTCAAATCCCATCATTTTCGCCGCAACCGCGTCGATGGCGACCATATCGCCGCTGGCGAGAATATAGTTTTCGACCTGCGGCATCATGCACCGCGGGCCCGGCCCGTCGCCCGCGAAGGTACCGTCCATGACCGCGAACAGGCCCGGATGAATTTCCTTCTGAATCGCCAGCAGATCGGCCAGCGTTTCATGAATGACGCTGTGAGTCCAGTGGCGCTTTTCAAACAGCAGTCCGCCGAATGCGTTCTTCATCGCGCCCGTGATGGTCGTGAAAACGTGGGTTTTCATGGTCGGCAGATGAATGACATTCGACCCGATCAGCCGCTTGGGAATACGGATTCCATCGGGATAAACGCGATCCAGAACCAGCATCTTCGCTTTCGGCGTGTATCGGACCCACGGTTCGGTTCTTTCATACAAATGGACATCGCGAAGCCCGTATTTGTCCACGACAACCTGTTTTTGTTTATTGGCGATTTCCCCGCGCCGCGCGTTCACCACGACCGTGCGATTGTGGCATCCATAGAGATTCTCTCTCGAGTACCCGTCCTCAAGCAGCGTGGAAATCACGCCGTCGAGCTGCCAGGGTGTCGTGGAGCAGGCAGGATAGAAATGCTGCCAGCTCACGTTGATTTTGAGAGCGGTCTGGTTGTCCTTCGGCAGGAAGGATTGATAATCGGCGAGATGCATCAGCCGCCGGTAATCGCCGATCACCGTCGCGGGATTCGTTTTCAGAACTGCGACACGGGACCGTGCCATACGTCGTCAGCGCTTTTTCACGCGCACGCGGACCGTCAGCGACGCGCAGGCATAGGTTGTCGAACCGACGCAGCTTATAACGTACGTGGTGTTTTCCGCCGGCCTGACCTGGAGCGTTCCGCTGCCGCCATCGAATGTACCGAGCTTGTGCAACTCGACCCGGCTCGCGCTCGATTCAGGAGCTTCCTCGATCGTGATTTTTGTCGCTCCCTTGATCGACCAGCGCAGTACCGCGGTTTCTCCCGGCGCTATTTCGCGCGGCTGCACTTCGAAAACGAAATCTTCAGAGTTTTGAGTTTTCGGATTCTGCTTGCCGGGGCTCAGGTTCTTCGCTACTGCTGCGATGAGGACCACCAGAGCGACCGCGAGGGAGTAATTCCATAACTTCATAATTCTCTCCCTCTTTACTCATGCACATGGTGTACCAGGCGGTCGACGCTGATTTCGCAAGTGTTTTGCAAACGGACTGCGTCAAATGGCCCAGCTTGGCGAGCTATGCCGTCGCGCGGCCTTCGTGGAAGTCGCTATCGCTTGTGCTTCTCGACATAATCGAGAGCAAACTGCTTCAGCTTGGCGCTGTGCATGCCCAGTTCGGTAGCTTCCTTTTCGGCGCGGTCGGCGTCCCAGTGATCCACAACGATTCGCTTGAGGAACCACATGGTGGCCGCGCGTCCTCCGCCGGCGCAATGAATGAAGGCGGGTTCGCTGCCGCTTGCCGTGATTGCCTCGAGAAACTTGTCGGCAGCGGCGGGATCGGGCGACTGCCCGTTGAACGGGATGCTGTAGAAGCGCAGCCCGGCTGCTTTGGCCGCCGCGGCTTCCTCGTCGATGTTTGCCCCGGCCTCAGTCGGCTCGCGCAAATTGATGACGGACACGAAACCCATTTCTTTGATCTTCGGCAGAGAGGTTGGCTTGATCGCGCCCGCACACGCGACCGTCGTCTGCACGCGGCGAAGATTGACGATGCCCTCAACTTCTTCTTTGGTGACATCCTGCGCCCGGGCAACCATGAATCCCTGGCACGCAAGGGTGCAAAACAGACCGGCACGAATCAGCAAATGTGCTCTCACGTTGTCCCTCCCGACACTGGATGCTCATTTTATCTCAACCCATCTACGCCTCGCCGATTCTGCGATGAAGCATCGGCTTGGTCGCGTTTTGATGCGCTACAGCGCGCGCGGCCCGTCCGGCCAGGATCGGCAACGGAAGAGCCAGCAGCATCAGGAAACCAATGGCGATGATCGCCGATTCATAGGTCCCCGTGGTTTCCCGCACGTGCGCAATCAGCATGGGAGACGGAATGGCAACCACCAACCACGTCGCCATACACATCCAGCCGAAAATCCCGCCCAGGTTGCGCGTGCCGAAAAAGTCCGCCGCGAAGGACGGAATCACCGCAAATCCACCGCCATAACAGAGCGCGATGGTGCAAACGGCGGCTTCAAACTGCAGAGGATCGTGAATGCGCGGCAGCGTGAAAAACACCAATAGCTGGATCACGAACAGCGCCAGGTATACCTGCGCGCGGCCCATGTAATCCGAGATCCAGGCCCACGCGAGCCGCCCCATCCCGTTGAAGACCGCGATTACGCCGACGACTGCCGACGCCTCAATCACGCTCATCCCCACCTGCTGCTGCGCGAGCGGCGAAGCCTGGCTGATGATCATGATCCCAGCCGACGTGTTGATCGCCAGCAGCAGCCACAACAGCCAGAATTTCCAGCTCCGCAGCGCCTGCCCGACCGTGTAATCGATTCGCGTCGCCAGTTTCGAAGCGGTGGTGCGCGGAACCCAACCCTTCGGCTGCCAGGCCAACGGCGGATCGATGTGAAACTGCGCCGCGGCCACGATCACCAGCAGGTACGCCACCGCGAAAAACCGGAACGCCGCGGGAACGCCGGAATGAATGATCAGGCGCGCCGCCACCGGGCCCATCACCACCGCGCCCGCGCCGTAGCCCATCACCGTCGCGCCGATCATCAGCCCGCGGTGGTCCGGAAACCACTTCGTGACCGCCGCGACCGGACAGATATACGCGACGCCAATCGCGGTCCCGGTGAGCACCCCGTATCCCAGGTACAGTCCGATCAGGGAATGATGCGAAACGGCGAAGGAGGAGAGCATGAATCCCAAGCCGTAAACAACGCCGGACACCGAGGCGACCAGCCGCGGCCCTACACGGTCCTGCCACAATCCGCCCACCAGCGCGCCGAACCCGATGAACGCCAGCGCGATCTCGAAGGTCGCCGAAATCTGCACCAGCGACCACGGCTCGATCGCGGCGAGCGGCTTGACGAAGACGCTCCAGCTGTAGATCGCGCCGCAGCAAATCTGAATGGCGATCGCGGCCGCGGCGATCACCCAACGATTGGGCAGTTTCTGCATCACGTGCAAGCTTAAATTATCACGGAACGCGGTTCTCGCGAACTTTGAGTTACCATGCGTGCGTAGTGAGAAATATGCGATTCATCGAAACCATCCTCCAGGACCTTCGCTACAGCCTCCGAACACTCCTGAAATCGCCCGGATTCACCTTGGTCGCCGTCCTCACTCTGTCTTTGGGAATCGGCGCCAACACCGGTATTTTCAGCATGATTGACTGGTTGCTGCTGCGTCCGCTTCCGGTCAAGGACGCGGGCCAGCTCGCGTATCTGGTCGCGCGGCCCGCCGACGACAATTACAACAACGGTTTCTCCTATCTCAATTTCCTGGACATTCGCGATCGCACCCGCTCCGTTTTCTCGCACGTTGCCGGCGTCCAGATCATGCAACAGGACGGCCTGACCGTCAACGGCGCCAGCACCCCCATCTGGACCAACTACGTCACCGGCGATTTTTTCAACCTGCTCGGCATCCGGCCCGCGCTGGGCCGCTTCATTCTCCCGTCGGAGGGGAAAACAGCCGGCGGCGATCCCGTTCTGGTCATCAGCTACGCTTACTGGCAATCGCGATTCAGCGCCGACCCGGCCATCGTCGGGAGAAACGTCGAGGTTAACGGCCGGCCGGTCACCATCATCGGCGTCGCCCCGAAAGGTTTCACCGGTCCGATCGCGCTTCTCGAGACCCAGGGCTACCTGCCGCTCGGTATGGCAGTGGGCAACATCGCAGATCAGAAAAACTTTCTGACCGATCGCGGGAGCGTCTCGATGTTCATCCTGGCGCGTTTGAAGCCCGGAGTGACGCTCGCCCAGGCGCAGCCGCTGCTCGATGCGATCGCCAAACAGCTCGCGCGCGAGTATCCAACCACCGACAACTGGAAATCCCTACGCGCTTCCGCGCTCACCTCCGCGCCGCCGCACGCCAATCCGGTGAATCCTATCCACCCGACCGCCGCGCTCTTTCTTTGTTTCGCCGCGCTGGTGTTGCTGCTTGCGTGCGTCAACCTGGCTGGATTGCTGCTGGTTCGCGCGGGCATCCGTGGACGCGAAATGGCGGTGCGAAGCGCTTTGGGTGCCGCGCGCTCGCGCCTGATGCGCCAGTTGCTCACCGATAGCCTGGTTCTGGCTCTCGCCGGATGCGCGGGAGGCGTTCTGATCGGCATTGCGGCGAGCCAGGCGCTCGACTCATTCCCGGTCGGCGCGGGAGTTCCGGTGCATCTCGATTTCGCGTTTAGCTGGCGCGTCTACGCCTACGCCGTCGTCGCCGCGCTGGGCACTGGAATCGCCGTCGGCCTGATCCCGGCTCTGCGCGGCTCGCGCGCCAACGCCGCCGATTTTCTGCGCGAAAGCTCGCGCTCGGCCTCCGCGCGAACCCACAGGCTCCGCAGCGCGCTGGTGGTCGCTGAAATTGGCGGGTCGCTCACCTTGCTCATCGTCGCCGGATTATTCGTCCGCAGCCTGCGGAGGGTCCAGCACACCGATCTCGGCTTCGATCCCCGTGGCGTGTTGAACCTCACCATGGACCCGCACGCCGCCGGACTCAATCCGCACCAAGGCCGCCGCTTCTTTGACGACCTGCTCGACCGTCTGCGCGCGCTGTCCGGCGTGGAGGCAGCGAGCATCGACGGAACCACTCCCATGAGCGACGAGCATTACGGATCGCCCATCGCCATCGACGGCGCGCCCGTGCGCAGGGGCGAACGGCTCCCGCAGGCGCAGTACGACGCAGTCTCACCCGGCTATTTCGCGACCATGAAAATCCCGCTTCTGCGCGGCCGCGACTTCCTCCGCTCCGACAACGAAACCGCGCAACGCGTCGCCATCATCAATGAAGAGATGGCGCGGCGGGATTGGCCCAATCAGGACCCCATCGGCCGCCACTTCGTGCTCCAGGAGGACCCCGCCCACGCCGTGCAAGTGATCGGCATCGCCGGGGACAGCCGCACCACCAGCCTTTCGGACCCCATCGGCCGCATGTTTTATGTGCCGTTCGCGCAAAGATACATCCAGCCGGCGACGGTGATGGTGCGCGTGACCGGCTCCGATCCCGCCGCGCTTGCTCCGGTGGTCCTCCAGATCATCCGCTCGATCGAGCCCGCGATGCCGGTTTTCGGAGTCGAAACCATGAACGCGACTCTGGACGGCCTGAACGGACTGGGACTCTACCGGATGGGAGCCTGGCTCGCCGGCGCGATGGGCGTTCTCGGCCTGCTTCTGGCGATCCTCGGCGTCTACGGCGTAGTTTCTTATTCCGCCAGCGAACGCACGCACGAAATCGGCATCCGCATGGCGCTCGGAGCGCGCCCGCAGGCCATTTTGAAAATGATGATCCTTCGCGGCGTGGTGATGGTCGGAGCGGGAGTGATCATCGGGATCCTGCTCGCAGCCGGCGTCTCGCAATCGATCGCGAGTCTGCTGGTCGGCATCGCGCCGCTTGACCCGATCACGTTTGTCGGAGCATCGCTGGTCCTGGGTTCGATCGCGCTCGCTGCCTGCTACATCCCCGCCCGCCGCGCCACGCGAGTCGACCCGCTCGTCTCCCTGCGCCACGACTGACGGGACAGGGTCGGGGTCTCAGTCCACAGGCTGAAGCCTGTGCCACCAGCAGCTTGCGATGCCAGGATGGCACAGGCTTTAGCCTGTGAACGAATTTTTCAGCAGCCTGTTCAGCGTGAGCGGAAGGATTCCGCAGAATAAATTCAGCTACTCTGTCGAAGAGGATTGTACGCCATGCGTCGTTTTCTCCAGGTTGCCGCCCTCCTGTCTTTGCCAATCGCGATTCGCGCCGCCGACCCTGTGACCGCTGAAATCCTGAAATGGCGCGGTGACCATGATCGCGATGTGCTCGCGGCCGACGGGCCATTTACGCTGGTTGCGCGGCTTACCGCCCGGCAGGGGCTTTCTTCCATCGGCCGCGATGCCTCGAATGACCTGGTCGTGCCCGTTTCGACCGCTCCACCACGCGTGGGGACCATCGAATGGCGTGGTGGCGATCGAGCCACATTTCACGTCGCGCGCGGAGTCACGGCTTTGGTCGAGGGTAAGCCCGTTTCGGAAGTAGTCATCTCAAAACCGGTCGACATCAGAATCGGCGATCTCTCATTCCGGGCTGGAACTCGCAACGGCGCGCTGCGCGTCTCGATCCAGGACCCCAACTCCGCGATGCGAAGAAGCGCCAAGCCGCCCGTCTGGTTTTCGGTTGATTTGCGCTATCGAGTCACCGCGGCTTGGACTGCCTTTGCTCAACCCAAGATGGTTCGCATTCCAGACACCGATGGCGGCAGCCGGGAGTGGAACAGTCCAGGTTATGCCTCGTTTATGCTCGACGGTCAGCGCATCAGGCTTCAAGCGGTGCTCACGCCGGATGGTAAAGAGCTTTCCTTCTTTTTTCGCGACGGCACTGCCGGGCACGAAACCTACGGCGCCGGAAGGTTCCTGGAAGCCGACCTGCCGAAGGACGGCAAAGTCCTGATGGATTTCAACGAAGCCTACAATCCTTTCTGCAATTACAATCCGCTCTACATCTGCCCGATTCCGCCGGCCGAAAATCACACGATAACGCGGATCCCGGCGGGTGAGCGGAACTATCCGCATCCCGGGGAGGAGCACTAAGGCGCGGTCGCGCGGTGAACCTCTTAGTACCTCTGGAAAGGACTTTCGGGTGTTCCACCGAGGCCGACGTACAGGCGATCATCAGGCATGAGGAAGCAATGCCCTGATTGTCGCTCCACCTCAAACCCCGAGGCTCCTCGCTGCGATGCCTGCGGTTGTGATCTTACCGGCGTCCGAGCGTACGCGCCGCATGACACGAACTGGAAAGGCTGGTTGGTGGCAATCGGTTCGGGGTTACTTGCGCAACTTCTCGTTCACGCCTTGGTGAGCTGAACCTTCAGCCCAGCCAACGCGCGATCTGCGGGGGCCGAAAAATCGAATCTCCTGATTCCACAAGGGAAAACAAGCGGTCTTGAGCGATGGCGCTGGGCCTGGGCCGGGATACTCCTGGCGCTGCGTCACGCCATCGGGTAGTGGAATGTCAACCGGCCCTAGGCTCAGCTAGCGCAGTATCGCTGAATTTCGTGGACGATCGCTATAGATCGGAAGTCCTGGTCCGGTGGTGGCTGTAATCGGCCATGCGGTGGCGTTCGGCCAGGGATGGTAATCGCAAATACTTGATCTCACTTAAGTTCGAGTTGGCATGCCGGATGCATTTCCCATCGCCGGAGGAAACCAGACATGAAAAAAACGATGTTGGGTTTGGCGGCGGCGGCGATGATGATTGCACCCATTGCCTCCGCGGGCGTGCGGTTCGGAGTGGTGGTTGGCGGTCCGATGTTCTACGCTCCGGCTCCGTTTTGGGCGACCTATTGGGGACCTGGCTCGTATTACGCCTATCCCAATGCCGGCGAAGTGAAACTGGACACCAAGGTCAAAGATGCCCAGATATTCATCAACGGCGCATATGCCGGCACCACGAAGGACAACAAGACCATGCGCCTGCGGCCCGGCAGCTACAACATCGAGATTCGCGAAGGCGGCCAGACTCATTTCGCCGAGAAGGTTTACGTCGCGGCTGGCAAAACGGTTCACCTTCAGCCGGAACTCTAACCAACCGTCGGCGGCGATTCGGTCAACGCGTGCTGACGCCGTGAACACGGTCCAACGGAACACGCACGGCGAAGAATGTTTCAATTGCTTTAAGAATTCGGCGCATTTCGCTACCTCCTTGATGAGAAGCGCGATAGCGAATGCGTACCGACCGGTCAAGGAGGCTCGGCTGGTTCGCGCATTGCTCGTCGCGCGATCGCTTGCCATCGTTCGATGAGTTCAAGCGCGGGCCTCCTTTCTTGAGAAATTCCATACTCAGGATATACCCCGAGGGGTATCATTGTAAAGTTTTTTACGCGGTTTACACGTCACCGGCCCGGCAGGGTCTGCGTGAAACCCCCGATGGATCGCGTGAGCAGCGGCTCGTATTCGAGATCTCGGTTCGTGCGGACTAGCGCTCCGCCGATGGCGACTGGCGCTGCTTTTCGAAATACGTATCGAGAAAATCGAGCGCGGGCCGGTTGGGCACCGGTCCGACCGCGATCTTATCGCCGAAATCCATCAACATCTCGGATTTCGCGGCCTTGAACGCGGGCCACTTGGGCACATTCTTTCCGTTGGGATCGCCCGTGGTGGCGAAATTCACCCAATACGTCGACATCGTGTCGGCGAGCTTGTGATCGTAATCGGTCCAGGCCGGCGTGCCCGGAGGCGTCGCATAGGGCGCCACCAGCAGATTTCCGAAAACGTAGGCGATCTCGGCGCCGTGATAGGCTCCCTTGACGCGCTGCGGCGGCGGAGGGACGTGGTCGAAATAATACATGTAAATTTTGCTCTTGCCGGTTTTCGACTGCATCCGCGCCCAGGTGCGCATCTCCCAGCCGAAGGTGCGGTCGCGCATGGCATGCGCGGCGGCGTCATAGGCCTCCTGGTCGGAACTGAACGGGTAAACTTTCAGGAAGTCCGCGGCTTCGGCGCCGTACTGCCGCTCGGCCTGCGACTTGAAACCCTCGGCGTTGACGTTACGCGTGAACATGGTGCCTTCGTCGTTGTTCGATCCGGCGATGGTGGGCACGTCGTTCTGCTTGGCGTTGGCGTAGATGGTGTACACGTCGGTGGGAAGCAGCCAGCCATCGACATTGGCCGCGGTCTGGAACGGAACCTTCGCGATTTCCTCCGCCGGTTTCCCGCGCAGATCGGCGACCGAATTCGCTTTCATTGATTCCTGGATCTTCACACCGGCCTTTTCCATATCCGCCCGGCTGCGGGCGGGGTCGAACTCAGCGCCGCTTTCGCCGATAGCGCGCTCGAACAAGCCGTGAGCGAGCGGAGTCGCGGTGAGGTAATTCACGCTCCAGGATCCGGCCGACTGGCCGAAGATGGTGACGCGCTTGGGATCGCCGCCGAACGCCGCGATGTTCTTCTTCACCCATTCAAGCGCGGCGATCTGGTCGAGCAGCCCGTAGTTACCCGACGAATTGCGGTCGGATTCCTTGGTGAGCTCGGGATGGGCGAAAAATCCGAAGATGCCCAGCCGGTAGTTCACCGTTACGACCACGACCCCTTTGCTCGCCAGCAAATTGCCGTCATAGATCGAGCCCGCGCCGCTGACCAGCGCGCCGCCGTGGATCCACACCATCACTGGATGATGCTCGTTGCCGGATTTCGCGGCGGTGTAGACGTTCAGGTACAGGCAATCTTCGGCGCCGGAGAATCCGCCGCGTCTGCGCTGCACGCAGGTGGACCCGAAATGATCGGCCGCGCGGACGCCGGTCCAGCTCGCGGGCGCCTTGGGGGCGCGCCAGCGCAGATCGCCGACCGGAGGGGCGGCGAAGGGAATGCCTTCATACACGCGGACGCCGGCGACGGAGCCGTCGACGCCGGTGACCTGGCCCTGCTCGGTCTTGACGGGTTCCTGAATCGCCGCGGCGAGCGGGAAAACGGCGGCGAAGAATGTGGCTGCTCTGAAGAGTCGCATGAAGAAATCATACACCCGCGTGCCTGCGGTCCACCCATGCGTGTGAAAAATCCGGCCACCGCGGGGTATCACTGGCGCGCCTCATCGACCCCGATTGGTCGGTATGCGTTTGCGGGGAACCTACGCCGCGGAATCGTGATGCAGAGCGAGCCCGAATGCCGCGCGCAGCCGGGCGGCCGAATCCTCGACGGCCTCTTTCGCCTGCGTGAGCGCGGCGCCAAAGCTGAAAAATCCATGCGGCATGCCGGCGTAGCACTTGCTGTCGGCCGTGACCCCGGATTCCCGCAACTTCTTCGCGTAGGCTTCCCCTTCGTCGCGCAGAGGATCGCACTCGGCGGTGAGAACGAACGCCGGAGGAAGGTCGCGCAGGTTGGCGGCGAGCAAGGGCGAGGCGAGCGGGTTCAGCTTGTCCTGTTCGCTCGTCAGGTAATGATTCATGAACCACACCATGGACGCCTTGGTCAGCAGCGGGCCAGCGGCGTTTTCCTCGATCGACGGCAGGTTCATGCGCATGTCGGTCGCGGGATAGATCAGAAGCTGATACAGCAGCCGTGGGCCTTTGCGGTCACGCGCAAGCTGGCACGCGACCGCCGAAAGATTGCCGCCCGCGCTGTCCCCGCCCACCGCGATGCGGTTCGGATCGATTCCCAGAGACGCTGCATTCGCGGCGATCCATTCCACCGCGGCGTAGCTGTCGTCGACCGCGGCGGGGAATTTGGCCTCCGGTGCGAGCCGGTAATCGACCGAGATCGCCACGCAGGGAATTGTGTTGGCGAGCTGCCGGCATACGCCGTCGTGGCTGTCGCGATCGCCCAGAACCCATCCGCCTCCATGGAAATAGATCAGCGCGGGAGCGGGCGCGGGAATCGCGGGTGTGTAGATCCGGGCGGGGATTTTGCCCGCTGGCGAGGGAATGTCGATGTCGCGCACCTGATGGACGGGCTCGACTCCGCCCATCTGTTTGCGCATCTCCATAAAGGTCTTGCCGCGGTCGCGCGCGGCCTGCGGGGTCATGGTTTCGACGCCGGGTAATGTCGTGATCCCGATGAAATCGAGAAGTGCTTTGGCTTGTGAATCGAGTGGCATGGTTCGCCCCATCTTACTAGAAGCCGCGCCGGAACAGGAACGATTCGGGTATGTTTGGATCTATGGCTTTCATTACCAGCGACGGCGCGCGGATTTATTGGAACGAGCAGGGGAGCGGCGAGCCATTGCTGCTCATTATGGGTTTGTCCTACACCTCCGACATGTGGCATCGCACGCTTCCGGCGATGTCGCGGCGTTATCGGACCATTTTTTTCGACAATCGCGGCGTCGGCAAAAGCGACGTTCCGCCGGGACCGTATCCGATCCGGCAGATGGCGTCCGACGCGGCAGCGGTGCTGGACGCGGCGGGCGTCGAGCGCGCGCATATTTTCGGCGCGTCCATGGGCGGAATGATCGCGCAGGAGTTCGCGCTGAATTATCCGCAGCGCGTCAACGGGCTGGTTTTGTGTTGCACCGCCTGCGGCGGATCGCATTCGATTCAGGCCGCGCCCGAGGTACTGCAAGCGTTGATGGCTCGCGCGATGATGGGTCCCGATGAGGGCTCCGAAGCCTTGGTGCCCTTTATCTACGACCCGGAGACGCCGCGGGCAAGAATCGACGAAGACCTGGCGATCCGCCGCCGCACCTATCCGACGGCCGCCGGCTACATGGCGCAGGTGCAGGGAATCATGGCCTGGAGCTGTTTCGACCGGCTGGGCCAGATTCACGCTCCCACGCTGATCATTCACGGCGAGCACGACCAGCTTGTTCCGCCCGAAAATGCGCGCATCCTGCACCGGAATATCGCGGGGTCGCGGCTGGTGATGCTGCCTCACGCAAGCCACATCCTGATGACCGACGAGCCGGAAGCCGCGCATAACGCCGTTTTGGATTTTCTAGCGGGTATCGCGCGGCCGGCTGCAAGCGTCTAATCGGCGCATGAAAAAGAGCATTGCGAAGGGTATTGTCACCGGGCTTGCGGCTGGGGTTGCAGGAGCGTGGGCGATGGAACAGTTTCAAAAGGGGTGGTCGAAGCTCGCACGCCAGTCGAGGCCGACGGATAGCCAGGACCCTGCCACGATTCAGGCGGCGCGCACGTTTTCCCGGCTGGTTCTGCGCCGGCCGCTCGCCGAGGAGAACAAACAGATAGCGGGCGAGATCGCGCATTACGCCGTCGGCGCGCTGAGCGGGGCGGCATATGGCGCGATGGCGGAGTTGAGCCCCAAGGTGCGGGCGGGAGGCGGATCGGCGTACGGCGCGGGCTTGTTTCTGATCAATGACGAAGTGATCGTGCCCGCAGCGGGGTGGTCGAAAGCGCCGGCGGAGTATCCGATCTCGACGCATCTTTACGCGCTGGCATCGCACGCGGTATACGGGCTCGCGACCGAGGGCGCGCGGAGAGTGCTTCGTCGTGTGCTGTGATCGCGCCTACCTGACCAGTTCCTTGAACAGGACGCGCTCGGCGTCGAAGGGATCGGAGTAGGTGAGACGCATCAGCGGCTTCTCAAGCAGACGCTCGAGAGCGCGCCGCTGCGCGGCCTTCGATTCCGGATCGCCGAGACGAATCCAGCGGCT
>DATJVN010000128.1:0-15050 GCA_035501755.1 Bryobacteraceae bacterium | reverse complement strand
CGAACCTCGGTGGACGGCCCCAGCCGCACGATATTCGAGTAATCGAGCTCCACTTCCGCGCGCGCGCCGTCCGCCGTGACCAACCGGTCTCCGACCGTCAGCGGAGCGTTGAGCACGGCCGCCGCCAAGTCCCCCGAATCGCCGCGCCGCACCGAAACATTGCCGCTCATGAAGCTCACGCGAGCCACACCGCGATCGGCCGAATCATTCGGCCCGGATTGATACGGCCCTCCCGGAGCGGGCGGTCCGTAGCCGGGCTGTCCATAACCGGGGCCCTGCGCTTGAGCGAGTGGAGGCCGCTCCGACCACGGCTGCGGGTTATTTTGCCCGAAAGCCGCGGCCGCCAGCAGCGCAGCCATCGCGCGTCGTCCCATACCGCGAGGATTTAGGCAATCGTGCGGCCAACGGGCAACTTTATCCGAATCTACGTGTTACGTTTATTGTCCAGATCAGTCGGGTGGCTGAAAACCACCAGTGTGATTGGAAACGGCCATAACCTACCGCGACCGGCTCGTTCACTCGCGACCGTTTTCCGCACAAAGACGCGTGGCGGCGACGCCCAATGCATCGTGTCGTTAGTAGGTGCAGTCCAGGTTGCATGAGCGCGGGATTATAGGCTACGCGGCTCAAGGACCTGACGGCGGGATTCTCGTCGGGCTCTCTGATCTCGCGGCTCGGGGCCGGGGCTGTGCCGAATCAGCCCGGTCCCGAGCCGCGCCCGGAGGAAGTAGTTCAGAGAAAGGTCAGCGCACTACTGATGCCAGCTATGGTCGCGGAGATCCTGCAGGCGATGCAGGTCCTCACGCAGTTCGTTCCTCTGGCGATCGTTCAGCCGCCCGTTGTTCATCACGAAGTCGATGTCACGCATGGCGTGATCCAGGCGGTCGCGGTCGAAGTTGCCGTTGTCCACGGATTCACGGAACTGATGCAGGTCGCGTGTGGCGGCGTCGAGCCTGCCGCTTTGATCGCCGGTCAGGTTGCCGTCATTCATCACGCGTTGCAAGTCGCCTATGGCGCGATCGGTCGCGAAACGCGCGCGGTCATGCATGTCGCGATCATTCTGGGCGTGAATCGCAGGAGCCAGCCCCGCGATCAACAGCGCTGCCGAAAGTATATGTAACGAGAATTTGTGCTGCATAATTATCTCCCCGCAAGTGTGACAACCGCGCCCGAGATTCGTTTCGCGGTTGCGCGCAGGTGTTGGAGAACGCGTTACTTCTGGCCCCGCGGACCGGGCGCTTCTCGCTGAAACCTAGGGCGAAATCACGAGTGCGGGCGAGCGTCGCGTTATGGCATACTGGGACGTTCAAAAATCTTTAAGCAGTAGCAGGGCGCAGGACATCCGTGTACCGTTAAGGACCGCCCGTCCGGACCCCTCGCTGTGTGAGGAGTGTGGATGAACCGGCGGCAAATTCGTGCCGGCGCGATTACACGAAGAAACGCGATCGGCCTCATTGGCGCGGGGCTCGCGTCACTTGCCGCCGCGGATCCGGTCCGCCGCTTTTCCGGGCCGCCGTCCCTCCGGCGTTCCGACCAGGATTTTCTCGAAGACGTTTCCGCGCGCGCCTTCCACTACTTTTGGGAGCAGACCGATTCGATCACGGGCCTGGTGCTCGATCGCGCGCGCACCGACGGCGATCGCGCCAAGGGAAAGGCGTCGAATGTCGCCAGCATCGCAGCCACCGGATTCGGGCTCACGGCGCTGGCCATCGGCGCCGACCGGAACTGGATCGGCGAAGACGAAGCGTTCAAGCGCGCTCGCACCACGCTGCGATTTTTCCACGGCCAGGCGATGCATGAACGCGGCTGGTTCTATCATTTTATGGACGCGACCACCGGCGAGCGTGCCTATCGCAGCGAAGTCTCTTCGATCGACACGGCGCTGCTGCTGGCCGGCATTCTGACGGCCGGCGAGCGCTTTCGCGATCCGGAAATTTCGTGGCTCGCGTCGGAGGTCTACGATCGCGTCGATTTTCCCTGGATGCTCGATGGCGATTCGAATCTTCTTTCGCATGGATGGACTCCGGAGACCGGGTTTTTGAAATATCGCTGGGACCGGTTTTGCGAGCTGCCGCTGCTGTACCTGCTGGCGATCGGTGCGCGCTGGCCGATCCCGGCCTCGGCGTGGTACGCGTGGAAGCGGCCGACCGAATCGTACGCCGGGTTTACGTGGGTGAACGGCCCTCCGCCGCTGTTTGCGCAGCAATATCCGCAGGCGTGGGTGGACATGCGCTCAATGCGCGACGCCGATCCTTCCGGGCTCGATTATTTCCAGAACTCCATAACGGCGACGCGCGCGCATCGCGCCTTCTGCATCGATCTTGCGCCGAAGTTTCCGAAAAGCTACTCGGAAAACGTGTGGGGCATCACCGCGGCCGATGGCCCCGCGGGGTATGTGGAATGGAAGATCGACGGGACCGTGGTTCCTTGCGCTCCCGGCGGATCGCTGATGTTCGCGCCGGACATCTGCGTTCCCGCGCTGCGCACCATGCAGGAGCGGTTCGGAGAGAAAACCTGGGGCCGCTACGGATTCTGCGACGCGTTCAATCCCACCACGGGCTGGATCGATACGGACGTTCTGGGGATCGATCAGGGGATCATTCTGCTGAGCGCCGAGAATCTGCGCGGAGGCAAAGTGTGGTCGTGGTTTATGCGCAATCCGGCGATTCCCAACGCGCTGGAGCTATGCCGCTTCCGGCGGGAGCCGGATTCTCAGGGCGACCGCGGATAGACGTTATTCGATAAATCCGAATTTGCGCAGCGTGTCGGCCGGCTCCGATCCTTCATAGTGCGGAACCGGGCCGAGCTCGTGGCCGTTATCGAGCGCGACGCCGTAAGGAGCATCGCCGAAGGGGAAAGTTTTCTTGAGCAGGTCGAGATCGAGCGACGTTTTCGCCTTCAGGCCGGTGTCATGCAGGAACGCCGCGGCGAAACGCGGATTCTGGACCGGAATCGCGATGGTGGTCACATCGTCGCGCCAGTGGAGTTTCGACATGGCGCGCGCAGCGGCGTCGCAATGCCCGCAATTGGGATCGTAGAAGAACACGAAAACGCGGCCGTATTCGAGCGAGTACGGTTGGCCGTCGACGGTGATGCTCGCCGGCGCCTTGGTTCCGGACTGATGCGCGACTGCGGCCGCGTAGCCGGTTCCGGACGCAAGCACGATCGCAGCGAGAATGATTGAAGCAATGCGTTTGCCGGTCGCGGGCCGGGCGAGCCAGCCGGCCACGATCGCGAAAAGCAGCATCCCCCCGTCCTCGACGAAAAACATCGGGTTCACGGCGCGCTTCACGATCGGAAAACAGCTACAGTCCTTCCCGACGAGCTGGTTGTAATGCAGCCCGACATACGACATGAAGATGATCAGCAGCCCGGCTGCAATGCCGGCGCCCCATTTGCGGACGCGCGGAATCAGAACCAACGCGCCGGCGCTTGTTTCGGCGATTCCTAAAAACAGCGCCA
This sequence comes from Bryobacteraceae bacterium, assembly GCA_035501755.1. Classification (GTDB taxonomy): domain Bacteria; phylum Acidobacteriota; class Terriglobia; order Bryobacterales; family Bryobacteraceae; genus Palsa-187. The sequence continues at coordinate 11,588 of DATJVN010000128.1, read as the reverse complement.
GCGCGAGGCTGAACTGCGCGGGAACCAGGAACTCCTCCACCATGCGCGCCCAGCCGAAGGGGTCGGTGATTTTCCAGATGCCGCTTGAAAGAAACAGAACCGCGACCGCGGCCGCGGCAACATGACTGACGATCGTTTTCCAGGCCGGCATCTCAATGGGGCGGGCGAGCGTCGCAGTGGCTTCCATACTGACATTCTAGAATGAACTGATGCGCGTAGGGATCATCGGCACCGGAGCGATTGCGCACAAGCACGCGCTGGCGTACCGCAATATCGGTTACCAGATTGTGGCATGCGCGGGTCTGCACGCCGATCGCGGGCGCGAATTCGCGTCGAAATACGGGTGCGAATTCTTCGACCACTGGCGGGACGTGTGCCGCGCTCCCCTGGATTTCGTGGACGTATTAACGTTTCCGGATTTTCGGCTGGAAGCCGTGGAAGAGTGCGCGAAACACGGAAAGCATGTTCAGGTGCAGAAGCCGATGGCGATTGAACCGGCGACGGCGCGCAGGATGATCGAAGTCGCGCGTGAGGCCGGGATCGTGCTGGGAGTGGTGAGCCAGCATCGCTTCGACGATGCCAGCATTTTTCTCAAACGCGGCATCGATCAAGGACGGCTGGGAAAGATCATTGAGGCGGATGCCTACGTGAAGTGGTGGCGGTCTGACGAATATTATTCGCGTGCGGTGAAAGGATCGTGGGCGGTGGAGGGCGGCGGCGCGCTGATCAATCAGGGGATCCATCAGGCCGACCTGCTGCTGTGGTTCGCGGGATGCGTGCGTGAGGTTTCGGGCGAATGGCAGCTCGGCGCGGCGCACCGCATCGAATCGGAAGACGTGGTGAACGCGGTGATTCGCTACCGATCCGGGGCGACCGGAGTGATTCAGGCGGCGACGGCGATTCGTCCGGGATATCCGGAGCGCCTCGAGATTCACGGAAGCAAAGGTTCGGCGACCATCACGGGCGACAAGCTGACGGGCTGGGACGTGGAAGGCGAGGGGGACGCGCCGGTCGAAAGCGCGGTGATGTCGGGAGCGGCGGATCCGATGGCGATCTCGGTGAAATCGTTCGAGCGGCAGTTCCTGGATTTCGGAGCGGCGATCCGGGAGGGGCGCGCGCCGCTGGTTTCGGGCGAGGAGGGATATCGCGCGCTGGGGCTGGTGGATGCAATTTACCGTTCGTGCCGCGAACGGCGGAGGGTGACGATTGATGAGTGAGTGGCGCAGCGTGCGCGTACCCGCGTCGAGCGCGAATCTGGGTCCGGGGTTCGACGCTATGGGTATGGCGCTCGATGTTTATCTTGAATGCCGGTTCCGCGCGGCGGGCGAGGTGCGGATCCGCGCGGAGGGCCGCGACGCAGAAAAAATTTCGACGCGCGAAGACAACCTGATCTGGGAGATCGCGCGCGGAACGGGCTTGCGCGGCGGGATCGATCTGCTCATCGCGAATGCGATCCCGATCGGCAAGGGACTCGGGTCAAGCGCGGCGGCGGTGGTTGCGGGTGTGGTGATCGGGGCGGAGCTCGCAGAGTTAGATTGGGATCGCGCGCGGATTCTGGACGAGGCAGTAAAGCTGGAGGGCCATCCGGACAATGCCGCGCCGTGCGTGCTGGGCGGGATTGTCGCGAGCGCGGCGGATTCCTGCGGGCGCGTCCACGCCGTGCGGGTGCAGATGCCCGACGCGTTTGGCGTCGCGGTTATCGTGCCGGATTATGCGGTGCCGACCGCGGAAGCGCGCGCGGTCCTGCCGGAAACGTATTCACGCAAGGACGCGATTTTCAACGTGCAGCGTGCCGCGCTGCTCGCCGCTGCGCTGGCCTCCGGAAATTGCGATGCGTTTCCGACAGCGCTGGAGGACCGGATGCATCAGCCCTACCGCTTCGCGCTGGTGCCGGGACTCGAGGAGATTACGGCGTTGCGCGCGCCGGGATTGCTGGGATGCGCGCTGAGCGGAGCGGGTCCTTCGATCCTCGCCTTCTATGAGCGCGGGCACGAAGCGGTGTGCGAGCGGGTTCGCGAGATTTTCTCAAAGCACGGCCGCGATGCGGAAATCCTGTGGACGCGCGTTCCCGCGAGCGGATACGAATTATCTACTGCTCCAGCGCCGGCGACGTGATCTCGTATTGCGCGCGCAGAAATTGCCAGTCCGGCAGCTCGTACAGGCGCATTTCCGTGGGCACGATCGCGCTCGCGTCCTTCATTTCGTTGGGTCCGAGCGAGGGCACTTTGAGATCGAACTGCGCGATAGGAGCGTCGTCGGGTTTGGCGGCAGTGGTGGTGAGCTTCACTTTCAACCCCAGATCGGAGATATCGGCGTCGGAGTGATTGATCACCGCCATGCTCACCTTGAGCTTGCCTTTGCCGGCCTCCTCCATGCGAATTCCGGCGACCTCGATGAATTTCGCCAGCGGATGTTTATTGGTCGCCATATCGGCGCCCAGAGGCGCTTCCGGCAGCTGGTTGCGCGACTGCTTGGTATCGGGCGACGACGAACACGCGGCGAGGGCAAGAACAAGGGAGATCAGGAGGATTCGCACAAACACATCATAGCGCTCCAGAGTAAATGTGCGACGATTCACGCGATAATGCATCTAAGAGCGCACATGTTCGCTGCCATTCGCGAGCAGATCGACACGATTTTCCGCCGGGACCCGGCGGCGCGCAGCGCGCTGGAAATTTTCCTATGCTATCCGGGTTTCCACGCGATTCTGCTGCATCGCGCGGCGCACCGGCTGTACACCGCGCGATGGTTCACGCTGGCGCGCCTGGTCTCGCAATTTTCACGAGCGCTGACGGGGATCGAGATCCATCCGGGGGCGCAGATCGGCCGGCGGTGTTTCATCGATCACGGCATGGGCGTGGTGATCGGCGAGACCTCCGAAATCGGCGATGACGTGCTGCTGTACCAGGGCGTGACGCTGGGCGGGACGGGCAAGGAACACGGCAAGCGTCACCCCACTATCGGAAATGGCGTGGTGATCGGGACCGGCGCCAAGATTCTGGGCAATATCCGCATCGGCGATTACGTCAAGATCGGCGCGGGATCAGTGGTGGTGCGGCCGGTGCCCGATCATTCGACCGTCGTCGGCGTTCCAGGCCGCGTGGTGGGCGAAGGCGATACTGAAATCGAACCGCTCGAGCACGGCAAGCTGCCCGATCCGGAGGGTCAGGCGATCGATGAGCTTTCGCGCCGCGTGGCCGAGCTCGAATCGATGGTTCAGGCGTTACTCGATGAAAAAATTCCTTCTAAGCGTTAGCTTCGTGTTGAGCGCGGCGGGCGCCGATCTGCCTTACTGGATCGAGCCGTGCACGCATCCGCAGAGCGGCTGCGTCGCAGGCGACGTCGATCTGGCGCGCTGGGCGCTCGAAGCCTGGCAGGATGCGTCGCACGGCCAGATCCGGATGGTGGAAACCGATCATGATCATTCGCTGTTGCGCGTCGTCTGGGCGCTGCCCACCGCGGGCCTCTACGGCGAGACCGTTCCGATCAAAGTGAAAGGATTGCCGGGCGCACAGGTGAATATCCGGATCGAAGACCCGCACACCAGAGACAAGCTGCTGCGCGATACGATCGTGTACCTGACCTGCCTGCATGAATCCGGCCACGCGCTGGGCCTGTCGCATACCCGCAATTTCGCCGATATCATGTACAATTTCCAATATGGCGGCGACATTGATGAATATTTCGCAAGATATCGGAGAAAATTAGCCACGCGCGAAGATATTCGAAAAAATTCCGGCCTGTCCTCCGACGATCGCGCGCATCTGCTCAAGGCGATTCAGTAAATCCGTCCGCCCGGGTCACGCCTGGCGAATCCCGTGCCATGCGAACGCAAAACGAAAAGCGTTTTCGGCGATCGACTGGAGGCTGTCGTCGCTGAACCCGAACTCGCGCCGCGCGATTTGGAATTCGCCCGGGAGGGTGCAGTCGAACAGGGCCGGATCGTCGGTGTTGAGGATGACCGGCACGCCGGCGTCGAACAGCCGCCTGACCGGGTGATCGGCGAGCGATGCGACCGAGCCGGTGCGAACGTTGCTCGAAATACAGATCTCCAGCGGAATGTTTTTTTCGCGCAGATGCTCGAGCAGCCGGGGATCCTGGATCGCGCGAATGCCGTGGCCGATTCTTTCCGCGCCGATGGACAGCGCGTCCCACACGTTCTGCGCGTTGGTGGTTTCGCCGGCGTGGCATACGGTGTGCAGTCCACGATCGTGCGCGCGCTGGTACAACTCCGCGAAATCGCTTGCCGGCGCTCCGGCCTCGAACCCTCCCAGGCCGATTGCGACCACTCCTTCATCAACGCGCTCCGCCGCGAGCTCGAAAACGGGCTTTGCGGCGGCTGCGCCGAACTGGCGGACGGCATCGAGGATCCAGCGGACCTTCAGCTCCGCGCAGACGCTTTCGCGCTGGAGCGCGTCGTATATCGAAGCGAAATTCTGGCCCTTCCACAGCATCATGCCGGCCGAAAGCGTGATCTCGGCGTAGGCGACGCCTTCCGAATGCAGGTGCTCGAACAATCGCCGCGCCGCGATAGCGTAATGTTCCGGCGTGGTCAGCTTGCGATTCACCCAGATGTAGCTCTGAATGAAGCCTTCGAAATCCGAGTACGCCGTCGCGGCCCCGATGTCTTCATGCTTGAGGGATGGGTCGATCTCCATCAGCGTCGCGGCGTCGATGGAACCTTCCAAATGCACATGCAGTTCGGCCAGGGGCGTCATTCTTGCCATAATAACGGTCGATGGAAGCAGCTGAAATCGAAGCGATCGTAAAGGGACGCCATCGCGACCCGTTCGCGGTTCTGGGGCCGCACGAAAATGAAATCCGCGCGTGGCTGCCGGGCGCCGAAAGCGCATCGGTGGTGATCGGCGGCGCGGCGGTGGAGATGCGGCGCGTTCACCCGGCGGGGTTGTTCGCGGCGCACCTGGACCAACGCCCTGAGCATTACCGCCTGCGCGCCGGCTCTTACGAATTCGACGACCCGTATCGTTTCCCGCCGCAGCTCACGCCCTTCGAGCTGTACCTGCACGCCGAAGGCACCAACTACGAAAGCTATCGGACCATGGGCGCGCATATCGTCGAAAGCGAAGGCGTGCGCGGCGTGCGCTTCGCCGTGTGGGCGCCCAACGCGGAGTTGGTCAGCGTCGTCGGCGATTTCAACCGCTGGGACCGCACCTGGCACCCCATGCGTCTGCGCGAGGCGGGCATCTGGGAAATTTTTATGCCAGGGCTGGGCGAAGGCGCGAATTACAAGTATTCGGTGCTGGCGCGCGACGGGCGCGAGCAGCAGAAATCGGATCCCTACGCATTTTTCGCCGAGGTTCCTCCCAAGACCGCGTCGATTGTTTACACGCTTTCTCATTACACCTGGGGCGACGAGGAATGGATGCAGTCGCGCGGGTCGCACCAGTGGTTTCGCGAGCCGATGTCGATCTATGAAGTGCATCTGGAATCGTGGATGCGCCATCCCGACCACACTCCGCTCAGCTATCGCGAGCTCGCCGACAAGCTGGTCGGTTATGCGCAGCGTATGGGCTACACGCACCTGGAGTTGCTGCCGGTGATGGAGCATCCCTTCAGCGGGTCGTGGGGCTACCAGGTGACCGGCTATTACGCGCCCACTTCGCGCTTCGGCACTCCCGATGATTTCCGGTTTTTCGTCGACCGCTGCCACCAGTCGGGGATCGGCGTGATTCTCGACTGGGTGCCCGGCCATTTTCCGCGCGATGCGCACGCGCTGTGGCGCTTCGACGGAACCGCGTGCTACGAGCACGAAGATCCGCGGCAGGGAGAGCATCGCGAGTGGGGCACCATGGTGTTCAATTACGGGCGTAACGAGGTCCGAACATTTCTGCTCTCCAATGCTTTATATTGGCTGCGCGAATTTCACGCCGACGGACTGCGCGTGGACGCCGTCGCATCGATGCTGTACCTGGATTACGCGCGCGGCAACGACTGGATTCCGAACAAGTACGGCGGGCGCGAGAATCTGGAAGCGGTCGATTTCATCCGGCGTTTCAATGAGCTGGCACACAAGGAGCCGGGCGCCATTACAGTGGCCGAAGAATCCACCGCATGGCCGGGCGTTTCGCGGCCGGTGTATCTGAACGGGCTGGGATTTACTTTCAAATGGAACATGGGTTGGATGCACGACATGTTGGATTATTTCGCGCTCGACCCGGTTTTCCGGAAATATCATCAGCAAAACATTACTTTCAGCATGTTATATGCGTTTAGCGAGAATTTCGTCCTGCCGGTTTCGCACGATGAAGTGGTGCATTTAAAGCGCGCGCTGGTCTCGAAAATGCCGGGCGACGAATGGCGGCGATTTGCCAACGTGCGGGCGTTTCTGGGCTACATGTTCGGGCATCCCGGAAAAAAACTGCTGTTCATGGGCAGCGACATCGGCCAGACCGAGGAGTGGAGTCACGCAGGGAGTCTTCCCTGGCACCTGCTCCAGTGGCCGGTGCATCACACGCTGCAAACTTACGTCCGCGAACTGAACTGGCTGTACCGGCGCGAGCCATCGTTATCGGAAGTGGACGACAGCTTTCAGGGATTCGAGTGGATCGATTTCCGCGACGCTGAGGCGTCGATCATTTCCTTTGTGCGTTTCGCGAAAAATCGCGCGGATTTTCTGGTGTTTGCGTGCAATTTTACGCCGGTTCCCCGACACGGCTACCGGATTGGCGTGCCCTCGGCCGGAATGTACCAGGAAATTTTCAATTCGGATGCGGCCATGTTCGGCGGGTCGAATTTGGGCAACGCGGGGTCAACCAAAGCGGAGGCGGTGACGTGGCACGGCCGGCCCGCGAGCATGCAGATCCTTCTGCCGCCCCTGGGGGTGGTAGTTTTTAAGCCGGTTCGATGAATATAGCCGCAGATTCACGCCGATGGGTGCATTTCCCCAATCTGCATTCATCGGCGGCTATTTTTCTCATCCAGCGTGCGATCGAGGTTGAACGCAGCGCTGATCAGTGCGAGATGCGTGAAGGCCTGCGGGAAATTTCCCAGCGCCTGGCCTTGCAAACCGGTCTGCTCGGCGAATAATCCCAGATGATTTCCATAGCCGAGCATGTGCTCGAAGAGCAGGCGCGCGTCGTCCAGCCGCGCAGGGTCCTGGCGGCCGGCGCGCGTGAGCGCTTCCACCAGCCAGAAGGTACAGATATTGAAGGTCGCCTCAGAGCCGCGCAATCCATCGGGGGACATTTCGACGTTGTAGCGGAACACCAGGCCGTCGGAGACCAGTCCGTGCTCGTGCACCGGCTTGTGGATCGCATCGAGCGTCGAAAGCATTCGCGGATCGGAGGGCGCGAGAAAAAACACCAGCGGCATCAGCAGAACCGAGGCGTCCAGCGCGTCGCTTCCGTAGGATTGCACGAAGGCGTTGCGCTTCTTGCTCCAGCCCCTGGTCATCAGCGTCTCGTAAATGCTGTCACGGGTGCGCAGCCACAGGCGCCAGTCGGCGGGAAAGGAACGCTTGTCTGCCAGCCGCAGCGCGCGGTCGACCGCGACCCAGCACATGAGCTTCGAATACACGAATTCCCGGCGGCCTCCGCGCACCTCCCAGATGGCGTCGTCTTTCAGGCGCCAGTGTTTGCACACCCAATCGGTCAGGCGGCGCAAATATGTCCACAAATCCGATGAAATCGGCGTGCTATATTTGTTAGAAAGATAGACGGAATCCATTAATTCGCCATAAATATCGAGCTGAAGCTGTTTATAGGCCGCATTGCCGATACGCACCGGAGCCGATTTCCTGTAGCCCTCCAGGTGCGTGAGTTTCCGTTCGGTCAGAACGTGCCGTCCGTCGATTCCATACATCACCTGTAGCGTTCCATCCCGTTTCATCTCGTGGCAGCGCGCGTCGAGAAAATCCATGAACTGGGCGGCCTCTTCGGTGAACCCGATGCGTAGCAGAGAATAAATCGTGAACGCCGCGTCGCGAATCCAGGTATAGCGGTAATCCCAGTTGCGCGATCCGCCGACCGATTCGGGCAGGCTGCACGTGGGCGCGGCGACGATCGCGCCGGTGGGTTGAAACGTCAGCAGCTTGAGCGCCAGGGCGGAGCGGTTCACGGTTTCACGCCAGCGGCCGTGATAGGTGCTTTTGGAAAGCCAGCGCCTCCAGAACTCGACCGTGGTGCGGAACAGCTCCTCGCTTTCGCTCTCTTCGAGGCCGATGCGATCCTGTTCGGTTCGCGCCGCAAGCTCGAAGGTGGCGCCCTGGCCTTCCTTCAGGGTGAACTCGCAGGCGACGCCGTCATCCACGCGCCGCAGCCTGGTGCTGGAGGCGAGCAGCAGACGCAGTTGGCGCGATCGGAAGCACGCTCCGCTTCTGGTCAAATCCACTTCGTGCTTATCGCGCGCATAGTTGAACGCGGGCTTGCACTCCATCTGAAAGCGCATGCTCCCGCGGACCGCTCGTACGCGGCGGATGATGCCGTCGTAACCGTGGCCCATGCGCGGGACCACCGGCATGTAATCGATGATTTCGCCCAGGCCGTTGGGCGCCACGAATCGCGTGATTAAAATATTCGTGTCTGGCCAGTAAAGTTGCTTGACCGTGGTTTGGCGCTCGACGGGCCAGATCCGGAAATGCCCGCCTTTGCCCGCGTCGAGGATCGCTCCAAACACGCTGGGCGAATCGAAATTGGGATAACAAAACCAGTCGATCGAGCCGTTCTTTCCGACCAGAGCGACGGTGCGCATGTTTCCGATGACGCCGTAATCCTCTATGGGCTGATACCGTTGCTCCACGCTTTCAGCATGTCGCGATGGTGAGGCGAGTGCAATAGGAAAGGTGTGCATCATCTGTTTCGCATTTTCCTGCACCTGGGCCCGGTCGGACTCCTGCTGCTGGGCATGGCCGACTCCTCGTTCCTGGTGCTTCCGTTCGGCAACGACGTGCTTCTGGTGCTGCTGGTGGCGCGCAATCATCACCTGGTTTGGGAATACGTTCCACTTGCGGCGCTGGGGTCAGTAATCGGGGTTTTTTTTCTGGATTTGGTGGCGCGGAAGGGCGGGGAAGAAGGTCTCCAGAAGATGATGGACCGGAAACGTTTCGAGGGCCTGGAAAAAAGAATGAAGAAACGCGGCGCGATCGGGATCGCGCTTGCGTGCATCGCGCCGCCGCCGTTTCCGTTTACCGCCGTCATCGCGGCGGCAAGCGCGTTCCAGTATCCGCGTCACAAACTTTTCGCCGTGGCTTTCGTGGCGCGGCTGGTGCGCTTTTCCATGGTCGCGGTGGCGGCGATTGAGCTGGGGCGGCAGATCATCGCGATCTCCAAATCGCCTGAATTTTTCTGGACGATGATCGGGTTCATCGTTCTGTGCGCGATCGCGAGCACGATCTCGGTGATCGGATGGATCCGGCGCACCCGGCAGCCGCGGGCAACTCAAAGACGCGCGGCGTGACGCTATGCTCAAAGCACATGCTGCTCGATCGCGTGGCCGAAACCTGGAAGCGGGTAACCGCGACCACGCGGCGTCTCGAAAAGATCGAGCGGATCGTGGCGCTTTTGGGCGAGGCTCGCGGCGACGAAATCGAGATCGCCGTCGCGTTTCTCTCCGGGCGCGCGCGGCAGGGCAAAATTGGCGTGTCGTATCGCACGCTCCACAATCTCGACGCCCAGCCCGCCAGGCAGCCGCAACTGGAGCTGCTCGAAGCCGATCGCGCGTTCATTGCGATCGCGAACGTCGAAGGCGCCGGCTCCGAGCGCGAGCGAACAGCGCTGGTTCGAAATCTGTTTTCGCGCGCGACTGCCCGGGAGCAGGAGTTCCTGTCGGCGTTGCTGGTGGGTGAACTGCGCCAGGGCGCACTCGAAGGGATCATGCTCGAGGCGGTTGCCAAAGCCGCGAAACTTCCCGTCGAGCGCGTGCGGCACGCGGCCATGGTTGCGGGCGACGTAACGGCGATCGCTCGGGCGCTGATCGAAAAGGGCGAAGAAGGGCTCGCCGATTACGACATTCGCCTGTTCCAGCCCGTGCAGCCGATGCTCGCGCAGACCGCCGATGATGTCGGCGAGGCGCTCGAGGATTTGGGCGAAGCCGCGCTCGAATTCAAGCTGGACGGGGCGCGGGTGCAGGCGCACAAATCCGGCGGCGATGTGATGATCTTCTCGCGCGCGTTGAACGACGTCACCGCGGCCGTTCCCGAGATCGTCGAAGCCGTGCGGGCGCTTCCGGCGAAAGATTTGATCCTCGATGGCGAGGTGCTCAGCCTGAAGCCGGACGGGCGACCACAACCGTTTCAAGTCACCGCGCGGCGATTCAATCGCAAGCTGGATGTTGACAAGCTCCGGCGGGAATTGCCCTTGACGCCGTTCTGGTTCGATCTGCTGTATCTCGACGGCAATCTGCTGCACCAGCCGCAGGCGCGGCGCTTCGGCGAACTCGAGAAAATCGCGCCAGTGATCCCGCATACGCTCACGTCCGATCCGGTCGCGGCGCGGGAGTTTCTGGAACAGTCCCTGGCGCACGGACACGAAGGCATCATGGCGAAGTCTCCGGCGTCGGATTACGCGACTGGAGCGCGCGGGCGCGCGTGGCTGAAGGTGAAACACGTCAAGACGCTGGACCTGGTGATCCTCGCCGCGGAATGGGGCAGCGGCCGGCGCAAGGGTTTCCTGAGTAACCTGCACCTGGGCGCGCGCGACCTTGAAAAGGGCGGATTCGCGATGCTGGGAAAAACGTTCAAGGGATTGACCGACGAAATGCTGGCGTGGCAGACGCGGGAATTTTTGAAAATCGAGATCGCGCGCGACGCGTACACGGTGTACCTCGAGCCGAAGATCGTGGCGGAGATCGCCTTCAACGACGTCCAGATCAGCCCGCGCTACCCCAGCGGATTCGCGCTGCGCTTCGCGCGCGTGAAGCGCTACCGTCCGGATAAGTCGCCGGAGCAAAGCGACACTTTTCAGAGCGTGAAGCAGCTTGCGGTTTTCTGAAAGCGTTTGTCGCTAGAAAGATCTGGCAGCGAATGGAAGCAGGATAATGAATTTGTGCGGGAGAAAACCGCGCCTCAGGAGTAGTTCTTGACCAGACGAGAGATGTTCGCGATGCCGGCCGCCTTCGCCGCCCTTGCTGAAGGCGCCACCTATGAAACGCCGGGAGCCCATTTCAAGATCGGAATCTGCTCCTATACCTTCCGCGAGTTCCAGCGCCACATGGCGATCGACTTGATGAAGCAGTTGGGCGTGTCGTATGTGAGCATCAAGGATGTCCACCTGTCGTATTCGCTGACGCCGGACGAGCTCAGGAAAGGAATCGCCGAGTTCACGAAAGCCGGTCTCACGCCGACCAGCGCGGGCAACACCGATCTCCACAGCACGGACCCGGCGGTGCTGCGCCGGTATTTCGAATACGCGCGGGATTGCGGCATCGGGGTCCTGGTAGCCGCGCCGACGCATGAATCGCTGCCGGAGGTCGAGAAACTGGTGAAGGAGTTCGATATCAGAGTCGCGATCCATACGCACGGGCCGGAGGACAAGAATTTTCCCATTCCGCAAGTCGCGCTTGACGCGGTGAAGAATATGGACCCGCGAATGGGATTGTGCATCGACATCGGGCATGCGACGCGCGGAGGGGCG
>DATJVN010000127.1:0-75170 GCA_035501755.1 Bryobacteraceae bacterium | reverse complement strand
CCTTCGGTGTAAGTCCAGTGCGCCTCCGACTCGCGGCCCGCGATGCGCTCCTTCGCGTCGCGCGCCGGAAGCTCGCCGAAGAAGAAATTCCACAAATTGGGCGCGCGTTCGATCCCCTCGGGGCGGAATTCGTCGACCGTGAATCCGGTCCCGCGGAGCGCCGCGGCGGCATCGCACACGGCGGTTCGAATCGCAGGCTGAACAGGAATCGTGTAGAACTGCTGCATCACCCCGATGCGGACGTCCGTCGAAAGATCGCGCAACGGAACCGGCGCCGAGAACGGATCGCGCTCATCATAGCCGGCGAGAATTTCAAACAACAAGCGAACATCGGCGACCGAGCGCGCCATGGGACCCATTACGCCGATCCCGAATCGGTCCACCGGACGATGCCCGTGAGAGGAGATGCGACCCGGCGTGGGTTTCAATCCAGCGATCCCGCAAAAATGCGCGGGAACGCGGATGGAGCCGCCGCCGTCGCTGCCCACCCCGCCGGGCGAGCAGAAGGCCGCGATCGCCGCCGCCTCGCCGCCGCTAGATCCACCCGGCGTGCGATCCAGGTCCCACGGATTATTGGTGCGGCCCGTGATGAAGTTGTCAGTTTCGTAGCTGGTCAAAAATTCCGGAGTATTCGTTTTGCCGATGACGATCGCTCCGGCGCGGCGGAGTCGCGCAACCACGGCGGAATCCTCCGATGTCGGCGCTTCCGGCGCGAAATAGCTGCCCAGCCGCGTGGGAAGTCCCGTCACGTCGAAGCTGTCCTTCACCGTGACCGGGACGCCGTGCAGTGCGCCGGTCTTCAGTCCCGCCTCGGCGCGGCGAGCCGATTCGCGCGCCTGGTCGGCCAATAACATGGTGAAGGCGTTGACGCGCGGATTCACGCGCTCGATCTGCGCGAGCAGCGCGTTCACCAGTTCGAGCGAAGAAATGGTCCCAGCGCGCACCATGGACACCATTTCCGCGAGCGAGAGTTGATGCAGCATCTAAGAGGTTCCTCAAAAAAGGGGACAGACCGCTTTGTCCACGCCCACCGCTCTCGAAGCCAATTGAGACATTCTTGACCGGGGACAGAGTAGTCTGTCCCCTTTTTTGAGCACACTCCTAATGCGCGATCTGGTGCAGCACGTAGGGCAGAATTCCGCCGCTGCGATAATATTCGGCCTCCACCGGCGTGTCGATTCGCGCGATGGCGTCGAACGTCTTCTCATCCGCGCTGACGCGGACGCGCGTCTTTCCGGTGGAATCGACCGCGTGGGCAACGCCGTGAATCGAATACGTCTCGAACCCCGTGAGTCCCAATGATTCGCGATTGTGCCCGGGGAGAAATTCGAGCGGCAGAACCCCCATGCCCACCAGGTTCGAACGGTGAATACGCTCGAAGCTTTCGGCGATCACCGCGCGCACGCCGAGCAGCAGCACTCCTTTCGCGGCCCAGTCGCGGGACGATCCGCTGCCGTACTCTTTTCCCGCGATGATGACCAACGGCACGCGCCGCTCGTGGTAGCGCATCGCCGCATCGTAGATGAACATACGCTCGTTCGACGGGATGTGCGTGGTCCAGCCGCCTTCGGTTCCCGGCGCCATCTGATTCCGCAGTCGCACGTTGGCGAGCGTTCCCCGCACCATCACTTCGTGATTCCCGCGGCGCGAGCCATAGGAGTTGAAATCGGCCGGCTTGACTCCCAGAGAGATGAGATATTTTCCGGCCGGGCTATCGACCGCGATGTTGCCCGCCGGCGAAATGTGATCGGTGGTGATGGAATCGCCCAACACGGCGAGCGCCCGCGCGCCTTCGAAATCCTGGACGCGCCACGCGCTCATGTCGTCGAAATACGGCGCGCGCTTGATATAGGTCGATTTCTCCGACCACGCGTACAGATCGCCGTGCGGAACCTGAATCGAGTTCCACTGCTGGTCGCCGGTGAAAACTTCGGAATATTCCTTCGCAAACATTTCCTTGCGCACCGATTTTGCGATCGCGCTCTGCACTTCCTGCGGCGACGGCCACAGCTCGCGCAGAAAAACGTCGCGGCCGTGTGAATCCTTGCCCAGCGGCTCATGCGCCAGATCGACATCGACGCGTCCGGCCAGCGCGTAAGCCACCACCAGCGGCGGCGAAGCCAGATAATTAGCGCGCACCAGCGAATTGATGCGGCCCTCGAAATTGCGATTCCCCGAGAGCACCGCGGCGACCGTCAGTTTCTCCGCTTGCACCGCCGCGGCGACTTCGTCCGGCAGCGGACCGCTATTGCCGATGCACGTCGTGCACCCGTAGCCCACCAGGTTGAAGCGCAGCTTTTCAAGATATGGCACCAGCCCGGCGTCATTCAGATAATCCATCACCACTTTCGACCCGGGCGCGAGGCTCGTCTTCACCCACGGCTTCACATTGAGCCCGCGCTCCACCGCCTTCTTGGCAAGCAGGCCCGCGGCGACCATCACCGACGGATTGGAAGTGTTGGTGCAACTCGTGATCGCCGCGATCACCACCGCGCCGTCCTGAATGGTGCCGTTCGACGCCACTTGCGCCGATTTTTGCGCCGCCCCGAGGGCAGCCAGGAAATTCTTCTTGACGTCGGGTAAATCGATGCGGTCCTGCGGACGCTTGGGGCCGGCAACCGATGGAACCACGGTTGAAAGATCGAGCGAAAGCGTGTCGGAGAACACCGGCTCCGGCGCGCCGTCCACGCGAAACAGCCCCTGCTCCTTCGCGTAAGCCTCCACCAGCTCGATCCGTTGCGCGGGCCGGTTGGTCATGCGCAGATACTCGAGCGAAGCGTGGTCGATGGGAAACACGCCGATGGTCGCGCCATATTCAGGCGCCATGTTAGAGATAGTGGCGCGGTCGGCCACGCTCAATGCGCCCACTCCGTCTCCGTAAAATTCCACGAATTTCCCCACCACGCCTCTCTTGCGCAGCATTTGCGTGACGGTGAGCACCAGGTCCGTCGCGGTCGAGCCTTCCGGCAGGCGTCCGCTCAGCTTGAATCCCACCACCGCCGGCAACAGCATCGAGGTCGGCTGCCCCAGCATGCACGCCTCCGCTTCGATCCCGCCCACGCCCCATCCGACCACGCCCAATCCGTTGATCATGGTGGTGTGCGAATCCGTGCCGACCAGCGTGTCCGGATAAGCCGCGCCGTCATTTTCAAAAACCACCGGTGCAAGATATTCCAGGTTCACCTGGTGCACGATGCCGGTATCGGGCGGCACCACGCGAAAATTCTTGAACGACGATTGCGCCCACTTGAGCAGCGCATAGCGCTCCTGATTGCGCTGAAACTCGAGCAGCGCATTGACGCTGAACGAATCCGCGGTGCCGAATTTATCCACCTGCACGGAATGATCGATCACCAGGTCGACCGGGATCAGCGGATTGGCTTTTTTCGGATCGGCGCCCATCGCCGCGAGCGCGTCGCGCATCGCCGCCAGATCCACCACGCAGGGAACTCCGGTGAAATCCTGAAGCAGCACGCGCGCCGGACGAAAATTGATCTCGCGCACCGCGGCCGAGGGGTCCCACTGCGCGACATATTCGATATCCGAACGCCGCACCGTGTGGCCGTCCTCAAAGCGCAACAGGTTTTCGAGCAGAATCTTGATCGAATAAGGAATGCGAGTGAGCGAAAACCCGCCCTTCTCGAGCGCCGCCAGGCGATGAATGCGATACGTCCGTCCGCCGGCGTGAAGCTCGCCCGCCGAGCCGAAGGAATTTTGACTGTTCATGAGTAATTCCATTTTAGTGCAGCCGATTGCATGCGCGAAATTGGAACCAATCCCGCGGCAGAGGGAAAGTCCCATGGGAGAATGAATTCATGGCGCGATATCTCGCGTTACCAGTTTTGGCCGCCTGCCTTGCGAGCGCCACAGCGCAGTGGTTGGCGCCGCAGTTCGAGGTCGCGTCGATCAAGGTTAATAAGAGTGGACACGGCGTCGTCGGCGGCTGTCACGGAATCGATACGCTGCATTACGGCTCACAGGCACCGTCGCCTGGGCCGGTGCCGCTTGGGTGGTGCGTAATTACGTCTGCGCGGCTGGGCCACCTGATCAACATCGCGTTTGGGCTCCGCTCGCCTGACCTCATCCACGGCGGCCCGGACTGGGTGACGCATGGCGCCGACCGCTTCGATATCGAAGCCAAGGTTGAAGACCCGATGAATACGAGTCAGGCGCAGCTACTCGCCCGGCTTCGAAACTTGCTGATCGATCGCTTTGCATTGAAGTTTCATCGGCAGACCGTCGAGCAGCAGGGGTTCGCGCTGGTAGTCGGCAAGAACGGGCCACGATTGAAAAAGTCCGCGGCGGCGGAAACGAAACTCTCCTTCGGCCCGGCCTTCAAGCCGGGCGCGAACCGGCCTTCCCGGCCTTCCACGATCGTCGCCAGGAAGGTGACGATGAACGCTCTGGTCAACCTGCTGTCTTCCGTCGAGCAGACGCCGATGGTCGACAAAACCGGCCTCGACGGCGACTACGATATCGAGCTCAACTGGGATGACGATCAGGGTCCCGCGCTTTCTACGGCGGTCCAGCAACAGCTCGGATTGAAACTCGAACCGCAGAAAGTCCCGGTCGTCTTATTCGTGATCGACTCGGCGCAGAAACCTTCGGCGAACTGACCAACGTTGGATGCGTTCACGCCAGAGTGTCGATCAACGGCTCAGTGGTGGACGCGGCGCCGAAAAGGGAAGCAATCTCCTGCGCCTGCTGGCTCTCCTCTGTGCTGGCCGCCGGATCAGCCGACGATGCCAGCGTTTGAAGGATCGAATCGGAAGCCGTTTCCGCGCTTCCGCTCTGGTCAGCGCTCCCGAACAGTAAATTCGCCTCCTGCAATTGCACCGCTGCGTCGCTCAATTGCACGATGTCCGCGGGAGACGCCTTTTCGAGTGCCGATTGAACGTTGGGCGACGACAGTGCCGAAGAAAGCACCGGCGAATCCGTGCTGAGCGTCTGAAGCAGACTCGAAAGAACCGAACTGGTTGAACCGACGGAACTCATGGACAAGCGCCTCCGATCCCCTTATCGGCCGGCGCGGGCGAACTTTTACATATATTCCGGCACTTCAATCCCCAGCACCGCCAGCGTCCGCTCCAACTGCCCGCGAAAATAATCCGTCATCCACAGCAAAAACGTCTTCTTTTCCGGATTTGACTCCGAAATCACGGGGAATTCGTGATAAAAATTGCTGAACGCCTGCGCGAGCTGGAACGCGTAGCGCGCCACGTGCGACGGCTCACCGCTCGCCACCGCGCGCTCGATGGCCGATTCCGATTTCGACGCCGCCAGCAGAAGCTGCCAGCAGTCTTCGTTCGCATCCAGTTGGCGCGCCAGCGCCTCGCGCGAGAGCGCCGCGCGAAAATCCGGCAATTTTTCGCCGCGCTCCTCGAGCTTGCGCAAAATATTGCGCGCGCGCACCGCCGCATATTGCACGTACGGACCGGTTTCGCCCTCGAAACTCAGCGCCTCGCCGAAATCGAACGCGATCACCGAATTCCGCGTGAACTTCAACATGAAATAGCGCAGCGCTCCCACTGCAATCTGCGAAGCCACTCGCCGGCGCGCCTCTTCCGGCTCATTCGGATGCCGCGAAGTCACCTCGATCAGCGCGTTTTCGATCAATTTGTCGATCAGGTCGTCGGCTTTGACCCCCAATCCCTTGCGACCCGAAACCTCGACGTACGGCCGCCTCCGGTCTTCTTCGGAAAGTTCGATTCCCAGCTCGATGCAGGTTCGCGGCGACAGCGCCACCATCTCGTAAGAAAAATGCACGCTGCGATCCGCCTGTTCGTTGTAACCGAGCGCGCGCAGCCCCGCCACCACCACGTCCTGCAAATACGACTGCCGCGAATCGATCACGTTGTACACGCGCGACCCTCCGCCGAAGTGCAGATCGTTCCCCTGCGGCTGATCGGTCGACGCCCAAAGCTCGTGCCGGTCCGGATAGGTGTACCATCTGCGGTAATAAAAATCCTTGCCCAACAGCCCGAATTTCCAGAGCTGATACGCGATGTCCTTGCCCACATAAGTCACCGTGCCGTTCGAGCGCACGATGACCTTGCTGTCCTCTTCGCCTTCTGAATCCTCGCGAAACGCCGCGCCCGGCATCACCCAGCAGCCCTTGTTCTTGCCTTCGGTCTCGAGATAAATCGCCTTGCGTTCCTTCAACTGCTCGAACGCCGACGCCCAGAATTTCAAATGCAGGATCTCGCTTTCGCGCGGCAGAACGTCGTATTCGATTCCCAGCCGCAGCATCGTGTGCAAATGCGCGTTGACGATCGCATCCGCAACCAGGTGCGCGATGCCGGCGTCGGCGCCTTCATCGGCCTCGATCGCGTGCAATGTTTCGCGCCGCCACTGCGTGCAATCCTCGGAATGATCCTGATAATACGCCGAGGTGCGTGCGTACACGTCCCAGCACAGGTAATCAAAGCGCGGCGAGGCAATCAGCTTCCGCACATCCTCCGCGGATCTGAGTTCGAGGCGCCGGAAGCCGATGACGACGTCGGCCACCTGCACGCCAGTGTTGTCGATATAATTCTGCACTTCGACTGTTTCGCCCGTAGCGCGCAGCATGCGCACGAAGGTATCGCCCAGAATGGCGTTGCGCAGATGCCCGATGTGCGCGGCTTTGTTGGGATTGATATTGGTGTGCTCGACAATGATTTTTGCCGCCGATGGCGTCGCGCGATGCGCTTCACCCTCGATCAGCCCGCGCGCGCAGGCGCCGCGATCCAGGTGCAGGTTCAAATATCCATTGCCCGCGATCTCGACCGCCGCCACGCCTTCGATATGCAGACCACTGGCGATCTCCGCCGCAATCGCTTTGGGCGCCTTTTTCAACTGCCGAGCAAGCTGAAACGCGGCCGGCACAGCGATCTCGCCGAAAGACGCCTGCTTGGGTTGCTCCGTCTGCACGGCGAGCCGCGAGCCGTACAGCGCGTCGATGCGCTCGGCGATCGCCTCGGCGATCCGTTTTTCCAGAACATGAAACATGAATCCACCAGTTTAGCCGGACGGTCATGGCGAGGTGAAATGCGGTTTAGAAAAAATGCCGCTCAGTTCCTGAAAAAATCGATCGGGTTGAAGCCGGTGATCTTCCAATCCTTCTTTTTGCGCTCGATCGTGCAGGTGACCAGCTTGCGGCGCGGCTGTTTATCGGGAATCTCGAGAATCCAGTCCAGCTCCAGCACGCGCTTTCCGTCAGTGCCGTTGTCGGTGAGAATCTCGATGGAGGAGCCCACCTCGTCTTCGGTGATCAGGCTTTCCACGTCGTCGCGCAGCTGTGCATAGCCGGGCATATTCGGGTCGAAATGATCCAGGAACAGCGCGGCGTCGGGCCGGCCGACGCCGTCGGCGTCGTGGGCCTGGGTGAGCGTGCTGGCGAGCGAGCGGACGAAGAGGACTACGTCGGGCGAGGATTGCGCCAAGGCGATCGCGGCCGCGAGAGTCCACAGGCTGAAGCCTGTGCCACGAGCGAACCGGCGGAAGCCTGTGGCGCTATGTCCGGTAGCTGGCATTAATTCGAATGTATTCTTCCGTGAAGTCGCAGGTCCAGAAGCGGGCTCGGCCGCGGGCTGCGCCGCGAATCGAGAAGCGGATGGTGCATTCGCGCTCATCCAGCCGGCGCTTCAGATCGTCTTCGGAAAATTCGGCGGCGAGGCCCGCGCGGCACACGCGCACGCCCTGAAAATCGATATCCACGCGGCGCGGCTCGAAGTTGACTCCCGCGTTGCCCGCGGCCGAGAGGATGCGTCCCCAGTTGGGATCCGAGCCGGCGATGGCGGTCTTCACCAGCGGAGAATTGGCGATCGCGCGCGCGATTTTTTCGGCCGCGGCTTCATTCGCGGCGCCCTCGACGTCGATGGTGACCAGCTTGCGCGCGCCTTCGCCGTCGCGCGCGATCTGGCGGGCGAGCGATTCGAGCACCTCTGCCAGCGCGTCCTCGAAGGCGCGAGCACGCGGACGGATGCCGGCGGCGCCGTTGGCGAGCACCGCGACCATATCGTTGGTAGAGGTGTCCCCATCGACGGAGAGTCGGTTGTAGCTGCGGGCTACAGCGCGCCGGAGCGCGGTGTGGAGCGCGGCGCGGGGGATCTCCGCGTCCGTGACGACGAAGCCGAGCGTGGTGGCCATGCGCGGCTGAATCATTCCCGACCCCTTGGTCATGCCCGCGATCGCGGCGCCGTGCACCTTGGCGAAGGCCATTTTCTCGGTGGTGTCCGTGGTGAGAATGGCTCGGGCGGCGTCTTCGAAGCGCGTCGGGTCGAGGCCGGCGACCAGCGCCGGGAGCGCGTTCACGATCAGGCGCGCGTCGAGCTCCACACCGATGACCCCGGTGGAGGCGGGAAGAATTTCGGAGGGCGCACAGCCGAGGGCTTTCGCGGCGCCGCGAATGGAGGTGAGCGCGACGCGCTCGCCGGTGCGCGTGGCGCAATTGGCGTTTCCCGCATTGGCGAGAATGGCGCGAACGCGGCCGCGTGAGGCGCGCAGATTTTTTTGCGCGATCACCACCGGCGCGGCCTTGACGCGGTTCGAGGTGAATACCGCGGCGGCGGCAGCGGGGCGATCGGAAACGATGAGGGCGAGATCGTCCTGGTCTATTTTTCGAATTCCGGCATAAATCGCGGAATATTGGTAGCCTTGCGGTAAATTCACTCCAGCACCTCCCCAGGTCGGATATGGTGGCCGTTCAGGAAAGCCGCCGCGCTCATGCGTTTTTTCCCTTCCGGCTGAACTTCTTCGAGCTCCAGCAGGCCGTCGCCACAGCCGACGCGCGCGCCCGCGATTTCGCCGCGATGCGAGCATCCCGCGACTGCGTGCGCTTTCCAGATGGCGAGGCGCTTGCCGCGAAATATCGCGTAGCAGCCGGGCCAGGGCTGAAATCCGCGGACGCGGTTGGCGATTTCCGCCGCGCTCATGCTCCAATCGATTTTGCCGTCTTCTTTTTTGAGCACGGGAGCGTATGTCGCCTTAGAATTGTCCTGCTTTTCGGGGCGAATTGCCGGTAATTGGTCGAGCGTGCGGGCCAGCAGGTCCGCGCCGATTACGGCGAGGCGCGCGGAGAGTTCCACCGCGGTTTCCTCGGCGCCGATTTCGGTTTCGGATTTGAGCAGCATGTCGCCGGTGTCGAGTCCGGCGTCGATACGCATGGTGGTGACGCCGGTGGTGGTCTCTCCATGCGCGATGGCCCACTGGATGGGCGCGGCCCCGCGATATTTGGGCAGCAGGGAAGCGTGCACGTTGATGATGCCGAGCGGAGGGATGTCGAGAATCGACTGCGGGATGATCTGGCCGTAGCCGACCACGATCATCGCGTCAGGCGCGAGCGCGCGGAGCTGCTCGACAACTTCGGGGCGGCGGATGCGTTCGGGCTGATAGACGGGGATGGAGAGTCGCCCGGCGGCGATTTTCACGGGTGGGGCGGAGGTTTCGTGGCCGCGGCCTTTGGGTTTATCGGGCTGCGTGAAGACGGCGGCGACGTGGTGAAGGGCGGCGATGCGCTCGAGGGTGGGAACGGCGAAGTCAGGGGTGCCGAGGAAGAGGAGGTTCACGCGGCGGCTCTCGAACCCGGGGATTTATAAGGAAGCTGAAAAAGGGGACAGACCGCTCTGTCCACCGTGCGCGGGTTCCTGTGGTGGTGGTCGTGTGAATTGGGGACAGAGTGGTCAGTCCCCTTTTTCAGCGTCATCCCCATTCTCCGGATTTCTGGAGTTTGCGGACTTTTCGGCGGATCAGGTCGCGTTTCAACGGGCTGATGTGGCTGATGTAGAGGCGGCCGCGGAGGTGATCGGTTTCGTGTTCGATGGCGCGGGCCAGGAGATCTTCGCCGGCCATTTCGAATTCGGCGCCTTTGGCGTCGCGGGCGCGGACCACCACTTTTTTGGCGCGGGTGACCGGTTCGCGAAAGGTGGGGAGACTCAGGCAGCCCTCCTCGCCGGTCTGGGAGCCTTCGCGCGAGATGATTTCGGGATTGATCAGGACGATTTTCTGCGCGGGGTCCTCGCCGGTGGTGACGTCGATCACGGCGACGCGCCGGCCGATGCCGATCTGCGGCGCGGCGAGACCGACGCCGCGAGCGGCGTACATGGATTCGAACATATCGTCCACGAGCTTGTGCAGCTCTTCGGTATCGAAATCCGTCACCTCCTGGGCGGGTTGTTCAAGCACGGGCTGGCCGTATCTCACGATCGGATAGATCATCAGAAGTTCTTCACCTGTTGGAGATAGTTGTCGAAATTCCTGCGGATTTCCTGAAGCGAATCGCCGCCGAATTTTTCGAGCATGGCGGAGGCGAGGACGATGGCGACCATCGCTTCGCCGATGACGCCGGCGGCGGGGGCGACGCAGACGTCGCTGCGCTCGTAGGCAGCGAGGGCGGGCTCGCGCGTCGAGAGATCGACGCTTTCAAGCGGTTTTCGCAAAGTGGAAATGGGTTTCAGCATGCCGCGCACCAGGATGTCCTGGCCATTGGTGATGCCGCCTTCCAGGCCGCCGGCGCGATTGGCGCCGCGTGTGAAGCGGTGCGCGGGTTTGTCGTAATGAATGGTGTCCTGGACGCGGGAGCCGAAAGAAGCCGCGCCCTCGGCGGCGAATCCAATCTCCACGCCTTTGACGGCCTGCATGGAGACGATGGCCTGCGCGAGGCGGCCGTCGAGCTTGCGGTCCCAGGTAACATGCGAGCCGAGACCGGGAGGGACGTCATGCGCGACCACTTCGAAGACGCCGCCGATGGTGTCGCCGGTGCGGTAGGCGACGTCGATTTCGGCTTTCATGCGCTGCTCGGCTTCCGCGTCGGCGCAGTTGAGGAAAACTTCGTCGCGGCGGCTGAGCGCGACAATCTCGTCCCAGCTCGCGGAGCGCTCCATGCGGGCGGAGCCGATGGCGATGATGTGGCTGAGAACTTCGACGCGGAATTCTTTGAGGAACGCTTTGGCGATAGCTCCAACGGCGACGCGCGCGGCGGTTTCTCGGGCGCTGGCGCGCTCCAGAATGTAGCGGGCGTCGGCGAAGTTGTACTTGAGGACGCCGGCCAGGTCGGCGTGGCCGGGGCGGGGACGGGTCACGGGTTTTTTGCGGTCGTCCGCGCCTTCGGCGTCTTCGACGGGGAGGGCTTCGGTCCAGTTTTTCCAGTCCTTGTTCTCGATGATAACGGCGATGGGGGAGCCGATGGTTTTGCCGTGGCGGACGCCGCTGACGATGCGGGCGCGGTCGGACTCGATTTTCATGCGGCCGCCGCGGCCGTAGCCTTGCTGGCGGCGCCACAATTCCCGGTCGACGGATTCAAGGGAGACGGGGATGCCGGCCGGCAATCCGGACATGGTGGCGACGAGGCACTCGCCGTGCGATTCTCCGGCTGTTTCGAAGCGCAACATGGTATGGCGAAAGAAATATGGTAGCGCGAACGCGTCGGGAATCTGTTTCGGGAATCAGGGGATCAGGAGGCCACGATTCAGGGTGCCAAAAAAATGAGAGCCGCGGGACCGAAGTCCCGCGGCTCGTCCACTGTTCGACGCAATCGAAAAGGAGACTAGCTGGCGTTAAAGCCCGAGACGACCTTCGAAAAGATGTTGCTGATAGAGGGCAGGATGGAGGGCGGCAGAAAGCCGGCGACGACGACGGCAATGGCAGCCGCCAACAACGAATACTCGATCATGTCCTGGCCGCGGAGATCGTTCCATATGGTGTGCGCGGCAATATATAGTCTCGCCATGGTCTGCACCTCGTACTGAATCCTTCTGCTATCATTGTGCAGAAAAAGCCCCGCTTGGACAAGAAATAATTAATCGTAGTAAGTACTGTCGAATACCCCTAACCCTAGCGTCCTAAGTCATTTAACTTAGGGGTTCGACTGCGCCGGATAGCGCAGGACAGTGAAATTACTTAGAATTATCGAGTCGGTGGTACTGGCGGACATATTTCCGAGGAAGGAAATTGTAAGATTTTGAACGATATTCTGGGAAGCGGTGCCGACGGCCGGCGTGAAACCGAGGCTGGCGCCCCAGCTTTGGGCGTCCCAGGTCTGGGTGCCCGAGCCCAGGCCGAGGTCGATGTGGCCGACGAAGGCGCTTTCTGAAGCCGAGCCGCTGCGGGCGAGCAGGGTCGCGCCGCCGAAATTGATCTGGCCGGTGAATCCGGTGGCCGTTCCGGAGTGGGAGTACTGAAAGCGGATCTCGATGCGGTCGCCGGTTCCGAGCAGGCCGGCGGGGAAGGTGCAGGTGGCGAGCTGGGTTGCGGCGGTGCTGGAGGTGCTCGCTCCGGGGCTGCTGCAAACCACTTGGGCCGCGGTCAGGGTGCCGAGGGGATTGGAGGGATTGGCATAGCGATAACTGGCGGTCAGAATGTCGCCGGTTTGAGGAGTGGAGGCGGTCAGAAAGGAAATGGCGTTGCCGCTGAGAGTGTAATCGACGGCGGGTTTCATCAGCAGGCCGTTGAGGTACAGGTCGAGGCTGGCCGGGGGCGAGGGCACGTTGGCGAGCGTGAAGGTGTTATTGGTTCCGTTGATGGAGCCGGAGGGGGTCTCGCCATCGGAGAAGGAGGGCAGCAATCCGGACGAGCCGGAACCGCAGGGGCCGGAGCTGCCGTCGACGTGCACGCAGTCGGTCAGATTGCCGGCGGCGCCGTCGATCTGGCCGGAGGAGTTGATGACGGCGGTGCGGCCGATGGCGAATCCGACGCCTTCCTGGGGCAGCAGGGCGAGCTCGTTTTCGAGACCCACGACATCGGAGATCTGGATGGGCGCGGTGACGGGCGCGGGCCCGATGACGGTACCCTGCGAGACCAGAACGTCGCGCACATGCAGCGGGACGGAGCTCGGCGGAACGGCCCACACCTGAGTGAACTGATTCACGCCGGCGCTGTTGAAGGTGACGTTGTACTGGGCGCCGGCCGATGCGGTGGTGGTGGGGACAAGCTGGACGTTCAGCACGCCGTTGACGATGGGGAGCGTGATGTTAGCCGTGGCGATATCGGATGCATCGCCGGCCTGGAATGCGCTCCAGGCGATGTTGATGGTTCCGTTGAAACGCGAGCCGTTGGCGAGGTAGAGAATGTCCTCGATGGTGGTGAGGGCGGGCTGCGCCGCGAGGATTGCAGCCGCCGCGACCAGCAGCGCCGCCGATTTTCTGAGACTGAACATCCGGTTGCCTCCTTCAAAGCCAGAAGAGCGTGGGTTCGGAGCTTGTTGAAAAGGGCACAGACCGCTCTGTCCACGCCCACCGTTCCGAACCGGATCGACGACCTCGGATTGGGGACAGAGTAGTCTGTCCCCTTTTCAACAAGCTCCGAACCCGCGCTCCTCAGGCGACTCCAGCTTAGGGCTGGAGGGGGGAGCGGGAGATCGGGGCAAACACGAATGTCATGGGAATCGAAGCAGATAATTCTGTCAGTGGTATGATGACCCGTCATGAAAGCTTCCACTTTTCTGCGTTTGTGTGAAAAAGGGGACGACACGTTTTGTCCACTCCGAGCGTGCGCCGCCGGATCAAGAATTTGCGTCTGGGGACAGAGCAGGCAGTCCCCTTTTTCACGCAGTCGCTTCCTGCGTACGGCGGCGGCGGCGATGGTGCTGGCGGCGACGGGCGCCTCCCAGCAAAACAATGCGTCAACCCGGATTCCGCAGTTTGAAAACGCGGAGGTGAGCGTGTGGAAATCGATCGTGGTTCCGCATGCACCGCTGGTGATGCATACGCACCAGCATCCGCGGGTGATCATCGCGCTTACCGGCGGCGACATGAAGATCGTGCGGCAGGACGGGTCGAGCCAGAGCGAGCATTGGGAGACGGGCAAGGCGTACTGGCTGTCGACGGAGGAAGGAAAGACGCCGCACGCGGACGTGAACGCGGGCGATAAACCGATCGAAGTAATGGTGGTGGAGCTGAAAAACGCGAAGTAAGTTCGCGTCGAAGCTACTCCTCGCGGTGCGACGGCAGCGGGATTCCGAATTGCAGCCACAGGGAATTGCCGACCGGACGGTTCTCTGTGAGGAAATCCTTTTCGTACTTGAGAGCCATCGCGTAGTGTTTGAAGTGGCAGCGGATCTCGGGGCCGATCTGCATGGTGCGGCCGAAATTCCCGTCGAGGTACTGGAGCCCGTTCATCGTGTCGGCGGTGGTCTGCTGATCGTAAAAACCGTTGAAGCCGAGCGCGACGGTCTTTGACACGTTGCGCATGCCGTCGAACTCCCACACAAATTCGTTGCCCGAACGGTAGTTGGTCGCCGGATTGGTGTAGTTGAAGATGTACTGGAGTTTCGAGCTGACCTCGGTGCGCTCACGATTCGGCCGCCACGTGAAGGCGCCCACCGCGGAGTCGGCGAAATTGTGCTGGCCGATGTTTACCAGCGCGTCCTTGGTGTAGCTGAAACCCGGAGTATAGAGATCCATGCCGTAATACCAGTGCACGTTGCCGGTGGCATAAGCAATGTAGGCGAGTCCGAGATCGGGGTTCGAGAAACCGGCCTTGCTGCCCGCGCCGAACGGAGCGTCCAGGTGAACATAAACATACGGAAACGCCGCGGCGCTTACCAATGTTCCGCCAAGCAGGTGGACGCCCCAGTTGTGCAGAACGCGCGGCGCGACCGCGCCCACGCGCAGATGAAAGCCGGGGAGCAGGGCCTTGCCATTGGAACCGGTGAGCTCATTGGCCTGGTAGAAATTGGTGAATTCTTCAAACAGCGTGGCGCCGGGGCCGGGCAACATGCCGGGCATGACGGTTTCGACGCCGGCCGGATAGACGCTGCCGCCGCCGTCGCTCGCAAACGCTATCCCCGCTGAGATCACGAACGCGGCGCACGCAAGAACAGATTTCCAGTTTGGACTTCGCATGAAGGCTCCAGTCGGCGCTCTTATCGCCGAGCTGGAGCGGATCTTGAGTAGGAAATCGCGTCACGAAAAACGCGGGACTGCGGGCGATAAGCGGATGGAGCGCCGCAAACCGGCGGAAAGGGACTCACATGGCCAATCGAATCGGAATGCGGACGAAGCTGGCAGCCTGCTTTGGACTCGTCGCGGCTGCCGCGGCGGGATCCTCCGTGTACTCCTTATGGATGATCCGCGGGCTGCGCCGCGATATGCGGCAGGAAGTCGCCGGGAGCGCGGAACGGCTGGACCACGCACGGCGAGTCACCATCGGCCTGGCCGCCATGCGCAGCGCCATGCGAGGCGTTTCGCTGTTCTCGCTGATGCACAACGCACAGCAGTCCGAGCAGGCGAAGGTCGCATTCAAGGCGGGCGCGGCGGACATGCGTAGCGCACTCCAGGAGCTGGAATCCATGCGGCTCAGCCCGGAAGAACGCGCGATGGCGAGCACGATTTCGAAATCCCTCGATGCCTGGACCGGCGGGTTTGACAAATTCGCGCAGGGATCGGTGAAGGACCCCATCGGAGCATCGAATGCAGCCCTGAAGACGCTGACTCCGGTGATGAACGCGATCCAGAAAAACGCGAAAGAGTTCGGCGAACAGAACGCCGCGCACGAACAGAGCGCGATGCAAACCATGGAAACGTCGATCGGGCGCTTCCAGGCCGTGAGCGGGGTCTCGCTTGTGATCGTGGTGCTGGCCGCGGGCCTGGGGATGGCGGTGGTCATCGGCATGGTTCGCAGGCTCACGGTAATCTCGGAATCAGTGCATACCGGCGCGAGCCAGGTATCCGCGGCCGCGGGACAGGTTGCCAGCGCCAGCCAGAGTCTGGCACAGGGGGCATCGGAAAGCGCGGCGGCGATCGAGGAAACCTCGGCGTCGACCGAGCAGATCAAATCGATGGCCAACCGCAACACGGAGAACTCGGCGGGCGCAGTGGCCATCGTCGCGCAATCCGAGGTGAAGTTTCAGGATGCGGATCGAGCCCTGGGTGAGATGGTGGTGGCTATGGGGGAAATCACGGCGTCCAGCCAGAAAGTTTCCAAGATCATCAAAGTGATCGACGAGATCGCGTTTCAGACCAACATTCTTGCGCTCAACGCGGCAGTCGAGGCGGCGCGCGCGGGCGAAGCCGGCATGGGATTCGCGGTGGTGGCGGATGAGGTGCGCAACCTGGCGCAGCGCTGCTCACAGGCGGCGCGCGACACGACGGGTCTGATCGAGGAGTCGATCGCCAGGTCCGACAGCGGACGGTCCAAAGTGGACCGGGTGGCCGAAGCCATCCGCGGAGTGACGGCGGAAGCGGGCCACGTCAAGATGCTGGTGGACCAGATCAGCGCGGGCAGCCTGGAACAGGCGAAGGGGCTCGATCAGATCGCTAAAGCGATCGCGCAACTGGGGGCTGCCAGCCAGACGGGCGCGTCCACTTCGCAAGAGAGCGCGGCGGCGGCGGAGGAATTGACCGCGCAGGCACAAACGCTCACCGCCACCAGCGTGACGCTGCGCGGGCTGATGACGGGAGGCGGGGACGAAGCCGGCGAGTGATATCGTCGAGTTCAGATGCGCGGGCGTGATTTGCTTCTGATGCTCGCGATGGCCGAGTTAATTGTGCACAAGCTCGGCCGAGCGGTCGCGCGCGGGTGACTGCTCGAGCAGGGAAGCGGAAAACAGAATCAGCGAGATCCACAGGAGATCGGCGAAGAGCAGGTGCACGATCTGCATCCAGACCGGGGCAAGCAGCACCAGATTCAGCCCTCCGGCGGCGGTTTGCAGGATCACCAGAGCGATGACAAGGTTGGCGAAGCGCGATTCACGCCAAAATCGGGCGGCGGCGATGGCGATGAAGATTCCGGCCGCGATGGCGATGGCGGGGTGCAGGACGCGGAGACGCAGCAGCATCGGCGAGGCCGAAGAGAAATCGGCCGCCATCCCGGCGCGGAGCGATGTATCGGGAAAGAGCGTATCGCTCAGGGCCGTGACGGCTCCCGTGACGGCGATCAGGACGGCGGCGGCGATCGCCCACCCGAGCAGGCGAGCCTGCGGTTTGCTCCAGTCGATGCGGCGATGGCCCGACGCCCACCACGCGGTCAGCGTCATCGCGGCGAGCATGGCGAGAGTGTTGGTCAGGTGTGCCGAGAGATAAATCGCACGTCCGGCGGAGGCATTGGTTCCGGTGTAGCGGAACAGCACCAGGCCCGCGCCGAGTAGCGCTTCAGTGACAATCAGGACGAGCGAAGCGATCGCGGATTTACACACTGGCTGGGAGCGGAAGGAACGGAAGGCCCAGATTGCCATCGTGAGAACCGAGAAGAACGCGATGCCGGTTGTAGCGCGATGGGTGAATTCGATCAGCGTCGCGATTTGGGCGGCGTGCGGGATGGCCGCGCCGTTGCACAGGGGCCAGTGATCGCCGCAGCCTTCGCCGGAATGCGACGCTCGTACCAGGGCTCCCCAGAGAATCACCAGGACGTTGAATCCGAGGACAGTCCACGCGAATTGCGCGAATCGACGGCGCACGATTTCCATTTTAGCGGGAGTGCGGCAAGCGTACTGCCGAGTCGCAGGGGAAGTGCGGCCGAGGGCTTCCAGAACTTGACACGGGAAGTTGCGGAATTGATTTTGAGAACAGAGAAAAACCATTGAATCCGGGCCGGAGGCCGACAAGCCAGAGCTTTGGGAGTTTTCCGGGTTCGTTCTTAATCCGCGCAACTCATTGAAAAAGACTGGTTGCGGGGGACGCTCTGAACTCGCCCGAACGTACAAGTTCACCGCGTTAAACTCTTGAATTGCGTAGTCAACCGGCGAGAAGCTCATCAAGATCGATTCCGAAATCGGCGTTCCCGCCGTTGGGATTGACGCGAGAGGAGATCGCGCGGAGGATGGGGTGCGGCACCGCTACGGTTGCGCGACATTGGAACTTCGCCCGCAACTGGCTGGAAGAGGCCCTGGCTCGTGTCCATTCCGAGCTTCACCACTTTTAGCGCCACAACCCGGTGAATGGGCTCGCGCTGCTCGGCCTGGTGCTACACTCCGGGAGAGGAGAGCGTGCATGAAACCACTCGGTGCAGTCGCTACATCGCTCGTGCTCGCCACTACGCTTGTCGCATTTGGCCTTAATTACAACGCCAGCAAGAGTAATACGGGTAATATCATCTTGACCGCACCCGAGGGTGCGCTAACGCAAGCGCAGGTCGGCGCGATCCTGAGCGAACTCGACAAATCGAAAACTGCACCGACCGAGGCGGCAGTTCGACAGGTGCTCGCCAAGCAAGGCGTTCCTGCGAACCGCTTCAAGAAGGTTTTAATCACCACCGCAGGCGGGAGCAAAGGCTATGGAATCATGCTGCTTGCCGATCCGCAGGACGAAGCGACCGCTCGGGTGGCAATGGGCACGCAATACAAGGGCGCGAAGCCGGGGAAGTGAGGCGGCGCAGAGAGGCTCCCGAAGGCAATTTCGATTTCCCCCGCCTCAGAAAGGACGCCTTTTGACGCGACTGCTCAACGGGTGAACAGATGACGGGTCCATGAGAGATCCTCGCGTCGTGGCCAGATCAGGTCCCGGGCACAGCTACTTCGAAGTCGCCGCTTCCTGTTTGCGCGCGCCGCCAAGGATATCCGTCATCGAATAGTTCCCTTCATGGCACGCGTATTCATACACCGGTCCCGCCGTCGCGTTAAACGGATATTCGAGCGTCCATGGTTTGGTATACGCCGTCGGATCTTCAATCGTGGCGCGATAAAGAATCGTCCGCGCGTCGATACGCTTGAACCGCTCGATCACTTTCAGGTTCTCCGACGATCCCCGAAACCGGTTTTGCGGATTGAAATTGGTGGTCTCGACCACCAGCGTGTCGCCTTCCCAATGCCCCACCGAGTCGCCCAGCCACTTATGAATGCTCTTGGGCAGGTGCTGCGCGTTCATCCGGATAACGCGAACGTCGTGCACCATCTCTACCAGAATCATGATGGTCTCGGGCGTCTGCACGATCTCGTAGTTGTTGTTGTAGAGCACCGGCAGCATCGGCGGCCCCGAAGTCGAGCCGAACCCGATCAGGCAGCGCTCGGATAACGGCCTGTGCTTGACACTGTCGTAGCTGACGCCGGCGTACTGCTCGCCTTGCCCTCCGCCTCCCTGCCGGTTCGGCGCACCCGCGGTTGCCCGCGGGATCCTTCCGTCCGGCGGATCGATGATCAGGGATGTGCGCTTCACTCCGTCGACTCTCGCAAGCTCCGATCCCCGGTCAACGAACAGATTGTTATAGGCGCCGACTCCCGGCCCTCCCGTCCTGCGATTGAAGTTGCTGGTGACGTCGCTGTCGAGTGTATTGACTTCGTGGTCTTTGGCCTCGTATGCTCTGGCTTCGGCGTCAGTGACCGTCGGCTTTCCGGCAAATTCTGGCGGCCGTTCGAGCGGAGTGATCGTCGCGTTCGTCCAGACGCCTTCAAAATCGGGATGGCCGTCAGGCGTGCGCGGCACCGCTCTGGTTGCCGCCGCCGGCGCCTTCGACCGGGTTGCGGGTTTTGCCGGCGCGCTGGTCGACTGGCCCGGCAAACGCGCCGCGATCGCACCCAGCGTAATCATACCTGCGAGAAGTCGGTAGCTCATTTGAACCTCATTGTACTCGGTCGCCGGCAACGACATCTCCTGCAGCTTCGGGCCGGCAAGTTCCGATTGGCCGAGCGGCAATCATGATAAAGTGTGGCGGCATGCAGTTTTCCCGCGGAAGGTCGGCGGGATAATGCTTGCGGAGGCCCGGATGAAAGCAGTTGTGATCGGGTTGCTGCTGTGCGTTGCGTCGCGATTTGCGGCGGCGCAAGGCGCGCGTGGGATTGCGGTGTTCGAGGAGCATTGCGCGCAGTGCCACGCGGCTCCCGCGCCGGACAGCCGGGCTCCCAATCGTGACGCGCTGCGCGAGCGCACGCCGGAGTCGATTCTCGACGCGATGACGTCGGGCGCGATGGCGGAGCAGGCGCGCTCCTTGAGCGTCGAACAAAAGCGGCAAGTCGCCGAATATAGCGCCGGCCGCCCTCTGGGATCGTCCGCATCGGGCGACGCGTCGGCGATGCCGAATCGGTGCTCCGCGCAAAACGCCGCACAGTTCGGCGATCCAATGAAAGGGCCCATGTGGAACGGCTGGGGTGTCGATGCCGGCAATTCGCGATTTCAAAGCGCTGAGTCGGCCGGCCTCGCCCTGGAACAGGTGCCGAGGCTGAAGCTGAAATGGTCCTTCGGATTTCCCAACGCCAGCTCGATGTACGGCCAGCCGTCGATCGCCGGCGGACGCGTCTATGTGGGAGCCGACACCGGATTTGTGTACTCGCTGGATGCCAAGACGGGTTGCGTCTACTGGTCGTTCCGGGCAGCGGGCGGTGTGCGGACGGCGCCGAGCATCGGGCCAACGAAGGGTGGCGATGCGGTCTATTTTGGCGACGTGAAGGCCAATGTGTACGCGGTGGATGCGCGCACTGGAAAGCAAATCTGGACCCGGCGCACGGACGCGCATCCGATTGCCCGCGTCACCGGCGCGCCTGCGCTGGCCGGGGGAATTTTGTACGTCCCGGTTGCCTCGCTCGAAGAACTGGCGGGCGGTAACCCGGCGTACGAATGCTGTACCTTTCGCGGCAGCATGGTCGCCTACGACGCCGAAACCGGCAGGCAAGTCTGGAAGACCTACACGATCCCCGAGGAGCCAAAGCGGTTAAAGAAAACTTCCCGAGGCACGCAACTCTGGGGGCCCGCGGGTGCGGCGATCTGGTCCGCGCCGTCGATCGACATGAAGCGCGGGCTACTTTATGCCGCGACCGGCGATGCCTACACGGCGCCCGCCGCGCCGACTTCCGACGCCGTGATGGCGTTCGATCTCAATACCGGTCGTGTCGTTTGGACTAAACAGCTCACTAAGGACGACGCGTTTGTGGTGGGCAACTGCTCGAATCGCTCCACGACGCGTTCGGAGACCTGCCCGCCGGATCAAGGTCCGGATTTCGATTTCGGCAACTCACCGATTCTACGCACGCTTCCCAACGGTCACGACGTTCTCGTAATCGGGCAAAAGTCGGGCATCGGTTGGGCGCTCGATCCGGAAAAACAGGGAGCAGTGATGTGGCAGGAGCGCATCGGCAAAGGGAGCGCGCTCGGCGGGATCGAGTGGGGTTCGGCGACCGACGGCCGGCTGGTGTATTTCGCCAACGCCGACGCAAGCTGGGGGCCGGATCAGGCAGGCGGCCTCACCGCGGTCATGATCCAAAACGGCGAGCGGGTCTGGTCCACTCGCCCTCCGCCCATTCCGTGCAAAAGCGATCGCGATCCGAACTGCATCCAGGCGCAGTCGGCCGCAGTCACAGCGATTCCCGGCGTGGTTTTTTCCGCATCGAGCAACGGAATCATGCGGGCGTACGCGTCGGCGGACGGCAAGATCATCTGGGAATACAACGCGGCGCACGAGTACTCGGCTGTGAACGGCGTCCCGGCCAAAGGCGGCGCAATCAACGGACCGGGTCCGGTAATTGTGGGCGGCATGCTGTACATGACGTCGGGCTATGCGGCGTTGGGCGGGGGCAGTCCGGGAAACGTGCTGCTCGCCTTTGGAATCGAATAGACGATCCATTCAGATCGGAACATTGGCGGGTTTAGAGAAACAGAAAGACCGGGCAGGCATACTCCTCAGCGTGTGCTCCCGCCATCTCGCGCTCGCCACGCTCGCATCACGCCGGCGTTTCCAGACCCGTCACCGACCGGTTCGCCGCACGCTCGACGATCAATCGCGAACCGGAGATTGTGAAGCGTGCCTGGACCCTGGCGATGCAATGTGATCCGCCGAAGGTCACGTCTGCCGAGGCTTCGCCGCAAACGGGACTTTATGAGCCAACGCTATATGCCCGGGCGTGGCAACAAATCGCAAGCGGCAGCGTCGCGGGGTGCTCGCAAGAGAGTCTGAAGCTTGGACCCGATTTCAGGAGCGCAGGCGGTCATCAACTGGTCATGCGCGGCGCCGTGGACGTAATAAACCTGAAAATCGCCCAGGCAGAAATCGCGCCAGCCGAGACGCGGATCTTCGAGTAGCCGCTGGCTGACGCGATCTCCGGCTACAAATTGGACCACACGCGTCTTTACCGGTTTCGGAGTGTAGCGGCGGGCGCATTCCTCGATGACGCGAGCCGGGTCTTGGAGACCAGCAGAGGGGTTGAATCCGCACTCGGAAAGGGCGCGGTGAAATGGCGCCGAGCTTCGCTTCACAACCAGTTCGCGAAGCATCGACGCGTGGGCGCGGATCTGATCGCGCGACACCAGCGGCTCCTTGCCGAGGAC
This sequence comes from Bryobacteraceae bacterium, assembly GCA_035501755.1. Classification (GTDB taxonomy): domain Bacteria; phylum Acidobacteriota; class Terriglobia; order Bryobacterales; family Bryobacteraceae; genus Palsa-187. Next base: position 53,007 of record DATJVN010000127.1, on the reverse strand, counting down.
GATTTTCTTGAACAAGGTCCAATAACGGCCGCGCGCGCGAATGATCTTCGGATAGCCGGGCGTCCGCGTGTGAAAGAGCGCGAGCAGCGTCACGGATTCTCCCAACATTTCGAGCTGTCTCGCGGCTTCAAAGGCCACCAAGCCGCCGAAACAATATCCGGCAAGAGCATAGGGGCCGTGCGGCTGAATCTGTCGCATGGAAGCGCAGATCTCCGCGGCCATTCGCTCCACGTCTGACGCTTCTGTCCCGGAAGTGGGATAGGTAAGGCCGAAAACCGGCTGGTCAGCGCCGACATGCTGTGAGATCGAACGGAAACAGTATGCATCGAAATCGGCCGAAATGGCGAAAAGCGGGAGCAGTTTGCCGGCAGGATGGAGGGGAATGGCCGCAGCGCCAGCCTCATTGGGGAAATGTACTGACTTGACGCCGTTGGATTGAGCCGGATCGAGAAGCGACGCGAGGCGGGCCATGGTTGGCGCGCGCAGCAATTCCGTCAACGAGAGCTCCCGCCCGAATTCACGCTGAATCAGGGTGATCAGAATGGTTGCGCAGAGGCTGTCACCGCCGGATTCGAAGAAATCGTCGGTGACGGCGGGCTCCGTCTGCGACTCGCCACTCTTGCGGTTGAGCGCGGATCGCCATAAAGGCTCGAGTCGCTTCTCGATGATCGTCGAGGGTCGGGCGCCGTCTGATTTCGATTGCAAGCGGCGCCCCGCGGTTTGGCCGAGTGAGGCCCGATCGATTTTTCCACTGGAGGTTTCGGGCATCCCTTCGAGAACGTAAAAAATCGAGGGGATCATGTGCGGCGGAAGTTGCCGCGAAAGGTGCAGGCGAAGCTCGTCGCATCCGGGGGCAGGCGCGCCGCGAACGGTAAAGTAGGCGACTAGAGCGGGCGGCGCGCCGGGGGCATCATCAAGGACCACCGCGCACTGGTCGATCGCAGGCAGTTGTGCGAGCGCGGATTCGATCTCATCCAACTCGACGCGGAAGCCGCGAATTTTCGCCTGGCGGTCAGCGCGGCCGACAAACACGAGATTGCCATCGGGAAGCCGGTAGGCGATATCGCCGGTTCGATAGAGGCGCGCCGATTCGTTCGAGTCGAGATCGTGGGAACAAAACCGATCGGGCAGAAACTTTTCGGCAGTTGCTTCGGGGTCGTTGCGATATCCCAGGGCGACGCCATCCCCGCCGATCCACAATTCCCCCGCAACGCCGACCGGCGCAATGTTTTCCGAGCTGTCGACCACGTAGGCGCGCGTATTCGCAATCGGCCGCCCGACCGGTACCACGGATTCGCTCTCGAATTCGGACGAGCCGGCTTCATAGATGAGCGTGGTGGGCGAGGTTTCCGCGGGGCCATATGCATTAAACCATCGAACGCGATGGCCGGCGATGCCTTTCCATCGCCGCAGCGTATCCGGGTCGGCGCGTTCCATTCCCGCAATGACAATGCGCAGGCTTGCAGGCAGCGCATGAGCGCCCCATGTAAGCAGGTTCACCCATTCCCGCCACCACGTGCTCGGCATCCCGGTAATGGTAATGCGCTGCTCGTCCAGCATCCGCGTGAACGTTTCGAGTGTCGCGCCGCGCTCATGGAAGCCGAAGACCAGCGCGGCTCCGGAGGAAAGATAGGTAAAGATCTCGGCTAGGAATACGTCAGATCCCGGCGAGGCAAATTGAATGCGGCGATCCTGCGGAGTGATGCCGTAAACTTTTGCCGTCGCGAGGCTGTGATTGACCAGCGATCGGTGGCGAACCACGACGATTTTCGGTTTGCCCGTCGAACCGGAGGTGCAGATTGCATAGGCGAGACTTTGGGGACCGCTCGAATCCGGCAGATTCTCCGTAGATTGGCGTGCGATTTCCGCAGCGTGTTCTGAAAGGCACACGCTCGGGCAGCACGTGTCGGGACCGGCTCGATCGGTCAACAGCAATTTTGCTCCGGATTCTTCGAGTACCGCCGCGAGACGCTGTCCCGGGAGCGAGTCGAGCGGCAGAAACGCGGCGCCGGTCTTCAAGGCGGCAAGGGCTGCGATCACGGTATCGGGCGAACGCCCCAGCGAGATGGCAATCAGATCGCCGGCGCCCGCGCCGCGTTCGCGAAGGAATCGAGCGAGCCGGTTTGCGCGCTGGTTCGCTTCTCCGTACGTGATCGCGACGTGATGCTCCATCGCAATGCGGAAAGGATAAAGCTCCGCTTGCCGTTCGAACAGGTGGTGCGCGCAGGAATCGCGCGAATACGGCGCCGCGGTCCGATTGCACTCTTCTACGTGCCACTTCCGCTCGGAAGCATCCAGCATTTCGATATCGGCGAGTCGCGGCTGCGGAGAATCGTTGAGCCGCGAACTCATGTTCCGAAGAAGCGTCATCACATGGTCGCGAAGACCCTCGATGGTCCGCGTGTCAAACAGGGCCTGGTTGTAGATCAGAGTGAGCTCGAGCGACGGGCGGCCGTATGCGGTGACGGTCAGAGGAACATCGGTCAATTGGAGCCGGCGCAAGTTGCGATTCGCCCACGCGCCGCCGAGGCGCCGCAAAGTGTCGGCCATCAGCTCATGATCGTAGACCACCACCGTATCGAACGGTGAAGCGCCGGGCGCGAGTCCGCTCCAGCGTCGGATGTCGTCGAGCGGCGACTGCTCGAAGTCGCGCAAAGCTCTCCAGTCCGCGCGGATCTGGTTCAGCCACGGCCCCAGAAGATCGCCGGGCGATGCGCTGATGCGGAACGGCAGGGTGTTGATGAACATACCGACCGCGTCAGCGTTCGATTCGCGCCGGCACGAACGCGTCACGCCGAACACGACATCGCGGCGCCCGCTGTAGCGGCTTAACGCGAGCGCCCACGCGCCCATAACCTGTATGTTCACGCTGAGTTGATGCCGCCGGGCGTAATCCCATATTTCGTTCGTCTCCGCCTCTGTTAAGGAAGCGGATTCGCGAGCGTAACGGCGGCGGCTCGGGGCGTTGTCCAACCAACGGTCCCTGATAAAACCGGTGGTCTCAATCGGTGCCGGCAACCGCTCGCGCCAGTAGGATTCGGCGGCGGCATCCTCTCGAAGTGCGCCCGGCTCTTCGGATATGTCCAAGCACGGTTCGGGAAGATCGACGCTTTCCCCGGCCGCGAGTTTTTCATAACAGGCGAGCCATTCGCGCCACACAATGATGTATGAGCGCCCGTCGAGCAGTGCGTGATGATTGGTTCGGATGATGATGCTTGAATCCGCGGTGGTTCGGATGAACGCAAAGCGCACCGGGATCTCGGCGCCGAATGCGAAACCGCGCGCGCGGTCGTCGCGCAAAAACTCCTGGAGGCGCGCCTCGCGCGATTCCGGATCGAGCCGTCGCCAGTCCCAATCCACCCACTCGAATCTGGGTTCGTCTTGGACCTTCAGTTCGAAGCGGTCCACATCGATCGTGGACCGCAGTACCGTGAACCGGTTCGAAATGATCCGCCACGCTTCCTGAAGCAGCGGCACTTCGAAGACGCCCGGGGTCTCACACACATGCTGGATCACGTAGGCGCCGGAACGGGGCGCGCGCAGCGACGCGAGCACCTGGGTCCTCTGCATCGGCCCCAGCGGAACCACCCGTTGCCCGGTGGAAGTCATCTCGGCGGCGTTTCCCCCCGGAGCATTATTATCGGGCAGGTTTCTCCTAACCGGCCCGCCGATGCGATCGCGATTTCGCCGAAGAATTCCCGAAGGAGCGATTCAAGCTCGGCCATCGTCGGGAAGCTATAGACTGTTTCAGAGTCGCGATAAAGCTCCATCATTTCAATTGCAGCCGGATCCCAACCAGTTCGGGCCGAAAGCAGATTCGAGTCGAAGCGCTGGCGGGCCCAGAAGCGGTAAACGTCGCGCACAGAAATTCCTGACTCGGCCGAGGGCTGCAGAGCCATCAGAAGCCGAAGCTTGAACTCGTGGAAACTGGGAATTTCCCCAAGTGCGTCCAGCAAGCGTTGAGGCTGCTCCTTCACGGATGGCTGAATATAGCAGCGGAGAAGCGCGATGCCCGACGGTTCCAGAATGCGCCGGATCTCGCCAAGTACGGTGCGAGACTCATCGGGGAATCGCACGGAACTGAGGGAACCATCGCCGATGACGATGTGGCACGAGCGATCCTTGCGCGGCATCGCGCGCCAATCGGCTTGGACCGCGCATCGTGATCCGCCGTGACTCACCCGAGCCTCGTGTTTGGCTCGCCACACGCCCCCGATCATCGCGTCCGAGCGGTCGAACGCCACCAGCGAGGAATTCTGCGGCCATCGCATGCTTGCGATATCGGGCGTAACGCCGAGCAGCACGGCGCGGATGAAAACGCCAGGATGGGTGCCGGCCCAATTCGCGATCGAGCTCTCAAAACACCGAAGATCTTCATCGGAAGGACGCAGCGGCGGTCCTAGCGTCGCGTAATTGGACGCCAAACCTGACCAATACGAGACCAACGCCGGCCGCGCATTCATTCGAAGAGTATAGCAAGATGACTTTTTCGAGAGCGCTCGTAGTGTGATTTCGGACGTCCTCTAATGACATCAACTAGCGGCACGCCGAACGCCTCGGTTGTTGAGAACGCCGGACGCGTGACGCCGCCGACGATAACACATCTTGACAGGAACTGCGACGCGGCAGTTCGCACTCGTATCGAGTCCATGGATAGTGAACAACACCCGATGTTCACTTGCGATTGCCAGGCCACCATTTCACTGCCATTGCCCTTCCAGCTTAAAACATTCCGCGTGATATTTGTTTTACCTAGAAAAAGGGAATCTGCACGTCCGCCAAAAGTGCGGAAGACCCTTTCAGGTGATCACCATTGGCCGGTTTTGGGTGTTCACCGAGGCCTTTGATTGGAGGCATACCTTCCTATGGCCGCGGGGGTGATTGGTCGACACACGGTTCGTGGATATGAACCACGATTCATTTGCCGAACGGCTGGTCCTACTAATACAGCACGTGTGGTCCACTAGCGCCCGGAGCATGCTGACCAATCCCCATGCCCTTCCGGAACCCTTCATCGGACTCGAGCCGCGCCCGCTGTCGCGAACCTCGAGCGTGACCTATCAGCCAGCTGTAGTGTCCACTCGCCTCCGCCAAAGAGTTGGCTGTTATAGCACTGAGATCACCGTCGCGCTTTCCTCACCGCCGCATTCCGGGCAGGTTACGATCTTCGTCTCACAGTAGTACCGCGTTCCAAGCTTGCGAGTCACGCTCCGCATCGCCGCCTGCACTTCCGATTCTGTGCCAAACCACTCGCCGTATTCATTGGGTCCAGCGAACGGAACCATCTTGCAGCGATACATTCGACCGTGATTGTGTTGTTTTGGTTCCTGCCGATCTGACGAACCAGGTGCGGCAGGTTCGCGGCGCGCCGTCATGCCTTGGACTTTTCGGCTGCGTGAGCGGAAGCAGCCTTCCGGGCTTCAATGTCTGCACGCATTTCGCGCACGCGAGCGCGCCTTCTGTTTCTCTGCGCTCGAATCCGATAGAAACGAGCCGTATCCCCGCACATTTTTGACATCCGCAGTCTCCAATCTTTTTCTGTCGTGTCAATTCTTTCGCCCGCTTCAACACCAGGGTTGCAATGCCGCGTGCTGATGCTGGTCACATTCAGTGCAATACCGCGCCCCCCGTGCTCGTGCGGCCGAAGGATTTCCGATATCTTTGCGGTCGCATTCCGCCGTGCTGTCGGCTCCGCCCGGCTGGTGGTACTCGCATCACATTGTCTCGGTTTTACAAACCTCGCCCGAATTCCCGGTTTTTCCTGATCCTGCCCTGTCTAACTCATCGGTTCGGAAGCTGGAGCCAACCAACGCAGGAGAAAGAAATGATGGCCACAAAGACCGCACCGGTACGGAAGAAGAATCCAGTGGAACACACGCTCAAGCTGGCTCCGTACGCCGACGCTGCGGAAGTCGATCGATCCGCAATACGGACACCGTGCGGAGAACATCAGCTTGCCTCTTCCAGTTTGGGTGATTGGAAGGGTCCCTGGCGGATAAAACGCGATGAGCGCTCCTGCGGCCGGCTGGCTTCGCGTGCCGCCTTGATCTGCTCGGACGTTCGCAGATCTGGCTCGGAAAGCTGTATCCGTTCTCTGCCGCGCAATACCTGGCGCTTATGTCGCTTTGCTACTCTCTTGTCCATTCATTCCCTTGCCCTTCAGGAGGCTTTCGCAATCTTGACTCCGTTTCTTGCGGGCGACGGGATCCGCGGTGGTTTACCCGCAAGCAATCGCAGGCGTTCCACAAGTTTTTTCCCGATACTGAGCTCGACCGGGTCTACCTTATAGCCTGGCAGTCTTGGATCGATGAATTCTCTACGAAAGAGCTGATCCGACGCCAGGCTGCTTAACAGGTCGAGTTCTTTGGTGGTGAATTTGATAGTGATGCGCGTCAATTGTTGTCCTAGCCTATTCCGGAACCGGCCGTTGAAGGACTGAATCTCCACGCCCGACTCGCGGTCGGGACTTGAATCTCCGTGCCGCCTTCCTGAGGGACCCTTCCATTTTGCGGCGCTGGCGCATTGAATGGCGCGGCGGGCGCCGCGTTTACGCACGCCCGCCGCCCGGCAAATCTGCTACCAGCGACTCTGGCGACGTTGTGCGCCGCCGCCGAATGAGCGCTCTGTCTTTGGACGTGCTTCGTTGACGTTTAACGAGCGGCCGTCGAATTCTCTGCCGTTCAGTTCGGCAATGGCGCGGTCGGCATCAGCGTTGGCGGTCATCTCGACGAATCCGAAGCCCTTCGCCCGGCCCGTGTCGCGGTCCGTCACGATGCTCACGCGTTCGACAGCCCCATAAGTTTCAAACATGGATCGAACCGCATCCTCGGTCGTGCCGAAGTTGAGGTTACCTACAAAAATATTCTTCATTGTTTCCTTCTGATTTCTAAGATCGGTGAATCGGGGCAGGATCGAAGCAAGGACGGTAAGACCGGACTGATGCGAAGATGCCTAAACAGAGACAACCCGAGCATACCACGGAACGGCCGCAATAACAAACACTTTCTGCGGGTCGCTCTCGCTGGCATCATCGCTCAGGGCGAATCTGGTTGCGGGGTATCGCGGTGTTGCCGCGCTTCAATCGTGGCTACGAGGCGGGCGAGTTCGTCGTCGAAAGGACCGGGCTCAAGCCTTCGCTCATCGCCTTCGGTAAGAGCCACGAACACGTACGCCCAAGCAATCGATTCTCGCGACAGCGGGACTGGCCTCGCGACGCGTGCCAGTTCCAGGGCCGCGAGCTTGGTTTCACAGGACCGCCGATTCCCGGCTCTGGCCCGATTCACCAGCCCGACCGCATCCTGCGCACCGGGATCGTTCCCCGTAAGGAAAAGCGCGGTCGAACCCTTGACGATGAGACCTGTCATATTTTAAGGATCGCAAGTTCCGCAGCGTTTCGCTGGCTTATTTTGTCATCGGCGCCGCGCACCAACTCTCCCGCGATTGCTCCTCCTGATGTGGCGAGCGCTGAAGGAAAAAGCCTTTCGGGCGTAACCTGCTACTCTGGGGCGGTCGAACTCTTATTCGAAAAATGAGGAAAACATGGCTGAGGTTCAGGTTCATGAAGGCGAAAGCCTGGAAAGCGCGCTGCGGCGCTTCAAACGCAAAGTTCTGCAGGAGGACGTCATCAAAGACATTAAGAGGCACGCTTTCTATTTGAAGCCGGGCCAGAAGAAGCGCATAAAATCGGCACTTGCGCGAAAACGCAATCGCAAGAAGCGGAACCGGGAGAGCGAACCGGATCAGCACCGGGCCTGAGCGCGTGCGATCCGTCTTGAAGCCCAAGCGTCGGTGATGCTCCAGTCTGTATCGAGAGCGCCATGTGATTTCCCTTCGTGTCAAGCGGTTTCCGTGCTAAACTAGGAACGCCTTGCAATTTGGCATCTTCGTATAAGTCCGGTTCGCAACCGCCCTCATCCGATCCTGCCCCGATCTTCTCGGTCGCTCGTCGATAGGATGTCCAAGTGAAAATTATTTTCGTGGGGAACCTCGCGCTCAAGGCCACCGAATTTGAGATTCGATCGTTGTTCGAACCGTACGGGAAGGTTAGGCGCGTGACGATCGTTCACGATCGTGAAAGCGGTCAACCCAAAGGTTTCGGATTCGTGGAAATGAGCCTCGATTCGGAGGGCGATCATGCCATCACACAACTCAACGGGAAAGAGACCGACGGCCGCGCGCTCGACGTGCATGCCGCTCGGCCACGCGTTCACCAAATAAAGTGAATGCCATTTAACCAGATCACTCCGCGGCTGTTTACACCCGAAGGCGTGCGCACCTACGCGCCCCAGGCGCCGGGTCTGTATGGAATCTCGAATGCCCGCGAGTGGATTTACATTGGCCACGCACCCAACATCCAGATGGCGCTTCTCGATTGTTTTCAGGATCCGGATAGCGCGCTGATGAAGAAGCAACCCCAAGGATTCGTGTTTGAGGTTTGTGACGAGTCCTACTGGGCTGCCCGGCAGGACCGGCTCATCCTTGAATACGAGCCCACGTTCAACCGGCATTTACACGGTGCCCGTTCAGATTTCGGTGTTCCCTTAGTAAGAAAGGAAGCTCGTTATGGAGCAAAATAAATCAAATTTCGTCCTCACGGGATTCAGCCACAATCTTGGATTCCGGGTGTTCGAATTCGATTGTGTAGACAAGTCGCACCCGCAGACGCGCTATACCGTTCGAGCCGATCTGACCCTGGTCCGGAAATACGGGGTGCATATCCAGGAGTTGCCGCTGCTCTGCCGCAGGCTTCTCGACGCGTCCGAAGCAGCGGGGCCGTCGCTCACCCTGTCCGAGGCGGAGATGATCGCGTGTGCCGAAAAAGAGGCACTGCGCAACCAGGCAAGAGCCCGCAAACCATGGCAACGACCTTCGACCGAACCGGGTGCCGATGAAAGTGAGCAAACCACGGGGAAAGCGCGCTGAGAGAGCTTCTATGCGTAGAAGGTTCCGGGACGAGTCCCGCCGGAAAACCTGGCGAGCCTGGGTTCAACGGGGCAGGCCACCCGAAGCCGCGAGCGCCCGCAGATTCGGAGGAGCTGCAGTCGTCCTCGCTTTGATCGTTCTCGCAGTTGTGTATTTTCGTTCGCTCTATTGAGGGCTGCCATCATGGTCAGCAAAGGGCCGCTCCTCATCATGATGATTGATTTCGTCCGAAAGGCGGTTGCGCGTGTCCCGGTACACAAGTTCCGCAGTCTTGACCTGGTCTTCGGCCTCTTTCACAACAACGCGGTTGGCCGCAGAGGTCGTCAACCACTTCAATCGCTTCACCTGCGACGCCCAATCCTTGAACGCTGCCCTGTAGTCTGTCCATAAGCGCGAAGAACTTGCAATCGTACTGGGGTCCACGCTGTAATAGACGATCTTCCAGTCCCGAAAGTTCGCCGCGACGGGCAATGAATCGCGAATATTACATTTTAAGATACGACGCGAAGCGTTTTGCGTTCATTCTGTGCGGCGTGATTCGGGTGTGTGGGCCAGAGCCGCCCGATTTTGATGGAGGCTCGGAAAAGGGATCCGACTGAGACAATGCCACCCAGTTTGTGTGCCGCCAAGGCCGCCAATCCCATTGATGCGATGCATCCGCAGGATTTGCAGTCCGGATTTCCGCCGAACTGACACGGAGTGATTTTGGTCTTGAGATCTGCCGACAAGATTTGCGTCGTGAGAGCGAAGACGCATTCTGAGGGGCTGGCGGGAGGCGCAGCGAACTGGCGGATCAGTCCGGCCCGCATGTCCAACTTCGCGAAGATTCGCCGGAGCGCCGTCATCTCGGCGATCACTTGTTCGCGTTCCCGTGGTTGCAGAATTTCCCGTGAGTGATCTCCAATTTGCGGTGTGAACAGACTAAACCAAATTTTCGTGACCTCCGGCCGCGGCGTCCAGAACTCAAGAAACTCTTTTAAGTAACCCGGCCGGCCCGTCATCTGACTCGTGATCGTGCAGTGGATGGTGATCTTCCGTCCGGCGATATTCTTGAGGATGCGTTCGTAGGTTGCCGGAGCGCGACGAACATCGTGCTCCGGCGGCAGCCCGTCCACGGATACGACGACGCTGAGGCGCGGCAAAGCCGCCCATTCGAGCGGTATCTGCCGGAATGCGCTCGTCACGACCTGGACATGGATTCCTCGCGCCAACAAGAGGGGAACCATAGTCTCCATCTCGCGGTGTCGCACCAGCGGATCGCCGCCGACGATGGAAAGGTGTAGGGGCTTGAGACGATCGACAATCTCGATCACGCCATCAATCAATTCCTGCCCCTTGCGGTCATGCAGATCTCGCAAGGTCAGTGGCCCGCCCAGATGCGCATCGTCGTAGGCGTAGCATCCGGGGCACCGCAGCGGACATTCGCGGGTAATCTCAATCGATAGGGATGGCTGTTCGCCTTTGAGGATTTTGCCCCAAGCCGAGAGTATTTCCGAGACCCTCAACACCGTGCCTCCTCCATTTCGTGCCGAAACCACCTGAGCACTTTTGGGGCCGGAATGTGACAAGTGCTGCAATGAAAAAACGTTAGCAGCGAGTCAGCCACCGTCAGTGGGCTCAAAATGCGGCGTTTCGACATTTGGTAACGAAATCCCGCGCTGCAACCGGGCGGCTAACTCCCGGCAGTGGGAGCGGCAGGATCGCCCACTTCCGGCCCCGATCGCTCGCGAGTTTGATTCTCCTGGCGGCGCTGGAGACGCTTCTCCATCTTCGTCTGCTGGCGATCTTTTCTCTGCTGTTCTTTTTGACGCTTCTTGAATGATTGTTGTCCGCGTCCAGCCATGAGAGTCCTTTCGTGCTCAAGCTCGACGCGTCGTTTAAAGGCGCGCCAGCCGTTATGATCGGGAAACGTTCATGGAGCGGCCCGGGACACATGTCTACAACGCGATCGTCGAAATAGCCGGCCCTTTTGGCGAGCACGCTCTCCCCTTTGTTCGCCGAAAAACACGTCTGAGCGTCAGATGCGTCTACGTACGTGAATCCGACGGACAAGCCCATCGCGGAAGCATCTCTGTGCTACTCACGAGTGCGGTTGAAGTTCCCGCATCTTCCGCACTCGATCACCATGTTGGTAAGACACCGCCGGTCCACAGCGACAACAAGCGGCGCATGACACTTGCCACAGCCTAAGACAGGCGCGTCAACGGCATCGCCCCTGAATGCGACGGTGTCGTCTATGGGGGCTTCGATGAGGCAGCGTTCTGCATCCTGCGGCACGACCTTCAGAAAAATCATCCGGCCCAGGCTTTGTAAAAAAGAATCCTGCAGCGCGCGGGCGGCGGGATCTGTTTCGCCGGAGTACGGTGTCATTGGGATTGCCCTACCAGCGGCTGCGTGAACGGCTATTGCGGTCGCCGGATCGATCGCCACCGCCGGAGCCGCGCTCGTTTTTCGGCCTGGCTTCGTTGACGTTCAGGGCGCGGCCATCGACTTCTCTGCCGTTCAGCTCGGCGATGGCGCGGTCCGCTTCGGCACCGTTGGTCATTTCAACGAATCCAAAACCCTTGGCTCGCCCAGTATCGCGGTCGGTGATGAGGTTGACACGTTCCACCACGCCATAGGCTTCAAACATCGATCGAACCGCGTCTTCCGTGGCTCCGAAGCTGAGATTGCCCACAAAAACGTTTTTCATGTAATTTTCCTTTTGAGTTGCGGATTCATCGGGGCAGGATCGGACGAGGGGCGATTAACCCAGACGAAGCGAAACAGCCAAAGTAGCGTGCGACTACGACCCAATCGTCGCACGAAACCGCCCAGACAAGCAAGGGGAAAATGCGCTACGGCGGTTCCGGCATTTGCCGCTCACCGGAACTCGGCGACTCAAGACCGAGAACGATCGGTTCGCAACCCGGCTTGAAAGACAGGCTACGATTCATGGCGGTCAGCGTACCACAACTTGTGGTATCAGGCCGCAACGGCGTCATGCGACGATTCTGACAAGGACAAATCTGACAAAGATGAGGATCGGGAAGCGAGCACCGACTTCGACCCGCGAATGAGTTCGACACCTCGATCAGGCGCGAGGGCGTGTGGCTCACTTTGCCGGCATGTGCTGTACTGGAGGCGGACTATTCCACGATGAAGAAGAAGCCGGCCACGAAAGCGAAGAAGAAAGCGGCCGCGCCGGGCCCGCCTCAGCCGGGCGCCGCGCGCAAAACAGCCGCCGCCGCAGGCGCCGAACGCCCTTCGCCGATCATTGTGGGAGTCGGCGCGTCCGCCGGAGGACTGGAAGCTTTTACCCAACTGTTGAACGCGCTGCCGAGCGACACCGGGATGGCCTTCGTCCTGGTGCAGCATCTGGAGCCGAAGCATGAAAGCGTGCTGAACAAGCTGCTGGCCAGGGCGACGAGAATGCCGGTGCAGGAAGTCCGCGAAGGGATGCACGTCGAGCCCGACCATGTGTATGTCATCCCCGCGAACGCGGATATGAGCCTGGTGGACGGCTTGCTGCACATCGAGGGACGCAAGGCGGCGCCCGGACGCCACCTGCCCATCGATTATTTTTTAACCTCTCTTGCCGAAGCGCGGGGACCACAGGCGATCGGCGTGATTCTTTCCGGCACGGCCTCCGACGGGACCGCGGGCATCAGGACGATCAAGAATGCCGGCGGCTTCACCTTCGCCCAGGAGCCGGAATCCGCCAAATTCGACGGCATGCCGCGCAGCGCCATCGCCTCGGGCTGCGTGGACCTGGTGCTTCCGCCGGAGCGCATTGCCCGCGAACTGGCGCGCTTTGTCCATCATCCCTTCCTCGGATCGCTGGGAGCGGACGAAATTCCCCCTTTCCCGGAGCCGCAGGAAGATTGGTCCCGGCTGTTCCGGGCGCTGCGCGCGGCGAGCGGCGTGGATTTCAGCCTGTACAAACCCTCCACCGTAAAAAGGCGCCTGGCCCGGCGCATGGCCGCGTGCAAGGTGGGCACGCTGGCGGCCTACCTGAAAACGCTGGAGCGCAACCCGGCCGAGCTCAGCGCCCTGTTTAACGAGCTGCTGATTCTGGTAACCGAATTCTTTCGCGATCCCGAAGTGTTCACGGCCCTGCGGGTAAAAATCTTTCCCCAGATTCTGGCCAAGAAGCCGGCGGGCGATTCGGTGCGCGTCTGGGTTGCGGGCTGCTCGACGGGCCAGGAAGCGTACTCCCTGGCGATGACCCTGCTGGAGTGCCCGGGCGCCAAGGCCGGCGGTGTTCAGATCCAGATCTTCGGCACCGACGTCAGCGAGGCCGCCATCGAGAAGGCGCGCCTGGGACTGTACGGAGCGGCCGATGTGACCGGCGTTTCCCAGCAGCACTTGCGCCGTTTCTTCACGCGGAGCAATGGAAATTTTCAGATCAACCAGTCCGTACGCGAAACGTGCGTGTTCGCGCGTCACGATCTGACCCGCGATCCGCCCTTCTCCAAGCTGGACCTGATCAGCTGCCGCAATGTCCTGATCTACATGGAGCCGGTGCTCCAGAAGCGGATCCTGGCAGGGTTCCACTGGGGGCTCAACTCCAGCGGCCTTCTGCTTCTGGGGAAGAGTGAGAGCCTGGGCCTGCATGCCGATCTGTTTACGGCTCTCGACCGGAAAAACAAGTTCTTCACCAAGCGTGTTGGGGCGCACGTCCCCATGCAGCCGGCATACGAGCGTGGGTTCCAGGGAAAGCCGCCGCTCAAGGAAGTCCCGGCCGGCGCCCGCGTCGACATCGAAAAGGAAGCCGATCTGGCGTTGTGGAACCACTCCGGCTATGCGGGGCTGGTGGTCAACAGCGATCTCCAGATTCTGCACGTGCGCGGCGACACCAGTCCGTACATACGCCTGATTCCGGGTAAGGCCTCGCTTCAGTTGATGCGCGCTCTGCGCGAGGACATCATGCTCGAAGTGCGCTCCGCGCTGCAACGGGCCCGCCGCAGTGAAGGCGTGGTGCGCAGGGAAGCCGTCGAGTTCCACTACGACGGCCATACCGGCCGGGTGAATATCGAAGTCCGTCCGCTGACCCACAACGAGCCGGACAAATCCTTTCTGATCCTGTTCGAGGGGCTCCCGGAATCGCCCAAAGCGGAAAAGCGCGCGGCCAGGGCTCCCACGGGCAAGGCCCGCGACCAGGAAATCGCCGGCCTGCGCGAGGAGCTGGCGCGCACCCGCGAATACGTGCAGGCGATCATTCGCGACCAGGAAGCGAGCAACGAGGAGCTGAAGACCGCCAACGAAGAAACGCTTTCAAGCAATGAGGAGCTGCAAAGCACCAACGAGGAACTGGAAACGGCGAAGGAAGAGCTTCAGTCGAGCAACGAGGAGCTGGTGACGCTCAATGAGCAGTTGCAGAGCCGCAACTCCGAACTGGCCGCCCTTTCGACGGATCTGAGCGGCATCCTCAGCGGTGTCGACATTCCCATCGTGATCCTGGGTTCGGACCGGCACATCCGGCGTTTCACTCGTCCCGCCGAAAAGCTCCTTGGCCTGATTTCCGGAGATATCGGAAGGCCGATCGGAAAGCTGCGGATCGGGATCAACCTTCCGGATCTCGACGGTCTGCTCTCGGAAGCGGTGGAAAAGGGCCGCCCGGCATTGCGCGACGTGCAATCGGAATCCGGAAAATGGTATTCCCTGCGCATCCAGCCCTTCAAGGTGAGTGAAGAAAAGCTTCAGGGCGTGCTGATGGCTTTTGTGGACATCAACGAAGCCAAGGTTGTTCAGGAGCAGGCGGCGAAAAGCGCCCAGCAAAGCGAATCCAGGATGCGTACGCTGCTGAAGCACAGCGAATCCACGGTGCTCGCGCTGCTCACCACCGGGGCGCAAGCCATTCTGGCGGTCGACAAGGAGGGCTACATCAGAACGGCCAACGCCGTGGCGGAGACGATGTTCGCCTACCGGTCCGGCGCGCTGATCGGCCAGCCGCTCGAGTCGCTGATACCGGAGCGCTTCCGTATGGGATATGCGCAGCATCGCGCGGGGTGGTTTGAGGAACCGGTCAACGGTCCCATGGGGATCGGGCTCGACCTCGCCGGTCTGCGTTCGGATGGAACCGAATTCCCGATCGAGGTCAGCCTGAGCTCCATCAGCACCGATGCCGGGATCCTGGGTGTGGCGTTCATTTCCGATATCACGGAACGGAAAAAGAACGAGGAGGCCCTGGCCGTTAACAGAGACCAGTTGACTTCCGAAGTGGCGGCTCTCGAAACTCTTCGCGCGACCAGTGACCGGCTATGGAAAATCCACGACCTGCGCGCGGGACTGGAAGAGGTGGTCGACGCGGGGATCGCTGTGCTGGGCGCGGACATGGGCAGCATCCGGCTGTTCGACCGGTACAAGAAGATCCTGGAAATTGCGGCGCAGCGCGGTTTCAGTTCGGACTTTCTCGATCACTTTCGCCAGGTTTCGGCCGACGATGAATCGCCCTGGGGCCGAACCGTGCGCACCGGGCAGCGAACCATTGTCGAAGATGTGGAGGCGGACGCGGATTTCACGGCCTATCGCGCCGTGGCCGATGCGGCCGGCTATCGCGCGGTGCAATCCTCGCCGCTGTTGGGCTCCGACGGCAAAGTGATCGGAGTGTTCTCCTTGTATTTTCAAAAGTCTCACCGCTTCACAGACTACGAGTCGAGCCGCTTCGACCTGTACGCCTATCGCGCGGCGCAGTTCGTCGAACGTCTGAAGGTCGATGAGCAGCTTCAGAGATTGACGGGAGAGCTGATCCGGGCGCGCGAAGACAGCAATCGCGAACTCGCGCGCGAGCTGCACGACAGCTTCAGCCAGGACCTCGTGGGCCTGGGAATGGAGGTTTCGTCGCTCCGCAAAAGCGCCAAATCCCGGCACGAACTGGACCGGCGCCTGGCGGCGCTGAGCAAGAGAGCCACGGGCATCGCCGAACGGCTGCACAACGCTGCGCGAAAGCTGCATCCCGCGATCCTCGAAGAACTGGGGCTCCAATCGGCGCTACAGCAGGAATGCGACTCTTTCGAGAAGAATCGCGGTATCCCCACCAGCTTCACCACCAAAAACGTGCAGGACGGGATCCCCAAAGATACGGCGCTGTGCCTGTACCGTGTGGCGCAGGAAAGCCTCCGCAACATCTCCAAGCATGCCGCGGACGCGGGAGATGTGGCAATTTCCTTGACCGGCGATTCGGACGGGATCACGCTCGAGGTGCGCGACAGCGGCCGTGGGTTCGAGTCCGATGAAGCCTTCCGGAAGGGCGGCCTGGGATTGATCAGCATGGAAGAACGGCTCCGCCTGGTGCACGGAGCGCTGAACATCCGCTCGGAGCCCGGAAAAGGAACGGTGATAACGGCATTCGTGCCGCTGGGCAGACAGGACGCACGATCCCGCTGAATGGCGCGCTGTTCCAGGCGCTGGCGGACCACACCCGCGGATACGCGAAGCATCTCGGCGAGGTGAAACCGGAGTGGTTCGTATTTCCTGGTGGCAGTCGCTTCCCAAAGGGCCCGTGTCGCAGGTCACGAATATGCGCATAGCGTGAGAGCACCTGCAGCGGTTTCGTCGCCGGTGCCATTCTCGGCGAGCTCGGTGATCAGCATGTGCCGGTTATCGTGCCAGCGACCTGTCACGCCTGCTTTCTTGCGCACATTGTTCCAGCCAGTCTTGGAGCGGTCCGATCTGCCTCGCTGGAATGCCCTCCGACGGGATCAGCGCTGCAGTGATTCCTGCACGGCTTCACGCGCGAGCGTTTCGGCGGCAACCTGGCGCTGGGTCATCGCCGGTCGGATCGCTCTCACCCGCTGTGGCGAAGCTTCGACACCCATCACAAAGAGAGAAGATTTTCGCGCCAACGATGAGCTGGTCCGAGCTCGACCAGCGGGATGTCGTTGAGAAGGCGCGCTGGAACTCCGGCTTCATTAAGATTCCGGTCGCACGCGCGAGTCCGGGTTCATCGCAACCGGGAAGTTCAGGGCGAAACCGACGCGAAAGGCGGACGGCAGCGCCGCAGCGCGACGGTGGGTTCGTTGGCCGATTATCCCACTGAATCCGCGGTTCGCAAGTCGCCCGACCTTCAAGCTCTGCTTCTGCGAATCAATTCGGAAGCGGCCCAACCCGGTGCCCCTCCTCCCACGTTTGGGGCGGTGCTGGCTCGATATGAAAGGAGGAAATGCCGGAGCGTTATTCGACCCGCTCGGCCTACAAATCCAACATCAAAATTCACATCCGCCTGCGTTGGGCCGACACGCCACTGGCGGCCGTCAAAACCCTGGCCCTTGAGGATTGGCTCAAGGATCTCACGCTCGCGCCTAAGACGAAGGCTCACATCCGAAGCCTCATGCACACGATTTTTCAGTGTGCCCGGCGGTGGGAGATGGTTGAGAAAAATCCGATCGAGCTCGCTCGTGTTCGAGGCGGTTCCAAACGTCTCCGAACGCCGCGAGTTCTGACAGCGGAGCAGTTCTGCCTGATACCGCCCCTGCTCCCGGAACCGTACGGACGCAAGTCTGGATTGCAGGTTGCCTTGGGCTTAGGGCAAGCGAGATCATGCCGCTGAAGTGGTCGGACCTGGATTTCCAGGACTGTACCATTCTGGTTCAGCGCAGCATGGTTCACGGCAGAGGCTCGGACGTGAAGACGGAGTATTCCAGGGATCGCGTCCCTCTCGATCCAGCTCTCATGAAGATCCTGCTCGGCCACCGGGAGCGTTACCACCGCACGCAAGAGGAATGGCTTTTTGCTAATCCGCAGACCGACAAACCATATCATCAGGACCCGATCCAGCAGAACCACATCAGGGGGGCGGCGAAGAAGGCGGGTCTCGGCGACGGAGTCGGCTGGCATACTTTCCGGCACAGCTACCGGTCATGGCTGGATGACACGGGAGCGCCGACAACCGTAACCAAAAGGAGTTGATGCGTCACGCCAGCATTCAGACGACGATGAATGTTTATGGGAAGGCCATGACCGACAGCAAACGTCAGGCTCACAGCAAAGTTGTGGAAATGATTTTGAAGTCGAGAAAAACCGTTGATTTCGCACTCGAAGCCGACAAGCTTCGGGCTGCGGGAGCCTAATGGGAGTTTTTCGGTTTACTCGAAATCCGCGCAACTGATTGAAAAGATTGGTTGCGGGGGGTGGATTTGAACCACCGACCTTTGGGTTATGAGCCCAACGAGCTACCAGACTGCTCCACCCCGCACAATTATGGTAGCCCAGCCGTGACCTAGCGTCAAATTTTCATCCACAGCCCCGCCAAAAACCACGCACCTGCGCCGACCGCCGCCCACAGCGCGAATGACACCGTGATGCGCAGCGCGAAACCCGCTGTCCCCGTGATCGAGGCGAGCGCGATTTTCAACACCGCGTTCGATCCCAACGCCAGCAGCACCCCGATCGCCGAAGTTTCAAGCGCAAGCTGATGCGCCGTCACCAAATCCGCCGCCGGCGCGATCACCGTCGCCACGTCCACTAGGCCGCCGACCAGACTGGTCAACAGGAACGCGCCCGATCCAAGTTTCACCGTCGCTGCCTTGCTCGCGAACACCACCGCGGTGAACAGCACTCCGAATTGCAGCGCCGGGCCGATGCTGAACGGATTTCGCGGCTTGATTTTCAAATCGGTCACCTGCTTGTGCGGCCAGCGTTTCAATGCCTGCTCGAGCGCGATCCCGAAAAGCATCATGGCCGCGAGCGGAGCCGCCGTCGCCCGCAGCATCGCCGGACTCACCGCTGCCACGATCAGCGCCGCGCGTGGGAACTGCACCGTGTTGGCCACCACGAACGCGCGCCACAATCCCGGCGTCTCCTCCCGACTCTGCTTGCTGCGCCGCGCGAAGTCCAGTGTTACCGCCGTGGTCGAGGCCAGCCCTCCCAGAATGCTGGTGTAAAACAGGCCCCGCTCCTCGCCCAGAAATTTTTCCAGGAAATAGCCCACATACGAGATCGACTGGATCAGCATCACGAATTGCCACACCTGGCGCGGCGCAAAAAACTGGAATGGACCGTAGGCGCCGCGAGGCAGCAGCGGATAAATCACCAGCACCACGCCGACAAACAGCAGAGTCGCGTTGAATTCCTGCTCGGTGATCACGTGCTGGAGCAGTGTGTGCAGCCGCTGCCGCGCTTCCAGAAACACTACTACGACCACCGCCGTCCCGATCGCGAGCGGCCTCGCCCAGTGAGTCTCGCTGACGTTGAATTGCGGCGAGGCCGCGAACATCGCCAGCAGAAATGCTGCAATCGCCGCGAGCTCTGTGGTAATGCCCGTGCGCCGTTCGCGCTGTTCGAAATGCAGCACCGCGAAAATCGCGGAGATGCCCGCTAGCGCCGCGGCCGCGATCCATCCGTTTCCGAGCAGGCCGCACAATCCGCCCGCGAGCGTCACCAGCAGGAAATCGCGCAGCCCGGGATGCTCCTCGCCGCCCGCAGCCTCGCGCTGCCCGCCGATCAACAGCCCGATCAGCAGCGCCGCGGAAAGCGCTGCCACCGCCGAGGTCAAGGTTAAGCTTTCCAAGCCGTTACGATTATAGTAAAGTATAATTATTCACAGCGATGAATAATTACTCACTCACGCGTGTCGGCATTGTTGGCTTTCGAGGCTACAGCGGCGCCGAAATGTTGCGCATCCTCACCCGCCATCCGCACGCCGAACCCGTGTTGCTGGAACATCTTGAAAAGGAGGAACGCGCCCGGCCCATCGGCCATCCCGCGCCGCCCCGGATTCCCTGCACGCCGGAAGCAGTCCGCGCCGCAGGACTCGTCGCGGTTTTTCTTGCCACCCCCGCCGACGTTTCCATGCAGCTTGCCCCGGCCCTGCTCGATGCCGGTGCCAAAGTGATCGATTTGAGCGGAGGGTTCCGTCTTGGGACGGCGCAGAATTTCGAGCGCTGGTACGGCGAGCCGCACACTCGTCCCGAGCTCCTCTCCGAAGCCGCCTACGGCCTGCCCGAGTTCTGCCGCGCGCGCATCGCCGGCGCGCGCCTGATCGCGAACCCCGGCTGTTACCCGACCGCGGCCAATCTCGCATTGAAGCCGCTCCTCGACGCCGGCGTTGTCGAGCGCGAATCCGGCATCGTGTGCGATGCCAAGTCCGGCGTGAGCGGCGCGGGCCGAAAACCGTCGCTCAAGACCAGCTTCTGCGAAGTCACTGAAAATTTCTCCACCTACGCGATCCTGGAGCATCGCCACGTGCCCGAAATCCTGCGCACCTCCGGACTCGACGAGGCCGAACTCAGCTTCACCGCCCAACTGATCCCGATTGACCGGGGAATTCTCGAGACCATTTATTTCCGCGCGAAGAACGTCAACTCGGCGGACGATATTTCGAGTGTTTATCGCGAACGCTACGCCCGCGAGGCGCTGGTTCGCCTGTACGAACCCGGCCAGGTGCCGGACGTGCACTCGGTAGCGCACACCAATTTCTGCGACCTCGGCATCCGCTACCATGCGCCCACGCGCCGTGCCGTGATCGTTGCGGCCATCGACAACCTCGGCAAGGGTGCGGCCGGACAGGCCGTCCAGAACATGAACCTGGCGCTGGGATTCGAAGAAACGGCGGGATTGCTGTAAGTGAAGCTGGTGATCAAAATCGGTGGAACGCTGCTCGACCAGGCGGAATCGCGCGCGCGCCTGGCATGCGAGATCGCCGACGCCGCGCGCCAAAACCCGATCGTGGTGGTCCATGGCGGCGGCAAGCAGATGACCCGCTATCTGTCCGAGCGAGCCATCGAAACCCGCTTCGTCGCCGGCCTGCGCGTCACCACTCCGGAGATCCTGGATGCGGTGCTGAAGATTTTTGCCGGAACGGTCAATACTGAATTGGTCGCGGCATTCCGCGGCGCAGGCGCAAATCCGGTGGGACTCACGGGCGTCGACGCCGGGTTGGTGGACGCCGAACTGCTGTGCCCCGATCTCGGCCATGTCGGCCGTCCGGTTCACTCCGATGGCCGGCTTCTGAATCTCTTAGTGAGTGCGGGCTATCTTCCGATTATTGCGTGCGTAGCGGGAGATCGCTCCGGCAATATTTACAATGTCAACGGTGACCAGATGGCCGCTGCGTGCGCATCGGCTTTCGGCGCCGAAAAACTCGTTTTCCTGACCGATGTTGAGGGTGTCCGCGACGCAGGCGGCGCGATCCTGGCTTCGCTTAGCGCCAGCCAGGCTCGGGACCTGATCCAGTCCGGCGTCGCGAACGGTGGAATGCAGGCCAAACTCGAAGCCGCCCTGGGCGGATTGGAAGAAATGCGCGATCAGCCCCTGGAAATCAGAATTTGCGCGGGTTCTTCTCCGAAAATGATCGACAAAATCGTTTCCGGACAGCCGTTGGGCACTAGGGTTATCAACAATAATGATTGAAATTCGAAAAGCGACACTTGCGGATATTCCCGCGCTACTCGTGCTGATCAACACTTACGCCAAGGGGGGAGTCATGCTGCCGCGAACCGAATTCGAGATGGCGGAAAATATTCGGGACTTCGTCGTCGCAGATGACGAAACGCGGCGCTTGGTGGGCTGCGGAGCTTTACATTTTTATACGCCCGCGTCCGGCGAGATCCGCAGCCTGGCCGTGGAACCGGGGCTAAAAACGCGCGGCATCGGCCGCATGTTGGTGGAAGCGCTCGAAAAAGAGGCACTGGAGCACCATCTTCAGAATCTGTTCGCGTTTACATACGTAGATGGTTTCTTCCGCAAGCTGGGTTACGAAGAAGTCGATCGCGGGGAGCTTCCTCTGAAAGCCTGGAAGGATTGCCTGCGCTGCCCGAAATTTCAGGCGTGTGACGAGATTGCCATGCGCAAGCAGCTCACCGCTTTCGTCAACGCACCCCACTCGGCATCGCAGGTGAGCATCCAGCCTGAACCTGAGCTGGTGCAGCTTTCTCAGCTGCCCATCCTTCGGTAATTTCCAGCCGCTCCTGGAATGGAGCCCAAAAAAGAACACCTGTTTCAAAAAAAGTTTTCGATAAAATGAGAATTTTTATCGGATTATTCCACTATTGCTTATCAGACGGGCTGGGTGTCAAAAATTTGGGCGTGACTCCGGCGCGGGCGGGCTTCAACCGCTCGGGAAGAGGGTGGAACGATGAGAGCGCAGACGATCGATGTAAAGGCATCGGGCGGCAGGATCCTATCCTGCACGATTTTCCGTCCGGGCGGCCGCAAGCTGCTGGCTAAAGGACACTTACTTAGTGAAGAGGACGTGCGCCTCCTCGAAACGGAGGGTCTTGATCAAGTCTGGGTGACGGAGCTCGAAAGCGGCGAGATCTCCGAAGATGACGCCGTGACGGAAGCCAGCCGGGAGATGGGATGCGGAGCGGTTGAAATCCGTCTGGCTGCCGGCGGCCGAGCCAATCTTTACGCAACCGAGGACTGCTGCGTCCTGGTGGATGACGAACTCCTGAAGCAGATCAACTGCATTTCGAGCATCGTCACTGCGACCGTTCCGAATTTCAGTTTTGCCAAAGCCGGCGACCGCGTGGCCACGGTTAAAACGACGCCCTTCGCCGTCGCGCAGTCGCAACTGGAGGCGATCATTAATGTGTTGCGCGAGCGCGGACCCATTCTTCAAGCTCGGCCCATCCGCAATCCTGCCGTCGCCGTCCTGTATACCGATCCCATTCAGGGCGAACGCGCCCGGACGCCGTTTGAAAGCATCCTTCGCCAACGGCTGGACCGCTTCGGCACGTCCCCTGCCTTCGCCCTTTCGAGCGTCGAAGACGATAACGCCGTCGCCCGCAGTCTCCAGCACTTGCTGCGCGCGAACCCTTCGGTGATCCTGATCGCTTCCACCACGGCCCCCGCAGGACCCGAAGACGTGGTCGGCCGCGCCATGACTCGCATCGGCGGTCACGTCGAGCGTTTCCTGGCGCCGGTCGAGCCAGGGAACCTGCTTCTGCTTGCGTACAAGGAAGAAATCCCCATTGTGTCAGCTCCCGGTTGTCATCGTTCCGCCAAACCCAACGTGGTCGATCTGATTCTGCCTCCCCTGCTCGCCCGCTATCGGGTGTCATCGTGGGAAATCGCCTGCCTCGGCCACGGCGGATTGCTCGCCTAGACCATTTTTGTGTTTCTATAGACCGTCCGCTCGCTCGGCAACGCGCGATTGGACGAGTCTATCTGAAAACACGACCTTTGTACCGCGCGGTGGAGAGCCGAGTTTCCAATACAGCCGTTTGAAACGATCGCACCTTCTCTGCTTGAGGCGCGGCCGCCACGCGTTCTTTCGGTTTACGAAAAGCTGAAATTGAGAATAGGAAACACTTACTCGCCGATGTGCTTGTCGCATTCGGCGATCTCTGATTCGGCCAGCTTGTATCTGCGCTCCGTCTCTTCCGTCTTCGGCGCCCAGTGCTTCCAGCGGTTCAAATTCTTCTGGAACATCAGCCGCGCCCAGGCGTAGTGGCGATTGGTCAGCAGCATGCGTCCGTACAGATCGTCCAGATCTGATGCCGCTTCCACGGCTGCGAGCGAGGGCCGCGGAACATCCAAGACCCGTTTTTCGAGCGGCTGCGCTTTTTCGATAAGCGCCGCGGCGTCATCGCGCTTGCCGGCCGCAAAGAATTTCTCCGCGTCGCGATTCATCTGCTCGAGGTCGGCGATGGCTTTGCGATACGCAGGCTCGGAGGTAGGATCGCGAGGCGCGGCCGGACGGCCGCCGCAGCTTGCGATCAGCATCAGCAAGAAGACGGGAGCCGCGCGTTTCACTCGATTTTCCCGGAGACCAGCGCTTCCAGGAAACGCCGCTCCATCGGCCAGCGCCCGAGCACCTGTTTATCCTGCTGCTGAAAAGTGCCCGCCACGAGCACCCCGCTGAGGTCGCCCGCGTTGGGCGTCATGTGGTCGCGCGCGAGCATTTTTCGCAGCAGGTCCGTGGCGTCGATGAACTGCTTCGCCAGCGCCGCCGCTTCCGGCGCGGACCCGCACGTGACCGAGAGGCGCAGCTCCAGATCGCCCGCGCGCGGTGATGGTCCGGCGGTGAACGTCACGGCCTGCGCCTGTGCAAGCGGACTCAAGAACGAGTGCGTGCCCGCCGGCATGTTCTTTACGTCGCTGAACACGAACGCGGGAGCCGAAATCCACAGCGGATCGGTGGAAATCTGCGGCGGATTTCTCCACTGCTGCGGTCCGATCACGGTAACCGCGAGCGGCTCTTTCGAAACCGCCATGGCGAGCACGTCGGAGCGTAGCGGATAAAGTGAAATATTCCGTCCCGGCGTGCTGGCAGGCATTTCGCACACGGAGTTGCGGCAGTGGCCGCCCTGGCGCGAAGCGTAGGCCGAGATTTTGTTCCAGTCGAATCGTCCGCGCGCGGTGAAGTACACATCGTCGTGGAAAAAGGCCGCGGCGACCGCGTCCAGGTCGGTGCGGTAATCGAAGCCGGTGTCGCGGACGAAGCCCTGGTAATCGGGGTCTTCCGCGGTTTTCGATCCGGCGATCATGTCCAGGAATCCGCCGCGCCGCAGCGCCGCGATGTCGACGTACACATGCGTCGACTGGTCCTGCGGAAGGCATTCGATCATGCCGCGCGCGTCGAAGCGCTGGGCGTGATTGCGCCACAGGAGCGCCCCGGCAGCCGCCGCGCACAAGATCGCCGCCGCCGCGGCAATCTGCCAGCGCTGAATCCGGCTCAACATTTGGCTACTCGCGTACTGACGATTATAATGCCGCGGCCGTCCCGGCAGCTTGCTCGGCTCGCGAGCGCTTCCACAAATCGATGTACGGCCGCAGGTCGCGCATCATCTGGGCGAACTGGCGCGGATCGAGCGACTGCGCGCCGTCGCTGAAGGCCTTTTCCGGCACCGGATGCACCTCCACCAGGAGCCCGTCCGCTCCGATAGCCACCGCCGCGCGCGACAACGCCGGCACCAGGCTACGCTTGCCCGTCGCATGGCTCGGGTCGAGGATCACCGGCAGGTGGGTTAGTTCGTTCAGCGCGGCCACCGCGGCAATATCGCAGGTGTTGCGCGTCACTGTTTCGAAGGTGCGGATGCCGCGCTCGCATAGCATCACTTGCGAATTCCCGTGCGCCACGATGTACTCGGCGCTCATCAGCAGCTCTTTCACCGTGGAGCTCATGCCGCGCTTGACCAGCGCCGGTTTGCCGCACCGGCCCACGGTTTTGAGCAACGCGAAATTCTGCATGTTGCGCGCGCCGATCTGGAGAATATCGGCGTACTCGGCCACCAGCTCCACGTCGCGATCGCTCATCACCTCGGTGATCACGCCAAGTCCGGTCGCCTGCCGCGCCTGCGCGAGCAGTTTCAACCCCTCTAGTTCCAGGCCCTGAAAATCGTACGGCGAGGTACGCGGCTTGAACGCGCCGCCGCGCAGGAATTTCGCCCCCGCGCGGGCCACGGCTTCGGCGGCGTCCATGATCTGACGCTCGCTTTCGACCGAGCAGGGTCCCGCCATGACGATGAACTCGTCGCCGCCGAAGGTGACTCCGGCGGCCGTAATCTCCGTCTTCGACGCGCGAAACTCGCGGCTGACGAACTTGTACGGCGCCGAGATGCGCACCGCCTTTTCGACACCGGGCATCGCTTCGAGCGACTCCAGGCACGCCGTTACGTCGCCGACGCCCACCGCCCCGATCACCACGCGCTCTTCGCCGGCGATGGAGTGGACTTTGTAGCCGAAATCGTGGATGCGCGCGCAGACCCGCTCCACCTCTTCCTTGCTCGCGTGGGGCCGCATGGAGATGATCACTTTTGAAACCTCCCAAAAAATAAAAACCCACTCTTCCGAGTGGGTCATCACTATCGCAAACTGCGTTCAGCCCACTCGCCGCGGTTCAGGTTCTAAAGTAGAACCAGAATCGAAACGAGCTGGGATAGCCGAACCGCATGAAGAATCAGTTTATCAGAAAAGGCGCTTGCGCTTGAGCACTCCCAGCACGACCAGTCCGACGCCGAGCAGCGCGAGCGGAGCCGGTTCAGGGGTAAGATCCGTGCCGGTCACTTCACCGTTCCACAGGAGGCCGTAAGCCGAGCCGCCCATCTGGTAACTTTTGAATTCGAGAGTGTTCGTTCCCGAGGTGAGCGACACGCCCGAGATAGACTCGCCGTTGGTGCACACGCTCGCGCCTAATGCCGTGACGATGACCCCGTTCATGCCGGTGCCTGGCTGGTCGCAGGCTCCCGTCGATATTGTGAAGGAGGGCGCGATGATCTGGATTCCGTTGAGGTACACCCCCACGTCGTCGTCGGCGTAAATCGTAAGCGACAGCAGCAGACTCGACGAATTATCCGTAAACTGCTCATAGTACGTACCCGTGGGCGCGCAGTTTGTGCCCGGGCAAGTGGCATTGGCAACGTTGTTAATCGGCCCTATTGTGCCGCTGGGTCCGAAATTCCAACCGGTGTTTTCATAGGAAACCCACGCCGGTGCCCCGCCGGTCCCACCCCACTGAGTCTGGTGATAGACATTGTCATTGGCCGCGATGAGCAAGTTTGACTGCGGGATTGCATAATTGGTTTGGTCCGAGCCGCCATTGGGGTCGTCCCACTCGCACGTGCTCAAGTTCGTAAAGGCGCAGGTCGCTGGGTTAAAGCTCGACGTCGAGGTGGTGCCTTCGCTTTGCAAGAGCAGCGTTGAAGCGTGGGCCAATCCGCTCGAAATCAGTAGCACGAGCCATATGCTACGTTTCATTTTCTCCGACCTCCGAAACCCAAACTATGCCTTAGGGAGCATCCAGAACCCTTGGTACACTCCGCAAAGTAACGTTATAATATCATAGGTTTCATCTGAAGAGAAGGGGTATTGGGATAAGCAAAATCCCTCAAACCACTACTAATGAGGTCCTAGTACCTCAAGTTGTGGTGCATTACCTCCCCGGAGCGGGCGAATTGCCACCCACCGCCTGGAGTTTACGCCGCTGATTGAGAAAAACGTTACATCTCGGAACGGGCTCGCGGTGATTCCTATTTTGCAGGCATGTGCAGCTGTTCCCGCGCCGCGCGATTAGCCAGTTCATCGCAGCGGTTATTGTCTTCGTGATCGGCGTGTCCCTTGGTCCAGGTCCACAGCAAGTTGTGGCGGCCCGTTAGAGCGTCGAGTTGCATCCACAGGTCCTGATTCACCACCGGTTTCTTGGCCGCCGTTTTCCACCCGTTACGCTTCCAGCCGTGGATCCATTGGGTGATGCCGTTCTTCAGATATTCGGAATCAGTGACCACTTCCACCTGGCAGGGTTCCTTGAGCGCGCTCAGGCCCTCGATAGCGGCGGTCAACTCCATGCGGTTATTGGTAGTGTGCGAAGATGAGCCGAACAGCTCCCGTTTTCGCTCGCCATAGCGCAGGATGCACGCCCACCCGCCCGGTCCGGGATTTCCCAGGCAGGCGCCGTCGGTGATCAACTGAACCTTTTTCATCTTCCCTTATCATAAGGAGAGTGGTTGAAAACGATCCTCTCGAAGCTCGGGAAACGGGGGCAGGGGACGACGCTGCGCCCCTGGTGCTGATCCCGGTCACGGCCGAAGACGTCGCGCGGCGCAAGCGCCGCATCGCGTTGTGGACCTCCTGCGCGGCGGCGGCCGTGCTGCTGGTTGCCGGTTACTATTACAAGCGCTCAGTGGATCCGATTCACGCGCGTCAGTCCTACGACGCGGGTATGCGGATGTTCGCGATTGCGCGCTATCCGCAGGCTGCGCTCTTATTCGATCGCGCGGCCGCGCTCGACCCCACCTTCGCCGACGCCGTGCTGATGCGCGGGCGGGCCAATGATTACGATGGAAAAATCGATCGCGCCATCGCCGATTTCACCCACGTGCTGGAGCTTCGCCCCAACGACACCGCGGCGCTTCTGGCGCGCGGGCGCGCGTGGCTTGACCTCAAGGATTACCAGTCCGCGATCGGGGACGCGAATCGGGCGCTGGGCATCGATTCGCGGCTCGCCGGCGGCTACAACCTGCGCGGCGTCGCGCGGCGGATCCTGGGAGATCCCCGTGGCGCGCTCGAGGACTTCACTCGCGCCGTCGAGCTCTCTCCCGGCACGGACAATTATTTCCAGCGCGGAGCCACCTACCAGTTGCTCGGGGAGCACCGGCTGGCGCTCGCCGATTTCAACCAGATGATCGCCATCCAGCCCGACGCGGCTCCGGCCTACTTCGCGCGCGCCGAATCGCGCCTGGCCCTGGGCGACGTGACCGGCGCCGAGCAGGATCGGCAACAGGGCCGCATCCTGGACGGCCGCTGAGGCGTCCGCATTTAAGCCTAAACCCTAAGGTCTATTAGGGGGTTCGCTGTGTTCCCATGTACCGCGTCTTCGCCGTAACATTAGGCGATGTCCTGGGCCGACGATATCCGCTGTCTGTATTGCGACGGCCGTCTGCCGCTGTATCGCAAGATCACCAACGGGCAGTTTTGCTCCTCAGCGCACCGAAAAGCGTACTGGCAGGAGCAGGAGCGGCTGGCGGTGGAGCGGCTGCATCAGACACACGACTCCCTGATCGCCCACAAGCCGCGCGTCCCGGTGGAAGCCATCCTGGGACCCGAGCCCGATGTACCGCAGCCGGAGCGGCCTGTCTGGATGGTGGCCTCCAATACGGGCGAGGTTCCGCTCGCCGGCCTGATTCACGATTCCGCCGTCATCCGGCCGCGCTGGCTTGTCGATCGGATCGCGCTCAGCGATTTTGAGCCCATCCTGGTAGAACTGGCGCCGCGTTCCGTTTTCGGCGGTTTTCTGGCTCGCGAACGCGTCGTCCTCGCGGCCGCGGTGGTGCGAGTTCCGATGTTCGCCGCCCGCTCGCTCGCTGGCGTAGCCGCCACGCGGCTTGGCGCGGCTGCTTTCAACATTATTCCGTTGCGTGACCTGCCGGCGGCGTTGGCGCCGCTCGCCTGGATCAAGGAAGATACCGGCGAAAGCATCGAAGGGCCGGCCCCGCTGCACCATTTGCTGGTCCTGCTACCCTCGATCAGCCCGATTAGTCCGGCCGGCGCTGCCGTAAAAATGCGCGAGTCGGTGGCGCTCGAACCGGCGATGCGTGCCCAACTGCCGCGGTCTGTCCGGAGAGTCGAGGCAGCGCTGAGCGAGATCGGGTTGCGCCCGGCGGGATTGCACCGGCTTCCGGTAAACGGAGTCCCGATTGCTGCCGTGCTTTCGGCCGGCACGCTCGCCGCGCTCGACGTGCGCGCCGACGCCCCGCGCTTCACACCGCACACTCCGCCGTTGCGTCCGCGGCTGCGCCTGGCCGCCGGCCGGCGCTACGCGGTGGCGTTCTCGAGTCCCGCATCGCGGCGCGACGTTGCGACCAGCGCCCTCGAGATTTCGGCTCCCGGCATTTCTCTTCCGGAGCGGACGGTCAACGTAATGCGCGCCGTCCCGGCCGCCGCGCCGCAGCCGGTTCAACCGCGCGATGTCGAGCCGGCCCCCGCGGGATTGCTGCGGCTGGAGTTCAGCGCGGTCGCGGCCGAATCGAATGCGGTCCGTCCGATCCTCGCGCTTCCGCAGCCGCCGCGGCCCGAGCCGATGCGCCCGGTGTGCCGGCTCGAACCACGCCGCGATTTGATGGCGGGAACGGACTCTCCGCTGTCTCCCGTCGATCCCCAGCGCGCCAACGTGTGGGCCCTGGCCACAGATTTCTGGAATCGCGCGCCGCGCGACCTCAAGATTCTCGCTTTCGCGCTTCCCCTCCTGCTGGGTCTGGCGCTGCATCCGCCGCTGCCCAAGGTCCGCGTGTCGACTTCCTCGAGCGTTTTAGGCCGCGATGTTCAAAACGCAGTGAACACCCACTGGGCGAGCTTCAAGCAGAGCGTCTTCGACCGTGCGGCCATTGCGCTCGACGAGGATTTCCGCTCCGGTCTGGACGATTGGATGAGCCGCGGCGACGCGACCGCCGATTGGTCCTTCGATGCGACTGGGTTCGTCCGCCCGGGACCGCTGGCTCTGTACCGGCCGTCGCTGGCACTCACCGATTACCAACTCCAGTTCCTGGGCATCATCGATAAGAAAGCGCTGAGCTGGGTAGTGCGCGCCTCGGACTTCAATAATTATTACGTCGTCAAGCTGGTGGTGCTGAAGCCGGGCCCGTTGCCTGAGATCGGCGTCACGCGTTACGCCGTGGTTGACGGCAGGGCGGACTCGCGCGCCGACGTGGTCGCGCGCATCGACGTTCGCGCCGATACGCTGTATCGCGTCCGAGTGGACGTGAGCGGCGAAGATTTTTCACTCTTCGTGCAGGACCAGCTGGTCGACCACTGGAGTGAGCCGCGCCTGTCGCACGGCGGCGTGGGATTTTTCTCCGCCCGCGGCGAGCAGAGCCGCGTGCGCTGGGTCCAGGTGACGCATCAATACGACATGCTGGGCCG
Source organism: Bryobacteraceae bacterium (assembly GCA_035501755.1). Taxonomy (GTDB): domain Bacteria; phylum Acidobacteriota; class Terriglobia; order Bryobacterales; family Bryobacteraceae; genus Palsa-187. The sequence goes on along the minus strand of DATJVN010000127.1, from coordinate 22,809 downwards.
CCTGTGCGCCTATCTGGCGCCCTACAATATTCCACCCGCGAACGGGAGCCTCGAACAATGAGCACAAGAAAGAACGGAACCGATACAGCTTTGCGTCCCAACAATGGCGGGGGAACCTCTCCCGCGCTGGCCCGCGCTGTCGCCCTGCACCTGGACGGCAAGCGCAAGGAAGCTCTGAAGGAGCTCAACACCGCCATTGAAGCCGGCGAGGAATCCGCCGAGATTTTCGCCGCCAAGGGCCACGTGCAGTTCGAGCTCGAACAGTACGACGACGCTCTCAAAACCTATCAGCGCCTGCTCGACATCGCGCCGCGCCATCCGACCGCGCATTTCAATCTGGGCATCTGCCAGGAAAAGCTCGGCCGCTGGCAGGAAGCCTCCGACGCGTTCCAGAAAACGCTCGAATCCGATCCTTCGCGCATCGACGCGCAGTTGGGTCTGGGAATCTGCCTGCTGCACCAGGAAAAACCGGAACCGGCGGTCGCCTGTTTCGACAAGGTGTTGGCGCGCCAGCCCGATCATGAGACCGCGCTGTTCGGAAAAGCCGTCTCGCAGCAGCTTCTGTGGAAATTCGACGAAGCCACGGCGCTGTATCTGAAGATCCTGCAAAAGAATCCGCAATCGGAAGAGTGCCTGGTGAATCTGATCACCATCGGTATGGCGCGCAAGGACCACGCCTCCATTCAGCAGTATGCCGAGCGCCTGCTCACCGTCCGTCCGCAATCCCAGGCCGCGCTCGAAGGCCTGGCGACCTGCGCTTTCCACTCTAACGATTTCGAGGCCGCCGCGCGCTACTGCCAGAAGCTCATCGAGTTCACCCCGGATCATTTCGAGCGCTGGTTCAACATGGGCGTCGCGCAGCAGAAATGCGGACGCCTGGATGAAGCCGCGCGGGCTTACTCGGAAGCCGTGCGCATTCGTCCCGACGCCAAGCAGGCCCACGTCAATCTGGGAATCGTGCGGCAGGAGATGGGCGAGCTGAAGCTGGCGCGCGAATCTTACGAGCGCGCGCTACAGATCGCGCCCGATCTGGCCGACGTGATCTACAACCTCGCCAGCGTCATGGAACAGCAGGGCGAAAAGGAAGAAGCCGAGCGCCTGTACGTGAAGCTGCTCGCGCGCAATCCCGAGTGGGAAGATGCCTGGTTCCGGCTGGGCTACCTGCGCCTTCAACGCGCCGATCATCGCGGCGCCGCCGAAGCTTTCCAGAGCTGCCTCCGCAAGCGCGCCAACTGGCCGGAAGCGCAGTTGAACCTGGGCCTCGCTTACTGGAACCTGGGAGATCAGGACGGCGCGGCCAAAGCGTTTGAGACCGTGGTCGCCGCCGACGGTGGCTCGATCGACGCCCTGCGCGGCCTCGCCGCGATCGCCGTCGAGCGCGAAGATCTCGACAAAGCACTCGACCTGCAAGCCAAGCTGATCGAAGCCGGAGAACGCACTCCCGAACTGTTCTACAACACCGGCCTGTTGTTGCAGAAGTCCGGTCAGATCGAAGACGCCATCCGGTTGTACCAGGAAGCGCTCTCTGAGCGCCCCAGCTTTGCCGAAGCGCTGCTCAACCTGGGCCACGCCTTGAAGGCGCAGGGCCAGCTCGACGAAGCCCGCACTTGTTGGCGCCAGGCGCTGGAGCAGAAGCCGGAACTCGCCACAGGCTATTTTGAGCAGTAGTTGCGGACCCGCCGCGGCTTAAATTGTGCCTCAGGACTCGCGCTGCCGCAGGCGCCGGATCGCGATTCCGGAGGCGACACTCGCGAGCAAAAGCAAGCCCGCGACCACCGCGCTAGCCGAGTAAAGCATCGCTCCATTCACCATCGTCCGGGGCGTAGCGTCCTCGCGTTCCGAGGCGCTTTCGGCCATTTGCGTTTCAATGGATCCGAGAAAGGAGCCGATGATCTCGCTCAAGTCGGTCTCGCCGACGTTCGGCACGCCGTAATCGCGGTCGGAGGCATTGCTGTCCCGAAGCTGAAGCTCGTCCATGCTCGCCCGAACGGGGTGGGAGGCATACCGCATCAATCAATCGTAACGCTAAATACCCGTTGCTAAAATACAACCAAGATTGGTGAAATTCTCCTGATTCCGGCGCCGTGCCTGAGCCAAGTCATTGTGTTTTAGTGGCTTGCAATAATCGCTCGCGTGATTGATCTTATGATTATCATGAGAATAAGGACTAAAATAGGTACAAATTATCAGGTGAATGGGCCTTTGCTTTAGAATGAAAACACGACCTTTGCACCCCGCCGTGACGCCGTCACGTGACGGCGGGGTGGAGAGCCGGGCTTGCTCTAAGGCTTGAAAGGATTCGGCTCTGCGGGAGTCCGTCCCGGCGCAGGAAAGGGCCTTGAAAATCCAGAGTTTCTTTCCGTGTCGGACATCTTCCCTATCCCGCTACGCTGTAGTATGCTGAAGGGTTAGAAACCTATCTCTCTGGAGGTCTTTTGACCCATGATTGCCATGCTGCGCAAAGCGCTGATTGCAACACCATTAACTCTCCTGTTTTGTGCCGCGTCCTATGCCCAGACGACCACTGCCTTCGAGGGGACGATCAAGGGCACCGATGGGCAGCCGCTCAAAGGAGCCGTGATCAAGATCACGCGTGAAGACATGAAGGGGGCCTATCAGGTCAAGACTGATAAGAAGGGCCACTATTACTACGGCGGTCTGCCCAAGGGGATTTACAAGATCTCCGTCGAGGTCGGCGGCAAAGACATGGGTTCGATGGACCATGTTCCATCCAATTATGGCGATCCGAAGGACGTGTCGATCAATCTTGCGGAGACGCAGGGCGCCGGCACCGCCGCGGCGCAGGAAAAAGAGGCCGAGCGCGGGATGAGCGCCACGCAGAAGGCCGAGTACGAAAAGAAGAAGAAGGACAACGAAGAGACCATCAAGAAAAATAAGGAGCTCAACGATGCCTTCAATGCAGGCATCGCGGCGCAGGACGCCAAGAACTGGGATGCAGCCGTCCAGAGCTTCGAAAAAGCCTCGACGATCGATCCCAACCAGAACGTGGTGTGGGGAAGGCTGGCCGACAGCTACACGGCGCTGGCCAAGACCAAGACCGGCGCGGACCAGGATCAACTGCTCGCCAAGGCGGTGGAGGCGTATCAGAAAGCGATCGCGCTCAAGCCGGACGCTCCTGAATATCACAACAACTACGCGCTGGCGCTCGCGGCGGGCAAGAAGTTTTCCGACGCGCAGGCGGAACTGCAAAAGGCGGCGCAGCTCGATCCGGCCAACGCAGGCAAATATTATTACAACTTGGGCGCGGTGCTGGTGAACACGGGGCAGCTCGAGCCGGCTTCGGAAGCGTTCAAGAAGGCGATGGAAGTACAGCCGGATTACGCCGACGCGTATTATCAATACGGCATCTGCCTGATGGGCAAAGCCACCACAGGCGCGGACGGAAAAATGAATCCGGTTCCGGGCACGGCCGACGCGTTTCAGAAATATCTGCAACTGGCGCCCAACGGCAAGGACGCCGAGACGGCCAAAATGATGCTGCAACAGATCGGCGCGACGGTGGACACCAATTACAGTGCGCCGGGAGCGAAGAAGAAAAAGCCGTAGAAGAAATAAAAAGCCGTAAAAAATGTTGCGGGCCATCCTGGATGCGATCCTGGTCGTGCTGGCCATCAGCCTGTTGCGGTCGGTGATCGGGATCGTGGCCAAAACCTTTCACGATTTCTTCAATCCCGCGCCGGCGGCGCAGTCGCATCGGCCGACCGTCGAGGCCGGCGGCGAGCTGAAGCGCGACCCGGTGTGCGGCACCTACATCTCGCCTACGACAGCGTTGCAAAAAAGGTCGGGCAAAGAGGTGTATTACTTCTGCTCCCCGGAATGCAGAGAGAAGTTTCGGGGGTAAAGGGGACTAATTCATTGGCCGCAGATGCACGCCGATGAAATCACCCGACGATTCTGAGCTGCGCGTTCGAGGTTGCCAATACGCTCGGCGGCGGATTCGCCGAGAAGGTTTATGAGCGGGCGTTGAGGCGGGAGCTCCGGGAATGCCGCATGAGAGTGCGCCCGCAGGCATCGTTGCGGGTTTTATACAAGGGCCGGGAGGTTGGGCAATATTTCGCGGATCTGCTGGTTAGAGATTGAGTGGTAGTAAGGTTGAAATGCGCCGACCGGCTGGCGCCGGAGCGTGTATCGCAGTGCATCCATTGCCTGAAGGCGGCGCGTCTCGAAATCGCTCTTCTGCTCAATTTTCTGCAAATCCACGCGGATTGCAGACAGATCCTTTCGGATGTTGTTTATCTGCGTGCATCGGCGTGCATCTGTGGCTCAAACGCCCATCGGCTAATCTCTAAGGATGAAGCTTTCAGCCATTCGGGCGGCGCTGGGGTGTGAGCTGGTGGGGGACGACGTCGAGATTACCGGCGTCGCGGGCATGGAACACGCCGGGCCTTCCGAGCTTACCTTTCTGGCCAATCCGAAGTACGCGCCCAAGGTGAAGCATACGCGAGCGGGAGCGGTGCTCGTTGTGCGCCCGATCGAAGGATTGGCGGCGGCGCAGCTCATTTCGGACAATCCGTATCTCGACTTCGCGCGAGCGCTGGCCATGTTTTACGCGGCGCCGCGTCCGAAGCCGGGGATCCATGCGACCGCCGTGATCGCTCAGTCCGCAAGCATCGGGGAGAACGCGGCCATCGGCGCTTATGTGGTGATCGGGGAAAATGTGGCGATCGGCAAAAATTCCGTGCTGCATCCACACGTCGTGATTTATGAAGGCGCGCGCATCGGGGACGATTTTCTGGCGCATTCGCACGCCGTGGTGCGCGAGTTCTGCCGCGTCGGAAATCGCGTGATTCTGCAAAATGGCGTGGTGCTCGGCGGCGACGGGTTCGGATTCGCCAAGCGCGCCGACGGGACGCACTTCAAGATCGTGCAGAGCGGAGTGACCGTCATCGAAGACGACGTCGAGGTGCAGACGCTGACTTCGATCGACCGCGCGGCGATGGGTGAGACGCGAGTGAAGCGCGGCGCCAAGATCGACAGTCTGGTGCAGATCGGGCATGGTTCGGTGGTGGGCGAGGACAATATTATTTGCGCGCAGACCGGCCTGGCGGGGTCGAGCATTCTCGAAAAGAACGTTCTGCTCGCCGGGCAGGTGGGAATTTCGGGGCACCTGACGATTCACGACAACGCGGTGGTGTACGCGCAGAGCGGCATCGGCGGCGACGTCGAGGCGGGCGCGGTGATGAGCGGATCGCCGGCGTTCGCGGCCAAGGACTGGCTGCGCGCGGTAACCGCGTTTCCCAAGCTGCCGGAGCTTCAAAGGAGAATGCGACAATTGGAGAAGCGGCTGGAATCCTTAGAAAATCCGGCTGAAAAAACGCATGAGCACGAATAATGACGGGCAGCCGGAGAGCGGACATCCGCTGCTCGCCTATCGCAACCAAAAATTTCTGGACACGCCGGACGCCCGATCGCTGCGTATCTTGAGCGAATATTTGTATCCGCTGTCGCATTTCCGCAAAGAGAAGATCCTGGACACGATTGTGTTTTTCGGATCGGCGCGGACCTTCGAGACGGGAACCAACGCGCGCTACTACAACGAGGCGCGCGAGCTGGCGCGACGCATTACCGAGTGGTCGAACAATCTGCAAAATTCGGCGCGCCGCTTCGTGGTGTGCAGCGGCGGAGGGCCGGGGATCATGGAAGCGGCCAATCGCGGTGCGCAGGACGCCGGCGGCAAGACCATCGGTCTGAACATCGGACTGCCTTTCGAGCAGCGGCCCAACCCCTTCATCACTTCGGAATTGTGCTTCGAATTCCACTATTTTTTCATGCGCAAATTCTGGTTCGCATACATGGCGAAGGCGCTGATCGTATTTCCCGGCGGATTCGGAACGCTCGACGAGCTCACGGAAATCCTCACGCTGGTGCAGACGCAGAAACTGCTCAAGAAAATGGTGGTGCTGCTGTACGGCACCGAGTTCTGGAAGGAGATCCTCAACTTCGACGCGCTGGTGAAGCACGGGATGATCTCGCCGAAGGACTTGGAATTGTTCGATTTCGCCGACGACGTGGACGGCGCATTCTCTCTGCTCGAAAAAGGTCTCACGAAATACTACCTGGAGCCGGACAAAGAGACGCCGGCGATCGCCAAATCGAGGATTTAGGTGCGGAACCGGCTGCGCGAGGTTTCCCGGTGGCTGGGACGCGTGGGAATCGCGTTCCTGATCTTCGTGGTCGCGTATGCGATCGCGAGCGCGGCGGAGCTGCGCGGGGTGCGCGTGCTGTTCGGTTTTGGCGCGTTGATTACGGGGGTTTGGCTGGCAATCCGGCTTCTGCGCATGGCGGCGCGGCAGGCCGTGTGGAGACTACGCAACCGGCTGCTGGTGACGTACCTGTTTATCTCCGTGGTGCCGATCGTGCTGATCGCGGGGCTGGCGGTCGCGAGCGGGTACGCGCTGGTCGCGCAGCTTGCGGTGTACCTGGTGACCAGCGAGCTTGGCCGGAGGGTGGATGCGATCGCGTCGGCGGCGGCGAATCTGGCTCGCACTGCGCCGGACAGCCGAGTGGCGGTGATGCACGGGATGATCGACCTGTTTTATCGCGATCATTATCCGGGCATCGAGGTGGCGCTGCGTGAATCCGGGAACGTGCTCCGTTATCCCGGCGGCGCGATCGATCCGGCGCCGAGCGAGTGGCGCGACACGAGCGGTCTGCTCAAGCGCGGCAGCCGCTACTACGTGTGGGCGTACACGAAAATGACGGACGGCGACGTCACGGTAACGGTCCCGGTGACCGGCGAATTTCTGGACAGCCTGGTGCCGAACCTGGGGGTGGTGGATTTCGGCGAATCGATTGGGGAGATGCGGCGGGCCAACGGCCCGAGCGGGATCGAGAGCCGGTTGCCTCCGGCGCTGTACCGGCTGGATCGGGAGCTGGCGTGGTTCGCCTCGATTCCCACGGACGACTGGAACGATCCGAACGCGACTTTCAACGGGCTACTGATGGTGCGGACGCGCGCCTCGGCGGTGCTGGCGTCGATCTTCAATCGCAAAGCGGACCTGGCGCAGGAGGGTCTGCAACTGTTCCTGATTATCGGCGTGGTGGTGTTTTTTATCGTCGAGATCATTTCGCTGGTGATCGGGGTGACCATGACGCGGACGATCACCGGAGCGGTGCATCGCCTGTATGAAGGAACCGAGAAGGTGATGCAGGGCGATTTTTCGCATCGGATCGAGGTGCGCGGCAAGGATCAGCTCGCGGAACTGGCGCGTTCGTTCAACTCGATGACCGCGAATCTGGAGCGGCTGGTGGTGGTGGCCAAGGAGAAGGAGCGGTTGCAATCGGAGATCGAAATTGCGCGCGAAGTGCAGAACCAGCTTTATCCGCGCTCCGTGCCGCAGACCAAGACGTTAAAGCTGACCGCGGTGTGCCAGCCGGCGCGCATGGTCTCAGGCGATTACTACGATTACGAAGCGATTCGCGATTCGCAGGTAGCGCTGGCGATCGGCGACGTGGCGGGGAAGGGAATTTCGGCGGCGCTGCTCATGGCGACGCTCCAAAGCTCGCTACGTACACAGTTGCAGAATTTCCTGGAGGTGGCCACGGCGCCGGGAAACGGAAAAATTTCGCAGCCCGTGTCGACGTCGCGGCTGGTGAGCCGGCTGAACGTGCAGCTTCACGCGCTCACTTCGCCCGAAAAATACGCGACGTTCCTGCTGGGGATTTACGACGAGCCCAGCGGAACGTTCACCTATACGAATGCCGGTCATCTGCCGCCGTTTTTGGTGCGCGAAGGCGAGGCGCGGAGGCTGGACGTGAACGGGACGGTCGTTGGGGCGTTTCCGTTTTCCGATTACGGAGAGAGCCGCGTCGAAACCAAGCCGGGCGACCTGCTGGTGTGCTTCACTGACGGCGTGACGGAGCCGGAAAACGCCTACGGAGAGATGTTCGGCGAGGAGCGGCTGATGGATCTTCTGGCGCGCAACGCGCACCGGACGGAGGAGCAGATCGTCGAGACGGTGCTCGAGAGCGTGCACGACTGGACGTCGTCGGAGGAGTTGCAGGACGACATGACCATCCTGGTCGCTCGGCGGGCGTGATCACATGGAACACGGATGCAGCCCGCGGGAGCGGTCGCGGGCTATACTAAAGGTAGTTCTTCGCATCTTTCTCGCCTGAAGCGCATCTACAGAATGTTGCCGGTGCTGAATCTCAATTGGGGTTTCACGTTCGAGGACCTGTATCGTCGCGAAGGACTGGTGCGGCTGGACTCGGAGTTCCTCAATTGGGTTAAATCCGTCGATATTTCGCTGTTCAACCGGCTGATGCAGGCGCGGACGACGCTGCCGGAGCGCAAGGCGCAGTCGGAATTACTGGTGGAACTTGCGCCCCATCTCGAGGATTTCAACGCAGAGCTGTTTTCAATTTCCGCGGACGTGCGCGCGTTGCAGGCGCGGCATAGCGCGCTTGAACCGCTGTACGCGGTGAAACGGAAATTCGTACAGAAAAAGGCGATCAGCGGGCTCAGCGTCGAGCAGGCGAGCGCCAATGACGGGCCGGCGCTGGCGGCGGAGCTGGAGTCGTTGTTCAACGGCCCGCTCACCGAGGAAATTTTCGTCGAGCACGTTTCGAAGTGGCTCGAAAACGAGGCCGAGCACGCGGCACAGTTGGCCAAGGCGCAACAATACGCGGCGTGGGCGGCGCTTTCGCCCGCGGGACGTGCGAAACATCATCATGGAATTTTGTTTCGGGTGCCCCACAAGCTCGATCCGCAGCACCTTGTGCCGGTGGAAACGATCGAGATCGACGGAATCGCGCGCTTCGCGTTTCCGGAGTCGAAATTGCGGCGCCGCGAGGGTTTCAAGCTGACCGATGCGGGGATGGACCTCGCGGCCGCCCTCGACCAGGCGCACTACTGTATCAAGTGCCATAACCAGGGGAAAGATTCGTGCTCGACGGGTTTGAAGGAGAAAAACGGCGCGTTCAAGTCGAGCGTGTTCGGCGTGACGCTCGCCGGCTGCCCGCTGGATGAAAAAATTTCGGAGATGAACGTGGTGAAGCAGCGCGGCAATTCGATCGGCGCGCTGGCGATCGCAGCCACCGATAATCCCATGTGCGCGGCGACAGGTCATCGCATCTGCAACGACTGCATGAAGGCATGCGTGTTTCAGAAACAGGACCCCGTGGACATTCCGCAGATCGAGACGCGCACGCTCAAAGATGTTCTGGAGCTGCCCTGGGGGTTCGAGATCTACAGCTTGCTCACGCGCTGGAATCCACTGGATTTCGCGCGGCCCGTGCCGCGCCCGGAATCGGGATATAAGGTGCTGATCGTGGGGCTGGGACCGGCGGGGTTCACGCTGGCGCATCATTTGATGAACGATGGCCACACGGTGGTCGCGGTGGACGGGCTGAAGATCGAGCCGCTCGATTCGGCCATTTCGGGCGTGACGCCGCTCGGCGAGCGCGTGCCCTTCCGCCCGGTTCACGATGTGAACGAGCTGTATGAATCGCTTGACGAGCGCGTGATGGCGGGGTTCGGCGGCGTGGCGGAATATGGAATCACCGTGCGCTGGAACAAGAATTTCCTGAAAATTATCCGGCTTTTACTGGAAAGACGCGCGCAATTTTCCATGTTTGGCGGCGTGAGGTTCGGAGGAACCATCAGCGTGGACCGGGCCTTCGAAATGGGGTTCGATCACGTGGCGCTGTGCGCGGGTGCGGGACGGCCCACCGTGATCCCCATGAAGAACGGTTTAGCCCGGGGCGTCCGGCAGGCGTCGGATTTTCTGATGGCGCTTCAACTCACGGGCGCGGCGAAGACCAATTCCATCGCGAATTTACAATTGCGCATGCCGATCGTGGTGATCGGCGGAGGATTGACGGCGATCGATACAGCCACCGAGTCGCTCGCGTATTACGTGGTGCAGGTGGAAAAATTCCTGGAGCGCTACGAAACGCTCGCCCTGGAGCGCACGGACGTGCGCGCGGGCTGGAGCGCGGAGGAATCGGCGACGGCGGACGAATTTCTGTCGCACGCACGGGCGATTCGTGCCGAACGCGCCGCGGCGCGGGCCGAAGGTCGCGAGCCCGATTTTGTAAAATTGCTCGACTCCTGGGGCGGCGTGACCATCGCGTACCGGCGCCGGCTGATCGACGCGCCAAGCTACACGCTGAACCACGAAGAGGTTGCCAAGGCGCTCGAAGAGGGGATTCGATTCGCCGAGGGTTTGACGCCGGTGGAAGTTGAGGTCGACCGGTATGGCCACGCGGCGGCGCTGACGGTGAAGAACGCGGCAGGCGAATCCGTGCGGATGCCGGCCAAGGCGATCCTGGTGGCGGCGGGGACGCAGCCCAACACCGTGCTGGGCCGCGAAGATCCGCACAACGTTTTTCTCGACGGCAAGTGGTTTCAGGCGGTCGATGAGGACGGCCATCCGGTGAAGCCAGAGCGCGTAGCGAAGCCGTCGGCGGCGCGCGTGCTGATGTCGCTGCGCGCCGACGGTCGCGCGATCAGCTTCTTCGGCGACTTGCATCCTTCTTATGCGGGCAACGTGGTCAAGGCAATGGCGAGCGCGAAGCAGGGGTACCCGGTGGTGTCGCGCACGCTTGCGCGGGGCTCGCCGGCGAGGTCGAGAATCGAAAATTTGAACGAAGAGCTGCGCGCGGTAGTGCGCGACGTGATCCGGCTGACGCCGACCATCGTGGAAGTTGTGGTGAAGGCGCCGATGGCGGCGCGCGCGTTCCAGCCGGGTCAGTTTTATCGCTTGCAGAATTACGAGACGCTGGCCACGCGAGCCAACGGAACCACGCTGGCGATGGAGGGCCTGGCGCTGACCGGCGCGTCGGTGGACCGCGAGCGTGGACTTCTCTCCACCATCGTGCTTGAGATGGGCGGATCCTCGGATTTGTGCGCCCTGCTCAAGCCGGGCGAGCCGGTGATCCTGATGGGGCCGACGGGAACTCCCACCGAAACGCCGGCTCAGGAAACTGTCTTATTGGCCGGTGGAGGACTCGGTAACGCCGTGCTGTTCTCGATCGGCCAGCAGCTTCGCGCGCAGGGGTCGCGGACCGTCTATTTCGCGGGCTACAAGAAAATCATCGACCGGTACAAGGTTGAAGAGATCGAAAAGGCCGCGGACGTGGTGGTGTGGTGCTGCGACGAAGCGCCGGGGTTCACGCCGGGCCGGCAGCAGGACAAGGCGTTCGTCGGGAATATCGTCGAGGCGATCGCGGCATACGGGCGCGGCGATCTGGACGAGACGGAGATTCCGCTGAGCTCGGCCGACCGGCTGGTGGTGATCGGATCGGACGCGATGATGCACGCGGTGCAGAGCGCGCGGCACGGAGTGTTGGCGCCGTTCCTGAAGCCGGAGCACAAGGCGATCGCATCGATCAACTCGCCGATGCAGTGCATGATGAAAGAAATCTGCGCGCAGTGCTTGCAGATGCACCGCGATCCGGTGACGGGCGAGGAGACGGTGGTGTTTTCCTGCTTCAACCAGGACCAGGCGCTCGATCACGTGGATTTTTCGAATCTGCGGACCCGCCTGGCGCAGAACGGGGTGCAGGAGAAGCTCACCAAGCAATGGATCGACCGCTGCCTGCGGCAGATCGGGGCGCGGCGGGAACTGGCGGCGGTTTGAGTTTCGCCGCAGATGCACACGAAATGAACACAAATTTCTTATTCGTGTTTATTCGCGGCTAAACAAAAGGTGTTTTATCTGCGTGCATCGGCGTGAATCTGCGGCTAATTCACCGCTCCGCAACACTTCTTGTATTTCTTGCCGCTGCCGCAGGGGCAGGGGTCATTGCGGCCGATTTTTTGAGGAGGAACTTCGGGCTCGACCGGCGCTTCTTCGTCCTCTGCACTGAAGACCGGTTCCAGGCCGTGCAGGCGCAGGCGTTCGTCCAGCGCGAATTCCACCAGCTCGGTTTCATAAGAACTTAGAGCTGTGATCGAATCGATTTTGCGCAGCATTCCGCGGACGCGGCCGCGCGTGGTTTCGCCCGGCATCGCGATCGCATAGGCGAATAACGCATCCTCGCGCAGATGATCAAAGGGTTCCTCGGCGTCGAAATACTTCCTGATTTTATCGGCATCGCGCGTCAGTTCGAAGTATCCGGCTCCGCGCAGGGCTTCGCGTACGATCTTCGGATCCTTGTCGTCGAGATGCGCGGGAAAGAATTTCGCGTACTCGGGCCACAGCGATCGCCACATGGCTTCGAGCGCTTTCGCGCGCGCGGCCGGAATCTGATACAGCGCCTCGATGCCGTGACGCACTTCGTCCCGATCGGCGACGCCGTACAATCCGACGGCTGCGCCGCCGCGCTCTTCTACGGGCCGCGATTCGTCGTTGAGCACCGCGGTCATGGCATCGCGGATCGCGGATTCGCTGGTCGCGTCGGCGAGCGATTCCCAGCCGCGCGCGCGGACGGCAGGCTCGGGGTCGGACTTCGCCAGTTCGAACAGCGCGGCTTTCGCGCCGGGATTAAGCTCCGCATTGAAAAAGCTATGAGCGGCGCCGGCTCGAACCAGGGGATCGTCGGAGCGAAGCATATCCAGGCGCTCGGCTTCGCTGAGCAGATCGAAGGCGGGGAGTTCGCGCTCGGGATAATCGCGCAGGATATCGAAAGGGATGGGCTCGTAGGGATCGGGCGCTGAATGGAGCTGGTCGATCGCGTAGGCGATCTCGCGGCGCAATTCTTTATCTTCGGCGGGAATTTCGGTGAGCATTTTTTCGAGCGCGGGCTTCGCCGCGGGATCGCCGTAAAGACCCAGAAGAAATGCGCCGTCGGCCGTGTCATATTCCAGCCGATCGAGAAGGGTTTCGAGAATACGCGGATCGCGGATCTGCATTCCCGCGAGCAGGAATCCGACGTCGGAGCCCTGCTCTTCGCCGATTTCCTTATACAGAGCCAGCAGCGGCTCGATCGCGCGCTCGCGGAATGGAAGCAGGGCGAGGATGAGGTCGTCGGAAAGATCCTCGGCGTTGCGGCGGGCTACCTCGATGAAAAAATCAAGCGCCTCGGGAGTCTGGTAATGGCGGAACAGATCGACCAGCAGAGGGTCGATTTCGATTCGGTACTTGTTGCGGGGCTGGCGCGAGAAGGCGAGAATCGCGGCAGGATCGTTGGCTTCGAGGATCTTGCGCACGAAGCGGCGATCGACGCCCACGCGTCCCATTGCCGCTTCACGCAATAATTCTTCTACACCCGGCAAAACTACTCTTCTCTCACCACGTGCACGGGCACGTCCACGGATACTTCTTTGTGCAGGCGCAGCGCGACCTTGAAATCGCCGAGCGTCTTGATCGGCTCTTCCAGATGCACCTTGCGCCGGTCGATCGAGTAGCCCTGTTTTTCGAGAGCCACGACGATATCGCTCGCCGTGACCGAACCGAAGAGCTGATCGTTGTCGCCGGCTTTTTGAGCAATGGTGAGCTCGATTGAGCCGACCAGCTTGGCCAGATCGGAAGCGTCGGCCTGAAGCTTGGCTTCCTTGCGGAGGTGGGCCTGGCGTTCCTGCTCGACGATTTTCTTGTTGGCTTCGGTGGCCTGCACCGCGAGGCGCCGCGGCAGCAGGTAGTTGCGCGCGTAGCCGGCCGCGACCTTCACCACCTGGCCGCGCGTGCCCAGTTTCTCGATGTCTTCTCTCAGGATGATTTCCATGGTGGTTCCTTAAATGGATGTCGAGAACGGCATCAGCGCGATGTTGCGCGCCTGCTTGATGGCCTCGGCCAGACGCCGCTGGTGCGGAGCGCACACGCCGGAGATGCGGCGCGGCGTAATTTTGCCCCGCTCGCTCATGAAGGAGTTGAGCAGCCGGACATCCTTATAGTTGATGTCGTCGATCTTGTCGACGCAGAAGCGGCACACTTTCTTGCGCCGGAAATACTGTTTCTTGCCGGCGATCGCTTTATCGCCGCCGGTGGGCCGCATGGAGCCGCTGATGGGTCTTCCGCCTTTGGTTTCCGCCATAACTTACTCCTTCACCTCGGCGGCCGCGACCGGTTGACCCGGCGCCGCATGTTCCGGCGCAGCGGGCGCGGATGCTGCGGGTGCGGCAGGAGCAGCCGCCGGCGGCGGTGGTTTGCGCGCGGCGCGCTTTTCGCGAGCCTTCTTCCTCTTTTCGATCTTCTTCTGCTTCTCGTCGATGCGCACGGTGATGAACTTGATCACCAGGTCCGCCACGCGCATGCGCCGCTCGACTTCACGCACCAGGTCGGGCGTGCTCGAAAAAACCACCAGCACGTAGTGGCCTTCGTTGTAGCGGGAAACGCGATAGGCGAGCTTGCGCACGCCCCAGTCGTCAACCTTGTCGATTTTTCCCTTGCCGCCCGAGATCACCTGCTTCACCTGCTCGATGAACGCATTGACCTCCTCTTCCGGCGCGTCCGGTTTCACAATGAACAGCTCTTCGTAGACTCTCATTCTTCCTCTTGATTTAAGCCTTGAGCGCGGCGGTTAAAAACCGTCATGGACTTTTCGACGCCCTCAGCGATTATGGATTCGACCGCTTCCGCTGCACGCGTGACGATCTCCTCGACTTCCTGTTTCTGCGACTTTTTGAACGGCCGCAGAACGAAACTCTCTCCATCGACGGGGCGGCCGGGATGAATCCCGATGCGCACCCGCGTAAAATTGCTTGTTCCAATCGAGCTGATGACGCTTTGCGCGCCTTTATGTCCCGCCGCGGAACCCTTGGGTTTGATCTTCAGGGTCTGCCACGGCAGGTCCAGCTCGTCATAAACCAAAATCAGGCGGCCGGGTGTTAGTTCGTACCGCTCGAGCAGCCCCTTTACCGCGGAGCCGCTCAGATTCATAAATGTTTGCGGCTTGGCCAGCGCGACCTGGTTTTCCTTGATAGCGCCCAAACCGACATACGACATATTCTCTTTCCGGCTGACCCGAATCGCGTGCGACTCCGCCAACCAGTCGATGACCATGAATCCCAGGTTGTGTGGAGTGTATTCGTACTCCGGTCCAGGATTTCCGAGGCCTACGATCAAAAACTCAACCATGAACAGGCCACGAATGCGCACGAATACACACAAATAAGGAATTCGTGTTCATTCGTGTGCATTCGCGGCCCAATTCTATTTCTTCCCCTTCTTCTCCTCCGCAGCCGGAGCGGCTGCGCCTTCTTCTTCCTTCTTGCCCTTCTTGATCACTTCCGGCTCGGCCGGTGCAGCCGGAGCAGCGCCCTCGGCAGTGGCTGCGGCGGGCTCCTCTTCCGCCTTCAGCGCGACCACATGCGAGATCACAGCGTCCGCATTACTCACCAGCTTTATGGAACCCGTGAGCGGCACCTGGCTTGCGCGGATCGCCTGCCCGATCATCAGATTGGTCACATCGACAGTGAACTCTTCGGGGATCTCGTCGGGCAGGCATTCGATTTCGATTTCGCGCGTGACCAGTTCGTGGAGTCCGCCCTGGACCTTGACGCCCTGCGGTTCGCCGGTGGTGTGAACCACCACCTTCACGCGGAGGCGCTTCAAAAGATCGATGCGTTTCAGATCGATGTGCAGCAGCGTTTCCTTGATGGGATCGTTCTGCCAGTCGACGATCATCACCGGAACGGTCTCGCCGCCCTTCACCGCCAGGTTGAAAATCGTGTTGTGGCCGGTGGCGGAGTGGAGAATGCGCGTGAGCTCCTTGGGGCTGACGGCGACGGGCACAGCGGCTCCGCCCGCTCCGTACAACACTCCCGGGGCAGCGCCCTTGGCGCGCAGCCGCCGGGCTTCGTTCTTCCCGCGCGAGTCGCGGGGCTCGGCTTCGATCGTGATATCTTTTCTCATGCTTTTGAAAGGCCGCGAATCAACGCGAATGAACGCAAATTCCGAATTCGCGTTCATTCGTGTTCATTCGCGGCTGATTCTCCTTTAAACAAACAACGTACTCACCGACCCGTCCTCGTGGATCGACTGGATCGCTTTCGCCAGCAGCGGCGCTACGGAAAGCTGCTTGATCCTGCGGCAGCCGTCCGCCTCATCGGCCAGCGGGATGGAATTGGTCACCACCACTTCCTCGATCTCCGAATTCTCGATCCTCTCCACCGCCGGTCCCGACAGCACTGCGTGCGTCGCGCAGGCGCGGACGCTTTTGGCGCCCTGCTTCAGAAGCGCTTCCGCAGCTTTCACCAGCGTACCCGCCGTGTCGATCAGATCGTCCACGATCAGGCAATCCTGTCCTTCCACGTCGCCGATGATGTGCATCACCTCGGCGACGTTCACGTCCGTGCGGCGCTTGTCGATGATCGCCAGGGGCGAATCGAGGCGCTTGGCGAACGCGCGGGCGCGCTCCACGCCGCCCGCGTCCGGCGAAACCACGGTTAAACCGGGGCCGCCATACTCCGAAAAATAATCGATCATCACCGGGGTCGCAAACAGATGATCCACCGGCACGTCGAAAAAGCCCTGAATCTGCGCGGCGTGCAGATCGAGCGCCAGAATGCGATTGGCTCCGGCGCGTTCGAGCAGGCTGGCCACCAGGCGGGCCGAAATCGGCATCCGCGGCCGGTCCTTCCGGTCCTGCCGCGCATACCCATAATAGGGTAACACCGCGGTAATGCGCTCCGCTGAGGCGCGCTTCAGCGCGTCCATCATCAGCAGGAGCTCCATCAAATGTTTGTCAACGGGTGTGCAGGTGGGCTGGACCACGAAAACGTCGGCGCCGCGAACGTTTTCCTGGATTTGCAAATGCACTTCGCCGTCGGAGAACTGTTTCACCGTCACCGCGGCGAGCGGGCAGCCGAGCTCATAACAGATCTCCGCCGCCAGCGCGGGGTTCGCGTTGCCCGTGAACACTTTGAAGTGATTGAACCTCATCGCTCGTACCGGCTTCGGGGCGGCCATAATTCACCTGCGACAATGTGATTCCCTAACTGGCGCCGCCAAAGCCGCTGATACGCTGCGCGGCTGACCAGCCGGGCGGGAATCGCATCGCCGCCAAACCGTTTACGCGCGCGCTCGCGATCTTCGATCGATCGAAACAGGCCGAAGACAGCCGACCCGCTGCCCGTCATTCTCACCCCGAGAGCTCCCGCTGTCGACAGCTTTCGCGCGATCGATTTCAGCTTGGGGTATTTCCGGAAGACGACCGCCTCAAAGTCGTTTTCGCTGAGCGCACACGCCAGAGTCGCGCGCCGCCGTTCACCTAACAAGCGCACAAACTCCTGGAAATCACTAATTTTACGTGACGATCCCGTGAAAGTCAAACCTCGGCCCAGGGCCGCGTAGGCTTCGGCGGTAGAAACGTGGATGCCGGGCGCGATCAATAAAATCGGCTCTTCGGCAAGATCGGGGAAGGGGTAAAGCTCGGTCCCGCGGCCGATGGCGAGCGCCGTCCCGCCATGAAGCAAAAACGGGACGTCGCTGCCCAGCCCGGCCGCGATTTCTTCGATCGGCGCGCGCTTTCCGATAAGAATCGGAAGCGCGAGCAGGACCGCGGCAGCATCGCTCGACCCGCCGCCGAGTCCGGCGCCCATCGGAATTTTCTTGGTGAGGTGGAAGTGCACACGGGCGTGCGTCTTGGTCGCGTCGAGGACCCCGCGGGCGGCGCGCAGAATAAGATTGTCGGGAATGTCGGCATTCCCCTCGAGCGATATTTCGGTGCGCCGGGCCGGCTCGTAATCGATTTCGATCGAGTCGGCGAGGGAAATGGTTTGAAAAACGGTGCGAAGCTCGTGATATCCGTCGGGGCGCCTATTAAGGATGCGCAGATCCAGATTAATCTTAGCAAGTGCCTGGATTTTCAAGGATTTCAAGAAATTGGCCCCTGTGGGGATCGGTGAAATCGTGTATGGTTTGCGAGGGTACAAGGGATGGAATCCATCCCCTGCGTTAGATTCACCGCCGTTTGAACCGAACGGTGATAGTTACCGTGAAAGCGATCACGGTAATCACGGTGATTACGATAGTAATCATCGCCGTCCCTCCTTCCCGTCCGAACGTGGATTCCACGGCCTGCGGTAACAGGCCGTGGTTTGCCCCAATGGGACGCGTCCGGAGGCGGCGTACATCCGTCAGCGGTCCACATCGAACGGAAAGCGGAGCTCACGTACATTGGTAATATTCTGGCGGCGATAATCTCAGAAATTCAGTAGTGCAGCATGGCCTGAATGTCGTAGCCGGGCAATTTTTCGCGACCCTTCAGGAAATCCAGCTCGATCACGAACCCCAAGCCGACCACGTTCCCGCCGAGTTTTTCGGCGAGCCTGGTCACCGCCGCCGCTGTTCCGCCGGTCGCCAGAACATCGTCCACGATGAGAACGTGCTCGCCGGACTGGATCGCGTCGCAGTGGATTTCGAGCGCATCGGTGCCGTATTCGAGCTGATATTCGACCCGCTCGGTCGCGTAAGGAAGCTTTTTCGGTTTTCGCACCGGAACGAAGCCCGCATTCAGGGCGTAAGCGACCGCGGGGGCGAAGATAAACCCGCGCGCTTCGATGCCGATGACCTTATCGATGCGTTTACCCACGTACCCCGCGCCGAGTTCGTCGATCAGCGAGCGCAGGCCCTGAGCATCCTTGAGCAGCGTGGTGATGTCGTAAAACAAGATTCCAGGCTTGGGAAAATCCGGAACCTCCCGGATCAGCGATTTTAAATGGTTCATTGCGGGAACACCGATTCTAGCATCAAAGGCTACACTGAGATTTGACCCTGACATTCGAGCAGGCTCGCGAGTGCGTGGTGCGCGAGGTGCGTCCCTTGGGCGCGCTCGAAACAGTGGCGATGTGCGATGCGGTGGGGCGCGTTCTCGCCGAAAGCGTCGCGGCCGATCGCGATTATCCGCCGTTCGATCGTAGCGCGCGCGACGGGTTCGCGGTGCGGTCGGCGGATGTGCCGGGCGAGCTGCGCGTGATCGGCGAGGTGCGCGCGGGCACGGTTTTCGAGGGCGCAATCGGCACGGGGGAAGCGGTCGAGATTATGACCGGAGCGCCGCTGCCCGAAGGCGCCGATGCGGTGGTGATGGTCGAGCACACCCGGCGCGAGGGCGATCGTGTGATCATCGAGCGCGGCGCGAAGCCGCAAGAGAATTTCAATCCGCGCGGAACCGAGGCGCTGCGCGGCGCCGTGGTGCTCAACGCGGGAACGCGGATCGGATTCGCGCAGGCCGCGGTGATGGCGATGGTGGGATGCGAGCGCGTCGCAGTGCACCGGCAGCCGCGCGTCGCAATTGTGCCGACCGGCGACGAAATCGTCGAACGGGGCGAAACGCCACGCGAGTTTCAGATCCGCAATTCGAACGCGTGGTCGCTTGCGGTGCAGGCGCGCCGCGCGGGCGCGATTCCGGAAATGCTGCCGATTGCCAGGGACAACTACGAATCGACGCGGGAACAGATTGAGCGCGGGCTCGAAGCCGATCTGCTCCTGTTATCTGGCGGCGTCTCGGCCGGGAAATACGATATCGTCGAGCGCGTGCTGGCCGATCTGGGCGCGCGATTCTTTTTCGATCGCGTCCTGATTCAACCCGGGCAACCGCTGGTATTCGGCGCGGTTCGCGAGAAATTCTTCTTCGGCCTGCCGGGCAACCCGGTTTCGACAATGGTGACTTTTGAGCTGTTCGCGCGCGCGGCGATAGACAAGATGAACGGGATCGCCGAACCGGCTCTTCCGCTCACCCGCGCGAAGCTCACGCATGAATTCCGTCATAAAACCGGGCTCACGCGCTTTCTTCCGGCACGATTGAGCGCGAACGGAGCGACGGTCACGCCGCAGCCGTGGCAGGGGTCGGGCGACGCGATTACGCTGGCGCGCGCGAATGCGTTTCTGGTCGCCGAACCCGATCGCGAAGCGTGGGCCGCGGGCGAGGATATCCGGGTGATGCTCGCATGAAAAAGCTGTCGCATTACGATCGGCGCGGGCGCGCGACGATGGTGGACGTTTCCGCGAAAGCGGAGACCAGGCGCACCGCGACGGCGCAGGCATTCGTGCGCATCCGTCCCTCGGTGCTGAAAAAACTGCCGCAAAACCCCAAGGGCGATCCGCTGGAAGTAGCGCGGATCGCGGGAATCAGCGCGGCCAAACGCACTTGGGAGTTGATTCCCATGTGCCATCCGCTGCTGCTTTCGCATATCGATGTTCAGGCCGAAATCGAATCGAAAGGCGTGCGCATCACCGCGAAAGTCGCGACCACGGGACCCACGGGCGTGGAGATGGAAGCGCTCACAGCGGCCGCGGTCGCGGCACTGACGGTGTACGACATGACCAAGGCGCTCGACAAGGCGATCGAAATTCAGGACGTTTATTTGCTCGAAAAAACCGGCGGGAAAAGCGGAGATTTCAAAAGATGATCAGTGTGGCGATCGTAACCATCAGCGATTCCGTCGCCGCCGGAACGCGCCAGGACGGATCGGGACCCGCGCTGACCGAAAAAATCCAGGCGCTCGGATGGCACACTGTGAACATGGTGATTCTCCCCGATGACGTACAGCAGATTTCGAACGCGCTCACCGCGCTCGCTGACTTCGACGGCGTCGATATCGCGATCACCACCGGCGGAACGGGCATCGCGCTGCGAGACGTGACGCCCGAAGCGGTGCACGCAATCGCCGACCGGGAGATCCCCGGCCTGGGTGAATTAATGCGCAGCGAAGGCCGGAAATCGACCCAATTCGCGCCGCTTTCGCGCGGCGGAGGGTATACGCGCGGCCGGACTTTGATTCTGTGCCTTCCCGGATCGGTGCGCGGTGCGGTAGATTCGTTGAATGCGGTGGCTGATCTGGCGCCGCATATTGTTGATTTACTTCATGGACGCACGGAGCATGTTTCGAAACCGGCGTCTTGACGCAGGCATCTAACCGACAGGAGCAGCATGCGAAAAATATTGACACTTCTGTGCGCCGGGGGATTTGCATTCGCACAAGCTCCGGCGCAAAATCCGCCGCAAAACCCGCCGGAGGGTGAGACCTTTAAAATTCCCGGCGTGATAGTACGCACCGTGCTGGTTCCGACTACGGTGGTGGACCGCGACGGGCAGTTCGTCTCCGGCTTGACTCCTTACGATTTCCGCCTGGCTGATAATGGCAAGCCGCAGAAGATCACCGAGGACATCGCCATCCATCCCCTGTCAGTGGTGGTAGTGATCCAGGCCAACAACGACGTCGAAAAAATTCTGCCGAGCATCAAGCAGCTCTCGAGCGTTTTCGAATCGATGGTGATCGGTGATGACGGCGAGATGGCCGTGATCGCGTTCGACCATCGCGTTCAGGTGCTGACCGATTTCACCTCGGATTCGGCCAAAATCGACGCGGCGTTCCGCAGGCTCACGCCGGGCAGCTACACCGCCGCGCTGAACGACGCCACCATGCGCGCGATCAATATGCTCAAAACGCGGCCGACCAACCGCCGGCGCATCGCCATATTGATTTCAGAGAATCGTGACAAGGGCAGCGGGATCCACAAAGTCCGCGAGGTGATGACGGAAGCGGATTTTGCGGCCGTCACTTTCTATTCGGTGAACATTTCGCAGATGATTTCCGCGCTGACCTCCAAGGCGATGCCCAACCGTCCCAATCCGATCGAGTCGATTCCGGGCGCGCAGGGCGGCCTTCCGATGGGCGTGACCACCACGGCCAACACGGCTGCGCAGAGCGACACCGGTAACTGGGTCCCCGCGCTCAAAGACATCTTCGACGCCGCCAAGGGCCTGTTCGTGCCCGATCCGCTGGACGTGTACACCAGATACAGCGGCGGCCGCGAGTGGGGATTCCGCGATCAGAAACAGCTCCAGCACGACGTGCAGGAGATCGGCGACGAGCTGCACAGCCAGTATCTGCTGAGCTACTCGCCCAACAATCAGAACGAAGCCGGCTATCACAAGATCGTGGTGGAAGTGATAAAGCCGGGCCTGACGATTCGCAGTCGCGACGGCTACTGGATGGCGGCGAAGCCGGAATAGCTTATCTCCGCAAATAAACGCAGATTCACGCCGATAAATTGAGGGTCTGTGTGTATCCGCGTTCATCTGCGGCTATTTCGCCGCGGCGGGTTCCACGATTGCGCTCATTGACCCTTTCGAGCGCGGCATGCGCGGGTCAGCGCCGTAAGCGTGGATCTGGTCGCGGCCGAACTCGGCCTGTTCGCGCTCGCAGGTCATGACCACGGTTCGCCCGGTGGTGTCGACCTCCACAGCGTGCTGGAAAGCGACCTCGGGCGGGAGCAGAAAAATCGCGCCCAGCATTTCGATGACGTACTCATAGGTGTGATCGTCATCGTCGAGCAGGACCACGTTGAAGAGCGGCTCGTGCCGGTCTTCGCCCTGCTGATGGGGAGCGGGGTTTTTCTGTCTGGTAATGTCGGGGGCAGCGGTGGGCACGGCTGTATCTATTTTGCCCGATGGTAAATTGAAGTTGCAGGCGGTTGCTAAAATGGAACTGAAAGGGGGCGCAACGGATTCGACGGGATTGCATCCGTCGTGGGAAGTCGTGCCGGGTTCCGAGCTCCCGTAAAACGATCGGAAAACCAAAATTGCCAACCAGCAATTTGCATACGCTGCTTAATTAATTAAGTAGCCGCCCTGAGCCGATGGGCCTGCACGCGGTTTAAGGGCGTCATCTTGCAGGATCAGGTCCAAGGCTTCTGTTCGTAGCCGAAAACCGAGACTAATCGGACTAAGCCGCCTCTCTCTTGCCGGTTCCGCATGGGGCGGACGAAAATTAACGAACCGGAAACGCACGTAGTCTTCTTGCGGTAGACTTTCTCGGACGCGGGTTCAACTCCCGCCGCCTCCACCAACGCACTTATGAAGGTGAGCGTCATTGTCCACAAAGCCGAAGAGGGCGGGTTTTGGGCGGAAGTGCCGGCCATCCCAGGCTGCGCCACTCAAGGCGAAACCATGGACGAG
>DATJVN010000126.1:0-36571 GCA_035501755.1 Bryobacteraceae bacterium | reverse complement strand
AGTCGCCTCGAATCCAGCGATGCTCGCGCCGGCTGAAGCTGCTGTAGGTGTGCGGAAGATTTTCGAACAGCTCGATATCGCTCGCCAGGCCCACGCCCGCGTGCGCGCCTTCAATCAGGTCGTGACTGAGCAGCGTTTCCGAGGGAAAGCGGCCGCCGAGGGCGGTGCGCATGGCGCGCACGTCGTAGACGGCCTTGCCGTGAAAAATCGCCTCGGCGAACAGGTCCTGTTGCGCATCGGAAACCGCCTTGCAGTACGGATCGGTTCCCGCGGCATTGGCGAACACGCGCGTGAAGCGCGTCGCCGTGGCGTCGGGAAGCGTGACGCTGACGCGCGGCTGAATGATCGTGTATCCCGAGCGCCGGACGCGCGTGGCGGGATCGAGCTCGATTCGATTGAGCGGATGCGCGATGGTTTCCACCATCCGCCGCGCCGTTTCTGGCGGAAGCTGCGTATCCGCGTCGAGCGTGATCACGTAGCGGATGGGCGCCGGCAGGCGGCCCGCGCGAAGAATGGACGGATCGCCCTCGCCGCACAGGAACGCATTCAGTTCGTCCAGCTTTCCGCGCTTGCGTTCGCGCCCGATCCAGCACGCCTCGCTGCGCGACCACTCACGTTCGCGATGGAACAGCACGAAGCGCTCGCCGTAGCGCGCATTGAGCGCTTCGATTCCGTCGCGCGCCGCGCGAAACAGCGCGTCATCGCCGGCGGTAGCGGGCGTGGGCGCGTCCGTGAAGTCGGAAAACAGGCCGTAATACAGGTGCGCGTCGCGGTTTGCCAGGAAACGAACCTCCAGCTTCTCCAGTTCGCGCCGCACGGCCCCGGTTTCGATGAGCAGCATGGGCACGACAACCAGCGCCGCGTTTTCCGGACCGATGCCGCCGCGCAAGTCGAGCTTGGGCAGCTTTCGCGGCGGAAGCAGCGTAATCACCAGGGCGTTCACGATCTGCACCGCCAGCTCGCTAACCGGGAACCACGCGAGCGCGGCCAGGATCGCCAGCAGCGCTTCTTCGCGCACGCCTTTTTCGCGCGCGGCCAGAATCACCAGCGCCGTCAGGCACAGCGAAAGCAGTGTGATCGCGCCCAGATAAGTCGCGGTCGCGTGGCGGCGCACGGCGCGCACCAGCCGCGTACCGGTCGGAACGCTGGTGCGCATCTCGCGCTCGAGTTCATCGATTCCGGGACCCAGAAAGAAGTACGGAATCTGCCGGTTACTGCACCGCGCGAGCGCGACCGCGCGCCGCGCCACCTCGATCTCTTCGGCTCCGCTGTGGCGCGCCACATGTTCCAGCACGCGGCGGCATTCGTCGCGGGTCTCGAAATCGCTGGCTGGATAAATCGCTCCTGGATCCGACCTGAGCTCCGCTTCGACCACGCTGACGGCCTCGAAGATTTTCGCGAACTCCAGGTGCGCCAGCAGCCGCAAGCCGCCGAACGCGTTGGCCGTAGACAATCGCTCAGCCGCTTCGCGCGCGTGCTCGCCTTTGACCAGGTCCGGCACCGAGGCGTGCAGCTTCGATTCCATCCAATGCTCCGCCGGCGCGAGGGCGTTCTCTTCTTCCTGAAGCTGTTCGGCGAGGCACACCGCGAAATGCGGCTCCGCCGTATACGTCTCGGCGTCCAGCGCGGCCAAAATCCGCGCGAACTGGTCTTCTCCGAGCCGCGCGGCCGAGGACAAGCGGTTGGCCCAAAGGTAGGCGGCCTCGCGAAGCTGCTGCGCCCGGTTCACGCGCCAGGCGACTTCGGCGAGCGACCCAATCAGCGCGATTCGGAGCATCATCGGAAACGCCCACAGTTCGCGCATGGTCAGACCGGACCATTCGCGCAGGCACGCCTCGATGCCGGCTTCGGATAACGCGCAATCGGTCGCCTCCACCAGCGCGCCCGCAATCCCGAATACGCGGGTGAAGTCGGAACGCGGTTGCAGGCTCGCCAGCCAGCGCGGGCTTTCGCGCGGCAGGCTGCGCCGCACCTCGGCCGCCTGGGTGCGCACGACGTAAGCATTTTCGTGGATCCACTCGGCGGCCGCGGTCAGGGCGTGGTCCAGGCGCATCGCGTCTTCCAGGTCGCGACACGCGGCGTTGAATTGTTGCTCGTAAGCGCGCAGGCGGGCGCGCGGACAATCGGCCGGCGGCAGCGAAGCCGGCGCAGCGCCGCTCTCGCGAAGGATCTCCTCGCCGATCGCGAACACAGCGCCCGGACCTGCGTATCCGCGCATGCTTTCGACGACGCGCTCCACCGATCCGGGCGCGGCGAGCGCGGCGACGGCGGTTTCGCCCGGAAGGCACAACGCCGCAAAGCGATCTTCAACGGCCGTAACGTCACGTCCGCTACGCCGCACGCGATTCCACACACCGGGCGCGAGCTTGGAGGGAAAAAATCCCACGATCAACCGGCCGCTGACATTCTTCATTCGGGCTCGCTCGCGCTTTTCGCGCTCACCACGTGCGTCCCCGCGCTGCTCGCGCGGTCACCGCGATCAAGAACAGAATGGCGAACATGGTGCTAGCGAGCTTCGCCGAAGCGGCCCCGTGTTGCGCGGCCGCGGCTCCTCCGATGAGAAGTAACGCGAACAAAATGATCCACCCTGACACTAGAACTCTCCTTGTAGAACTCGGCGGCGGCGCCGGGCGCGCGGTGGAGATCGCACTGTTGTTTCAGGCAAATCGAGTTCCAGCCGCTTGGCGCGCGCTGTGTCCAGTGTTTTCAACGCTCTCTCGCGGCCCGTGAAAACGGCTCCCGGAAAAATCGTCCGGTGGCATACGGCACAAAAGACGAGTGACAAACAAAAAGAAAGCCGGCCTGGTCCCGAAGATGCGCGGACGTTCTTGCGAAATCCACCTAATTTGTGCCGGTCTAACCGAACGGAGACATACGATGAACTTTCCTGTCAAAACCGCACTTGTGTCGGCTGCGCTCGTCGCCTTGTGCGCATGCAGCAGCAACACCAAGACGAGTCAGAACGTCAGCAGCGAGACTCCCAACTCGGCTCCCTCGACCACTCCGTCCGGCCAGGCGGCCGCGGCGAACAAACAGGCCCTGGTGCGCTTTGTTCAGGCCGTTCCGGGCAAGATGGACCTGTGGTTCGGCGACGAGAAGGTCTTCTCGAACGTCGCCTACAAGGACGTGACGCAGTACACCGAGCTTCCCGCCGAGCGTCACGACTTCAAGCTCGCGCCGGCCGGCACGAACCAGCCCACCGCACCGGCCAGCAATAGCGAAGGCCTGAGCGGGGGACGGCACTACACCATCGTCGCCCAGCGTAAGAACGGCAAGCTGGATATCAACGTCGTCAATGACGATCTGACCGCGCCGCAGGCGGGCAAGGCGAAGGTCCGCGTGATCAACGCGGCAACCGGCCTCGGCAGCATCGACGTGTACGATCCCGCGGGCAAAGTGGTCACCGGCATCAGCGCTGATTCGGCCAGCAGCTACGAAAGCGTTGCGCCCGCGCAAGGCACGCTCGAAATCCGGCGCGCCGACAAGCACACCGATGTCGCTCGCGTGCCGAATTTCACAGTTGAGGCCGACAAGCTGTACACGATCGTGATCGCCGGGGGCGCGGGGCATCGCTACGAAGCGATCCCGGTGACGGATCAGCTTACGCCGGCCGCGCCTCCCACGGGTGACTAAAACGGCTCAACCGGCCAACGCTCTCCATCACGGTCGCGTCTCAGGCTGTCACAGTCTGATGAGGCGCGGCAGTGATGCCGCGCGTTGGCGCTAGTTTCAGAAATGCTCAAAGAAGTCCTCAAGCCGCGACGTTGTCGAAGCTGTGCTCCTGCTGCGCCGCCTTGTGACTTTCCTGAATGCGCGCCGCGCGTTTTTCCACTCGCGACCGCGCCGCGCGCCGCGCCCGCAACAGCCGGATGCGGATTGCCGTTTCGGTCACGCCCTGCTTGCGCGCGATCTCTTCCGCGGTCACCCCGGACATCTGCTGCTCGAGCAGCACGCGGTCGCACGGGCGGCAGATCTTGAGAATGCGCGCGACGTCAATCGCCGCCAGGTTCACGCCGCCCTTGGTGCTGAGCTCGGGCAGCGCCTGATAGGCCGGCTCGCTGCGCAGTACGCTGCGATAGACATTCAGCGCGATGGTGTTCACCCAGGTCACCACCAGGTGGTCATTGCGAAGTTGTGAGAGACGTTCCCATCCTCTTGCCCAGGCAGCCTGCGCGACTTCTCTCGCACGGTCTCTCGGAGCCCCGCGGGAAAGCAGCAAGCGCACGGTCAGGTCGAAACCTTTTTGATAAGCTTGTCCGTATTCATCTCTGGTCATCATTATTGCCGGTTCGCTTTCATCGGTCGTCAGAACGATGCCTACAGATGCACATGGAAGGCCAGACCGCCCCGCTCGCCGCTGCGCAAACGCAAGCATGCGCCGAATCTTCCGGCTCGACGCAGCACCGCTGGGCTCCGCGCGCGTAAGTTTTACGTTTCGATGCAGAATCTGCCGCCATGCGCGGCAACTCCGCAGGTGGAACGTTATTCCTGAAAAAAGAAGCGCGAAAGCGGCATCTAAATAAGCGGGTTATAACAAATCGGGCTGAGCGACATCGCCGGCCGGGATTTGGTGATCTTTGGATCGAAAATTTCGTGCGGAGATTGCAGTTGTGAAACGGTACGAAGAAGAACCCCCCAGTCAGGACCTCTCACCCGAGGCCGTTCAAAGCGAGGTCGAACGCATTTTAGCGAGCGACAAATTCGCGCGCTCCAAACGCCTGCGCAGCTTGCTGCGCTTCACCGTCAACCAGACGCTGCAAGGTCATGCCGACACTTTGAAGGAATACGTGATCGGCACCGAAGTCCTGAAAAAGCCGGACACCTACGATCCGCGCCGCGATTCGCTGGTCCGCGTCCTCGCGAGCCGTCTGCGCGTCAAGCTCAAGGAATACTATAACGACGGCGGCAGTGACGATCCGCTGGTGATCGAATTTCCCAAGGGCAAGTACGTTCCGCGTTTCCAGCGGCGCGAGCAGCTTCAGACGGAGCTCGAACGGAAACTGCGCGCGCGTAACGCCTATTCGCGCGGAAAATTCGGGCTCACGCGGCTGAGTGAGAAAACTCTGGCCGAAGCCGTCGCGCATTTCGAGGAGGCCGTCGAGGCCGACCCCGGCTGGGCGCCCGCTCACGTCCAGCTCTCGCTCGCGTACGCTTTCGAAGGATTCCTCGGATTGTGCCGCCCGCGTGAGGTGTGGCCCGGCGCACGCGTGCAGGCCGAAGCCGCTCTCGAGATCGATGAAATGTCCCCGGAAGCGCACATCGCGCTGGGGATGTTTCACGCCTTTTATCACTGGTCGTGGCGCGATGCCGAATCGCACTTTCAGAAAGCCATCGACCGCGACAGCTACTCGGGCGCGGGTCACTTGTGGCGCGCTGTCGCCAGCTTTCTTCCGCTCGGAAAGCTTCGCGAGGCCGAGGAGGATCTCGATCGTGCGCGCCAGCTTTCGCCCGCTGCGTTTCTAGAGGAAGGCCGCCTGCTGGTGTACTATTTTTCCGGCCGCCATGACGATATCATCCGCGAAACCGAGCATATCCCCGACTCGCCCGCCCTCGCCGTGCTTTGGCGCAACTGGCTGCGAGGCTGCGCGCTGGCCGCAACCGGCGAAATTCGCGAAGCGATAGAGCTGTTGAGCGGCGTCCAGCACCAGAACTCGCGCGTGGTCGCAACACTTGGTCATCTGTACGCCGTCGCGGGCGATCCCGACAGCGCTCGCCGCATGAGCGCCCGCCTCGAAGAGCGTCGCGCCGCAGGCACCTGGGTCGCCAACTACGATCGCGCGCTGATCGCCGCCGGCTTGGGGGAGCAGGATCAGGCTATGGCGCTTCTTCAGGACGCGTGCCGCGAGAACGAGCCTTGGATGGTGTACCTTTCGCTCGACCCGCGCATGGGTACGCTCCGTTCGATCCCGCGCTTCGGCGGTTTTATCCGCCGCGTGTTTTCCGAGAATGCCTCCACGCCGCCGGATCAGGACGGGATGGAATAAGTGTTTGTGTGAAAAAGGGGACAGACCGCTGTCTCCTTTTCACCCAGACAAATAGGAAAGCACTTATTCGATGCCGGCCGCAGGCGGGGAAAGCAGCCCCGCCTGCGAAGCGGCGCCGGCGATGGCAATTTTCCGCCGTTCCACCACCGGAAGATTCTGCTGGGCGAAGCGTTTCATCTCGGGGTAGCTTCCTTCGCTTGCCTCGATCTTCAGCGCGGTTGCCGCGGCGTCATGCATTTCCAGTGCGCGCGACGCCCACAGGCGATCGAACTCCGCCCCGTCCAGGGCTGCCAGACTATCATAAGCCCCCTTTTTTTCCGCATTCAGCTCGAGCGGAATCCGCAGCCCGCGCCCCCGCTGGCGATTTGTCGGAGCTCCTGGTTGAACCAGCGGAAATCGCTCGACACCTCGCGCGCCACGCGGCGAACCGGCTCGCCGCCCTTGCGCTCCGCCAACTCCGCCGTGAGCGCGCCGGCGAGTCCCGTTTCGCCCGCCGCTTCGAGAAACTGCACATCATTGGGCGCAGCCTCCGCGCTCGCGAGCGCTACGGCGCCCGAAGGTGCGGAAACGGCGGGACGCGCGCGTGTCTGATTCACCCACAGCAAGGTGGCACCCATCATCCCACGATCACGAACGCGAGTCCGCGATCTCCTGGCACTCTTTTCCGCATGATTCCGGCACCGGTTAGATGAGCGTTCCTGAGGAAAGTTTCCTTCCCGCACACCGATGCGCGCGCAATTGAAACGTTACGTTGATCGCGCGGTTACCGGCATGCTCGGAGACTTGTCTGTTGAAACACCAGGAACGCGCCGGCAGGAATTAAGGTTAACGCTGAATAGCGGCGTATTCCCTCATATGATAGATTTGAACTGGTCGTGTAACGCTTCGATGTCTCACTCGCGATTGAACATTTTACTGGTCGAGGATGCGGAGCCGGATGTTTTTCTCGTCCGCGAGGCCCTGAAAAACGCAGGACTCGATTTCGATTTGAATGTCCTCGATGACGGAGAAAAGGCCGTCGACTTCATCGATACGCTGGATCGGCACGGCGAGAAGGAATGTCCCGAACTGGTGCTGCTCGATCTGAACCTGCCCAAACGGACCGGCGATCAGATTCTGGAGCACATGCGCCACAGCGATCGCTGCAAGGACGTGCCGGTGGTGATCGTGACCTCCTCGGATTCGCCGCGTGATAAGGCGGAAGCTTCGCGCCTGGGCGCCACGCAGTACTTCCGCAAGCCCTCCCGCCTGGACGAATTCATGCGTCTGGGTCCGCTGGTGCGGAAGCTGGTGGGGCATGATCCCGGCGGCAAGGAAAGTTAGCCCTGCCGCGTCATTGTGTTCCCCATCCCGCGCACGCGTTTTTCATGGCGGTCAATCCGGATTGGCGTTATTCTGAGGTTTACCCGGAACAGGACACGTGAAAACTCAACGTTACCGCATCACGCACCCGTTGAGCGCCGTGAAGCTCGAAGAGCAGCCCGGCAGCTCGCTGCGCAAACCCACGGAAACCATGATCCAGATTCCCGCGGGCAGCGTGATCGAAACCGAGGGAGGTCCGGAGCCTTCGGGCCTGGTCACCGTGCTGTGGGGCTCCGACGCGTTTTCGATTTTCTTCGACGATCTGCGGGATCGCGGCGTGGCGGTCGACGTCACCGCAAACTGACGCCCGCCAATGGCAACCCAACGCGATCTTGAATTGATCCAGGCTTCCGCTTCGGGCGACGTGGAGCGCATGCGCACTCTGTTCGGCCGGGGCGCCAAAGTAAACGCGCGCTTGAAGAACGGCACCACACCGCTCGTGGCCGCGGCGGTTGCCGGACGTCTCGAAGCCGTCCGCCTCCTGCTGGTCCAGGGCGCCGACGTGAAGACGCGCTTCAAGGACGACGCGACGGTGCTCATCCTCGCCGCAACACAGGGTCAAGCGCCGGTGGTTTCGCTTCTGCTTAAGAAAGGAGCCAGCGCGTCCGAGCGCACGCGCGGCGGCGTCACTGCGCTGATCGCGGCTGCTATCGAAGGCCACTCGGAAACGGTGGAAGCTCTGCTCGCGGCCGGCGCGGAGGCCGACGCTCCCGACGCCCGAGGGGTTACGCCGCTGATTGGCGCTGCGCTCAACGGCCACATGCAGTCGGTTTGCGCGTTGCTCGCGCAGCACGCGTCGGTGAATCACGCCAGCGGTTCGGGAATGACCGCGCTCGCGGGCGCGATTGGCTCCGGAAATCCCGCCGTCGTCTGGGTGCTGCTCGAACACGGGGCGGATCCCGACGGCGTCGATGAACAAAGGCGGCCGGTTCTGGTGACTGCCGCGGCTTTTGGAAAAACGGAGATCGCCGGTTTTCTGCTCGACCGCGGCGCCAAGATCGAGGCCGTGGATCCCGCGGGAACCAGCGCGCTGCTCGCCGCCGCCGTGGGCGGCCATCTCGACACCGTAAGACTGTTGCTTGACCGCGGCGCCAATCCCAACATCGCGGGACACGCCGGAGTCACGCCCCTGATCGCCGCGGTGGTCCAGAACCATCGTGAGGTGGTCGAGATCCTGCTCCAGCGCGGCGCCGATCGCGACCTGCGCACCGAAGCGGGAGTCAGCGCTCTCGAAGCCGCCCAGGCCGGCGGCCGGACCGAGATGGTGGAGCTGGTTGGCGGCACTCCCGGTGACTCGGCGCAGCAGCGCGAATCGAATTCCTGATCACGCCGCACTGTGGCCGGCGCGGTCGATGCGCTCCTGCTGCCCCGTGATCGCCTGCGTGATTCCCGGATACGTCTGCCCCGCCGTCACTGGAAGCGTGAAGCAGAACTTCGATCCGCATCCCGGAGTCGACTCCACCCAGATCCGCCCTCCGTAGCGCTCCACGATTCTCTGGCAGATCGCCAGGCCGATTCCCGTTCCCGGATAGGTGTGCCCGTGCAGGCGCTTGAAGATTCCGAACACCTGCTGCGCGTACTCCGGCCGGATGCCGATCCCGTTATCTTCCACGCTGAACAGCCATTCGGTTTCGCGGCGCTCCGCCGAAATCCCCACCCGCGGCGCGTCCGGGCGCCGGTACTTGATGGCATTGCCCACCAGGTTCTGAAAAAGTTGAATCAGCCGGATCTCGTGCGCCTCCACCACGGGAAGCGAGTTCCACCGCACCTCCGCCTGGTTCTCCTCGACCGCGGCCTGAAGATTCAGCAAAACTTTTTGCACCACCGTGCCGCAATCCACCGGACCCGCCGGGCCCTCCGCCGACCCCGCCTGCGAGTACGCCAGCAGGTCACGGAGCAGGATCTCCATGCGATGCGCTCCGTTCACGATGAAGGTGATGAACTGGTCGGCTTCCTGATCCATGCGCCCGGCGTACTTCATTTGCAGCATCTGGCTGTAGAGCGCGATCATGCGCAGCGGCTCCTGAAGATCGTGGCTGGCTGCGTAGGCGAACTGGTTCAGGTCGTCATTCGATTGCCGTAGCGCTTCGTTCGACAACACCAGCTCGCGTGTCCGCTCCGCGACGCGCTGTTCCAGCCTCGCGTTCAGCTCGCGGATCTGGTCGTCGCGCCTTCTGCGCTCGGTGATGTCGCGGATTGCGGAGGTCACCAGCAATCCCTCCTCGGTTTGCAGCGGGCTCACGCTCATCTCCGCAGGGAATTCGCTTCCATCGGCGCGCTTCCCCATCAGCTCGCGATGCACGCCCACGCGGTCGCCCGAACCCGCGCTCCAGTCCGGAACCAGCACGTGAATGCTTTCTCCAATCAGATCCTGGCGCGGAAATCCGAACAGCGCCTCGGCCTGCGAGTTGACCAGATTGATCTCGCCGCGGTCCGAGCTGATGATCATCGCGTCCGGTGCCGCCTCCAGCAGCGACCGGAATTTCTGTTCCGCCTTGCGCAACACCTGCGTCTGGCGCTGCAGCAGCGTCGTGTTGCGGCTCAGCTCCACGAACACCGCGACCTTGGACCGCAAAATCTCGGGCACGATCGGCTTGAACAGGAAATCCACCGCGCCCATGTCGTAACCGCGGAACAGGTGCTCGTCGCTCTTGTACGCGGTCAGGAACAGGATCGGCGTATGGCGCGACCGCTTGCGCGTGCGGATCAGCTCCGCCGTCTGAAAGCCGTCGAGCTCCGGCATCTTGACGTCCAGCAGGATCACGGCGAAATCGTCTTCGAGCAAGTGCCGCAACGCCTCGGTCCCGCTGTGCGCCAGCACCACTTCCTGCCTGAGACTTTCGAGAGCGGCCTCGAGAGAGATTAAATTCTCCGCCGAATCGTCCACCAGCAGAATTTTGACTTTCTCCTGGCCCAGATGGTCGAGTGTCACCGGACTACTCATCGCGGTGCTCATCTGTCAGCTCCTGTGTTGCTCACGCGGCCAATCTCCAGCGTTGTCGAGCAGTATAACTTACACCTACCGGACGGTCAATCCGAAGCAGCGTACATTTCAAGATGAGTCGCAAGAATTATTGCCGCCCTGGAACCGCGATCTGCGCGGCGTCGTGATCGCGGCTGACCCAAACCCGCAGCACCGAGAATAATTGTTCCAGGTCCACCGGCTTGGTAATGTAATCCGACGCCCCCGCCGCAATGCACTTTCCGCGGTCTCCTTTCATGGCCTTCGCCGTCAACGCGACGATCGGCAGCGAGCGGAACCGCGGCTCCTGCCGGATCGCCTTCATGGTTTCGTAGCCGTCCATCTCCGGCATCATGATGTCCATCAGCACCAGATCGATTTTCGGCGTGCTCCTCAATAGTTCGATGCCGGCGCGCCCGTTTTCGGCGTGCAACACATTCAGGTGGTGATCTTCGAGCAGGCTGGTCAGGGCGAAAATATTGCGCACGTCGTCGTCCACCACCAGCACCGTCTTGCCCATCAGCTCCGGATCCGTCAGCCGGAGCTGTTCCAGAATGTGACGTTGCTCGTCCCGCAAATCTCCCTCGTCGCGATGGAACAGCAGCACCGATTCGTCCAGCACCCGGTCGAGCGTGCTGGACGTGCGCACCAGGCTCGCGCGCGTCAGCCGCGCCAAGTCCACCTCTTCTTCCGCCGTCAGAGCGCGCGTGCACAAAAGCACGGTGGGCGGCACGTACGGACCAGTCTCTTCCTGAATCTCCTCCATCAATTGCAACGGATGAATGTCGGCCAGGTCCAGTTGAATCACGATCCCGTCCAGGTACTGCTGCTTGACGTGCGCCAGCGCCTCGCCGCCCGTGGCGCTTTCGTAAATTTCGACGTCCGCCGCCGCCAGCAAATCGCGCAGCGCTTCGCGCTCCTCGCCATCGCGGCACACCAGCAGCATCTTCTTCAGGCGCTTGTGCGTCGAATGCTCGATTTTGCTGAACGCTTCTTCAAGCGAATCGTTGGCCACCGATTTTTCCAGGTACGTCATCGCGCCCAGCGCCAGCCCGCGCCGGCGATTTTCGTCTCCTGAAATGATGTGCACAGGAATGTGCCGCGTCGACGGATCGTGCTTCAGCCGGTCGAGAATAGTCCATCCCGCCATGTCCGGAAGCGTGATATCCAGCGTGATCGCCCCCGGCTTGAACTCGCGCGCGAGCGAGATCGCGCTCGACCCACGCAGCGCCACCAGCGCCTTCAGCCCGCGCTCGTGCGCCAGGTCCACCAGGATGCGCGCGAACGTCACGTCGTCCTCCACGATCAGCAGCGCCGAATCGTTGGGCGTGATCAGGTTGCGGTCGTCATCGAGCACCAGGTCTTCCACCAGCTCCTCGTCTTTGAGCGGCGTCGAGGGAAGAATCAGGTCCACGCCGTCGGCCTCCACCGGACTCGTGACCACCACCGCGGCTTCTTCGAGCAGGATCGGAGTCGTTTTCAGCGCTTCGCTCTTGGGAAGCTGCGCCGGAGTGATGTAGGTCTGCGGCAGGTACAGCGTGAAAGTGCTTCCCACTCCCGGCGCGCTTTGCAGCCGGATCTCGCCGCCCAACAGGCGCGCCAGTTCGCGGCTGATCGATAGCCCCAGTCCCGTGCCTCCGTACTTGCGGCTGGTGGTTCCATCGGCCTGTTGGAAAGCCTCGAAAATGATCTTCTGCTTGTCCGACTGGATGCCGATGCCGGTGTCCGCGACCGAGAACGCGACCACGTTCTTGGCCCGCGCCAGAATGCCGTGGCCCGGCGTCCAGCCGGTGGTTGCCTTGTCGATCGAGAGCCTCACCGACCCGTGCTCGGTGAACTTCAGCGCGTTCGACAGCAGGTTCTTCAGCACCTGTTGCAGCCGCTTGGCATCGGTATGCATGATCTCCTGGGAAAGCGAAGTGCCCAGGTCGATGGTGAAATCCAGCCCCTTGCCGTCGGCGACGTGGCGGAATGTCTTCGAGCAATAGTCCTGCAGCTCGGTGAACCGCACCCCGCCGATCTCCACGTCCATCTTTCCGGATTCGATCTTGCTCAGGTCCAGAATGTCGCTAATCAGCGCCAGCAGGTCCGTTCCCGAAGTGTGGATTGTCTCGGCGAACTTCACCTGCTTCGCCGTCAGGTTCTTGTCCGAATTCTCCGACAGCATGCGCGCCAAAATCAGCAGGTTGTTGAGCGGCGTCCGCAGCTCGTGGCTCATGTTCGCCAGGAACTCGCTCTTGTACTTGGAGGTCAGCGAAAGCTGCTCGGCTTTTTCTTCGAGCGCCTTCTTGGCCTGCTCCACTTCCTGGTTCTTCGTCTCGACCTCGGTCTTCTGCTCGGCGAGCAACTGCGCCTTTTCCTGCAACTCTGCGTTGGTCTTCTGCAACTGGAGCTGCTGGCTCTGCAACTCCTCGGCGAGCGCCTGGCTTTGCGTCAACAGCTGCTCGGTCCGCATGGTCGCCGCGATGGTGTTCAGCACGATTCCGATCGATTGCGTCAACTGATCGAAAAACGCCAGGTGAACTTCGCTGAACTGGTTGAACGAAGCCAGCTCGATCACCGCCTTCACTTCGCCCTCGAACAGCACCGGCAACACCACGATGCTCAGCGGCGAGGCGCTGCCCATGCTCGAGCTGATGTGGATGTAATCGCGCGGAACGTTGGTCGCGAGAATTCTCACGCGGCCTTTCGCGCATTGCCCCACTAGCCCCTGCCCGATCCGGAATTGTTTGCGCAACTCCTCCTGCTCGCCCAGCGCGTAGCCGGCGAGCAGCGTCAGCACGGTCTGGTTCTCCGCCGTCTCGGCGATGTAGAACGTTCCGCGCTGCGCTCCGATCAGCGGCGTCAGCTCAGAGAGCAGCAGCTCCGCGACGGTCAACAAATCGCGCTGGCCCTGCATCATGCCTGTGAACTTGGCGATGTTGGTCTTCAGCCAGTCCTGCTCGTTGTTCTTGCGCGTTGTGGCGGCGAGATTCAGAATCATCTCGTTGATGTTGTCTTTCAGCGCCGCGACTTCGCCCTGCGCCTCCACCGCGATCGACCGCGTCAGGTCGCCCTTGGTCACCGCCGTCGCGACTTCCGCGATCGCGCGAAGCTGATTGGTCAGCGTCGCGGCGAGCTGGTTCACGTTGTCGGTCAGGTCGCGCCAGATTCCCGCCGCGCCCGGCACGCGAGCCTGGCCGCCCAGCTTGCCTTCAATCCCGACCTCGCGCGCGACGGTGGTCACCTGGTCCGCGAACGTCGCGAGCGTATCGATCATCTCGTTGATCGTGTCGGCCAGCTCCGCGATCTCGCCTTTGGTTTCGAGCACCAGCTTGCGCTTCAGGTCGCCGTTGGCAACCGCGGTCACCACTTTCGCAATGCCGCGCACTTGAGTGGTGAGATTCGCGGCCATGAAGTTGACGTTGTCCGTTAAATCCTTCCACGTTCCGGCGACGCCCTTGACTTCGGCCTGCCCGCCGAGTTTTCCGTCCGTTCCGACCTCGCGCGCCACGCGCGTGACCTCGCTCGCGAAGGAATTGAGCTGATCCACCATGGTGTTGATGGTGTTCTTCAGCTCCAGAATCTCGCCCTGCACATCGACGGTGATCTTGCGCGACAAATCGCCGTTTGCGACGGCCGTGGTCACCTGCGCGATATTTCGCACCTGGGCGGTGAGGTTTCCCGCCATCGAATTGACCGAATCGGTCAGGTCTTTCCAGGTTCCCGCGACGCCGCGCACCTCCGCCTGCCCGCCCAGTTTTCCCTCCGTGCCGACTTCTCTTGCCACGCGAGTCACTTCGGCCGCAAATGACGAAAGCTGGTCCACCATCGTGTTGATGGTGTTCTTCAGCTCCAGAATTTCGCCGCGCACGTCGACCGTGATCTTGCGCGACAGGTCACCCTTCGCGACAGCGGTGGTCACTTCGGCGATATTGCGCACCTGGTTGGTCAGGTTCGACGCCATGAAGTTGACGTTGTCGGTCAAATCCTTCCACGTCCCGGCGACGCCCTTCACCACAGCCTGGCCGCCGAGCCGTCCTTCCGTGCCCACTTCGCGCGCCACGCGCGTGACCTCCGACGCAAACGAGCTGAGCTGATCCACCATCGTGTTGATGGTGTTCTTCAGCTCCAGAATTTCGCCGCGCGCATCCACGGTGATTTTCGTGGTCAAATCGCCGCGCGCCACCGCCGTGGTCACGCCCGCGATGTTGCGCACCTGGTTGGTCAGGTTCGACGCCATGTAATTGACTGAATCGGTCAAATCTTTCCACGTGCCCGCGATCCCGCGCACGTCGGCCTGCCCGCCGAGTTTTCCTTCCGTACCGACTTCACGCGCCACGCGCGCAACTTCCGATGCGAACGCGTTGAGCTGATCGACCATTGTGTTGATGGTGTTCTTCAGCTCCAGAATTTCGCCGCGCGCATCGACGGTGATCTTCGTCGACAGGTCGCCCTTGGCGACCGCGGTGCTTACCTGCGCAATATTTCGAACCTGCGAAGTCAAATTGCCGGCCATGAAGTTGACCGACTCGGTGAGATCTTTCCACACGCCGCCAACGCCCTTCACCTGCGCCTGCCCGCCGAGCTTTCCCTCCGTTCCCACTTCGCGCGCCACACGGGTGACTTCACCCGCAAACGCGTTAAGCTGATCCACCATCGTGTTGATGGTGTTCTTCAGCTCCAGAATTTCGCCGCGCACTTCGACGGTGATCTTGCGCGACAGGTCGCCCTTGGCCACCGCCGTCGTCACCTCGGCGATATTGCGCACTTGAGAAGTCAGGTTCGACGCCATGGAATTGACCGAATCGGTCAAATCCTTCCACGTTCCGGCGACGTCCTGGACGTCCGCCTGTCCGCCGAGCTTTCCTTCTGTTCCCACTTCGCGCGCCACGCGCGTCACTTCCGAAGCAAACGACGAAAGCTGATCCACCATCGTGTTGATGGTGTTCTTCAGCTCCAGAATTTCGCCGCGCACGTCCACGGTAATCTTGCGCGACAAATCGCCCGTCGCGACCGCGGTCGTCACCTCGGCGATATTTCGCACCTGGTTGGTCAGGTTCGACGCCATCGAGTTGACGGAATCGGTCAAATCCTTCCACGTCCCCGCAACGCCTTTCACCACCGCCTGCCCGCCGAGTTTTCCTTCGGTGCCCACTTCACGCGCCACGCGCGTTACTTCAGAAGCGAACGCGTTGAGCTGATCCACCATGATATTGATCGTGTTCTTCAGCTCCAGAATTTCGCCGCGCACGTCGACGGTAATCTTGCGCGACAGATCGCCCATCGCGACCGCCGTCGTCACCTCCGCAATATTGCGCACCTGCGCCGTCAGATTGCCCGCCATGAAATTGACCGAATCGGTCAAATCTTTCCACACGCCGGCGACGCCCTTCACCACCGCCTGGCCGCCGAGTTTTCCTTCCGTGCCGACCTCGCGCG
This sequence comes from Bryobacteraceae bacterium, assembly GCA_035501755.1. Taxonomy (GTDB): domain Bacteria; phylum Acidobacteriota; class Terriglobia; order Bryobacterales; family Bryobacteraceae; genus Palsa-187. The sequence goes on along the minus strand of DATJVN010000126.1, from coordinate 20,842 downwards.
CGACGCGCGTCACTTCCGACGCGAACGAATTGAGCTGATCCACCATCGTGTTGATGGTGTTCTTCAGCTCCAGAATTTCGCCGCGCACGTCGACGGTAATCTTGCGCGACAAATCGCCATTCGCCACGGCCGTGGTCACTTCGGCAATATTTCGAACCTGCGCGGTCAAATTCCCGGCCATCGAATTGACCGAATCCGTCAGGTCCTTCCACACACCGCCGACGCCCTTCACCTGCGCCTGCCCGCCGAGTTTTCCCTCCGTACCCACTTCGCGCGCTACGCGCGTCACCTCGGAAGCGAACGAATTGAGCTGATCCACCATCGTATTGATGGTGTTCTTCAGCTCCAGAATCTCGCCGCGCGCGTCCACCGTGATCTTGGTTGAAAGATCGCCCTTGGCTACCGCCGTAGTCACGCCCGCGATGTTGCGCACCTGGTTGGTGAGATTTCCGGCCATCGAGTTGACCGACTCGGTCAGATCGCGCCACACCCCCGCGACGCCTTCCACCTTCGCCTGGCCGCCCAATTTTCCTTCCGTGCCCACTTCACGCGCTACGCGCGTGACCTCAGAGGCAAACGAATTGAGCTGCTCCACCATCGTGTTGATGGTGTTCTTCAGCTCCAGAATTTCGCCACGCACGATCACCGTGATCTTGCGCGACAGATCCCCCTTCGCCACAGCCGTGGTCACTTCGGCGATATTTCGCACCTGCGCAGTCAGGTTGCCGGCCATCGAGTTGACCGAATCCGTCAAATCCTTCCACGTCCCGGCGACGCCCGGCACATCCGCTTCGCCGCCCAGCAACCCTTCGGTTCCGACCTCACGAGCCACGCGCGTCACTTCGGCCGCGAAGGACGAAAGCTGGTCCACCATCGTGTTGATGGTGTTTTTCAGTTGCAGAATTTCGCCGCGGGCGTCCACCGTAATCCGCGTTGAGAGATCTCCTTTAGCCACCGCGCTGGTGACTTCGGCGATATTGCGGACCTGGTTGGTGAGGTTCCCCGCCATGCCGTTGACCGAATCCGTCAGATCCTTCCACACGCCCGCGACGCCCTTCACCTGCGCCTGCCCGCCGAGCCGGCCCTCGGTTCCGACTTCGCGGGCCACGCGCGTCACCTCCGCCGCAAACGAGGAAAGCTGGTCCACCATCGTGTTCATGGTGTTCTTCAGCTCCAGAATTTCGCCCTGCGCATCGACGGTGATGCGCGTCGTCAAGTCTCCCTTTGCGACCGCCGTGGTCACGCCCGCGATGTTGCGCACCTGGTTGGTCAAATTCGAAGCCATCGAATTGACCGATTCGGTCAGGTCCTTCCACGTTCCGGCGACCCCGCGCACCACAGCCTGCCCGCCGAGTTTTCCCTCCGTGCCGACCTCGCGCGCCACGCGCGTCACTTCGCTTGCGAAGGAGTTGAGCTGATCCACCATCGTGTTCACGACGCGCGCTGTGTGCAGAAATTCGCCGCGCAGCGGCCGCCCGTCGACGTCGACCGCCATGGTCTGCGAAAGATCGCCCTTGGCCACCGCGCCGATAACGCGCGCCACTTCGGTGGACGGCTGGACCAGGTCGCCGATCAGGCCGTTCACCGAATCCACCGTTTCGCTCCATCCGCCCGCAACGCGGCCGATCGAAGCGCGCTGCGCGATCTTGCCCTCTTTCCCCACCACCCGGCTGATCCGGTCGAACTCGTCGCGCATCTTCTCGTGCAGTTCCAGGATCTCGTTGAGCGTATCTGCGATTTTTCCTTCCACCCCGGTCCGGTCCACTGGCATGCGGATCGAAAAATCGCCGCGCTTGAAAGCCACCAGCGTGTTCAGCAGGAGGTGCGCGCCGCTCGCCCCTTCGGCCACCGCGACAGCAGCCGAGTTCGCCGCTTTCTTGATTTTTTTGGCGGCTTTCGCCGGAGCTTTGGCGCCATTCTTGTGAAACTGCTCACTCTTCATGGGATACTCCTGCGACTCTCGTTGGAGCAAAATTTGGCGGGTGCACGGGCTTAAGTTAGACTCCGCCAGACGGACCGCGTTACATTATATTTCCGGGTTAACTGCTAACGGTTGTTATCATTTAGCCCCGTCGCGGCGGCCGAAATCCGCGCTTGCTTGAATTTGGCGATTCGCGACACCACCTCTGTAACCGCGTTCCATAGATCTTTGGGGCAGCTGATGGTGTATTCGCGTCCCTTGAAGGATTTTACCATCCGGCTGACCGAGTCCTTCCACGGAATCGCCTGCGGGTCCGGAGTGTAGTTCATGTAAAACACCGGATAGTCCAGGTCGCCGATTTGCTTCAAATCCTCGTCCGGGACGTCGCGGTTGAGCATCGTCTTGGGCCCCACGAAAATCAGCCCGTCCACGTTCGCCCCCGCGGTTTCTTTCTTCACCAGTTGTTCCAAGAACTCCGTATCCGGATGCTTCTGTTGAAGCTGAGTCAGATTCACCGTGCCGAGCGCCAGGTTCTGCTTCACCGCTCGCCCCAGCTCCGGAAAATCGATCTGATCGGCCGCGTCCTGCCGGTACAGGATTTTCTGCTCGTCCACGTTGAACGCCACCAGCGAAAATTTTCCGATCTGCGGACTGCGCGAAATGTTCCGCAGGATGGAGATCAGCGCCACGCGGTCCGAAGGGTCGAGCTCCGGCGCATCCGGTCTTCCCGGCGCGAAGTTCATCAGCACCTTCACGCTGAGTTGCGGCCCCTCCTGCGACCGGATCACCGGCGGCTCCGGTTGAAACTGCTCGTCCACCGACGGCTGCACCTTCCCTGGCCCGAGCGCGACCTCGACCTGCTTGCTATTGGCCGCAAGCTCCGCATCGATGTCCCAGTAGGACGAACAGAAGCGCCCGGCGAAATCGTGCATCAGCCAATCCACATGGTACGGGCCTTGCCCCACGTCGAATGCGCCTTCGAGGGTTACGTGTCCCTGATCGTCGGTGATCGCCGGAACCTGAAACTTCTGATTCAGGTAAACCGGTTCGCCGGTGCTGTTCTTAGCAGTCACGCGGAACAAAATAGAAAGCGTGTTCCCCGGCCCTACCAGGTCGCGCATGGGGATGTCGAGGTCATACCCGGCGTGGAATTTGAGATCGAACCCGAGCAGCGGTTTTTCCGGCGTTACCGTGCAGGCGATGTCCCTACGCTGCTCGCCCCCTTCAAGCACGGCCATGTCGCCGTTCATCAGGTTGGGGTGAGATCCGAGGCTCGTCTGCGCGGTAGCCAGGTGCATGGCCACCGGAAGCACAATCAGAAAGGAACGCATTCGAACGGTTTTCGATATCGCAGCTTGCATGCCAAATTGATCGTCCCGCGTCGAGTTCGACGTCAGCGTCGAAGTGAACCTCCAAGCTTTTGAAAGAAGGTGTGTTCGCAAGACGCCGCGCCGCGTGGCGGCTCTCCGGCGGGGCAAGTAATTTCTTCGGTCTCTGGCAAATCGCTTTCCGTTAGGCTGACTGGCGTTGCCCATGAAGCCTACACCGCGTAACGGCGGGTTCAGACGGTGAATCGCGATCCACGTAACAAAATCCCTGCCGATCGCATCAAACAGCTTGGCCTCGATGCCGAAGACGGCCCCGCAGCAAGACCTGGATCAATTACGCGCGGCCCTGGAACTGGAGCAGAGCGCGCGCGTCGAGCTTGAGGATCGCTTGCGCCGCTCGCGCTCCGATTTCCAGGAGTTCGCCTCGCGCATCTCTCACGATCTCCGTGAGCCCCTGCGCACCGTTGGAGTGTATTCACAGCTCATCTCTTCCAAAAGCACCGGCGATGATGAAGACGCGAATCTATATCTCTCGTATATCCAGGACGCGGTCGAGCGCACCCAGGCTCTTCTCGCCGCGATGCTCGAATACGCGGCGGTTGAGGCCGAACCGCTGCATCCTGTCGCCGTGGACATGAATTCGGTATACTCCGAAACTCTGCGCCGCATCAATCCCGCCGCGCCGGTATCGGTCTCGAGCGATCCGCTCCCCTCGGTCAGCGGAGATTTCGAGATGCTCACCCGGACTCTGCGCCACCTGATCGATAACGCTATCAAGTTCGCCGGGCGTCCCGACGCGCAAATCCACATTTCGGCGCGCCGCAACGACGGCGAGTGGATCATTTCCGTCCGCGACAACGGCCCCGGCATCGAAGCCACTCATCGCGAAAAAATTTTCGGGCTTTTCCGCCGTCTTCATGGCCGCGAATTCCCCGGCACGGGATTGGGACTGGCGTTTTCAAAAAGCGTCGTCCAGGCTCTGGGCGGCGACATCTGGGTGGAATCTGCGCCGGAACAAGGCTCGATTTTCTGCTTCAGCCTGCCTCCAGCCGATTAGGCGGAGTCCTCATTTGGGCGGCAGCGTCACCACGCCGTTCCAGAATTCGTAGGAGACTTTCATGAATCGCAGGAACCGCTCCAGCGTCGTCGGCTTGCAGATATAACAATTTGCCCGCAATTCGTACGCTTTTTTGACATCGCGGCTGTTTTGCGACCCCGACATAACCACTACCGGCGTGGTCCCCAGCGCCGGATTGGAGCGGATATGACTCAACACCTCGAATCCCGTCATCGGCGCAAGGTTCAGGTCGAGCAGAATCAGGTCCGGCGGGCCCTCCCGCTCCAGGTAATCGAGCGCGCTCTGGCTGTCTTCAAGCGTCGTCACGCCGTTCGGCATTCCGGCCTGCTTCAACGCTTCGACGATCAGGTATGCATCGGCCGGATTGGACTCCACTACCAGGACGCGGAAGCCAGACACACTCATTCTCCTGCACGACTGTTTCCTTGAGAATAGCAAAGAAAAACGCTGCGGCCGTTACAAAAATACCTTAGCCGTTACCGTAATTCTTTGAGTTCCGCGGTACGTGCGGGCCGCTCGTTCACGTGCAACTGAAAGACGTCCGGCCGGGCATAGTGTCCCACTACATCCAGGTCATATTTCCCTTCCACGATCTCTTCGCGGCGAATTTCCGCGCTCAGGATCGCTTCGCCGTCGTACAACGGCCCGGCGAGCGGCGCGCCTTGCGGATTCACGATCACGCTTCCGCCGCGGATCAGCACGGTTTCCGGCCGGTCTCCCTGAATCGCGGGGTAATCCGCAGGGCAATCCCCGCGCCTCAAAAATTGCACCGCCGAGAGCACGAAACAGCGACCTTCAAACGCGATATGCTGCATCGAGCGCGCCCACGTTTCACGATCGTCCACCGTCGGAGCGCAGTACAATTCGATGCCCTTGGCATACATCGCGGTTCTCAAAAGCGGCATGTAGTTTTCCCAGCAGATCACCGCGCCGATCCGCCCGATCTCGGTCTCGATCACCGGCATGGTCGACCCGTCGCCCATCCCCCACACCACCCGCTCCATCGCCGTCGGCATCAGCTTGCGATGCTTTCCCAGCAGATTCCCCGCAGGATCGAAAAACAGCGCCGTGCAGTACAGCGTCCCGCCCTCGCGCTCAATCACGCCGATTACCAGGAAGATGGAGTTGTCGCGCGCGATCGAGCCGAGCTCGCCCGTGGCCGGTCCGGGCACATCGACGGCACTCTCGAAATATCGCCGGAACATGACGCGCCCCTCCGCCGTTCTCCCGCCCACGCGCGCGCCGAAATCGAGCCCCTTGGGATATCCGGAAACGAACGCCTCCGGAAAAACCACCAGCCGGTTGCCGTCCGCCGCCGCGCGCGAGGCGAGCATCCGCACCTTCTCAATGGTCGCCTCCCGATCGAACATCACCGGAGCCGCTTGCACCACCGCCGCTTGGAACATCCCTGGATTATCGCACCCGCCTGTGTGATAGCGTTGTTTCCGTGCCGAACATCCTTCTCGATTTCTGCGTCGATTGCCGCCACACGCTACGCCTGTGGCTGCGCCGTCCCTGGCACACCGCGTTCGCCGTTTTCGCCCTCGCCATCGGGATTGGAGCGAACACGGGCGTATTCAGCGTGGTCAACGCTTTGCTTCTGCGCTCGCTGCCATTTCGTGATCCGCAGAGCCTGGTCGCCATGCGCCAGTTCTTCCCTCCGCATGACAGCGCCGCGCAATTTCATGACTGGCGCGCGCACAGCCAATACCTCGCCGACGCCGCGCTCACCGAAGACCGATGTGAACCTTGGCGGCGCTGGTGAATGGCGCAGGGCGCATGTTGCGCAGGCGTCCTGGAATTTTTTCGGGCTGCTCGGCGTCCAGGCGATCCTCGGCCGTACCTTTGCGGAGGGAGAAGACGTAAGGGGACGCAACACCGTGGCCGTGATCGGCTATGGACTCTGGCAACAACTCTACGCAGGCGACCCCAGGGCGCTCGGCGCGGTGATCCGTGTCGACGGAAATCCCCTGACCATCATCGGCGTCGTCCCGCCGGGCTTCGATTATCCGGGAAAATCGGTCCTATGGAAGCCCGCGACGTTTGTGCGCGGCAACAACGGCTGGGACGCCATCGGACGTCTCAAGCCAGGCGAGACACTTGCGCAGGTCCGCCGCGCCTTCGCCATCGAGGCTGACCGTGTCTGGCCCGGCCGCGCCCGCTCCGATCAATCCGCGAACCCTCCGACGATGGTGAGCCTGCGTGATGAGCTTGCCGGCCCGGCGAGGGGCGGATCGCTGGCGCTGATGGCCTCGGTCGCGCTGATTCTCCTGATCGCTTGCGTCAACGTCGCCAACCTTTCGATGGCTCGCACCGCGGACCGGCTCAAGGAGCTTTCCATCCGCTCCGCGCTCGGCGCCGCGAGAGCGCGCCTGCTGCGCCAACTGCTCACGGAATCCGTGCTGCTGTCGTTAGTCGCATCGCTCGCCGGGATCGGCGTCGCGTTGTGGACCGTCGCGCTGGCCGAAAAACTTCAGCCGGCAGCGCTCGCCTCGCAGGCCTACTCGATCCTGGATACGCGTGTTCTCAGCTTCACGCTCGCCGCCTCGATTCTCGCCGGACTCCTGTTCGGTGCGTTGCCTTCGCTCTACGCGGGCCGAACTCCCACGCTCGGCGCGCGCGAGGTGAGCGCGCGCGGCTCGCGCCTGATCCGCGACGCCCTCGTCGCCGCGCAGGTGATGCTCACCATTCTGCTGCTGGCGGCCTCGCTCTCCGTCGGCCGCGCGTTTCTCCATCTGATGCACATCGATCGCGGCTACGACTGGACCAGCTTGGTCACGATCAACGTTTCGCTCGACGGAACCACGTATCGAAAATCCGGACGCGTGGCGTATTTCGAGGAGGCGCTCGCGCGCGTGCGGCGCATTCCGGGAGTTCGCAGCGCCAGTGCCACCGAATTCCTGCCGATCGCTTCCTATGGCGCCATCGGCTCGCGCTTTTCGCTGGACGGACGCGTGGCCGATCGCTATTCCATGATTGTCCCGGTCCTGTCGGATTATTTTCGGACCATGGGCGGCGATGTTCTTTATGGCCGCGAATTCACGGACGCCGAGATTCGATCGAGTGCGCGGGTCGCGGTGGTGGACGAGCGCTTCGCCGCCCAGTTCGGCCCGCCCGCAACCGCGATCGGCCACGAAATCTGGGAAATCTGGGATAACGGCAATCATCCGCGAAAAATTATCGGCGTGGTCCGGGGTATGTCGTATTCGGCCGATGGCGCGCCGGGCGAAAACCAGATTTTCATCCCGTCGGATTCGCCGGGTAGCTTTTATTCCGCCTTCGTGGCTCGCGTCGACGGCCCACCGGGCGAGCGCTTGGCGGCGATTCGCGACGCCATCCAGTCGGTCGATTCGCAAGTCCCGGTTTTCGGCGTAAAGACAATGGAACAGCGCGTGACCGACGCGCTCGCGCGGCCGCGATTCTACCGCACGGCCGTCGCCTGTTTCGGCGCGTTCGCGCTGCTGCTCGCCGTGATCGGGATTTATGGTGTGGTCGCTTACGCTGTCGCGCAGCGGGCGCATGAAATGGCAGTGCGGATGGCGCTGGGAACCACTCCTTCGCGCTTGCGCGCCGTTCTGCTCTGCCAGGGATTGGCAACGGTCGCCGCGGGCGCCGTGCCCGGAATTCTGGCGGCCATGCTCAGCGGACGCGTGCTCGAAAATCTGATCGATGGCGCGCAGTCCCCGAGTGCCGGTGCGTACGCTGCGTGTGTTGCGTTCATCTCCGCCGTCGCCGCTCTCGGCATCTGGATCGCCAGCCGTCCGGTTGCTCGCCTGGAGATCATGGAAGTGCTGCGCAGCGAATAGAAACCCGCACGTAGTAGAAAGGAAGCATGGGTAGACAGGCAGCCGCGGTGCTTTACTTCGTCGCGCTGGTAGCCGTCGTCGTCGGCGTGGACGTTTTGTTCTTCAGAAACCGGTTCTGGCAGCGGCTGATGGTGAACATCGGAATCGTTCTGGTGTTCCTGGCGTTCTACTTGAGATTCTTCAAACGTTCATGAGCGTGGGCCGCCGTGTCTGATTCGGCTCAATCTTGATTCGGGCGAATCGCGAGTAACCTGCCGCGCCCGGGGTTCTCCATTTTTCTTATGCATTTTCAGCAGTTTGATCGGGGGGAACACTTTTCCTCGCTAAATCCACCGCTAGATTCCGCAAGAGAGATTGGAGGTCTTCATGAGAGCATTTTCTCTTGCACTGGCCATCGCGGTGACACTGTTTACGTCGAGAGTGGCAACAGCAGCAATCGTTTACACGATGGACGACCTCCCGGGTCCCACTTACAGCACACCGGGCAACGGAACCGTTTCGTTAAGTCCGGATGCCTCGCTGTTCGCCGACGCGGTCATTGGGCCGGGGGAGAGCGGCGGCGGATCCGCCACCCTCACCTATGATTTCGAAGTCTCCGGCCCCCCCGATGTCTACGCCACCGTCGACATCACCGGTGAGGCGCTGGTTGCCTACTACGATGTCGCGGACGGTACGTATTTCAACGTGGACGCCGGGATCGCATTGGGCGGCGGTGGAGTGATGAGCGCCTTCTGCAGCGCGCATCACTTGCTATAAAGGAGCAATGCGCCCCCAGGATTGCGCACCCCGTCCTGCCCACCTCAAATGGCTCCTCGATTCCGACCCCGCGATCCGTTGGCAGGTCATGAGGGACCTGACCGGTGAAAGTCCTGACGCGATCGCAGCCGAACGGTCTCGCGTGGCAACCGAAGGCTGGGGGTCTCGGCTTCTCCCGCTCCAGTCCCCCGCAGGCACCTGGGGCAGTGAGAAGGATGTGGACATCTTGCGCAAAGTGAATGCGAAGTTGAACGAAGAAAACGCCCGATTGCTGATCACCGTGTACACTCTGGTCGTCTTGAAGGACCTCGGCCTCGACCCGGCTAGCGCGGAGGCTCGCAGGATGATCGGCCGTGTGGACAAACAACTGGTGTTTAAATCGTTCAAGAACCAGCCCTTTCTTGACGGTGAAACCGAGCCCTGCATCAACGGCAGGATCCTCGCGATCGGCGCGTATTTCAAAGAACCGAATGACGCACTTGCCAATCGGCTCCTGGGCGAGCAGCTTGAAGATGGCGGCTGGAACTGCAAAGCCCCCCCAAGCCGGCGCTCTTCGTTCCATACAACCATTTGCGTGCTTGAAGGACTGCTCGAATACGAACGAGCAGGACGCAAGTCGGCGGCCCTCACGCGAGCGCGCAAGAGGGCCGAAAAATACTTGCTGGAGCGCCGCATGTTCCGCTCGCTTCGAACCGGCAAAATCATCGAAAAACGCTGGCTCCGTTTCTCGTTCCCGACTTTTTGGCATTACGATGTCCTGCGCGGACTCGATTATCTGCGGAGTGCTGGAATTAAACCCGACGCTCGCGTCCGTGCGGCGATCGAGATCGTGATCGAGCGCCGGCACCAGAACGGGCGCTGGCCTCTCAACTTTCTTCATCCCGAACGTATTCCATTGGAGATGGAGACCCATGTCGGCGGGGCAAGCCGCTGGAACACATTGCGCGCTCTCCGAGTCCTGCGCTGGTACAACAACGGTGCGTGGTCGTTGTGAGTTGGGCTGCGCTGCGGCTCGCGCGATTACGTGGCGCTCGGACGAGCCAATGCGGCATGCAACCCGTACGACTTGCCGACGTACGTCCGTTCGCCATCATGGCGTATAATCGCTTCGCCTAACGTCGAACGACGTTGCACGTCCAATCACCAGCGGAGATGACAACGTGAATAGGTCGTGGCGCATGTTTCTGTTGAGCCTCGTAATCGGTTCCGCTGCGTTCCTGACCGGCCCGAAACTCTGGCCTATCGCTTCCAGTGTCCCCGAGCCACCTTCGAACCTGTTGCCTTTCTACATCGTACTCGCTGCCATCGAAGCTCTCGCCTTCGGTTTCGCCGTGGCCTTCGCCGTATTCGGATGGCCGGCGATCCGCCGCTTGCCTCTTGGCGCCCCATGGCTTAACAAATCGCTTTTCATCACGCTGTGCTGGTTCATGGGGAATTGGTGGATGCACGACAACCTGCACATGCACATCGCTCTCGACATGAGCCGTCTTCTCTACATCGAATACGGCTTCCACATGTCCATGCTGGCCTGCGTGCTGGTTTTGGCCGTCGGTTTCATTCGCCTTGCGGCTCAGCCCGCCGCAACTCGAGTTCTGTCACGCGACCGCGTGACTGCAGATTAGTCGCGCATAATCGCGCTAGGTTCTGCAGACGCGCCCTGGATGGACCGACCAGTTACAGCACTCCAGAGTTGGCGCGGGCCCGGTGCAGGCCTACCGGTTCAGACGTTTCGACAACGTCGCCGGATCGCGATCGAAAACGACGCGCGCATCACCCGCGATCGGCTTCCACAACCCTCGCGCGATCTCGTCTTTCAACTGCTGCGCCGACCATCCGGTGTATCCCAGGTATATGCGCGCGCCTGTAGCGTTCACCATCCGCGGATAGATGTAGACATCTCCGAAGACCCGCTGGGCGCCCTCCGGTTTCGACCGCGACCGCACCAGCGTCCGCACCCCCAGATCGATCGGTCCCCCTTCGAACGCTTTCCCGTTGGGCCGGTTCAGCATCAGCCCGATCGCGCCGTCGCGATCGTATTGGATCAGTAAAATTACCGACCGCGCCAGGTCCGGATCGTGCGATTTCGTGGTGGCCACCAGAATCTCGCCGGCAGCCGGTTCTTGCACGCCCGCGCGCGGGAGCTCCTGCGCGAGGCTTAGCGCAGCGAAGCACACATAGAGCACTTTACCGGCGTGCATCGGCGTTCATCTGCGGCCCTTTGCTTCAGGCCTTGTACATGTATTTGATGTTCGATTTGAATATCAGCAGGTTCGGCTCGCCTTCGCGATTCACCTTCAAACAGGTCTTGTCGTACCACTCGATGATGCCCTTCAGCGTCTCACCGTCCTTCAAGACGATGGTCATGAGCGTCTTGGACTGCATCTGTTTGAGGTAATAAAAATTCTCGGCGTTGGTCTGATCCGGCGGCGCGGACTTTTTCTGACCGTCCTTGCGACTCTGGCCCCGATCCTTGATTTCGTTCAGTGACGGCCGGATCAGCTTGCGGTTACCCGTCTCCACTTCGGCTCCTTGGCGCGCGAAAATAGCGCGGTTCAATTTGGATGGAACTACCTATCTGGATTCAGTGATAACACAATGCGCGGGTTCGCAGCAATCGAACATCGTCGCGCTGGAATTTATTCGGGCAGTCCCAGCTCCTTGCGAAGCGCCTTGTACCGCGGGTCGGCGCGAACCGAGTTGAATTCCGGATAGTTGAGATCCCTGCCCAGGCGCACGGGCCCCAGCGCGGCCATGCGATCCAGCGCCTCAAAGACACGCTGTTTATCGCTCATTCCGGCGAAGATGAGGGCCTGGACGTACGGGTCCGAGGTTGCGGCGGCGAGCTGTTCGGCGTCGCCGCGCCGGTCCGCACGAGCGTACGCATAGCCGAGAAACCCTTCGACGTTATAGTCGGCGTCAGCGCCGGCCTTGCGCCTGCTTTCCAGGATCTGAATGGCCTCCTGCGTCCGGCCTTGGCCGATGCGAGCCCTCGCCAGCCATTCCTCGCGGCCCGGAAAGCCGTCGGGCAGGCTCAGGCAATATGCGGCTGCTTCGTCGAACTTCCCGGCTGCCATCAGCGCGTTCGCGAGGATAAAGCGGATGCGGGACGCGAGCGGGTCATTCTTTAGAGCGGTGCGCAACTGACGGACGGCCTCGGGAATGCGGTTCAAGGGAAACAGCAGGTCGAGCGCGAAATGTCCGTAGATGATCGAGTCGCTGGGATCGAGCTCCAGTGCGCGGCGGAAGCTTTTCTCGGACCGGTCCCATTGCGCCCGGCTGGCGTAGACCATCCCCAGCGCGCCGTGCGCCTCGGCGAGCAGCGGATCGAGCTCCAGCGCCTTTTCCGCATCGCTCTGCATCGCCGCCAGCTCCGCGGCCGAATTGAAGGCCGGGTCCTCGGCGCGTGTCGCGTGTGCGGCGGCGAGGCCGGCCCATGCGGGCGCGAAGGAGGGATCCCGGGCGACGGCTTCCTCGAATTTGGCGGCGCTCTGGAGCTCACCGCTGAAGCCCTGCTGAAGCCCGAGGGCCCGTGCCTGAAGGTACAGATCGTAGGCCTCGGCGCTGGTTTCGTAACGGCGCTGGCCGCGGCCGAGCTTCAGGCGCAGGCTGTTCACGATGCCTCGAGAGATCTCGTCCTGAATGGCGAAGATATCGGTCAGCGAGCGGTCGTAGCGGCCCGACCACAAAGGGAGATCGTCGCGCGCGCGAACCAATTGAGCGTCAACACGCACATGCTGGCCAACCCGAAGCACCGAGCCCTCAAGAATATAGTCGGTCTCAAGCTCTTTTCCCACTTCACGCATGTTGCGGGGTTTGCCCTTGAACGCAAACGAGGAGGTGCGCGACCGCGGCGAAAGACCTTCGATCAGCGACAGATTGCGGATGAGCTCATCGGTCAGCCCGTCGGCGAAATAATCGGTTGACGGATCGTGGTTCAGGTTTTCGAGCGGCAAAACGGCAATCGGGATGGGCGTTACCCTGTGCGGAAGACGCCACCAGACCAGGGCTCCCGCGGCGAGCGTAACGGCTGCGACAGCGATGATCCACCCGGATCGCCGCCGGGTTCCCCGGCGCGCTCCCGCTGAGGTGAACGGCAGCGAAACACGGGAGTGTACCCGCCCTTGGGCAGCTCGATCACGATCGGGTCGGCGTTTCCCTCGCTGACGTAGTATTCCGCCAGCCGGGCGCGCAGCCGGCCGGCTTCGGTTCTCACGATTGAATCCTGGGAAGGATCATGGTCCGGCTTGCGGTCAAACACCTCGACCGCGATAACGGATTCCTTGAGTTGGTTCAGGTCGCCTTCAAAGTACCGCTCGGCGAGGAACCTGAGAAAGCGGCTCATCCGCGGATTGCGCACGAGACCCGGGCTCGCCAGGACGCGCTCAAGCTGGCGGCGCGCGGCGTCCCGATCTGCGGGCGCGGTAGGCACGTTTTCGACAATACCTCTTGTTTTGAGTGGTGTGCAAATGTATAAAACAGGCTTTCAACCTATCCGGACTTGTTCTTTTTTCCCGGCGGGTGCATCGTGGATCGCGGAGGAGCTATCAACATGCGACTTACGGTTACCATCTGCGGGCTTGCCATCGCGCTTTCCGGTATCGCATTAATGCGGGCGCAAGATTCACGGAACGTGCACTTCAGCGGTGTGGTCAACGACTATGGCCCGTCCAGCATATCGGGCGGTCCGTGGGAAATTCGCGGCGACTGGACAGTGGACATACAGCGGTCGTCGGGCACGGCCAGTTTTTCCGCGGACCTGAGCATGGAGACATCGGATTATGGAATTACGGACTCCACGCAGGTGGACCCGGCCAATCCCGGGACCCGCACACCGCACACTCATCACATCAGCATGACTGGCGCAACGGTCAGCTACGACACTAGCGTGTGTCCCGCGAATAGCCCGGCCACCACCGGAGGGGTCGTGATCACCGGACCCGCGACGACTGGGGCGAATGGAAGCCCGGCGCCATTTGAGTCCAAAGGCGCATCCACGATTCAGATCTGCATCACCGGAGGGTCGGACATCGACTTTTCAAACATGACGATGGTGTACACCGGGCCGGCGACCACACATTTCGGCCCGCAGCCGATCCACGGGGCCGTGCGGAAGGTATCGACGCAGTAGCCTTCAACTTTTCGAAAAAACTGCGAATGCGTCCAGCGCGAGCGATTTCTGAATATTACGCCGGACCAGTTCCGTGAGTTCGTCCACGCGCTCAACCGCGGTCCTCAGCCAGTCGAACGAGACGCTGCGCGCCAGCGCTTCGAGATCGGTCCGAATATCCTGGTTGCGCACCGGCCCGGCGCCGTTCGCGAGGCGCAGCACGTCCTCGATCAGGATATACAGCACGTCCAGGTACGAATCGAGCTTCTCGCTGCGCCGGACGGCGATCGCGTCGGAATGCTTCAGCCAGCTTCCGAACGGCTCCGCGCCGGCAGCGACTTCAAGCAGCGCGAGCATCGCTGCGCGCCGCCGGTCGTACGCCTCCAGATCGATCGAAACCGCCAGCCCCGGCGAACCCTCGGCCAGCATTGCGCGCCGCGCTGCATCACTCAATCCGCGCGATGCGATGAACTCGCGCGTTTCAGCATCGGAAAGACGCGACAGCCGGAACCCAACCGCGCGCGAGCGGATGGTCGGCAGCAGATCGTACGGATTGCGCGCGGTCAGGATCAAAATGAGGTGCTCGGGCGGCTCTTCGAGCGTTTTTAACAGCGAATTGGCGGCCTGCTCATTGGCGCGATCGATTTCGTCGATCAAAAACACGCGCCAGACGCCCTTGAGCGGCTTGAGCGGCGCGCGTTCTTTCAACAACCGCATCTGCTGGATGGTAATCTGGCGCAGCGGACCATCCGGCGCGAAGGTTACGAAATCGGGATGCGAAGAAAACAGCAGCGGATCTTCGTTGCGCTTCTCCGCCGTCCATTTTTCGCGCTCCGCGATGATTGTCGCGTTGGATTCCAGGCTCAGATCGTCCTGCTCGATTTTGACTGCGTCGCCCAGAAGTTGGGCGGCGAAGCGGCGGGCCAGGGTTGCCTTTCCGATTCCCTTAGGACCAGAGAACAGCAGCGTCTGGGCGATCTTGTCGCGGGCGATCATGTCCTGGAGAGCGGTCGCTATCTCGCTGTTTCCAAAAAAGTTGTCCAAACTCAAAGGCTAGCACGGAAGCACTGCGGGCGGTACCTTAAATTATTTATGGAAGATACTTGACAAGTACACACGCATATTCTATATTGTTAATGGATACAGATTAAGTCACAGGAGGCTAGAAAGTTATGTCCATCGTCCGTTACAGACCCTTTGCCGACTTCGAAACGCTTCCCAGCTTGCGCGCCTTCGAGGACACCATGACGCGGCTGTTTGCGGAGCCGAATGGTCGTCCTTGGGTCCCCCCGGTCGATATTAAAGAGACCGAGAACGAATTGGTTTTCATTGCCGACGTCCCCGGCATCGAAATGAAGGACATTGATGTCCGCATGGAGAACGGCACCCTCACGGTCCGCGGCGAGCGCAAGTTCGAGCGTGGAACCGAGGAAGGGGGCTGGCACCGGTTGGAGCGGTCCTATGGAACCTTCGAACGCGTGTTCACTGTGCCTGACACGGTCGACACCGACCACGGCAAGGCCGACTATAAGAATGGCACGTTGACCATCACCCTTCCCAAGAAGGAAGTCGCCAAGCCGAAGCAGATCAAGATCGAGATCGGCAAGAATTAAGCGCCAGGGCAATACGGCGCGAGGGGCGGCCGGCAGCATCAGGGCTGGCCGCCTCTTTTTCATTCAAAAACGAAATCAGTGCACGGTGTGCCGCGCGCGGAGCGCGAAGGGAGCGATCTCGATATCGAACTCTTCGCCATTGCTGCGCGCCATCTGGTAGGTTCCCCGCATGACTCCGCTAGCCGTCTTCAAGGGGCACCACGATGAATATTTGAAATACTCGCCGGGCGCCAGCACGGGCTGTTCTCCCACCACCCCCAATCCCTTGACTTCCTGGGTATGATCCAGCGCGTCGGTGATGATCCAGTGGCGGCTGACCAGTTGCACCGTCTGGGCGCTTTCGTTGGTGATGCGGACGGTGTATTCGAACACCCATTGATCGTTCTGCGGGCGCGAATTCTCGGGGGAGTGCCGCGACATCACCTCCACGCGAATCGCCTGGGTGACCGCTTCCGACATCGGCGCGAGTTGGGAGTGAAGACCGGGGGCCATGTTCGTACATGATATCAGGCCCGAACTGTGATAATTTGTCAGCTAATGCGTTTTTCTCTGTACCTCGGGATTTTTGCGCTGCTCGCTCACGGGCAGACCGCGGCCCCGCCGGCCGCGCCCACCTCCAAACCGGCGGAAGTGCGGGAGGGCGAAGGCAGCGCGCCGCGCGCCGCGGCCACCGACTACCAGGCGCAGGTCAAAGTCGGCGACCTGACGCTGGCGGCCGAGTTCGCCGGACACTCCATTCCCACGCCGGAGGGCCCGCTCTCGAGCGAAGATTACGTCGTTGTCGAAGCCGCGTTTTACGGCGCTCCGGGAGCCACCCTGGCGCTCTCCTACCACGATTTTTCGCTGCGCGTGAACGGCGGCAAGAAAATCCTGAACAGCGATTCCTTCGCGCTCGTGGATATCAAAGACCCCGAATGGGCGCCTCCGCAGCAGGAGAAATCGAAGACTTCGTTCGGCGGCGGCGGGCAGCAGGACTCGGGTCCTCCCACGCCGCCCAAGGTTCCCTTTGACGTTCAGCGGAAGCTGGTTTTGCGGGTCGAGAAATTGTCCTTTCCCGAAGGCCAGCGGCTGCTGCCGCGCGCGGGCCTGCTGTTTTTCCGCTATCACGGCAAGGAGAAGGGAATTCACTCGCTGGAGTTGATCTATTCTGGTCCGGCGGGAAACGCAACTCTGGCGCTGCCGAACCTGTAGCAAGACCCGGTAGCCGCGCCGCCTGACGACTGGCGGCTCGGCTTCCTGCCGTCTCGTGTAAGTGAGCGGCCAAATGCTCCGAGCGAATCAAACGGACCCGTGTGGCACGATAGAGAAATGCGACTCGTGACACTCACCCGATTCTCAATCGCTACTCTCACTTGCTGTCTCGCATTCGCGCAGCCGCCGTTGATGTCCCCCAAGCAGCTCGACAGACTGGTGGACCGGATCGCGCTTTATCCGGACTCCCTGCTCGCGCAGGTTCTGGCTGCCGCGACCTATCCCGACCAGATCCCCGACGCTGACATGTGGGCCAACCAGCATCGTTACCTGCACGGCGACGAACTCGCGCGCGCCATCGAAGACGACCGGGTGCCGTGGGATCCCGCGGTTCAAGCGCTGCTTCCGTTCCCCGACGTTCTGCACATGATGAACTCCGATTTCGACTGGATGCGCAGCCTGGGCGAGCAGTATATGCAGCAACAGGCCGCCGTGATGGACGCGGTCGAGCGCGACCGGCAGAAGGCCTACGACTTCGGCTACCTGCGCAGCGGTCCGTACCTCAACGTCGTCGTCACCGGACCGCACCTGATCGCCATCGATGCGGTCAATCCGGCGCTGCTGTACGTGCCGGTTTACAATCCCGCGGTGGTGTTCGTGGCTCCGCGGCCGGGATTCGTGGTCGGCGGAGCGATCAGCTTCGGGCCCATGGGAATTGCGTTGGGCGCGGCTTTCGCTCCGTGGGGATGGGGCGCCGTGCATATCGGCTGGGCGACACATGAAGTGATCATTCACGGCCATCCGTGGGGCCGCACGTGGGCCAATCGCGGCACTTACGTTCATCCCTACGCCGCGCGGCGCTGGGCGCCGGCCGAGCGTCGCGAAGGGCATCGCCTCGAAGAGCATCACGACCGCGGTCGCGGGCGCCGCTAAAGCGGAGCAATAATAGAATTATGATCATTCGGAAACTGAGCGATCTCCGTTATTCCGACGTCACCCCAAAAAACGTCTATCTCACCCATAGCCTCAATCGCCGCCGTTTCCTCACTGCCGGTGCGGCCGCTTTCGCCGGTCTCGCCTGGGGCGATACGCAGAAGCTCAACGCGACCATCAAAAGCCCGTACAGCACCACCGAACCGCTGACGCCGATTCAGATCGTCACCGGCTACAACAACTACTACGAATTCGGCACCGACAAAGCCGATCCGGCCAAGAACGCGCAGGGTTTCAAGACCTCGCCGTGGACGCTGTCGATCGAAGGCGAGGTCGCCAAGCCCAAGACGCTGGATCTCGACCAGATCATGAAAATCGCCCCGCTCGAGGAGCGCATTTACCGGCATCGCTGCGTGGAAGCCTGGTCGATCGTGGTGCCGTGGATCGGATTTCCGCTGAACGCGCTGCTCAAGCAGGTCGAGCCGACGTCGAAGGCAAAATTCGTCGCGTTTCAGAGCTATCACAACACCAAGCAAGAGCCGCTCGCCACGTCCTGGCGCGCGGGAATCGATTTTCCCTACGTCGAGGGACTGAGGATGGATGAGGCGATGCATCCGCTGACGATCCTCACCGTCGGGGTTTACGGCGAGGTGCTGCCCAACCAGAACGGCGCGCCGATCCGGCTGACGGTCCCGTGGAAGTACGGATTCAAGAGCATCAAATCGCTGGTGAAGATCAAGCTGGTGGACAAGCAGCCTCCCGCCACGTGGAACATGGCCAACGCGCACGAGTACGGATTCTATTCGAACGTGAATCCGAAGGTGGACCATCCGCGCTGGAGTCAGGCGAGGGAGCGCCGCCTGGGCGACCTGCGCATGCGTCCGACCCTGATGTTCAACGGCTACGAAAAGGAAGTCGCCAGCATGTACGCGGGGATGGATCTGCGAAAGTATTATTAGCGCTCGATTGCGACGCGCGCACGGGCTTACGCTGTTGCGTGTGATGGAACGATGCTCAAAAGCCGTTGGACGAAGGTTGTCCTCTTTGTCGCCTGCCTGATTCCCGGCGCGCTGCTGGCCTGGACCGTTTACTCGACGCCGTTTCTTGCCAACCCCATCGAGTACATCACCCACACCACGGGCGACTGGACTATCCGCTTTCTACTCATCACGCTAAGCATCACGCCGCTGCGCGTCATCTTCCAGCAGCCGCAACTGGCGCGCTTCCGGCGGATGCTGGGCCTGTTTGCTTTTTTTTACGGATCGCTGCACTTCATGACCTGGTTCGTGCTGGACAAATGGTTCGACCTGCATGAAATGTGGAAGGACGTTCTGAAGCGCCCCTTCATCACCGCGGGCTTCACCGGACTCGTGCTGATGCTGCCTCTCGCCATCACCTCGACTGACCGCTGGGTGCGCCGGATGGGCTACAAGCGCTGGCAGAAGCTGCACCGCGCGATCTATTTCAGCGCCGCGGCGGGCGTGATTCATTATTACTGGCTGGTGAAATCGGATATTCGTCTGCCGGTGCTGTACGGCGTGATCCTGCTGGTGCTGCTCGGGTGGCGATACTTCCATCGCGCTCCGAAACCGGCCCGCGCACGCCAGCCGGTCGCCGGATAGGAACTCACGTCATCTGTGCGCACCGACGGCATTATGCAGCTTGACGCGCGCGCCGGCATTTGTTCCTTCCGGAAGCGACAGCACCAGCGTTCCTCCCGCGTCGGTTTCCCCGTCCCACAGTTCTTCGTCGTCGACTTCGATATCGTAGCCGGCGCGCGCGGTCAGGTTCATCACGAAGACGGCTTCAGAATCGACGTGGAATCGAGCGGCGTCGGGGTGGTCGGCGCTTAACAGAAGCGCGTCGCCGATGTGCACCGGCGTGACGGAGGCGCCGGCGCGCAGCGTCTGGACCTGGCCGTCCTTGAACAACTGGAGATGACCCTCGAAATAGCCGACCCAGGTGGCGTCGTCATCCCAGCTCGTGCGCGCGAAGATGTGGCCGGTTTGGGCGTCGTGAAAAATCAGCGGCGTCTGAAAATAGCTCAGGCCAGGCTGGTAGGGATTGGCCCACAAAAATTCGTAGGGCGCCCCGAGCGCGCCGCGCATCATGAAGCGGTCCTGCATCAGCCAGCCTTGCAGATACTGGATCTCCGGCGCGTTGGGATCGTAAGCGACCATGGACAGCTCAGCCGCGCGCGACATCGCGGCATCGGCCAGATCGGGCGGACCGTCGCGAACGTAAACGGGAATGCGAAAGTCGTTTTCCGGCGCCTGGTAAGCGGCCGGGTAGTGGCTCTCCAGATGATCCTCCGGCAGCGATTTAAAATAGTCGAGCTCGGATTCGCGCAGGTCGATTTTCAGATTGTCGCGGACCGCGTGGAGCATCTCGTAGAGCCAGTAGATCTGGTCGCGGGCCAGCGCGTGCCCCGCCTGGATTTGCTTGACGATTGCGTCGCGCCACCACGACTCGAGTTCCGGGCGAAGCGTCGATTCGGCATGATCCGGCAGACGGTCTGCAATGGCGATGGCGGCCAGAACGCGCGCGCTGTGGGCGCGGATGTCGTCCGGTGCCGGCGTGGCGCGCAGCATCTGTTCGATCCGCGCGTCGAGCCGATCGGCCAGCTCCTTGTTCATGAGCGGGGCGCACCAGTCGAACACCAGCGCGAGCTGTCGCAGATCGGCATGCGACGGGTCGAGCGCCCAATCGATCGCTTTGCGCCCGGCCGCCGGGTCGCGGGCGACCTGCGAATCGAGCGCCCAGGCGAAAGCCGGCTCCGGCATGGGCGCTCCGCCGGAAATCAGCGCATCGAACTGCTGCCAACGAAGGCTCTGGCGGTCGCGCTCGCGCTGGAGCAGGCGAAGACGCTGGTGCGTGAGCAGCAGGCGCGGCGCATCGGTATAGACGTGGTAGTCCTGATCGGAGGCGGGTTGAGCGAAAAGCGGGGCGAGAGCGATCGGCCACAGGAGCGTCGAGAACAGCGCGCGCACTTCAAGCACATTGTGTCACAGCGACACACCGTTCGGGGCGGAGAAACGCAGATCGCGGGTCTGGGAGCGCGTATCGTGCTGAAAATGTGGGTTGTGCGGCGTGGTTCGGGGCGTGCTAT
>DATJVN010000125.1:0-8484 GCA_035501755.1 Bryobacteraceae bacterium | reverse complement strand
ACGGCTTGGCACCGGTCTTGTACCGGCTGACATCCAACGCACGCAAGCCCGCTGGGGTGAGTCTAGAATTTCCCCTCTTGGCCGATCCCGTTCTCCGTTGGCAGAGCACAATGGACTCCTTGCTTATGGGGTAACAGGGAGTGGGAGTGGGCGGTGCGGGGTCAATATGGATGTGGTTGAAAACTGGCTAAATCTGGTTTCTTGGCGACGCGTTACCTCGCGTGATGCTCGGCTTGCAACTGCCGGCACAGCTCCAGATTCTTGCGGGCTTCAGCGAAATCGGGCTGGAGTTGCAGCACGGCTTCGAACTCACGCGCGGCATCGGCGTAGCGGCCGAGCGTGGCGAGCGAACTGGCCAGGTTGAAATGCGCGCGAACGTAATCGGGCTTCAATCGTACCGCCGCCTGAAACGCCGCGGCGGCGTCTTCGAAGCGGTTGGCCTGCGCGAGCGCATTGCCCAGGTTGAAGCGCGCGTCGGGACTGGAAGGCTGCAACCGCACGACCTCGATGAACTGCGCGATCGCTTCGCCCTGGTTGCCCATCTGGGCGGCGAGCAGGCCCAGGTTGTAGTGCGAATCGGGATCGCCGGGCTGGACGCGAAGGGCTTCGCGATATTGCGCCAGGGCTTCGTCGAAACGGTTCTGCTGCGCGAGCACATTGCCCAATCCGCGGCGGGCGGCGGCGTTCTCGGGATCGAGCGCGATGGCTTCGCGATATTGGACTTCGGATCCTTTGAGCATTCCACGTTGGCGCATCGCGGTGCCCAGATTGACGCGCGCCTCGGGCGCTTTCGGGTCCAGGCGCACGGCTTCGAGAATGTGCGGCAGGGCTTCATCGAGACGCCCTTGCGAAAGCAGCGCTTCGCCAAGGTTGTCCTGGGCCTCGGCGAAGCCGGCTTGATCTCGACCGCCATCTCGAAATTGCGGATGGCCTCCGTGGGCCGGCCGGCATCGCGCAGCGCATCGCCGAGGTTGTTGTAGGCGATGTAATTGGCGCGGGTCGCGTGCGCGGCGTGCTCGAACAGGGCGATACTCGATTGCCAGTCTGAGGCGTAGCTCATTGCGACGGCGGTCCAGGCGATGCAGGCGGCGACGGCGCACGCGGCGATCGCGGGTCTGAGGGAGGGGCGCCGCTCGATGAGCTCCGCGGCGCCGAAGGCGATTGCGATGGAGATGCCGATCAGCGGAATGTATGTGTAGCGGTCAGCCCGCGACTGCGCGCCGACTTGAATGAGCCCGATTACGGGAAACAGCGTTCCGACATACCACAACCACCCGATGGTCAGGTAGCGCGGTACCCCACGGCGCAGAACGGTGAAGGTGACTACGAGCAGCGTAAGCACGGCGGAAACCTCCATCCAGACCGACTGAGCCACGAAGGGATAAAACACAGCCAGCTTCGCCGGCCACAGGAACTGGGCCAGGTAAATAATATAGGACGCGGCCGCGTTTCCGAGGCGAAGCTGGAGCGGAACCTGCGCGATGGTCGAAACCGAGCCTCCGCGCTGCTGGATGACGAAGGTCGCGATGCCGGCGGCAATCGCGATGGCGAACAGAGGGATTTTTTCGAGGATCAAACGCTTCCAGCCGGGGCGCTCGCGCCAGTAATCGATCAGGAGCATGACGAAGGGCAGCGTGACGATCATCGGCTTGGCCATCAGGCCGCAGCAGAACAGGAGGACGACCAGGCTGTAGCGCGCGAACGTTGTGCGATCGGAGTAGCGCAGATACGCCCAGAGCGTGAGCATCCAGAAGAGACCGCTCAGGACGTCTTTGCGCTCGGAGACCCAGGCGACCGATTCGACGTGCAGGGGATGAACCGCAAACACGAAGGCGGCGAAGGCGCTGGGCCAGCTCGCGCGCGTGATGCGCTTGAGCAACACGAACAGGAGCAGGGCGCTCAGCCCGTGAATGGCGACGTTAGTGAGGTGATGCGCGCCGGCGTCAAGACCGAAGAGCTGGACATCGGCCAGGTGCGAGAGGCGCGTGAGCGGAAACCAGTTCGCATCCTGGGTGGAAGTAAACGCCCAGGCGAGGCTTTGCGGGTTGAGGCCGCTGAGCACGTGCGTGTTGGCGGTGACGTAGTCGGGATCGTCGTAGTTGATGAAGGCGAAACTCCGGACCTGGGCGTAGACGGCGATGATCGCGGCGAGAAGCGCGAGGGAGATCCACAGTTCGAGACGCGAGCGTCGCGGTTGCGGGGGCTTCTTCATCGGATCAACCATCGTGACACGAAAGAGGGAAGTGGGGAGTGGGGAGTGGGAAGTCGGCGTGCAACAATAAAATTACACGATGACAGGGTCCCAAACACGCCAGACCTTTCTGGATTTTTTCGCGCGGCGCGGGCATCGCGTGGTGCGAAGCTCGTCGCTGGTGCCGGCCAACGATCCGACGCTGCTGTTCACCAACGCGGGGATGAACCAGTTCAAGGACGTGTTCCTCGGCCAGGCAAAACGGGATTATTCGCGCGCCACGACCTCGCAGAAGTGCGTGAGGGCGGGCGGAAAACACAACGATCTTGACAACGTCGGCTACACGCGGCGGCATCACACCTTTTTCGAGATGCTGGGGAATTTTTCCTTCGGCGATTATTTCAAGCGCGATGCGATCGCGTACGCGTGGGAGCTGATCACCAAAGATTACGGGCTGCCCAAGGACCGGCTGTACTTCACGGTTTTTCGCGAAGACGATGACGCGGAGAAGTTGTGGCAGGAAGTGACGGGCATGCCGCTCTCGCGCATTTTCCGGCTGGATGAAAAAGATAATTTCTGGCAGATGGGCGACACGGGGCCGTGCGGGCCGTGCTCGGAGATTCATTACGACTTCGGACCCGACGCGGGGCCGGGGACGTTTCCGGATGATCCGGGCGAGCGCTTTATCGAGATCTGGAACCTGGTGTTCATGCAGTTCGATCGCGATGCGTCGGGCAAGCTGACGCCGCTGCCGCGTCCGTCGATCGATACGGGGATGGGCCTCGAGCGCATCGCGTGCGTTTTGCAGGGCAAGCTGTCGAATTACGATACCGATCTGATCCGGCCGATTATCGATCGCGCGGGCGAGCTGCTGCGCAAGAACTACGGCGACGACGAGCGCACGGATATCGCGCTGCGGATCAACGCGGATCATTCACGCGCGACCGCGTTTTTGATTCACGATGGCGTACTGCCGTCGAACGAAGGGCGCGGGTATGTGCTGCGCAAGATTATGCGTCGCGCGATGCGCAATGCGCGCATGATCGGGGTGAGCGAGCCGTATTTGTATAAGCTGACCGGCTTCGTCGCCGAGCACATGCGCGATGCATACCCGGAGATGATGGAATCGATTCAGCGGGTAGCGCGCGTGGTGAAGGATGAGGAGCATCGCTACGCGACGACGTTCCAGGTCGCGGAAAAGTATTTCCGGGAAGCGATTTTTCCGGCGGGCCAGTTTAGGGCGCTTCAGCCCGGTGAAGACCCTCAGGCTCACCCGGTCCAGCCCGCTGTGCAGGTACTGCCGGGCGACGTTGCTTTCAAACTTTACGACACCTACGGACTGGCTCTCGACGAGCAGATCGACATGGCTCGTGAGTTTGGTGTCAGCGTTGACACCCCAGGGTTCGACGAAGCAATGGAGAAGCAGCGCACGCGCGCGCGGGCGAGCTGGAAGGGTGCGGAAAAAGCGCAGATCAACCCGGTTTACCAGGGGCTGCCGAAGACGGAATTCGTCGGGCGCGAGACCCTCGAATCGCTGGCGGCCGTGACTGCGGCGTTTGCCGTTGCCGACGGCGCGGAAGTGGTGCTCGACCGGACGCCGTTTTACGCCGAGGCGGGCGGACAGGTCGGCGACACGGGTGTGCTGGTGAATCCGGAGACGGGCGACACGGCCGCGATCGTAGAGCGCGCGTATTCGGCCGCGCCGGGCAAGACCGCGCACAGGGTGAAAATGCTCACCGTTCTGAAGGCGGGCGATCGCGTGATTGCGCGCGTCGATTCCGAGGCCCGCCATGCGACCATGCGCAATCATACCGGGACCCATCTGCTGCACGCCGCGCTGCGCGCGGTGCTGGGGACGCATGTGAAACAGGCCGGCAGCGTGGTGGAGCCGTCGCGGCTGCGCTTCGATTTCACGCATTACGCGGCGATGGATGCGGACGAGATCGCGGAAGTCGAGCGGCTCATAAATGAGGAGATTCTCAAAAATATCGAGGTGCATACGGACGTGATGGATCTCGATCACGCGCTTTCAACCGGCGCGATGGCGCTGTTCGGCGAAAAATACGGCGAGCGGGTGCGCGTGGTGTCGATCGATTCATTCAGCAAAGAATTGTGCGGCGGCACGCACGTGGCGCGGACGGGGGATATCGGGATCTGCAAGATCGTGTATGAAGGCTCGATTTCGGCGGGAGTGCGGCGGATTGAGGCGATTACGGGCGAGGGCGCGCTGAAACGCTTCCAGCAGGTGCAGGGGGACCTGGCGCGGATCGCGGGAGCGTTGCGGGCGCCGGAAGCGGAGCTGATGGATCACCTGGAGCGGTCGCTCGCGCGGGAGAAATCGCTGGAGCACGAACTGCAACAGATGAAGACGCAGCTTGCGCAGGCGCAGGCGCACGGTCTCGAATCGCAGGCAAAGGATGTGCACGGCATCAAGATCCTCACCGCTCAGGTGTCAAGCCTAGACCGGAGCCAGCTCCGAACTCTAGTGGATTCGCTGCGCAGCAAATGGAGGCGCGCGGTGGTCGTGCTCGCCTCGGTAGACGGCGCAAACATCTCGATCGTCAGTGGCGTTACCAAGGATCTGACCTCCGAGGTTCATGCGGGGAAACTCGTGGAGAGCGTGGCCAAGGCGGTCGGCGGGCGCGGGGGCGGCCGACCCGATATGGCCGAGGGCGGCGGCAGGGACCACGCCGCGCTGCCGAAAGCGTTGGATGAAATTCGGAGCCGGCTCGAGCGCCAGCTAGAAGAGAGCTGGCGCGTGCGGCAAAAGAACGCAACGCAAGAGATACAACACTAGATGGAAAGCTTCGACGTGGTGGTGGTGGGAGCAGGGCCTACGGGTCTTGCATGCGGGATCGAGCTCAAGCGGCGCGGGGTCAGCGCGGTGCTCATCGACAAGGGCTGCGTGGTGAACTCGCTGTACAACTATCCCACCAACATGGTGTTTTTCACCACGCCGGAACTGCTGGAGATCGGCGACATTCCGATGACTTCGCTGAATGAGAAGCCGGTGCGCGCCGAAGCGCTCAAATATTACCGGCGCGTGGCGGATCATTACCAGCTCGATATCCGGCAGTACGAGCGCGTGGAAAAAATCGCGGGCGAGGATGGCGCGTTCGTGACGCACTCGCTCGACATGCACGGATGCCCGCATTCCTATGAATCGAAGAAAGCGATCCTGGCGATGGGATATTACGATGTTCCCAACAAGCTGAAGGTTCCGGGTGAGGACCTGCCCAAGGTGACGCATTATTATAAGGAGCCGCATCCTTACTACAATCACGACGTGCTGGTGATCGGGGCGAAGAACTCGGCGGCGATCGCGGCGCTGGAGCTGCACTGGTCGGGCGCGAGGGTGACGCTGGTGCATCGCGGCGAGGGGATCTCCTCGAAAGTGAAGTACTGGATCAAACCGAACATCGAGAATCGCATCAAGAGCGGGGAGATTCGCGCGTTTTTCCATTCGACGGTGGAGCAGATCGAGGAAAAATGGGTGATCCTGAACACGCCCAGCGGTCGCGAGACGCTGCGCAACGATTTCGTGTTCGCGCTGATCGGCTACCGTCCGGATCTCGAATTTCTGGAGCAGCACGGCATCCGCTTCGACCCGAAAACCGCGCGGCCGCATATGCATCCGGAGACGCTTGAAAGCGATCGCAAGGGGATGTATCTTGCGGGAGTGCTGGTGGCGGGGATGCACACCAACGAGATTTTCATCGAGAACGGAAGATTTCATGGCAAAGCGATCGCCGCGGCGATCGCGGGAGTGGTTTGATGACTCGACGGGATTTCTTTCCGATCGCGGGGCTCGCCATCGCGGGAGCCGGATGGGCGAAGCCGAAGATGATTGATTCGACCATCAACGGCGTGACCATTGGCGCGCAGACTTACAGCTTTCGCGACCGTCCGCTCGACGGCTGCATCGCGGCGATGAAGGAGATCGGGCTGGGGGAAGCCGAGCTGTACAACGGCCACATCGAGCCGAAGGACAAACAGGCGCTCGCGGCCTTCCGGAATGATCCGCCGCTCGAACAGATGCGCGAGGTGCGACGCAAGTTCGACGATGCGGGCATTCGGCTTTACGCGCTGAATTACAGCTTTCGCCAAGACTGGAGCGACCAGGAGTTGGAATCCGGGTTCGCGATCGCCCGGGCGATCGGGGTGAAGTACATCACCGCGTCATCGAACGTGTCGACGGCGAAGCGGCTGGCGCCGATGGCGGAAAAGCATCGGATCATTGTCGCGTTCCACAATCACTCCAACATGGCGCCCGACGAATTCGCGCGGCCATCGGATTTCGAGCAGGCCATCGCGCTATCGAAGTTCATCGGTATCAATCTGGATATCGGCCACTTCGTCGCGGCGGGATTCGACCCGGTCAGCTTTCTCGACCAGCATCACGATCGCATCGTGACGCTGCACATCAAGGATCGCAAGAAGAACCAGGGTCCCGCGGTGCCGTTCGGCGAGGGCGACACTCCCATCAAGGCGGTGTTGCAGATTCTCAAGAACAAGCGCTATCCGATTCCCGCCAATATCGAGTACGAATACAAGGGCGGGGACACGATCACGGAAGTGCGGAAGTGCTTCGACTATTGCAAGGCGGCGCTGAGCTAGCTACCGGTGTTTGCGTGACACCGTGGTCGCAGGCTCTTTGAGCAGCGTCTCGACCATGTCGCGTAGCTTGGTCTCATCCTGAAGATTGGGGTCGCCCTGCGGCGGACTTTGCGCGCGGATCATGCCCTTGCGGTCGATCACGACAACGAGCGGAACCACCGGACGGTCCATGATGGAGAATCCCATGTAGGCCATGACGTGGTCGTAATCGGTGTAGTACATGGGGAAGGTGACGCCGAACTGCTGCGCGAAGTTGGTGATGAGGAATTTCGCGTTATCGTTCCAGGCGATGTCGATGGGCTCGAAACCGCGCGGACCGAGCTCCTTGTACAGCTTTTCGACCATCGCGGAAAACGCCTGGCAATGCACGCAGGTGGTGAAAACGAATCCGATCACCACCACTTTGCCGCGATAACTCGAAAGCAAGGACTCTTTGCCGTTGGCGTCGGTGAGCGTGAATTCGGGAGATTTGCGCGTTTCCGGCGGTTCGGTTGCGAAAACCGGAAGCGCTGCGGCGAGCAGAGCTAGAGCAGCCGTGGTGCGCATGGGTACTAATGATTGCTGGCGGTCTTCACCGTTCCGCGCGCGTGCGAGGTGTGCGCGGGCGCCTTTTCAGCGAGCAGTGTGCCGAGCAGGCCGCGCATGTAGGTTTCACTTTGCAGGTTGATGTCGCCCGGCACCGGAGTCTGCGCGCGGATCATTCCCTTGCGGTCGATCACGACGACTTGCGGCACCACCCAGCGGTCCATCATGGAGAATCCCATGTACTTGAGCATGGTGTCGCTGGGCGCGTAACCCACCGGCCAGGGGACGTTGTACTGCTGCACGAAACCGGGGATCAGCATCATGGCGTTGTCGTTGATCGCCACCGACAGTATCTGCAGGCCCTTGGGCGCCATTTCCTTGTAAAGCTTTTCCAGCATGACCGTTTCGGCCTGGCAATGAACACAGGTGGTGAAGATAAAATCGAGCACCACGACTTTGCCTTTCTGGCTCGAAAGGGTCACCTGTTTGCCGGAGGGCTCGACCACGTTGACCTCGGGACTGGGCCGCAGGACAGGCGGCGTTTGGGCGAAAGTGACGGCCGCCAGTGACAGCGAAACGGCGGCGAGGGCCGGCGCGTTGAGAAAAGCTCGCATGGTCTTAGTCTAGCGCAGCATTTAACGTGCCGGCTGTTGCCCGGTTTCCTCGCGAAATGGCGGCAAGTTATGCTGGTTGTTTGCTGCTGTCGTCGTCGGCTTATTTCATCTTTCTGTTTGCCGTTTTCGCGCTGTACTGGCCGGTGTCGCGCTTCCGCACGCTGACGCTCGGCGTGGTGCTGTTTGCGAACTACTTTTTCTATGCCAAGTGGGACCTGTTCTACCTGGCCCTGATTCCCGCCGTTTCGAGCTGCGATTACGTCATCGGGCTGGGTCTCCAGGATTCGGAAAACCGGCTCGTCCGGCGCATTCTGGTGACGCTCAGCATCGTGATGAACGTCGGCCTGCTGGCCTCCATCAAGTACGTGCCGTTCTTTCTTTCGAATTGGTCGGTGGTGAGCGGGCGTTCGGCTCCGGCGTGGAATTTCGTGCTGCCGGTAAGCCTGTCGTTTTACGTTTTTCAGGCGCTCACGTATACGATCGACCTGTACCGGCGCGATTCCAAAGGAACGCGCAGTTACCTGGCTCACCTGTCCG
>DATJVN010000124.1:0-15182 GCA_035501755.1 Bryobacteraceae bacterium | reverse complement strand
CGTACTACTAGCTCTATGCTCTTGTAAACATGAAAGATCGGGTTAGATAGCTGTGAGGTGACGGTTCTTGAGGGGGGATTGCCCCATTCAGATTTTCGTGATAACCTGTGCCTGTTGAAGATCGGAGGGATCGGAGTGCCTACCAAGCCTGGGGTATTGCTTTTTCTAGCTATTTTCGGAGTGACTGCACTTCACGCCGGAACAGCAGTTAATTTAACGACATTCGGCTGAACATATGACGGCGGCGAATATACTTTGGGTTTTGAGTTCAGCCCGGTAGTCAGCATAGCGGTCAATTCCCTCGGAGTCTTCGACTCCACCCAAGGTCCACTTTCGAGCGACGCTATGGTGGGGATCTGGGACACCAGCGGAGATCTGCTCACGTCCGCCACGGTGCCCTCAGGAACCTGCGCTACGCTCGTGGGCTATTTCTGCTATGTTTCGATCACCCCCTTCGACCTGACGGCCGGTACCGATTACGTTGTAGGGTCGTATCTTGACGCCCTGGGGACCGGGCTGGACACCGACGAGGGAGGATCTGGGAGTTTTGATCCGGCAATCAGTGTCGTCCAGGACCGGTACGCCGAGGAATCCACGTTTCAATATCCGAGCATAACGGATGATTTTTCGGGCGGCGCCTGGTTAGGAGCGAATTTCCAATTCTCCACCCAATCGACTCCCGAACCAGGCGCGTTCGTGCTGGTTGCGGGAGGCCTGGCAGGATTGTTAGCGTGGCGTTTGCGACGGTCCGTTCGTGGAGAAGAGCGGGGACAGACGGCCACCGCTTTCCGAATTCCCTAGGAAGCCAGGTTTAAGAACAATCAGGGGACGTGGCGGGGACCATTGGCGCGGTAGGATGGGATATGGCCGCGTTGCCGGATCACCCTAATCATCTGCGCGACTGGCAGTTACTGGATCTGCGGCGCGTCTCGGCCGAGCAGCTCGGTTCGGTGCTCGATGAAGAAGTGAGCTCGTGGAAGCGCGAGCTCGACTGGGATTTCCGCGCCTCCGCCGATCTGGTGCGCCGCTTTGTGCGCATGCAGGGTTTGAGCGGCTATGCGCTGGTGCGCGGCGGCCGTGTCGCCGGCTACTCCTATTACGTTTGCGAAGAAGGCAAGGGACTGATCGGCGATGTGTGCGTGATGCGGACGCTGCGCACGCCGGAGGTCGAAAACGCGCTGCTCGAAGCGTCGCTGAACGCGATGTTCGGGATGCTGGGGATCCGCCGCGTGGAAGCGCAGATCATGATGATCTCCTCGCCCCTCGAGCGCCAGGTTCCGGCCGCCAAGTGGTTTCGGCGGTATCCGCGGTATTTCATGCAGGCGCCGCTGGGTCCCGCGGCGAAGCTGCCGGAGAAACGGCTGGCGGGCATCGACATGCTTCCGTGGTCCGAAATCCGGCATGAGGAGACCGCGCGCCTGATCGCCGCTGCCTACCAGGACCACGTCGACAGCCACATCAACGATCAGTACCGCTCCATTGCCGGCGCGCGTCGTTTCCTGACCAATATCGTGCAGTATCCCGGATGCGGAAGCTTTTTCGGTCCGGCGTCATGGGCCGCGGTGAAATCGGGAGAGCTGCTGGGAATCTCGCTCGCGAGCCTGGTGGCGGACGACGTCGGCCACATCACCCAGGTGTGCGTGGCGCCTTCGGTACGTGGAACGGGGTTGGGGTACGAGCTGGTGCGGAAGTCGCTCATGTCCCTTGCGGTGCACGGGTGCCGGTCAGTAAGCCTGACAGTGACGTCATCTAACCGGCCAGCGGTGAAGCTGTACGAGCGGATGGGTTTTGCAAATCGCCGCAACTTTGCGGCGTACGTGTGGGAGCCGCGCTAGGGCTTACTCGTAACGCAGCGCCTGGATCGGATCGACGCGGGCCGCGCGGCGGGCGGGAACCATCGACGCCGCGAGCACGATCGCCACGAAGACTACCAGAGCCGCGGCGAAAGTCAGCGGGTCCGCGCCGCTGACGCCCGCGACGATCTCGCCGGTGAGCTTGTGTGCCGCCAACGCCAGGCCGATGCCCAGCACCAGTCCCGCGCCCACCCACAGGAACGAACGTTCGAGCACCATGCGCAGCACCTGTCCATAGCGCGCGCCCAACGCCATACGAATGCCGATTTCGCGCGTGCGCCGCGCCACCACGAAATGCAGCACGCCGTAGATCCCCACCGCGGCGAGCAGCAGCGCCATCAGCGAAAACGTTCCCACCAGCAGTGCGCCCCATTGGTAGATCGAAACGGTGCGATACAGGAACTGCGGCATGGTGCGCTCGCCGAAAAGGGGCAGGGTGGGATCGAGGCGGCTCATCTCGGCGCGCACGGCGGGCATTAACGACGCGAGATCGCGCGGGCTGCGCAGCACTACCTCAATCATGGGGGAAAGATCCTGGGAGGCCGGCGTGAAGGCGTAGGGAAACGCGGGCTCACCGTAGCTGATGTATTTTCCGTTGCGCGCGATCCCCACCACCTGGTACATCGGACCGTTCTTGCTGAATGACAATCGCCGTCCGAGCGCGCCTTCCGACGATCCCCAATAGCGCCGCGCCATGGTCTCGTTGATCACCGCGACGCGCAGGGATTGCGCCGTGTCGCGATCGTCGATGGCGCGTCCGGCGATGATATCGGTGCCCATGGTGCTGAAATAATGCGCGCTGACCTGGCTGTGACCCGACAGGTTCGACTCCTGGTCCGAGCGCGGCTGCCAGCCTTCCGGATACACCGGAGCCGGGCCGCTATAGGCGTCGAGCGGCAGGGGATAAGCGAACGCCGCGTCGTCGACACCGGGAATGGCGCGCATGCGGTCGAGCATTTCGCGCTCAAACACCCTCGCCCTGGCATCGTCGTAGCCAGCCAGGCCCAGGTTGATCGAAAACATCGAAATTCCGGTGCGATGGAACCCGATATCGGTGGTCTCGGCGAACTGCATGCTGCGCAGGAACAGGCCGCCCAATACCAGCAGTACCGCGGATAGCGCCACCTGGACCATCACCAGCGCGTTGCCGGTGCGGAATCGCGCGGGGCCCGGCTGCTCGGGACGGATTCGCGCGCTGCGGAAGGCGGGAAACAGGCCGAACAGCACCGCCGCGATCAGCGACAGGCCAAACGCAAACACAAACATGCGCGGATCGATGCGCGCGGTGTCGGCAAGATCCACGGTGTTGAAATCGAGCTGGGGATAAAAGCGCAGCGAAAGATCGTTGAACCACATCGCGAAACAGATTCCGGCGATTGCGCCGCCGAGCGACAGGAGTACGCTCTCCGTCAGCAGTTGGCGCACGATCCTCCAGCGCGTCGCGCCGACGGACAGGCGAATCGCGATTTCGCGCGCGCGGCTGGTCCCGCGCGCTAACATCAGATTGGCGACGTTGGCGCAAGCGATCAGCAAAACCAGGATCACCACGCCGCCCATGACTCCGGTAATCGCGGGAATCATGCCGCTCGTATACATCCAAGGCTGGGTTCTGGCGGCTCCGGGAAGAACGTGCATGGCGAGATCGGAGTCGGTTTTGGGATATTGCCGCGCGAGCTGCTTTGCGACCACGTTCAGCGCGGCTTGGGCCTGCTGGGGCGTGACGCCGGGTTTCAGCCGGGCACGGACGTTCATCCAACGGTTGCCGCGCTCATTCAGAGCATCGCCTGCTCCGGCGTCGATGACCGGCTGCATCATCGCGGGGATCCACAGGTCGGGGACGAACGTGAACAGGCCGGTGCCGATGAATCCGCGCGCCGCCACGCCCACGATGGTGAAAGCGTGGTGCTGGATCTGAAGGGTTTCGCCCACGATGTTCGGATCGCCATGGAAGCGCCGCTGCCAGAAGTTGTAATTCAGCACGCACACTGGTTTTTCGCCCGGCGCCTGATCTTCATCGGGAAGGAATCCGCGGCCGGCGGCCGGGTGCACGCCGAGCCCCGAAAAATAGTTCCCTGTGACCATCTCGGCCCAGATCAGCTCCGGACGTTCTCTGTCGGTTACGGAAAGCGGCAGCCCCACCGATCCGACGATTTCCGAGAGGCCGGTGTCCTGGCGGCTGAAATCCTTCCATTCCCGGTAGGAGAAGCCCAGCGTATTCGGAGCGGAGTTGGGAGCCGTCGCGTAGATGGTGATCAGCCGTCCGGGATTGTCGACGGGCATGGGCCGCAACAGAAACGCGTTGACGAGCGAGAAGATCGCCGTATTGGCGCCGATCGCCAGGGCGAGCGAGATGATCACCACGGCGGAGAATCCCGGGGATTTCGCCAACACCCGGAAGGCGTAGCGGAAATCCTTCCAGAGAAAGTTCATATATCGGTGCCGATGCACCTGAGGTGCCTGATCCAATGTATAGAAAACCCGGGCTGGACTTGGCAAGCGATGTCCGTTTGTGGGACGCGGCTTCGCGCATTCGGGCTTTGAAGCTGTATATATGACCGGCCCTAACGGAAACCTTAAGACTCGCCGATATCCAAAGTGTGAGGGGCTGCCAGCCGAGCCATGAAAAAAGACAACTATTATAAGCTGTTGGGGATCGCATTCGTGGTGGCGATCGTCGCCACGGGGATTTTCTACGGGCTGCTGGCGCCCAAACTCAACAGCACCACACCTGGAAAAATGGTGGTGGTCGCGGCTAAATCGCTGAAACCCGGGACGGTTTTGCAATCCTCCGACGTGAAACTCATGACCTGGCCGCAGCCGGATCTGCCCAATGGTGTGTTTGAGACCGTGGACCAGGTCGCCGGGAAAACTGTTTTCGACTGGATCGACGAAGGCGAGCCGGTTTTCGCCTCGCGTCTGGCCACCGAGCAGAGCGCGGGCGGGTCGGGCGTACCATCCGGGATGCGTGCGGTTTCGGTGCACGTGACCGATTCGAGCGGAGTGATCGCATTGCTGCGGGCGGGCCAGCGAGTGGACGTGCAGGTGGTGACGGGCCGCGGCGAGAATCATGACACGACCGTTCGCACGGCTCTGGAAGGCTTGCAGGTGATCTCGGTAAGCGCGGCCGAGCAAGGCTCGCAGGGAGCGACGCTGCCGGTGGTGACGGTGCTCGCCAATCCGGCGCAGGCCGACGTTCTGGCCGCGGCGGATTCGGGCGCACGGGTGAGGCTGACGCTGCGCAACCCGCTCGACCCGGAATCGGGCAGCCGCGCGGCGCTCACGCTGGGCGCGGTGATGCGCGCTTCAGAAAACCCTTCGAAGAAAAGCGCGAAGTAAAGGACGGCGATGCTGATCCTGGAGATCCTGGCGTTCTTCCTGGCGATTTTCCTGCTGTGCTCGATCGCGGTGACCGTGGCCTGGATGGGGTTCCTGAAGACCACCGCCGAGGAATCGGAGGCGGCGATGCGCGACCTGAGCGCGGGGAACGAAGGGGACGGCACCGCGCTGTTCCGCAACGAGCGGCTGAGCACGCTGAGTTTCTGGGACAGCGTGCTGACGCGTTTCGATTTCGCCGAGCTCCTGAGCGAGCGGATGGCGCAGGCGGAGCTGGACTGGTCGGTGGGGCGCGTGACCATCGGGATGCTGCTGGCCGGCTTCATCACGCTGCTGTTGCTGATGAAATTCGTCGCGCTGTGGGCGGCGCTGGCGGGGGCGGCGCTGATGGGATTCGCGCCGTACGGCTACATTCTGCGCCGGCGCAACAAGCGCTTTCAAAAATTTCGTGAAAACTTTCCCGATGTGATGGATTCGCTCGCGCGGGCGCTGCGGGCCGGCTACCCGCTTTCGGCCTCCATGGAGATGATCGCGGGCGAGACACTGCCGCCGGTTTCGGTGGAGATGCGGAAGACAGCTGCGGAGGCCAACCTGGGGATGGGATGGCCGCGGGCGCTCGACAACCTGGGGCGCCGCATGCCGCTGCTCGAGGTGAACCTGTTCATCTCGGCGGTGCAACTCCACTCGCGCACGGGAGGCAAGCTGAGCGAGGTGCTGAGCGGGTTGGCGGAGAATATGCGCGAGGCGGTCGCGCTGCAAGGCGAGGTACGGTCGCTCGCGGCGCACGGAAAATTAACCGGCGCGATCCTCACGGTGCTGCCCATCGCCATCGCGCTGATGATGATGATCGTCAGTCCGGGCTACATGCAGGTGCTTTTCAACCATCCCAACGGAAAGACGCTGATCACGGCGGCGGTCCTGTGCCTGGTGCTGGCGCACCTGGCGATCCGCAAGATCGTGGACATCAAGATATGAGCCTCGCCGAGCTGCTGATCCTGTTCTTCCTGTTCACGCTGGGCGCGACGGGAGTGTGCGGCTACGTATTTGTGCTGCGGCCTTTGCGCGACGACGGGGCGGCGGCGGCGATTCCAGCCCAGATCGCGCGCGATCCGCACGACCTGCCGGCGGCCCAGGCGGCCGTGGCGGGAATCTTCCGGCGCATCGGCGAAGCGATGCCGGGCGTCACGCGAAATCCGGCCATCCAGCAGGACCTGGTGGCCGCCGGGTTCCGGTGGCCTTCGGCCATTTACATTTTCGGCGGAATCAAAATCGCCTCGGCGTTAGCGCTGTGCGCGCTGGCAACGTGGCTATCGCTGACATTCGGATCTGGATCCATGTCTGCGTTCATTCCGGCGGTGTGCGGAGTAGCGTTCGGATATATGCTGCCGGACCGGGTGCTGGAGCGCATGGCACAGCACCGGGTCGCGCGGCTCCGGCGCGGATTGCCGGCGGCGCTCGACCTGCTGGTGCTCGCCATCGAAGCGGGACAGGGCCTCGATGCGGCGATCCTGGACACCAGCCGCGGACTGCGCGGCACCTATCCCGACCTGGCGGCGGAGTTCACCCAGCTTCAACTGGAACTGCGCGCCAACACCACGCGGACCGAAGCGCTCAAGAACTTCGTGGATCGCAGCCGCGACCTGGAACTGCGAAAATTCGCCAACCTGCTGATCGACACGGACCGTTTTGGAACCAGCCTGGGGCCGGCGCTCAAGACGCACGCGCGCTACCTGCGCATCCGTTTCCGGCAGACCGCGCAGGAGCGGGCGCGAAAGGTTGCGGTGAAGCTGATTTTCCCGGTGTTCTTCCTGATCTTCCCGTCAGTCGTGCTGGTGACGCTGGGACCGGCGGTGATTCTGGTGTTCCAACAGTTGAAAATACTGATGGGGTAACGGATCCCCGGTTCAGGCAGATTCCGGAGGCTCGGCCTTCTGAACGACCGCGGTGAGACCACCATCTCTCACGCGAATCGTAAGCTCGGAACCGGCGGGCGCATCCTGGGGCGACTTCACCACTTTGCCATCGTGTTGCACGATCGCGTAGCCGCGTTCGAGCGTCTTCAGCGGGCTCAGCTGACGCAGATGCGCGTCGAGTTCCGCCCGCGAACCACGCGCCGCACTCAACTTGAGCCGCATTTTCTGCTCGAGTGAGGCTTGGCATGCATCCAGGCGCTGGCGGACCCGCGCGAAGCGCAGCCGCACGTCCAGTTGCGCGATCCGCGCGGCGAGGGAATCGACAACGCGGCGCCGCGCGCCGATGGAGTCCCGCCATCGCTCTCGCAGGCGATAGTCGAGCTCGTCCACTTTCTGCATCTGCTTGCCGATCGCCCGGTGCAGCCGCGCCTGATCGACCGCCAGCGTGTGGAAGCGCCGGGCGAGCAGCGCCAGATGCAGCCGCATCGCCTGCCGGAGCTTGATCTCGCAGCCCTCCACACGGTCCTCCACGCTTTGCCGCGTCACGATCACCAACTCGGCCGCGGCCGACGGCGTGGCGGCGCGCAGATCGGCGACGAAATCGGCGATGGTGAAATCTGTCTCGTGCCCCACCGCGGAGATCACCGGAACCGCGGAGGCGGCGATCGCTCGCGCGACGGATTCTTCGTTGAACGTCCACAGATCTTCGAGCGAGCCTCCGCCGCGCGCCACGATCACCACGTCCGCCCAACCCGAGCGGCTGAAATATTCGAGGCCCGCGGTCACCTGTTCCACCGATCCGTCGCCCTGCACCTGCGCGGGATAAAGGCGAACGTGGCGGCCGGGGAAGCGGCGCTCGAGGACATTGAGCATGTCGCGAATCACCGCGCCGGAAGGCGAGGTCACGATGCCGATGCGCCGCGGCATCGCCGGAATGGGCCGTTTTCGGGAGGGCTCGAACAGGCCCTCCAGGGCGAGCTTCTTTTTCAGCTGCTCGAAGGCGAGCTGCAAGGCGCCGTGGCCTTGCGGCTCCAGCGCGTCGATGATCAACTGCACCTCGCCGCGCGCGTCGTAGACGTCGATGCGCCCGCGCGCCAGCACGGCGATCCCGTCCTGCGGCTTGAACTTGAGATACCGCGCGGTCATGCGGTAACACACGCACCGAAGCTGCGCGGATTCGTCCTTCAATGTGAAATAGTAATGGCCGCTCGCGGGGAGCTTGGTGCCGGAAATCTCGCCGGAGACCCAGATATCGCTGAACTCGCGCGCGAGCGCGTCGCGCATCGCCGCGGTGAGTTCGCTCACCGAGTACAGGTTTGGCTCGGCGCCCCAGTTGAGGGCAATCTGTTCCACGTTTCAGTTTATCGGGTCTCAGTTTATCGGGTCCCGCGGGAATGCCGCGGCGGCGTGCTAAAGTTTTACGATAGGAACTTCGCGCGGGCGCATGGCGTCCGGGGGTCTGGACTATTACATGAAGGCGCAAGCCATTTTTCTGATATCTCTTCTTCTCACCAACCTGGTCAACGCGCAGCAGAACGCGCTGCGCATCGCTGTTCTTTCAGGCAACGGCGCGCGGCAGTACATCAAGCAGAAGGTCCACACCGAACCGGTCATCGAGGTCGAGGACGAAAAAGGCAGTCCGGTGGACGGCGCCTCAGTCGAGTTCACTCTTCCAAGTGACGGGCCGGGCGGCACGTTTGAGAACGGCAGCAAAGTTTTCCGCACCACCACCGACGCGCACGGGCGCGTGACGCTGACCGGTCTGCGGCTGAACCGGATTCCGGGTCCGTTCAACATTCACCTCACCGCGTCGTCGGAAGGCAAGACCGGCACGGCGACCATCGCCCAGGTGAGCGTGAAGGGAAGCCACCGCGGCGGCGTGTTGGGGATCTCCACGCGCACCTGGCTTCTGGCCGGGCTGGTGCTGGTGGCAGTCGCGGGGGGAATTGTCGCAGCCAAGGAGCTCAAACCCGGCCGCAATCCGAACGTGCTCACCGCGACTCCAGGCACGCCGGTGGTGGGAGGGCCGCAATGAGGCTCGCCGCGATCGCGCTGGTGCTGGCGGCATCGGCGTGCGCGCAGGTTACGGCTCCCCTGCTCGGATGGCTGCCGCAGGGAAGCGCGATTCGTCCCATGAACGGGTTGGCGGGCGCGGCGGTGTTGGGTCCGCCGGTGAACGTCGGGCACAGGCTGGCGAACATCGCGGTTTCGCCGAGCCAGGATTATGTGTTGGCGAGCGACGCCGGGTCGGGCGCGGTTTTGCTGATCGTGCCGGGAACATCGGCGATTCCGCTCGCAGTGCCCTCCAACCCGGACCGGATCGTGGTGAGCCCGCGCGGGTCGTCCGCGGCCGAGTGGTATCCGGCAGCCGGCCAGTTGGAAATCGTCTCCGGATTGCCGGGGTCCCCGGTGGTTCGGCAGCTTTCGTTATCGATTGCGCCGCCGGGCGCGCTCGCCGTGAGCGACGATGGTCAATGGGTGGCGGCGGCTTCGGCTGAAGGCGTCGAGGAGTGGAGTCCGGACGGCGCGATGCACCAGGTTTACGAGGGAAGCGATGCCGAAGCGCTGACGTTTTTCGGGGGAAATTCGAATCTTGCGATCGCAACGTCGACCGGGCTTCTCTCGGCCAGCGCATCCGGATCGGCGATGCTGTATCCGGGATCGTTTTCGGCCGCTGGTCTGGGGATCTCCTTCGACAATCGGAAAATCGTGCTTGCGGACCGCGATGGGACAATTTATTCGATCGATGCCGCGTCTCACGCGGCTGCGGTTCTCGATTGCCAATGCACGCCCGGCGGCGTTTTTAGTCTCGGGGCCGCGGTCTTCCGGCTCACCAGCTCGGATATCGGTCCGGTGAAGCTGGTGGACGCAGTGTCGGGCGCGATTCTCGAAGTCCCGCGCGCGGGACGGGAGAGCCGGAGTATCGTGCATCCGCAGCAAAGCGGACAGCCGCTGCCCGCGCTCGCCATCAATCTCAGTCCCACGTCCACCGGCTATCTTCAGCAGCCCGCGATGACGATTACGGTC
The DNA here is from genome assembly GCA_035501755.1 of Bryobacteraceae bacterium. Lineage (GTDB taxonomy): Bacteria > Acidobacteriota > Terriglobia > Bryobacterales > Bryobacteraceae > Palsa-187. The sequence goes on along the minus strand of DATJVN010000124.1, from coordinate 5,056 downwards.
GCGTCCGCGTATCCCGACGAGATCGACGGCAACGTCACTCTGACGTTCGCGTCGTTCGAGAGCGGGACGGATAACAGCATTCAGTTTTCGAACGCGTCGAACACGGTGAATTTCACGATTCCCGCCGGCTCCACGCAGGCGAATTTTTCGGGTGCGCCGAACATCACCTTCAGCACCGGTAGTATCGCCGGGACGATCACCCTGGTGGCGAACGTCACCGCGCCGCAGACGGCCAATTCGGTGGCCACGCAGGCCATCACCAATCAACCGACCGTGCCGTTCATTTCGAGCGTGACGCTGAATCAGACGCCGGGCGGGGTCACCGTGGTGATCACCGGCTATTCGTCCGCCGAAAATGTCGAGAGTGGCACGTTCAATTTCTCGCTCAGCAGCAATGCGAGCATCACCACCAACGACATCACGGTTTCGGTCAGCCCGCAATTCCAGGCGTACTATTCCAATTCGTCTTCCTACGCGACGGGGAGCGAATTTACCCTCAGCGTGCCATTTGCGATTACAGGAAATCCCAATGATTTGACCGGGGTGACGGTCACTTTGTTGAACATCAGAGGCGCGTCGAACCCGGTCAGCTCGCAATAATCGCCGCCCCGTTGCGGCGCTATTCCGTCTTGGGAATTGCGCTGGTCATAAACTCGCCGAAATCATGCTTCAGCTTGGCGTGCGAATCGCTGTCGATGTACAGCATGTGGCCGGCCTGGTAAAAGTCCCAGGTGATGTTTTTGTGCATCTGCGGATTCAGGCCCATGTGGTTGAACGTGTATTCGACCGCGTAATACGGAGTCGCCAGGTCGAAATAGCCCGCGGCGATCATCACCTTCATATACGGGTTCTTGGTCATGGCATTGCGCAGCAGCGCGGTAGTGTCGCCGAATCCGTTCTGCACCTGGTAATCCCAGGGCTGAATTCCGCCGCTCGGATAATAGAACATGTCGGTTTTGTAGCCCAGCTCGGTGCGGATGTAGTCGGTGAAGATCGCGGTGAACGGCGGCGTGATCAGCGTGCTCGACGGGTCGAATTCGCTGGTCTCCCCGGTATTCATCGCTGACGGACCCATCAGGCGGCCGTCGTAGCGGCCGATGGTTTCGTGCTCATTGCGCATCAGCTCCCGCGTGAAGTGCGCGACATCCCAGCGCAGGTTGGTTTCTTCGAGATAATGTGCGTCGAGGCCGGTGTAGCGCACCAGCTTGTCGAGCACCGCCTTGCGCTCCGCTGGTGGCAGCTCATCCCCCTTGCCCAGCGCGACCGCGTATTCGCCCATGGCGAAGCTCTCAGCTTCCTTGAGGAACGTTTGCAGCGGTTTCTTCTGAAGATCCGGCGCGACCTTCTTGTGGTAATAAGCGTCGGCGCAATAGGTAGGAAACTCGAGCTGATACACCAGGTCGTCGCTGCGGCTCCAGATGGTTTCGAGATTCAGCGTGGTGCCCACCAGCACGATTCCGTTGAACGCGATGCCGCGATCGATCAGGTAACCGGCGAGCCCCGCGGTGCGGAAGGTGCCGTAGCTTTCGCCCGCGATGAACAGCGGCGAAAGCTCGCGATTGTTGCGCGTGATGTACATGCGGATGAACTCGCCCACCGATTGAATGTCGCCCGAAACGCTGTTCATGCGCCGCGCGATCTCCACGGTTTTGGCGCGGCTGTAGCCGGTGCCCACGGGATCGATGAACACGAGGTCGGTTTTATCCAGCCACGTGTCCTGGTTGTCTTTCATCTGGAACGGAGGAGCCGGCATGCCGCCGTCGGGCATCAGTTTCGGGCTGCGCGGACCGAATCCGCCCATGTGCACCCACATCGATGCCGACCCGGGACCTCCATTGAAGCTGAACGTCAGCGGGCGCTTGGCGGGATCGGCGCCGTCGAGCGTATACGCCATATAAAAGATGTGCGCTTCGGTCTCGCCGGAGGAATTCATGAGCGGCATCTCGGCGACCGTCGCCGTATATTTGATCGTCTGGCCGCCGACGTTGATGGAATGATGCGTCACCACCGGAGTTTCGTCGATATCGCCGCCGATCGCTGGGCCGGGACCGGGAACGCCTCCCCGTCCGCGTCCGCCGGGCGCGGGTTGCGGCGCGGGAGCCGATCGCTGGGGCGCCTGCGCTTGCGGCTGAGCCTGCTGGCCTTGCCGGCCTTGCGCGTTCGCACCGGGAATCTGGATCATGGCCGCCAGGGCGAACGCGGCGCTGGAGTGCTTCAGAAGAGTCTTGGACATTGCCTTCATCATATTACGGAGTGATCTCTGCGTGAACCCGTTTATCGCAATCTCATGGGTGACCGCTCTATTCTTCCCGCAGCGTCTCCCTCGGGTCCGTGGCGCTCGCCCGCGCCGCAGGAACCCAGCACGCGATCGCGGCGATGATGGCGACCATCCCCGCCGCGATCGACACGTGAGCGGCGAATTCCGTTGATGCCGGAAACAACGCTCGCCAGCGCTCTCAACGCGACCCACGCGGCTCCCAGGCCGAGCGCCAGTCCCAGCGCGACAATTCGAAAACCCTGGCTGAAAATCAGCGCGAAAACGTCGCGCGGCGCCGCGCCCACCGCGATTCGAATCCCGATTTCCTGCGTTCGCCGCGCAATCGTATAAGAAATTACACCGTAAACTCCGGCGACGGCGAGCAGCAGAGCGAGCGCTGCCGTGATCGCCAGCAAAGTCAGGACGAAGCGCCGGTCCGCAACGGAATCCGCGATCAGATCGCTCATCGATACGCTCAAGAACACCGGCTGATTGGGATCGATCGACGCGATCGCGCGCCGGATCGCCTGTCCCACCTCACCTGCGGGCCGCGTGGTCTTCACGACCATGAAATCCGATTTCTCGATCGCACCCGCGCCAAGAGAAACGCTTGCGCCGTCGCGGCGGGGGCGCGGCGCATCAGGCGCACAGCCAGCCGCACGTCATCGAAAACCGGCATTCGCCGCCCATTGTACTATCCTGGTGCTCAGATGACCGACAAAATCATCGTGCTGAGCACCTGCGACTCGGAACAGCAAGCCGAGCGGATCGCGCGGCACCTGGTGGAAAAAAGACTGGCTGCGTGCGTGAACATTTCGGGAAAAATCCGCAGCATTTATCGCTGGAAGAATGCGATCGAGGATGCCTCGGAGCTGCTGCTGGTCATCAAAACGCGCCGGGATTTATTTCCGAAAATCCGCGCGGAGATCGCCGCGATTCATTCCTACGAAGTTCCGGAGTTGCTGGCGCTTACGGTGGTCGACGGCTCCGATTCGTACCTGGCGTGGCTCGACCGCGAGCTGGCGGAATAAGATGTTCTCATGCTTACTCGGCGAAACGTGCTCGTTACCGGCGCCGCGCTGGCCGCCGGCCAGTCCCATGCGGCGTCTCCTAAAATGATCTGCGTATCGAGCAGCACCGGAATCCGCGCCACCCAACGCGCCATGGATGTGATGAAGCAGGGCGCCGACACGCTCGACGCGGTGATCGCGGGGGTCAACATTCAGGAGCTCGATCCGGAGGACACCTCGGTCGGCTACGGGGGGCTTCCCAACGAGGACGGCGTCACCGAACTCGACGCGAGCGTGATGCACGGTCCGACGCGGCGTTGCGGAGCAGTCGCGGCCATTCGCGGGTGCCGCACGCCGTCGAAAATAGCCAAGCTGGTGATGGAGCAGAGCGATCACGTGATGCTGGCGGGCGAAGGCGCGGACCGCTTCGCCGTCGCTATGGGATTTCCCACGGAGAGCTTGCAGACGGAGAAATCGCGACTGGCGTGGCTGGTATGGAAACAGGCGCTGCGCAATCGCGATGGGCGTTCCAACTGGGGTCCGGGTCTCGACAGCGGTCCGCAAAAGCCGCCCATCGCGTCGCTCAAGAAAGTCTTCCCCAACGCCGACGACAAAACGCTCGAATGGGCGTGGAATCTGGCCATGCATCCCACCACCGGCACGATCACCTGCATGGCGCTGAACGACAAAGGCGAGATGTCGGGAGTCACCACCACCAGCGGGATGGCGTGGAAGATCCCGGGCCGCGTGGGCGATTCGCCCATCATCGGCGCGGGATTGTACGTCGATCAGGACATCGGCGCCGCGGGATCGACCGGACGCGGCGAGGAGAACATTCGTGTGGCGGGCGCGCACACGATCATCGAAAACATGCGCCACGGAATGTCGCCCAAAGACGCGGGCCTGGACGCGCTGAAACGGGTCGCGCGCAATTTCAAGAACGACAAGCAGTGGCTGGCGCAAGTGGATATCAATTTCTACGTTTTGCGCAAAGACGGCGATCACGCCGGCGTTAGTTTGTGGAAAAACGGGTCTCGATACACGGTAAACGACGGCGGCGCGAGCCGTTACCAGGATTGCGCCTGGCTGCTGGAGCGGTAAACGGTCGCGTCAGGAAGTGCCCTGGTTGGTGATCGTCGCGGTCGTGCCGTCGAGTTTGGTGATGTTCACCGTGAACGGCTCGTTATACGTGCGCGCTTTGTCGTGCAGGTAGCTGAGCGCCACGGCTTCTCCCAGCAGTAAGGACGTGTCTGTATCGCTGCGCCAATGAATCCCGGCGTGGATTCCGTGGCCGAAGCTGACGTTGTGGCCGAGCTTGTTCAGCTCTCCGTTGACCGTGAGCTGGCCCGCATCCGCGCCGGTGTAAGGCAGCAGCGCCGATCCGTCCGCCGACGCAACCACCGGATTGGGAATGACGAAGCTCCCGTCGTAAAAGAACTTCAGCACCGTGATGCACGCCCCGGCGACCGTCCCGTGGCCGGTGGGATAAGCGGGATGCGCGGGTGAGCCTTCCGGGAACGCCTGGGCCAGAAGATAAGTCCCGAATTTCTTATAGCTCTGCGCAAGCGCCTGCGAGTTGAGCACCACGCTGCTCAGGCGCGCGTCGGTTACGTCCTGCTGGCCGGTCATGATCAGGTGCACGAGCCCGCCGATCGCCTCGGGCCGCGGGCGCAGATGCACGAACCATTTCTGATACCACACCGCGTTGAGCGCCTTGACGGCGACTTCTTCAATGGCCGCTGCGATATCCGGTCCGCCGAAGGTTCCAAATCCGTTCTGGGTCAGCGAA
>DATJVN010000123.1:0-25328 GCA_035501755.1 Bryobacteraceae bacterium | reverse complement strand
ACGCGCGTTCCCTTGAAATCGCGCTCAAGCGGTTGCGCGAAGCGCGCGCCGGGCTCGCTGATGGAAATCGGGCAACGCGGGTCCGGACCCGCCATCACGCTCAGCAGCAGCGCCGCGTCGGCGACGTTGCGCGCCAGCGGTCCGGCGACGCCCAGCGTGGACCACGCGTTTCCCTTCGCCGCGAACGCGACCCGTCCTGGCGCTGTTCGGAATCCGACCACGCTACAAAACGCCGCCGGATTGCGCAGCGATCCGCCGCTATCGCTGCCGTCGGCGATGGGGATCATTCCACACGCCAGCGCAACCGCCGCGCCGCCGCTCGACCCTCCACAGGTCTTGGTCAAATCGTAGGGATTTTTGGTTGCGCCGAAAACCGCGTTGAAGGTCTGCGATCCGGCGCCGAATTCCGGAGTGTTGGTCTTTCCCAGGCAGATGGCGCCGGCGTCGCGAATCCGCTCTACCAGGATCGCGTCCTCCACCGGAACGTTGTCCTTGAAAATCGGAGAGCCGAAGGTGGTGCGGATTCCGGCGGTCTCGACCAGGTCCTTGTGCGCGATCGGGAGACCATGCAGCGGGCCGAGTTTGGCGCCGCGGGCCTGCGCCTCATCCGCACGCCGCGCCTGCCCCATCGCTTTTTCGGCGACCAGGGTCACGATCGCGTTCACCTGCGGATTGATGCGCTCGATCTGCCGCAGATGTGCTTCCATGGCTTCCCGCGCGCTCAATTTTTTGCGGCGGATCAGCGCGGCCATCTCGCGGGCGGTCATGAAGCAGATGTCGGACGGCGCGCCGGCGCGAACCGACCGGGCTGCGGCCGCGGTCGCCAGAAGCTTTCCGGCCTGGCGCCGGGTGATTTCGGGCATGCTTCTATCCTGCCCTTTTTTGAGTCCGTGCGAAAACCCCTCAGCCGCCTCGTGCCAGCGAGCGGCTGTATGCCGGGGTTTTCACGGAGATTTTTGGGTTGCATCCGCGCGCACAATATATGAATATGAATTCAGGTTCGTATTATGCAGACCCGGCTCCTGCTCTATGGCTTCGCCCTATGGATCGCCGGCGCCGCCGCGCTTCGCGTCGCCGGCCAACGCGTATTCCATCCCGAAAACCCGGCGAGCACGCTCATTCTGTTCGCCCTCAGTTTCCCGCTCATGGCGTGGACCGCGCGCCGCCTGCTGCGCGGCTCCCGGCTTCGAATCGAAAACTGGCCCGCCGGGGCCGTTTCGCTCGTCATGCCGACTCTGCTGCTTGACGCGCTCTCGGCCGCCTTCTTCCCCCGCGTCTATCCCAACATTCCTGCGAGTGCCGAAGGGATTTTTGGCGGATGGATGCTGTGGTTGTGCGCGGCCGCGTTCAGCGGAGCGATGCTCGGGCGGAAGCGCGCTTGATCCGCCGTCCCAATCTGCTCAGCGGCGAGCGTCTCCCCTCTCCACCGCGTCAGAAGCGCAGCCTGGAAAAACGCGAGCGCCTCAAATCCGCCGCGCTCGATATCTTCCGACGCAAAGGCTACCACGCCGCAGCCATCGACGAGATCGCGCGCAAGGCCGGCCTTCCGGTGGGCGGATTTTATCAGCACTACCGCTCGAAACGCCAGCTTCTTCTGGCGCTCATGGACGAAATGATCGCGGCGATGGCGCGGCTCGACCTGCGCGACATCGAGCATTCCGGGGACACGCGCTCGTCTCTGCGGGATTTCCTGGCGCGCGCGTTTTCGGGCGACTTCGCGTACCTGGGCGCCTACCGCGCCTGGCAGGAAGCCGCGCTTTCCGATCCAGCTCTCGCGCGCCACCAGCGCCGCATTCGCGCCTGGACGCTCGGCCGAGTCATACGATTTTTCCGGCGCCTGGAAACACTTCCCGGCGCTCGGAAAGCGGTCGATATTCCCGTGCTCGCCCGCGCCATGGATCTGTTTTTCTGGAATCTTCTGGGGGAGGCTGTCCAGCGCAAGCGTGCCGGTCTCGACACGTGGCTCGACGCGGCCACGCACCTGATCTATCACGCACTGTTCACCGATCCGGTGTAATCTAATATGAGGAGTTCCTCACATTCTTTCCCCACTGCGAGTTTCCGTGCGGCGGTCGCGCCGGATTCCGAGGCAGCCGCGCGGCCAGCGCCGCGTCGCGGGTCTGCTTGATTCGGCTGAGGCCGTGATCGCCGAAACCGGTTACGACGGTGCCACGATGAGCGCGATCGCGCGGCGCGCCGGTGCGTCCATCGGATCGCTGTACCAGTTCTTTCCGAACAAGCAGGTCCTGGCGCAGGCGCTGCGCGTGCGCTATTCGAAAGAATACGACGATCTGTGCGCGCGCCTAACGCCGGAAGCAAAATCGCGGAATCTGAACGCCTTCGTCGCGCATCTCATCGATTTGACCGTGTCTTTTGTCGAAACTCATCCGGCCTTTCTGGCGCTGGTCGACGCGCCCTGCAGCACGCGGATTCCCGAAGCTATCCGCAACGTGCTGCGGGGCCGCTTCGCCGCGTTTTTCCTCGCGGCCGGCCCGCGCATGTCGAAAATTAAGGCGGAGCACCTGGCCACCATGACTCTGCACATGCTGAGAGCGCTCGCGCAGATCTACGCGGAAGCTCCTGCGCGCGACCGCGCGCATTTCGTTCGCGAATTCAAGGTGCTGTTCTGTGCGTATCTCGGATTGCGCCTGGGGAGGATTTCCCGATGACGCGATGGATCGCAGCCGCCACAGCTCTAGCCTGGATCGCCGCACTCGCAGGATGCGCGGGAAGCGAGTCATCGCAGCCGCAGGCTTCCTCCGCGCCACCTCCGCCCGAAGTGGGCGTGGTTTCCGTGATCGAGCGCGATGTGCCGGTTTATGGCGACTGGGTGGCGACCACCGACGGCTACGTCAACGCCAATATTCAGCCGCAGGTGAGCGGCTACCTGGTCAAGCAGGATTACAGCGAAGGATCGTTGGTACATAAGGACGACGTTCTGTTTGAAATCGATCCGCGCCCCTTCCAGGCCGCGCTCGACCAGGCCAAGGGTCAGCTCGCGCAGGCCAGAGGCCAGCTTGCACAGGCCGAGGGACAACTCGGACAGGCGCAGGCGCAGTTGGGACTCGCGGATATCAATGTGAAGCGCGATACTCCGCTCGCCGCCGCGCGCGCCATTCCGCAAAGCCAACTCGACAATGACGTGCAAGCGAAGGCTCAGACCGTGGCGCTGGTGAAAACCTCGGAGGCCGCGATCCAATCGAGCCATGCGTCGATCCAGGCCGCCGAAGCCGCGGTGGAGACCGCGCAACTCAACCTGGGCTTCACGCGCGTTCGCTCGCTGATCGACGGCATCGCCGGCATTGCCAGCATCCAGATCGGCAACCTGGTGGGTCCCAACAACGTCCTCACCACGGTCTCCTCGGTCGATCCCATCAAGGTTTATTTTTCGATCAGTGAGCAGGAATATCTCGCACTTTCCGGGAAAATCGAGATGAAGGGCGCGGACCTGCTGCGCGCCGGAAGCGCGGTTCCGCTCCAATTCACGCTTTCGACCGGCGCGATCTATCCGCACCAGGGAAAGATCGCGTTCGCCGACCGCCAGATGGACCCGCAGACTGGGACCATTCGCATTGTCGGCGCGTTTTCCAATCCCGGAAATATTTTGCGCCCGGGCCAGTTCGGCCGGATTCGCGCCATGACCGGTTTCCATAAGAACGCGCTTCTGGTGCCGCAGCGCGCTGTCATCGAGTTGCAGGGCCGCTACCAGGTCGCCGTGGTCGGACCGGGCAATAAAGTTCAAATCCGCAACGTGCAGGTGGGCGACCGCGTGGGCGAGCTATGGGTGATCACTAGCGGATTGAGTCCCGGCGACACCGTGGTCGCCGACGGCACCATGAAGGTCCGCGACGGTTCCCTGGTCGCGCCCAAGCCCGCGCCGCAAGACTCCCAGGCAAAGTGACCAACCGCTGATGTCCAAATTTTTCATCAACCGCCCCATCGTGGCGATGGTGATCGCGATTCTCACCGTGGTGGTGGGCGTGGTTTCCATGCTCACGCTTCCGGTGGCGCAATTTCCCGCGATCGTGCCGCCCGAGATCATGGTGCAGGCGAACTTCCCCGGCGCCGACGCGCAGACGCTGGAGCAATCCGTCGCCACGCCGCTTGAAGAGCAGATCACCGGCGTCGACAACATGGCCTACATGCAGTCGGTGAACGCGAGCAGCGGCAGCGCGCAGATCACCGTCGATTTCGACGTCAAGACCGATCCCAACATCGACCAGGTGCTGACGCAGTTGCGCACCAGTCTCGCGCAGCCTCAGCTGCCGGCGCAGGTGACCACCGCCGGCCTGAACGTGCAGAAATCGTTCTCCGCGCCGCTGATGCTGGTGGCGCTGTATTCGCCCAAGGGAACCTATGACAACACGTTCCTCGCGAATTACGCGTTCATCAACCTGATCGACGAGCTCACGCGTGTTCCCGGAATCGCGCGCGTGCAGGTCTTCGGCGCGGGCCAGTACGCCATGCGCTGCTGGGTCAAGCCGGATCGCCTGGCCTCGCTGCAAGTGACCGTGCCGCAGATCATCCAGGCGTTGCAGGCGCAGAACAGCGTGAACCCGGCGGGCCAGGTCGGCGGCGAGCCAGTCCCTCCCGGCCAGCAGTTCACATATACCGTCCGCACGCAAGGGCGATTAGTTACGGCCGAGGATTTCGGCGACATCATCATCCGCTCCAATCCCGACGGGTCGACGCTGCGCCTCAAAGATGTCGCGCGACTGGAGCTCGGAGCTCAGACCTACAGCCTTTTCGGCCGCTACAATGGCCGTCCGGCGGCCGTGCTCGCGGTTTATCAGCTCCCCGGATCGAACGCCGTCGATGCCGCCAACGCTCTCCGCGCGCGCGTCGCTCAGCTCAGTGAGCGATTTCCCGACGATCTCAAATACGCCGTCAGCCTGGACACGACCGCGGCGGTCACTGCCGGCATGAAGGACATCATCTACACGCTGTTTGAAGCGCTGGGGCTGGTGGTGTTCGTCGTCTACATCTTCCTGCAAGGCTGGCGCGCGACGCTGATCCCGCTGCTGGCCGTGCCGGTTTCCCTCATCGGGACCTTCATCTTTTTTCCGATGCTCGGCTTCTCCATCAACACGCTCTCGCTTTTTGGACTGGTGCTGGCGATCGGGCTGGTGGTGGATGACGCGATCGTCGTGGTCGAAGCGGTCGAGCGCCACATCGAGGAAGGCATGACCCCGCGCGACGCCGCGCTGCAAGCCATGCGGGAGGTTTCCGGTCCGGTGGTCGCGATCGCACTGATCCTCACCGCGGTCTTCGTCCCCACTGTCTTCATTCCCGGCATCACCGGGCGCCTGTACCAGCAATTCGCGGTGACCATCGCCATCTCCGTGATTTTTTCGGCCTTCAACGCGCTGTCGCTCAGCCCCGCGCTATCAGCGCTACTGCTGCGACCCCGAAAGAAAAGGCGCGGGCCGCTCAAGTGGTTCTTCGGCTGGTTCAACCGCACCTTCGAGCGCGGCACCCACACTTACGTCGGCCTCTCCGGCGTGCTGATCCGCAAGGCTGTGATCAGCCTGGCGCTCCTGGCGATCATCGCGGCCGCCGGCGTGTATGTCGGCAACAAGCTCCCGACCTCCTTCCTTCCCGAAGAGGATTACGGCTACGTTTTCGTCAATCTGCAACTGCCCGACGCGTCCTCGATGCAGCGCACCTCCGAGGTCGCGCGCAAAGTCGAACAGATCGTCCTGAACACTCCCGGCGTGCAGGGCATCACCTCGGTCATCGGGCTCAGCCTGCTCAGCCGCGTGCAGGACACCTACAGCGCGTTTTTTTTCGTCACCGAAAAACCCTGGGAGGAGCGCACCAAACCGGAAGAGCAGTACACGGCAATTCGCGCGCATATCACGCGCGAGCTCGGAAAACTCGAAGACGGCGTCGCGTTTTCCTTTGCTCCGCCCGCCATTCCCGGCGTCGGCACCACCGGCGGCGTGACGTTCATGCTGGAAGACCGCTCCGGCGCCGATCTGCAATTTCTCGGCGAACAGGTGAATAAATTCATGGCCGCCGCGCGCAAGCGCAAGGAGCTGATGGGCCTCTCGACCACCTTCCTCGCCGGCGTCCCGCAGGACTTCGTCAACGTCAACCGTGCCAAGGTCGAGCGCCAGGGCATCGACATCAGCCAGGTGTATCAGACGCTTCAGGCCTTCATGGGCGGCTACCTGGTGAACTACTTCAACCGCTTCGGCCGGCAGTGGCAGGTGTATGTCGAGGCTGAAGGTCCCTACCGCACGCGCGCGGAGAACGTCGGGCAATTTTATGTTTCCAACAATCACGGCCAGATGGTGCCGATGAGCTCGATCACGGATATTCAGCACATCACCGGACCCGAGTTCACCATGCGCTACAACGAGTATCACGCCGCGCAGGTCAACGCAGCCGCGGCGCCGGGCTACAGTTCCGGCCAGGCGATGCAGGCGCTTGAAGAAACCTTCGCGCAGACCATGCCGCGCGAAATGGGTTTCGATTACAGCGGCATGTCGTTTCAGGAGCAGCAGGCCGCGAAAGGAGTCCCGCCGATCGCGATCTTCGGCCTGTCGCTACTGTTCGTGTTTCTGATTCTGGCGGCGCAGTATGAAAGCTGGTCGCTGCCCTTCAGCGTGCTGCTGGTCACCCCCGTCGCGGTGTTCGGCGCATACCTTACGCTGTGGGCGCGCCATTTCGATAACGACATCTACGCCCAGATCGGACTGGTGATGTTGATCGGTCTCTCCGCCAAGAACGCGATCCTGATCGTCGAGTTCGCCAAGCATCAATACGAGGGCGGAAAGAGCATCGACGAAGCCGCGCTAACCGGCGCGCGCATCCGGCTGCGGCCCATCCTGATGACCGCGTTCGCGTTCATTCTGGGCTGCGTGCCGCTGTGGATCGCCACCGGCTCCGGCTCGGTCTCGCGCCAGTTGCTGGGGACAGCGGTGATTGGGGGAATGCTGGCGGCCTCGGTCATCGCGATTTTCCTGATACCCGTCACCTTCTCGGTAGTCGAGAAAATCTCCCACAAATTTTCTCGCAAGGAGAAGCACGCGTGAAACCATGGGCTGTGGTTCTTCTCTTATCCGTCCTGCTTTCCGCCTGCACCGTCGGCCCGAATTATCACCGCCCCTCAGTCGACGTTCCCGCCAATTACCGCAACACCGAAAACTCCGCGGCGGCTTCGCTGGGCGACCAGAAATGGGAAAACGTTTTCAAGGACGAAGAATTGCAAAAACTGATCCGCGCCGCGCTTCAGAACAATTTCGACGTGCGCATCGCCGGCTCCCGGATTTTGCAGGCCCAGGCGCAGTTGGGCATCACCCGCGCTAATCAGTTCCCGCAGGTGAGCGCCGGACCGGGATACCTCGCTGAAAAAATTCCCGGCTTCGCGTTCAACGTGATTGAGTTACAAGCGCTGTTCTCCTTCAATTTCGATTTCTGGGGTCAATATCGCCGCGCTACCGAGGCCGCGCGCGCCACTCTGCTCGGCGAGGAGTGGGCGCAGCGCGAGGTGATCTCGACCCTCATTTCGAGCGTCGCCAGCGCCTACTTCCAGCTTCGCGAGCTCGACCTGGAACTGCAAATCGCGCAACGTACGCTAGCCTCGCGCAAGGAGTCGCTGGGTCTCACCGAAACGCTTGAGCGCGGCGGCGCCGTCGGATTGTTGGACGTTCGTCAAGCCCAGCAGCTCGTCGAAACTGCGGCGGAAACTATCCCGGAAACCGAGCGCCAGGTCTCCATCCAGGAGGATCTCCTCAGCACGCTGATGGGCGAGAATCCGCACGAGATTCCGCGCGGCCGCGCCCTCACTGAACAACCGCTTCCCGCCGCTGTCCCCGCCGGGCTTCCCTCCGAGCTGCTTGAGCGCCGCCCCGACATCCGCCAGGCCGAACAACAGTTGATCGCCGCCAACGCGCAGATCGGCGTCGCGCGCGCGCAATTTTTTCCATCGCTCCCGCTCACCGGACAGTTCGGTGTGGAGAGCCAGACCCTCGCGCACCTGCTCATGCCCGGCTCCACGGCTTGGATGTTTTCCACGCCGCTCACCCAGCCGATTTTCGAGGCCGGACGCCTCAAAGCCAACTACAGGCTCGCGAAGGCCGACCAACAGCAGATGCTGCTCACCTATCAGCAGACGATTCAGACCGCGTTCCGCCAGGTGTCCGACGCTCTGATCTCCTTCACCAAATATCGCGAGTTCCGGGAGCACCAGGACGCGCTCGCTGTCGCCGCCCAGAGCGCAGCCAATCTGTCGGAAATGCGTTACCGCGGAGGCGCGGCGAGTTATCTCGAGGTCCTCACCAACGAAACCAATTATTTCGCCGCGCAACTGAATCTGGCGCGCGCACAGTTGAATGAGCGGCTTTCGCTGGTCCAGCTTTACAACACTCTCGGCGGCGGCTGGGAGCAGCCCTGACAAGCGCGACCTGAACGATCGAGCGTGTCGCGGCTTGACGGAATGCTAGCCTAAATCTCATGAAGCTACTCGCGACCCTTGCCGTCCTCGCCGGGCTGTGTTTTTCTCAGACCAAAGTCACCACAGTCGAGGGCATCACCGAATATGATCTCGATAATAGGCTGAAGGTCCTGCTTTTCCCCGACAAAACCAAGCCTAAGGTCACGGTGAACGTCACGTATATGGTCGGCTCGCGCCTGGAGGGGTATGGGGAAACCGGCATGGCGCACCTGCTCGAGCACCTGATGTTCAAAGGTACTGCGACTCGCGGCGACGTGAAGATCGAACTCGCCAATCACGGCGCCGATTTCAACGGCACCACATCTTACGACCGCACCAATTACTTCGAAACCATGCAGGCCAGCGATGCCAATCTGCGCTGGGCGCTCGAAATGGAAGCCGACCGCATGGTTCACTCGCGCATCGCCCGATCCGACCTGGACAGCGAAATGACCGTCGTTCGCAACGAGTTCGAAATGGGCGAAAACAGCCCGATTAACGTGCTGTTCGAGCGCGTCCTCTCAACCGCGTACCTGTGGCACAGCTATGGCCGCAGCACCATCGGCGACCGAAGCGATATCGAAAAGGTGCCGATCGAAAATCTCCAGGCTTTTTATCGCAAGTATTACCAGCCCGATAACGCGATGCTGGTCGTCGCCGGAAATTTCGATTCCCAGAAAACGCTCGCCTGGATCAAGGAGCTGTTCGGCGCCATCCCGCGGCCCGCGCGCAAACTTTCGCCGGCCTACACCGAGGAACCCACGCAGGACGGCGAACGCGAAGTGGTCCTGCGCCGAGCCGGCAATTTTCAAGCGGTCATCGACGCTTACCACGTTCCCGCCGGCGCCAATCCCGATACCCCCGCGCTCGAGGTGCTCCAGGAAGTCCTCACCACGCCGCCTTCCGGTCGCTTGTATAAAGCGCTGGTCGATTCCAAGAAAGCCACCAACGAAAGCGGCGAGGTGTTCCAGCTTCACGATCCCGGCGTTGCCTTCTTCATGGCGCAGGTGCGCACGGAAAATTCGCTCGACGACACCGAAAAAACCATGCTCGCCGTCATTGACGGAATCGCTACCGAGCCGCCGTCAAAGGAAGAGGTCGACCGCGCCCGCACTCACCTGCTCAAGAACTTCGATCTGATGCTGAACAACTCCGGTGAAGTCGGCATCTATTTGAGCGAATGGCAGTCCATGGGCGACTGGCGGCTGATGTTTCTCGACCGCGACCGCATCAAATCCGTCTCCCCTGCCGACGTCGCACGTGTCGCTAAAGCGTATTTCAAAACCTCCAACCGGACGCTGGGCCTGTTCATCCCTGATTCGAAGCCGGATCGCGCGGAGATCCCCACCACGCCCGATGTTGCCGCGATGGTCAAGGATTATAAAGGAAGCGCGTCGGTGCAGCAGGGCGAAGCCTTCGACGTTTCGCCCGCCAACATCGACGCCCGCACCATCCGCGCCACGCTGCTCAATGGAATGAAGCTGGCGCTGGTTCCCAAGAAAACGCGCGGCGCCACCGTCACCGCGGTCCTCACGCTGCATTATGGCGACGAGCACAGCCTGTTCGGCAAGGACACCATCGCGCAGGTCACCGGTCAGATGCTGATGCGCGGAACCAGGGATCACACACGCCAGCAGATCCAGGACGAGATCGACAAATTGAAAGCGCAGATGAACACGAATGCCTCCGCCATGAACGGCGCCACCGTGACGATCAACACCGTCCGGGATGGGCTGGACGGCGCTCTGCGGCTGGCCGCCGAGGTTCTGCGCCAGCCCTCGTTCCCGGAATCCGAGCTCGAGCAGATCCGCCAGTCCACCATCGGCCGCATCGAAGGGCAGCGCAGCGAGCCGCAGACGCTGGCGATCAACGCCCTCAATCGCCATTTGAGTCCGTATCCCGCCGGCGATCCGCGCGCGATTCCCACGCTCGATGAATCCATCGACAGCTACAAAAAGCTTACACTCGAAGAAATCCGCAAATTCCACGCCGATTTCTACGGCGCTTCGAACGCCGAGCTGGCGATCGTCGGCGATTTCGACGCCGCGCAAATCCAGAAGCTCGCGGCGGACCTTTTCGGCGATTGGAAAAGTCCTTCGCCTTACAGCATGATCCGTCGCCCGTGGCGCAAGCTCGAGGCGGTAAATCAAAGCATCGAAACGCCGGACAAGGCCAATTCGTTTTTCGGCGCCGGCACGACGCTGGAGATGAACGAATCCGATCCCGATTACCCCGCTCTGCTCCTGGCGGACCACCTGATCGGCGGAAGCACACGCTCGCGCTTGTGGCTTCGCATTCGTGAAAAGGAAGGCTTGAGCTACGGCGTGCAGAGCGTTTTTTACGCTGGCGCGGTGGACCGTTTCGCGCAATTTCTGACCATCGCGATCGCCAATCCGGTGAACATACCAAAGGTGGAATCCTCCTTCAAGGACGAGATGGCGAAAATCGAATCCGCCGGTTTCACCGCGGACGAAGTCAGCGCGATGAAGAAGGAGTTCCTGGAGGAGCAACAGGTGGAGCGCGCCGACGATCGCGCGCTGGTCCGCGAGCTCGTTCGCAATGCGCACTACGGCTGGACCATGGCTCGCGAAGCCGACCTGGAGAACAAGATCGCCGCGCTGACTCCCGACCAGATCGACGCAGCCGTTAAACGCTACATCGATCCATCGTCGTTCTCTATCTTCAAAGCGGGCGATTTCAAGAAAGCCGGCGCCGCACAGTAGAAAACGATCTCACATCCCCAACGCCTTCAGATCCGCGAGGGGCTCCTCGAACGAACACGATCCGAACGAAATCGCAAAATCCCGCCGCGCCGCCGCGATCTCGCGCTCCGTCGCCGAATGCCCGCGCCATTCGATCGCGCTTGCTTCGAAGTGCAGCTCCTTCGCCGATTCCTCCACCAGCAGTCGTGCAAGCTCCTCCGCGACCACGCCCTGGCGCGCCAGCACCGCTGCGACGAACACGTTCAGAAATCCGAACATCCATCCCGACGGTCCACCTTCGGAATAGGTCAGCGGACGGTAGCTGCGCAGCGGGTGATGCAGGCCGGCGGTCGCCTTGAACGGGGTGCCGGTCTTGGCGCACGCCTCCAGGAATTGCGCCACGAATTCGGCTGAAGGAAACACACCGGGCGTCACTCCGCCGGTCCGGATCTTGGCCCGTGCGCCCTTTTTCCGGATCACCGGAATCAGCGCCGTGTCCGCGATTTCGAAATACGGCGTCAGCCCCGGACGTATCCAGCGCATGGCCGCGTCGATCGCGCTCGCGTCGGCCGCCTTGATCTCGATCACGTCGATCTTGACGCGCGACGCGCAAATCCGCGCGATGTCGCTCTCCAGGTTCGCGCCGCCCAGCGCACTGACGGGCACGGGCGCCTGGCTATCCATGGCCGCCTCGAACTCGTCCAGCCGCGACGCCGGCACCACGAAGCGTCCCAGCATCCACGCCTCCGGCGACGAGCGGTAGCGCAGGTAATTCCCCGTGGCTTTCTCCATGGGAAGCGAGGCAGGCGGAAAAAGTCCCGCGTAGTCGATTAGCGACGCCAGTAACGAGCGTAGCGCCGTCACGACGCCGATTCTTCGAGCGCGCTCACCAGTTTCTCGGCGAACGGAGACGCCGGCTCGGACGCTTTCGCCGGTTCCGGCGCGCGCTTTCGCGGTTCCGCCGTAGCGGCAGGCTTGGGCTCGACCGCCTGCGCCGGCGCGGGATCGAGGAATTTATTCTTCTTCAGCAGCGTCCGGTCGAGCGCCGGACTGTACCCCGTCCACACGCCCTCCACGAGCTGATCGCGCTCGACCAGGCCGCGCGCGCATTCCATCTTCGAATCCAGATTGTCGAGCTGGTGCAGAAGAATCGCTTCGGCGAACATGGGCACCTTGGGCGAGCCGAACTCCATCTCGCCATGATGGCTCGCCATCATGTGCAGCAGCACATCGCGCAGCGGCGCCGGAAAATCCGGCAGCCCGCGCAGCTTATCCTCGACCATGCGCATCCCGATCAGGATATGCCCCAGCAGTTGCCCCTGCGTGGTGTAGCTGAACCCGCGCGCGTAGCTCAGCTCGTCGATTTTTCCGATGTCGTGCAGAATCACTCCCGCAAGCAGCAGGTCGAAATCCACGCCAGGGTAATGCGCCGCCGTCATCCGCGCCAGCTCGCACAGCGACAGCACGTGCTCGATCAAGCCGCCGATCCAGGCATGGTGCACCGATTTCGCCGCGGGCGCCGTGCGGTACCCCAGCGCGATGCGCTCGTCCGCGAAAATCGCCTCGAGCAGCCCTTTCAGGTGCGGATTCGTCATTCCCGCGATCCACGCGCGCAGCTCGCTGAACATCTGGTCGCGATCGCGCGCCGATGCCGGGAAGTAATCGGCGAAATCGACATCCGCGTCGGCGACGAACGCGATCTTGTGCACGGTGAGCTGCGGCCGGTTCTGAAAAATCTGGTACAGCCCCTTCACCTTGACGAAGTCGTCACGCGTGAACGCGTCGAGCGCCTCCGCCGCGTTGTCCCACATCTTCGCATCCAGCTCGCCCGTGCGGTCAGTGAGAGTCATGGACAGATACGGATCGCCCGATTTTTTCTGCCGGATGTCCTTGGCCGACACCAGGAACGTTCCGGTGATCACCTGGTTCGGCTCGATTTCGTTGATGTACGGCGATTTCATCCGCGCCCGCGCGATCCGCGCATCACTTCGACTGCGAGGTGCCCGTGTTCGCCGCTTCGGTCCCCGGAATCGGAATCACCCACAGCAGCTTCTTGTGCCGCGTCTTGGCGAGCACCTCTTCCTTGGTCACCGTCTCGGGCTTGAGCTGCGCCGGATCTTCCCACGCCGTGTTCTTTCCAGGCGCCGCGCCGGAATCGTCGTAGCCCGGTTTGATCTGAAGGTAAGCGTCCTGGCGCAGCTTGGTGAGATAGACTCGCAGCGCCGGCTGCATCTTGGGCTGGAACAACTGATTTTCCACTTCCATCTGGACTTCCTCGAAATCCGCCAGCCCCGCCTTCTGATGATCCTCGACCTTGAAAATGTAGTATCCCGGAGGATCGTTCAGCTTGAACGGATCGGTCACGTATCCCTTTTGTTGATTCCACACCGCATCCTCGATGGTCTTAGCGAGCTGGCCTTTTTCAAACGGCGGCATCTCGCCCCCGTTCTGCGCCGCCGCCTGATCGTCCGAGTTGCTCTGCACCAGGTCCGAAAATTTCTCGCCACGCCGCGCCCGCGCCACCAGGTCCTTGGCCTTGCGGTCGGCCGCAGCCTGACCCGCCGCGTCCTTGCCTTCGGTCGAAATGTACAGCTTCGAAAGGAAGATGCGCTCTTTGCGCTGGAACTGGTCGCGGTGCTCGTCGTAGTACTTCTCTTCGTCCTCGCGCTTGATCTTGATGGTGCTCGAAACTTCCTGCCGGATCACTCGGTCCACCAGAACGCTGTTCTTCAACTCGTTCTTATATTCCTCGAACGGCATCCCGCGCTGTTCCTTCACGTACTCCTGGAATTTCTCCGGGTCCGCGATTCCGGTCTTGCGCTGGATATTGGCGAGCTGTTTGGTGACGTCTGCATCGACCTTCAGGTCCAGCTCCTTGCCCTTTTGTACCAGCAGGAGCTGATCGATCCTCTGCCGCAGCTCGTTGCGCATGGCCTGGTCGAGAGCCTCCTGGAGATCGCGCCCCCTCAACCCCTGCTGCCGCAGCTCGGTTTCCGCATCGCGCCGGTCGCGTTCCAGATCGCTGCTGGTAATAATGTCGCCGTTGACCTTGCACACGATCTCTTCCACCACAGCTGTGTTCGCGGCGCACACCATGAGAGCCGTAACACACATCAAAACAGGGAGTCGACGCATAGCTCTATTATATGTGCACGCACTGCACCGTTCATCAACCCGCGTGAATCTGCGGCTGGCCCGCCAGCGGTGCGAGCGACTGTTCGATAAACTCAAGCACTCCCGCCGCGTTCTCCACTCCCGCCGGAGTTGGCAATCGCAGCACTCCCGCCGGCGTAAACTGTGCCCCTTCGCGCGACGCGACCACCTCCATCAGCCGCGCCGGATCGATTTTCGCGCCCGGATGAAACTTGATCTGCAAGGCCCCGGCGCGCCGGTCGATCGCCTCGATTCCGGCCGCGGCGGCCTGCGTCTTGAGCAGCGCGAACTTCACCAGCGTCTCCACCGCTTCGGGCAGCGGACCGTAACGGTCGGCCAGTTCCGCGCGGACTTTTTCCGCCTGCTCGGCATCGCGCGCGTCGGCGACCCGTTTGTACGCCCGCAGGCGCTGATTTTCGTCCGCGATGTACTCCGGCGGAATGCGAATATCCAGGCCCAGATTCAGCGCGGAATGAATCTCGAGCGGCGTCTCTTCGCCCTTCAGCTCCTGCACCGTTTCCTCGAGCAGCCGCAGGTAGGTATCGAATCCCACCGCCGCGATGTGCCCGTGCTGCTCGCCGCCGAGCAGGTTGCCCGCACCGCGCAATTCCAGATCGAGCGCGGCGATCTTGAATCCCGCGCCCAGGTCCGAAAACTCGCGTAGCGCCGCCAGCCGTTTTCGCGCGACGTCGCTCAGCTCCGAATCCTGCGGCACCAATAAATACGCATACGCGCGCCGGTTCGATCGTCCCACGCGCCCACGCAACTGGTACAACTCGGCCAGCCCGAATCTCTCCGCGTTCTCGATGATGATCGTATTCGCCAGCGGAATATCCAGCCCGTTTTCGACGATCGTGGTCGAAACGAAGACATCATATTCGTGCCGCATGAAGCCGAGCAGCACTTTTTCAAGCTCCTGCTCGCCCATCTGCCCGTGACCCACGCCGATGCGCGCGTTGGGGACAAGCTGCTGGATCGCCGCCGCCCGCGAAAAGATCGTGTCCACGCGATTGTGCAGGAAATACACCTGCCCGCCGCGCGACAGCTCCTGGTCGATCGCCGTGCGAATCAGCTCCGGCTCGAAATGCGCCACCACCGTCTGAATCGCCAGACGATCCTTGGGCGGAGTCTCGATCACGCTCATGTCGCGGATTCCCAAAAGAGACATGTGCAGCGTGCGTGGAATCGGCGTGGCACTCATGGTCAACACGTCCACGTTGTGGCGCATCTGCTTCAGCCGCTCCTTGTGCCGTACGCCGAAGCGCTGCTCCTCATCCACGATCAGCAGACCCAGATCGCGAAACTCGACGTCCTTCGACAGCAGCCGGTGCGTCCCGATGGCGATATCCACTTTCCCCGCCGCGATCTCTTCGAGCGCCTTCTTTAATTCCTTCGCCGTCCGGAATCGCGACAGCATCTCGACGCGCACTGGAAACGCCGCGAAGCGCGCCTTGAACGTCTCATAGTGCTGGAACGCGAGCACCGTCGTCGGCGCGAGCATGGCGACCTGCTTGCCGTCGCCCAGCGCCTTGAACGCGGCGCGCATCGCGACCTCGGTTTTTCCGTATCCCACGTCTCCGCACAGGAGCCGGTCCATCGGGTGCGGCGATTCCATGTCGCGCTTGATGTCCTTCACCGCGGCCAACTGATCCCTGGTCTCCGAAAAATCGAACGAGTCCTCGAATTCGCGCTGCCAGTTGGAATCGCGGGAGAAGGCAAAACCCTCCGACATGCGCCGTTGGGCGTAGAGCTTCAACAACTCGTCCGCCATGTCGCGCATCTTCGCCTTGACGCGCGATTTGCGCTGCGTCCAGGTGGATCCGCCCAAACGGTCGAGCGGTGGCGGCGCTTCTCCCGCCCCACGGTATTTTTCCACCAGGTCCATGCGCGTCAGCGGCACGTACAGCTTCGCGTCGCCCGCGTATTCGAGCAGCATGAAATCGCCCTTTTGATCTCCCTGAACGATTTCGCGCACGCCCAAAAATTTTCCGACCCCGTGCGTCACGTGCACCACGAAATCGCCGGGCTTCAGATCGGCCAAGTCCGCCGCAAACGCGGTCAGTTGCGCCTTGGTGACTCCTGGTCTGGCAATCAGGTCCGACGCATCAAACAGATCCTCGGTGCCGATGAAGGCGATCTTCGATTCCGGAAAAATCGACCCACGCCGCACCTTCCCTTTAATCAGGTAAGTGCTCGCCACCGGACCGGCCAGGTACGCGCGCTCGGCCAGATACGGCGACGCCGCTTCGTTCGGCGCCAGTCCCAACTGGAACGGTACGGAGTATTCCCGCAGTATGTCGGCCAGCCGCTCCAGTTCGCCGTTCGACGGAGCGAAAAACGCCACGCGATAACCCTGCTCCACCAGCGTCTTCGCCTCGGCGACCGCCACCTGCATGCTGCCGTGAAACGCCATCGACGGCCTCGTGGCGATGTGCGGCGCGCTTGCGTCCAGATCCAGCTCGCGCAGCGCCACCCGTTCGCGGGACGCGATGCGCTCGGCGAATTCCTCCCAGCGGAAAAAATTCGCCGCCACCAGCTCCATCGCGTCCTGCTGGTCACTTAAAGACGACAGTCTCTTCCACAACCGCTCCGCCGCAGCCTGAATCTGCTCCGGCTCATCCAGCACGATCACCGCATCGCCCGCGAGGCCGGCGAGCGATAGTTCGCGCGGATGTTCCATCGCCGCCGCGAACTCCCATCCGGGAACCGCGGTGCCTTCGCGCGACTGTTCGATCAGCGGCAACACGCGCGCCTCCTCGATCTTCACCACCGAGCGCTGCGACTCAACGTCGAATCGCCGGATCGACTCGATTTCATCGCCGAAAAACTCGATGCGCAGGGGACGCGCGTTCTCCGCCGGAAAAACGTCCAGGATTCCGCCGCGAATCGAATACTCGCCCACCATCTCCACCGGATCGCGCCGTTCGTATCCGATGGATTTGAGGTGCGCCTCGATGGCGTCGAGCGGCAGCTCCTCGCCCACCCGAACCTCCAGCGCCAGCCGGCGGTATTCCTCCGCGCGATTCACGCGCACCAGCGCCGAAGCCACCGGCGCCACGGTCAGCGGCACGCTCCCGTTCGCCAGGCGCCACAATCCCACCGCCCGCTGCCCCGCAATCTCGGAGTGCGGCGACAATTTCTGCCCCGGCAGCACGTCCAGCGCGGGAATCAACTGCGGACCCGGGCCCGAGTGCGAAATCAACAGATCGAAAAATGTTTCGGTGAGCTCGGCCACCAGTTCCGCGCGCTGGTTGCCGTCGGCGATTACCAGCAGCGGCCGTTCCGTCGCCTGCCACAGCAGAATCAGGTACAGGGCCTTGGCGGTGGGCGTCAGGCCGGCGAGCGAAAACACTCCGCTTTCGCGCCGCACCAGTTTCCCCACCAGCTCCTGAAACGCGGCGTGCCGGCTCAGCGTGTGGAACAGATCACGAACGGCCGGATGTGTCACGTTTGAGCAGTTCTTCCACGATATTCGTCGTCGAGTATCCCGGCTCGAGCGCCAGCGCCATCACCTTGCCGCCCGCCGCTTCCACCTCTTCGCGCCCGGCGATGAAATGCGCCCAGTCGGCGCCCTTGATCAGGATGTCGGGCAGCACTTGGGCGATCAGCTCGCGCGGTGTGTCTTCGTCAAAAAACGTGACTGCGTCCACCGCTTCGAGCGCCATAGCCATCTCCGCGCGCTCCCCTTGGCCGATCAGCGGCCGCGTGGGACCTTTCAACCGAGCGACGCTCGCATCCGTGTTGAGCGCCAGAATCAGAACGTCGCCGAGCGACCGCGCCCGCTCGAGCAGCCGCACGTGTCCCGGATGCAGAATGTCGTAGCAGCCGTTGGTGAGCACCACAGTCTTCCCCTCGCGCCGCCACGCCGCACGCGCGCGAACCAGCTCTTCGCGAGTATACAAGGACCCCATGTGCTGGATAACTACATTTTCGCAGACTCGCGAGCAATTGCTAGGAACGCGAATGAACGCAGATAAACGCGGATCGGAATATTCGCGTGCATTCGTGTTTATTCGCGGCCGAAAATTCAGTGCCCGCCGGCGCTCTTGTAACTCTGGATCACCCTGCCGACGTAGTCCTGCGTCTCCGGGTACGGAGGAATACCGTTGTAGCGATCCACCGCGCCTTCCCCTGCGTTGTACGCCGCCAGCGCCTTGGCCACGTCGCCGTCGTACTTGATCAGAAGATCACGCAACAGCCGCGTGCCCGCATCGATGTTCTGTTCGGGATCGTTCGGATCGGCGTTCAGCTTCCTGGCCGTCTCCGGCATCAGTTGCATCACACCGATCGCGCCTTTTTTGGAGATCGCGTCGGCCTTCATCGCCGATTCCACCTTCGCGACGCTTTCGACAAATGCGGGCGGCAGCGCATATTTTCCAGCCGCGTCGCGGACCATCGTCTTGGGATCGCGCGGCGTTGCCTTCTCGGCGACCGCGGGAGCCGGCTTCGGCGCGGGAGGCGGAACGTAATCGTCCACTTCAAAGCGCTCGACCGTTGACGCGGGCACCTCGGCATACCCTTGCTCGGAATAAAGGCGAACCATGTCGCCCTGGACCTCGTGCCGGTCCGCGCGGATGCGCATTCCGCTTGTCAGGATGGCATACTCGCCGCCGAAGGCGGGCAGGGTCGAAAAAACAGCAAAAGTGATCCAGCGCAGGCGCAATCAATACACTAGACGCGAGCGCTTCACTTTGCGTGCAGCGGCGCGATGGAGATCATTCCCAGGCCGGTCACAAACAGCACTAACATCACCACCAGCAGCGTCTTTACGCGCAGGTTGGCGCCCTTGAACTCCCGCCATACCAGCAATCCCCACAGCGCGCTGACCAGTGTGGCTCCCTGCCCCAGCGCATAACTGATCGCCGGACCCACCTGGACCGAAGCCGGCGTGCTGGCCGCGGAAAAATTGCACAATGCTCCGGCCATCCAGATGATTCCGCCAAATATTCCCAGCAGGTGCTGTTTGGGCTTGCCGTTGAAATAGGCAACGAACTCGACGGGATCGCCCGCGACAGGGAAGTTCATGAAAAACGGGAGGTAAAACAGCGACGAGAACAGCACGCCTCCGCTGAACAGCAGCCCGATCCCGTAAGCCGCCACACCGGTATCTCCCTGCCTTCCGATTTCGACCATGGGATAGAATGCGCCCATCAGCAGGCCGCTCACGATGCTGAGCACGATTCCTCGCGCTGCGGCGGGGGTGCTCGGCAATTTCTTTTTTTTGGCGCGCGGATCGGGGTTGAGGGCGGCGATTTCGGCTTCCCGTTTCGCCTGGATGTAGCCGCTGTAGGCGAACGCGTCCACGATGATCGCCAGAAGCACCAGGAACGCTCCTCCGAACAGCAGCACGGCGCTTCCCTGCGGATTCAGAATGTAACTTCCCACCGTGCCGATTACCAGTGCCAGCCCGATCGAGATGGGAAACGCGACGGACAATCCGGAAACCGAGATCGCCGCCACCAGCATCAAGTTCGCGAGGTTGAACACCATCCCCGCGGCGACTTCCCACGCCATCTGCCGCTTCGCCGCGATCAGAAGGTTATCGGAAAAGGTCAGTTCCTTGGGCAGGATCTGGCCCAGCGTGAAAGCCGCCACGACGGCGCAGATCACGGTTCCGATGGAATAGTCGTAGTAGAACAGCTCGAACCGCCACTTGCCGGAAAGCTTTTGAGTGTTCGCCCAGGATCCCCAGCACAGCATGGAGCCAATCAGCAGAAGTAAAGCGCCCAGGTAGGTGGTCGGAAGCAACATGGGTACTAAAGCTTTAACACGTCCCGTCCGAACAGAAGAATAAGATATCTTACAACATCGCTTAAAGGAGGCAAGCGTGCGAATCTGGCGAATCTTGGCTCCTGTGCTCCTGCTGGCCGGCCTCGCGCCGGCGCAGCGCCCCAAACCGGCGTTCGATCCGGAGACCAAAGAAGGGCTGCTGATCGAGCACATCCTTCAGGAACGCGACCCGGGGGAGAAGCTGCGCTTCATGGAGGAGTTCGCGGCGCAATATCCCTCGCACAACGCGATCGCCTGGGTCTACGACCAGCTTCAGCCGGCGTATTTCGAGGCCAAAGAATACGACCAGGCGATACGGATCGGCGGCCTGCGGCTGGCGATCGAGCCGGACAACCTGGACGCGGCGGCCATCGCCCTGCGCGCGGCCGACGCGAAGAAAGATGCCCAGCAGATAATCAAGTGGGCCGACCGCCTGTGGACGATCGCCACGGCGGCGGCACAAAAACCCTCCGCCGATGCGAGCGAAGCCAAGCAGAGCCGGGACTACGCCGAATCGTGCCTGTACCAGGCGATGAAATCGGCGGATTCTCAGACGCAGCTCTCTATTCTTAAGGGCCTGGAACAGCGCGATCCGCAGTCGCGCTTCGTGCACAGCTTTCCGGCCGAATATTTCCGCATTTACCAGGCGCTCGGCAACGAGGATCAAGCTGTGGAAATGGCCGAAAAGGGCCTGAAAATCGATCCCGACAACATGGACATGCTGCTCGCCGTCACGCGCTTCCACTCGCGCAAGGATACTCCCAAGGAACGCGAACTGGTGATCGAATATTCGCAACGATTGATCGGCGCGGTTGAAAAAACGAGCCGTCCGGCGGCGATGGGCGAGCAAGAGTGGGCCCAGAAAAAGGCCGAGACACTGGGCGTGGCGTCTTACCTGGGCGGGATGGCGAGCGCGCTGAACAAGAATTACCGGCAGGCCGACCACATGCTGCGCGAGGCTCTTCCGCACCTCAAGGACAACGACTCGGAGCTGGCTGCGCTGCTGTATTATCTGGGCATGGCGAACTACCGGCTGGCCGAGAGCGGCTCGGACCGCAGTCGCCCGGTGGACGCGGTGCGGTTTTTGCGTCGCTGCGCGGCGATTCACAGCCCCTACCAGGAGCAGGCGTCGAGGAACCTGGAAGGCATCCGCGCGGAATACAGCCTGCCTTAGCGTGACGAGCCGCATCCTGGCGGCTGGGCGGCTTGCGGCGCGTAGATCCCAGCAGGCTCGCGTGGGCGAGCGGCTCAGGTTTGCTTACGCCCCTGCGGTGCGGGTTCCGCGCCACGCGGGCTCGCTCACCAGCATGCGGCGCGTCAGGTGCGCGAAGGTGAATTCTCCCAGCACGCGATCCTGCATTTCGCGTGCGACTTCCCGCCGCAGGCGCGGATCGCCCAAATATTGGTCGATGCGCGCGTTCAGGTGATCCGGGTCGCGATACATCACGCGCTCGGCGATATCGCCCAGAGCCTGACGGTATTCTTCGCGCCAGTCGAACAGCATCAGGCCGCCGGCAGCGAAGCACGAATTGATCTTGGGCGAGGTCCCCGAAATATAGCAGGGATGCACGGCATCCACCACGATTTCGGCGTTTCGGTACAACCAGGGAAGCCCGGAGCCGGAGCCGAAATCAAGCACGGGGCCCATGCGCAAACCGTAGCGGTCGCGGAGGACGGCGGACGAATTCGGCTCTACGAAATTGCCGAAGAAGTCGACTCGCCGGCGGATCGACGTGAGCATATTCAAACGAACGTGGGTCGTGCCCGCAAAGATGATCTCGTCGGTCGTGAAGCGCCAGAAAAAACTCGCATCAGGAAACAGGCGCAGCTCGCGGCGCACGGAATCCTCCAGGCGGCCGATTTCCTCCATTAAAAGTTCCCACAGGCTGGCCTGAGGGCGCGCGGTTTTGGCGGCGAGCATTCCGGACTCGATCGCAGCCAGCACGGGATTCTCGCGAAACTTCATTCGCTGCGCGCTCTCCAGGTACACGTTACCGGCGAAGGCGATCTTGGGAGCGGCGCTGGCCGACAACGCTGTCACAGGTCGCGTGTACACCGGGAAAGCGGGTTGAACGAATTGATGCACCGGCTGGCGGATTAAGATCCCCAGCTCGCGCATCACGGCGGTGTGCCCGCGGTCGGGTGAGTAGTGGATGAATAGCGGATGGTCGAGCGCGTCGCGCATACGCGCAATCGACCCTTCAGAAGACCCCTCCGGAGTTTCAGGCAGCGGCGTCAGCAGCAGCCGCGAGAATTGCAGCGCGCCGTGATCCCAGATCATCAGCGTGGGGATCTCCAGGTGATCGCGGAAGAGGTTGCGTCCCTCGGCATCGGCGCACAGCACCCCGTAGCCGGCGTTGGGAGTGGCCAGCGCCACGTCGGGCTTGAAACGGCGTAGATCTGCTAAGATTTCGGGAACGTACAGTGGATCTCGCGCCACCAGGCGGCCGGTGTCGACTTCAATCAGATCCGCGCCCATGGCCCGAAGGTCCGCGGCCATATCGTGGGCGAACTTGAAATCCACGGAGCCGAACCAGGAAGGGGGAGGGATGGTAACTGCGATTCTTAAACCATGGAGAGGCCGGGGGTTCGAATGGTTGCCGGGCAGGGACAAGAATTTATTCTCTCATGCAGCCGCGGGATCCCGTGCAAGCGGTGTGGGTGGGCAAGCGCGTGTCGGCGATGAAACGGCTGTGTACGGAGTCTGCGCGCTAGTGCCCCGCGGGCGAACGCTCTTCGTCGCCGGCTTTGAGCGGGAAGTGAGCGCCCTCGGGGATCGGAACCAGCATCTGCTCCTTGCGATAGATCAGCGTGGAGGTGTTGTAGCTGGCAATCTCAAAGCCGTGGCCATGGGTGATCGCGTCGGTGGGGCAGGCCTCGACGCAGAATCCGCAGAAAATGCAGCGGTTGTAATCGATGTTGTAGACCTTGGCGTAGCGCTCGCCGCCGCTGATGCGCAGCTCGGCGGTGTTCTCGGCGGCTTCGATATAGATGCAATCGGCGGGACATGCCGCGGCGCACAGGAAGCACGCCACGCATTTTTCCAGGCCGTTTTCGTCGCGCTGAAGCTGATGCACGCCGCGGTAGCGCTCCTGAAATTTCGCCGGAGCGTCGGGATAATCCTCGGTGATGGTGGGATTGAGCATTTCCTTGAAGGTGATGCCCATGCCCTTGGCGATGGCCGCGGCTTCGCCGAACATATCTGAGATTTTCGCCATGAGCCTTTATTATCGCGCAAGAGCGCTTGCTCACGCGCGTGGCTCGGCATCGGAGACGCGGCGGGCAGGGCTGAAATCGCCCTGTCGAAAATACCCGGCCAACGCGATCGATCCACACTACTCTTTCCGGTAGGCTTCGTCCACAATTTCGACCACGTGCGACACGCGCTGCCCCCGGCCCCATCGCGCCACTCCTGCGCGGAGTTGAAGCATGCAGCCCGGATTCGCCGTCACGATCCGGTCCGCGCCCGTCGCCGCGACCGCTTCCATTTTTTTCTTGAGCAGCGCCATCGACATGTCCGTGTGCAGCACGTTGTAAATTCCCGCGCTGCCGCAACACGAATCAGACATGCGCATTTCGCGGATGGTCAACCCGGGCACGCGGCGCAGCAGATCCCGCGGAGCCGAGCGGACGCCTTGCCCGTGCGCCAGATGGCAGGAATCCTGGTAAGTGACCGTCGCGCGCACTTCGCCCATGCGCGAATCGATCTCGATCGACGCAAGAAATTCAGTCACGTCGCGCACCAGCGCGGCGAATTTTTCCGCGCGCGCATCGCCCTCGAGCAACTCGCCGTATTCCTTGAGCGTCGACCCGCACCCTCCCGCATTGGTGATGATCGCGTCGTATCCGCTTTCGAGGCACGCATCGATATTGCGCCGCGCGAGTCCCCGCGCAAGCTCGCGCAGCCCAGCGTGGACGTGCAGCGCGCCGCAGCAGGTCTGATCCGCCGGAACCGTCACTTCGCAGCCATTGCGCTGGAGCACGCGCACCGTGGCTTCGTTCAACCGCGCGAAACACACGTTGGCGACGCAGCCGGAAAGAAACGCGACGCGATATCTTCGCTCGCCATTCGCCGGAAACACGCGCCCGATCTTCGAAAAAAAGACCGGCGTTTCCACCGTCGGCGCGAGCGCCGCAAGCTCGCCCCATCGTCCGCCGAATTTGAACGGCAAGCTCTGCTGCACGCGCAATCCGAGCGCCGCCACACGCAGTCCCAAACGGCTGGGAAGAATGTAGTTAAACGCGACCGCGCGTAGCGCCCGCACGGCCGGCGGGCGGCGCACCCGATTCTCGATTTCCGCCCGCGCCGCCTCCACCAGCCGCCCATATTTCACTCCCGAGGGGCACGCCGTTTCGCACGCGCGGCACGCCAGGCACAGATCGATGTGCCCGCGATACGCTTCCGTGACCGGCGCGCCTTGGGCGACCTGCGCCATCTGGTAAATGCGCCCGCGCGGCGAGTCCATCTCGACGCGCAGCTCGCGATAGGTCGGGCACGCATTCAGGCACAGCCCGCAATGCACGCAGCGGTCGAGATCGGCCTGCTGGGGTTTATCAGATGCGGCCATGCAGTCGTCCCCGATTCAGCAGCCGCTGCGGATCGAACATGTGCTTGATCTTTTCCATCGTGGCGAAATCGCCGTTCCAGGCTTGCTCCGGCGCATTTTCAGCATAATGCGCGTAGATCGCGCCGGAGCCCGCGCGCGCAATCGCGGGCACTTCAAGCTTTGCCATCGAATCAGCCATCTCACTCAATTTGACGGAGATGGTCCGCACCGCGCCGCGCGGATTTTGCTCCAGAAAGCGTGGCGTGAATTCGCGAATTTCTTCCCACACTCGGGCATCCACCGCGCGCGCATTTTTCAGATCCCGCGCGAAACGCTCGATCACCGCGGCGCTCCCCGCGGCTTCGATCAACAGGCGAAATCCCGACGGCCAGTTGACGATATCAATCGCGGAAGGTTGCAGCACGCCGCGCAGAATGCGATCGCGCTCGGCGAAAGCTTCCTGGGCCGTGGCGAAGCGCATCTCGAAAGTCTGCGATTCCGCGCGCATCGGAAACAATTTGAAATTGACCACGGCGATCGCCGCGAGCGTCCCGAACGATCCGATCATGAGCTTGGCCATATCCAGCCCCGCGACATTCTTCACCACCATCCCTCCGCTTTCCACCAGCTTGCCTTCCATCGTGGCGAACTTCATACCGATGATCATGTCGCGCGCGGTTCCGTACTGCCTGCGGCGCGGGCCGCTCAAATTCGCGG
>DATJVN010000122.1:0-37733 GCA_035501755.1 Bryobacteraceae bacterium | reverse complement strand
GACAGCCTCCTGGTCGTTTTCCCCGATCTGAAGATTATGATCGTCGACGGCGGCGGCATACTCCAGTTCGGCCGCGCGCGCCCCGCGAACCTGGATATCGGCGAAGATGTCGTGTCACCATATTTGTGGAGCCGCGGTATCCGCCGCGTGGATGTGATCGCGGTCACCCACGGCCACGCGGATCACTCCGGCGGCATTCCTTCGCTCATCGAAAATTTTCATCCGAAGGAAATCTGGGTCGGAGCAAGACCGCTGCAAAAAGTCGTCGATGAGGCTGGCTCCCATCGCATTCCGCTGGTCGCGAAGCGCGCCGGCGACCAATTCGCCTTCGGCGGCGCACAAATCGAGGTGATCTCTCCGCCTGCCGATTACGTTCCCAAATCCGATCCCGGCAACAATGACTCGCTCGGTCTTCGCATCGCTTTCGGCCGCCGGAGCTTCCTGCTGACTGGTGATATGGAAGCCCCCATGGAGCGGCGCGCGCTCGCCGGCGACGACCCTCTACACGCCGACGTGCTCAAAGTGGGCCATCACGGCTCGAAAACTTCGACCACGCAGCCATTCCTCGATTCGATCTCGCCGCAAATCGCGCTCATCTCGGCGGGATTCGAAAATTCTTTCGGCCATCCGCATCGCGACGTGCTCGAGAGGCTCGCCCGCGAACATGCTGCCGTTTTGCGCACCGACCTGGATGGCCTGCTCAGCGTCCGCACCGACGGCGATCACCTCTCGATGGACACAATGCTATGGCGCGGCGCATCGAGCTGGTGGCAGGGCGAGCACGCCTTCAACTGGGAACTCGCCGAGGGCTGGTAGCCGCCGTCACCCTTCGCGCTGCAATACGGTATGCGCTTCATGCACCAGCCGCTCCGAGTTCTGATAGAGCAGTTGCACGTCCTGGTTGTATCCCGGATTCCACAAAAGGTCGCGATGCGAGCGCCCATACAGGATCGCATCTTGCGTATCGTTCGCCAATAGATTCACGCGGCGCCCGATGCGGTTTAGCGTTGCCTGCTGGTCCGGCGTCATTGCATTCGCATCTTCCATCTGCACCCGGCGCACGGTGCGGCCCAGGGCGTTCACGTCGTCCTGGATCTTGGTAAGTTCCAGACCTTGCGCCATCCAATCGAGCTGATCGGAGGTGTAAGAGTTCAGACGGCCGGCATCGCGCTCCGTCGTCACCGCCTGAAACTGAATCTTTTGAAGAAGATCGTGCGCGCTTGCGTCCGGCGCCGCCAGAGCCGGCATCGCGACGATCGCAGCCGTGACACAAAGCGTTACAAATGTCCGTTTCATTGCATCATCCTCTATCTGTTGGACGAACGCGGCGGCCGGGGGATGCAGGGACCGCGCAGCGCACCTCAGGCCTATTTGTAACGTGGATCGAGCCTTTCAAATCAGCACGAAGCGGTTGAACCCGAATGGCTTCGGGGCGCATCTGTTACACTAGAAACTTGCGAGTGCATCCTGTGCGTTTTTTCACGCTGTTCAGTGTTCTTGCCATCGCGCCTTTGTGGGCCGCTTCTCATGAAGATGCCCAAGGCCGCCAGATTATCGACCGGTACCTCGAAGCGTCGCACGCCCAAAGTGAAGCGTTGCGCGGCATGCAGATGGAGGTCAACCTGGACGCTCAGCTCCCGCGTCTGGAAAAGCACGGGAAGCTGAAAGCCCTGCGCCGGATCTCGAAGCTGGGGATGATCACATACAAAGCGCTGGGTTTTTCGGGCGACAACCTGATCAAGAAGCAAGTGATCGCGCGCTACCTGGCCGAGGACAGCGAGCATCGCGACATCGCCATCACTCCGGCCAATTATAAGTTCAAGTACAAGGGCCGCATGGAGCGCGACGGCCGCACGCTGCACGTGTTCGAGCTCTCGCCGCGGCGCAAAGCCGTGGGGTTGTTCCGCGGTCAACTGTGGCTCGACGACGAAACCGCGATGCCGGTGCGCGAATCCGGGCGCTTCGTGAAAAGTCCCTCCGTATTCCTGAAGAAAATCGAATTCGTCCGGGAGTACCAGATTCAGGATGGGGTTGCGATCCCCAAACACGTTGAAAGCACGGCAGATGTGCGCCTTTTGGGCCGCGCGGAGCTGACCGTGGATTACAGCAACTTCAGCCGGCAGGAAATCGCTGAAGACGCTTCGCCAGATCCGTCTAACCGATAGTGACGAACCGATAAGGAGACCTGCCGAGTGCCCCAGGCAAGCTCGATGAAAACGCTGTTCCTGAATCCGCCGTCTTTCGAGGGCTTCGACGGCGGCGCCGGATCGCGCTGGCCCTCCACGCGCGAGATCGAATCGTACTGGTACCCGGTATGGTTGTGCTATCCGGCCGGGATGATCGCCGACAGCAAGGTGCTCGACGCCCCGCCGCATGGCGTTTCGATCGAGCAGACCGTCGCGCAGGCGAAAAATTTCGAATTGATGGTGCTGTTCACCTCCTCTCCCGGATTTCACGTCGACGTGAAGATCGCCGAGATGATGAAGGACGCCAATCCGAAATTGAAAACGGCGTTTGTCGGCCCTCCCGTGACCATCGAGCCGGATAAGGTGCTCAACGCGTCGAAGGCCATCGATTTCATCGTGCGCCGCGAATTCGATTACCAGATCGCCAACTACGCGCAGGGCGCGAGTCTCGACGATTTGCCGGGAGTAAGTTACCGCAAGAACGGAGGGAACGTTCACAACCCCGAAGGCGGATACATCGAAAATCTCGACGAGCTGCCGTGGGTTTCGAAAATCTACAGGCGCGACCTGGATTATACGCGCTACAACGTTCCCTTCCTGCTGCACCCCTACATTTCCTTCTACACCACGCGCGGGTGTCCGGCAATGTGCACGTTCTGCCTGTGGCCGCAGACGCATTCGGGGCACCGCTGGAGGCTGCGCTCGACCGCGGATATCGCCAACGAGTGCCGCTACGTGCTTGAAAATTTTCCGGGGCTCAGGGAAATTTTCTTCGACGACGATACGTTCAACTACCGCAAGGCGCGCACGCTGGAGCTGTGCGCGGAATTGAAGAAGCTGAAGTTCACCTGGTCCTGCACCTCGCGCGTCACCACCGATTACGAAACGCTCAAGGCGATGAAGGAGGCCGGATGCCGGCTGCTCATCGTCGGCTACGAATCGGGCAATGAGCAGATTTTGCGCAACATCAAGAAGGGCGCGACGATCGACATGGCCCGGCGCTTCACCGAAAATTGCCACAAGCTCGGCCTGGTGATTCACGGCGATTTCATCGTCGGCCTGCCGGGAGAGACGCGCGAGACGCTGCGCAATACCATCGATTTCGCCAAGCGCCTGGATGTCGAGACCATCCAGGTTTCCATCGCCCACGCTTTTCCCGGAACCGAGTTTTACGAGTACGCCAAGAAGAACAACCTGGTGCAGATCGACATGGCCGACGGCGAAGGCCACCAGCTTCCCAATGTCGTCTATCCGGGAATTCTGGAGCGCGACGAGCTGGTCGACTGGGTGGAGCGCTTCTACGGCGAATATTATTTCCGTCCCAAAGCCGCATGGCGCATCGTGCGTAAGGCGATCTTCGACGCGCCCGAACGCCGGCGTTTGTACAAGGAAGCCAAGTGCTACCTTTCGCTGCGCCACAAGCGCAAGAAGTACGTCGCCGAGCAAAAGGCGAGCCGCGCTTTGAGCAAAGAACAGATCGGCGAGCGCGCCACGGGTTGATGGAATCCGGCTCGGGCTTTGCCACAACAAGCATTCGCACCAAGACGACCATCTTCGCTTGTATCGTGATTTTGAGCAATGCTCTGGGCAATTTTGCCCTGGCCGCAGGCATGCGCGGGCGCCGCACCGAATCGGTGGTCGATTATCTCGCGGCCATCTTCAGCCCGTGGGTCGCTCTGGGCATCGTCTTATTGATCTTGTGGCTGCTGTCGCGCATGACGCTGCTGAGCTGGGCCGATCTGAGCTACGTGCTGCCGGTGACCTCGCTGGGCTACGTCGCCAACGCCCTGGTCGGGCGATTTTTTCTGAATGAGCAAATCACCGGCGCGCGCTGGACCGGCACGCTGCTGATTGTCGCGGGAACCATCCTGGTCGGCCGCGGAAGTCCTGCCACGCATATCGAGAAGGGGCGCGCGTGAATGCGTGGATTCTGATTGGCGTGATCGTGGCGAGCACGGTTCTGGGCGATCTCCTGCAGACCGCGGAGATGAAGCGCCACGGCGAGATCAAGGAGTTTCATCCGCGCGGATTGCGCAAAGTGTTCGTGACGCTCGCGCGCAGGAAATTCCTGATCGCTTCGATCGTGTTCATGGCGATCTCCTTTTTCGCCTTCATGACGCTGCTCGAGTCGGCGGATCTCAGCTTCGCGGTCCCCGCCTCGGCCGCGACGATCGTGTTTGAGACATTCCTTGCCCGATTCGTGCTGAAGGAGCGGGTGGATTCCTGGCGCTGGGCGGGAGCATGCCTGGTGGCCTGCGGCGTGGCGCTGCTCACGCGGTGATCTGGGTCGCGCTGATTGCCGGAGCTTATCAGCTCTTTGCAATTCTGGCGTGTGTTTTTTTCAGGAGCCGGGTAACTGGATCCAGGTTCCAGGAAGTCTCCATTCTGAAGCCGGTTCGCGGAATCGACGCCGGATTCCGCGACGCGATCGCTTCGCATGCCTCGCTCGAAGCCGAAGTGCTGTGCGGCGTCCGTTCGATGAATGACCCGGCGGTCGCGATTCTGCGCGATTTTCCCGGCATCCGCATCGTCGAATGCTCGACCGTCGCGCCGAACGGGAAGGCGGGCGTCCTGATCGATCTGGCCGCGGCGGCGAAAAATCCGATTCTCATCGTCAACGACGCCGATATCCGCGTTCCGGCGGATTATGTCGAGCGCGTGACCGCTCCGCTCGCCGATCCGCGCGTGGGCCTGGTGACGTGCCTGTATCGTGCGAACGGATCGAGCTTCGCGTCGCGCTTTGAAGCGCTTGGCGTTTCCACCGATTTCGCGCCGTCCACGCTGGTCGCGAGAATGGTGGGAGTGGATGAATTCGCCATGGGATCGACCATGGCGTTCCGCCGGGCGGATCTCGATCGCATCGGAGGGTTCGCCGCCGTGGCGGATTATCTCGCCGACGATTATCAACTGGGGCATCGCATTCACGCGCTGGGGTTGAAGTGCGTGCTCTCGGACGTGATCGTCGATACGCACCTGGGCGGCGGCTGGCGCGACGTGTGGCGTCACCAGATCCGCTGGGCACGCACCATTCGCGTTTCGAAGTTTTTGGGATTCCTGGGATTGCCGGTGACCTTCGCGACGCTGTGGGCGCTGATCGCGGCGCTTTCCGGAGATGGGCTCATCGCGGCCGCGCTGCTCGCCGTGCGGATGGCGATGGCGATCATCGCGGGCTGGTTCGTGATGCGCAGCCGCGACGTGTTGCGCCTGTTCTGGGCGATCCCGCTGAGGGATCTCTTCGCGACGGCGGTATGGGTTGCGGCGTTGTTCGGAAGTTCGGTCGTGTGGCGCGGGGAACGGTTGAAACTCGATCGGGAGGGAAGAATCTTGGCCGCGAATAAACGCGAATGAACGCAAATGGATTCGCGTTTATTTGCGTCCATTCGCGGCTAAGCAAGAAACGCTTTGGCTTCGGCGGATTGGGCGTTCGGAAAATCCGCGGCGCGCATCAGCTCCAGCAGACGGCCGTCGGCTAACAGGCCGATCTGGTCGCCGAGCGCCATCGCCTCGCGCACGTCGTGGGTCACGAACAGGATGGTCTTGCGCAGATCCCGCGCCAGCGCGACGAACTCGCGCCGCACCTCGCTGCGCGTCACCGGGTCAAGCGAGCCGAAGGGTTCGTCAAACAGAAGAATCGGGGGATCGGCGGCGAGCGCCCGGGCGATTCCGACGCGCTGGCGCTGGCCTCCGGAAAGCTCGCGCGGATAGCGCGTGCCAAACTCCTTAGCGGGCAGTCCGATGCGCATCAGCAATTCGTGGACTCGCGCTTCGATGCGATCCTGCGGCCAGTTCAGCAGCCGCGGCACCACCGCCACGTTCTCGCCGACGGTGAAATGCGGGAACAACCCGATCTCCTGGATCACGTAGCCGATGCGCCGGCGCAGCTCGATCGGGTTCCATGCGGTAGTCGCGCGGCCCTCCACCAACACCTCGCCCGCGCTGGGAACAAGCAGCGCGTTCACCATTCGGAGCGCGGTCGTTTTGCCGGCGCCGCTGCGCCCCAGCAGGACCAGCGTGCTCCCCTTGGCGACGTCGAAGGTCAGGTTTTGCAAAATCTCACGGCCGTTGACGCGATACGCGACATCGGCGAAGCGGAGCATGGCTCAAAGGATAGCGCAGTTAGCTAGGAGCACCGCCACAGGCTTTCCGCGAACGGCCATTCTTCGTCGATCCATTGCGCTTCCTGTTCGAAACCGGATTCGCTCGCGATCGCCGCGATCTCCTCGGGGAAAAACTTGTGCGAGGATTCGGTCCAGATGGTTTCGCCCGCGCGGAAGGCGCAGACCAGATCGGCGTCACGGATGACCACGCTCTGATCCACCCGCGAGCGCAGATGCATCTCGATCCGTCGCTCGGCCGGATTCCAGCGCGCTTCGTGCGCGAAGGCGCGCAGGTCGAAATCGGCGTCCAGCTCGCGATTGATGCGGCCCAGCAGATTCAGATTGAACGACGCGGTGACGCCGGAGGGATCGTCGTAGGCGTCCATCAGGACGTGGACCGGCTTCATCAGATCGCAGCCGATGAGCATGGCATCGCCCTCGCGCAGGCGCGAGCGCACCTGGCGCAGGAAGTCGGCGCGGCAGCGGGCGTCGAAGTTGCCGATGGTGCTGCCGAGGAAGAGAACCAGCAAGTTTCCGCCGTTGCGCGGAACGCGGTCGAGGCCGCAGAGGTAGGTCGCGTCGATGGGATCGACGCGCGCCAGCCCGGAAAGCTGGCGGCGGCATTTTTCGAGCGCGCAGGTGGAGAGATCGATGGGAAAATAATGGTCCGGCGCGAGCGCCTCCAGAATCACTCGTGTCTTCTGTCCCGACCCGCTGCCGAACTCGGCAACGGAAGCGAATTCGAGCGGAATTTCGCGCGCGTGGCGGCACAGAATACGCTGATCGGCGCGGGTGAGGCCGTACTCGGGCAGAACGGTGATGGCATCAAACAGCGCGCTGCCGAGTTCGTCGTAAAGATACTTGGACGGCAACTCCTTGTGCGGCTTCAAAAGGCCGCTGCGCACTTCGCAGGCGAACTCGTTCATCGATTCTCCACCAGCCGGAATCCGGCGTAGACGTAGGGATAATCGGGGCGAAACCAGTTGCGGAAACTGGAGCGCAAAAAGCAGGCCGCGGTGCGCGGCGAGGCGCCCTTCATCACGAAGTGGCGGCCGTCGAAGAAGTCGGCGGAGTAACCGGGATAAAACGGGAACGCTTGAAACCCGGGGAACGGAGCGAAGACGGTGGAGGTCCACTCCCATCCGTTGCCGATCAACTGGTACACGCCGTAGTCGCTGGGGCGGCCGGCTCGGACGCTGACCGGGTCCCAGTTTTCAAACGCGGCGTTGACCGGAGCAGCGCCGGCAGACGCTCGATGAAACTGCTCCTCAGTGGGCAGTTCCGCGCCGCGAAATTGCGCGTAACCGTAGGCTTCCGCGTGGGTGACCCAGACCGGCCAGTCGAGCGGCAGCGGAATTTCGCCGAACATCGCACGCAGGAAAAACTCATCGCCGCGGCGCGTCCAGAAGTGCGGAGCGGGCGCGCCCGCGCGGACGTAACCCAGATATTCGCCGTTGGTGATTTTATAGCGCGACATGCGGAACGCGGGAACTTTGACGGCGTGAAGCTCGAACTCGTTATCCCAGCCGAAACCGTTTTCGCGCGGGCGCCCGAGTGTCGCGGCGCCGGCGGGGATTTCGACGAAACTGTTTTCAACGGGCGCGGTCGCGCCAGCCGCGGGAGCGGGGCCGCGCTTTTTGTCAAACGGCAGATTATGAATCAGATACGCGAGCGTCTCGGCGTGCATCAGACGATGCTCGAGAGCCACGTGAAGAAGCTGTTCGGGGACGCGATCGAGCGAACCGTCGAGCTCGCTGCGCACGCGCGCGGCGTAGTTGCGCACTTCGTCCTCGCGCGGCCAATCCGAAGGGAGATCCGCGGGCGCGCGGCCCGGCTCCGGGTCGATACCAAAGGCGAACAGCTTGTCAAAGGAAGGATGAAACGGCGATTTGGAGAGCGCGTGCTGCGACAGCAGGTTCCAGTCAAACGCTTCCACGTGGCCGAGATAGAAGATCAGGCGGTGCCGCTCGGGCACCGGGCGATCGTACAGCGCGGCTGGATCGAGCAACGCGAACAAGGCATCGGTTTGGGCCCGCGCGCGGCCGATTTCGATCGACAGTTCTGCCGCTGGACACCTCATGAAGTCCTCCCGCAGTGTCTGTTGGGATGGATGCTGCTGGGCATCATATCGCATCAAATAAGCACAACAGCCCGCCAGGATGGTAACCTGGATGTAACGGGCGGGGGTGCGAGGTCTCCAGGCAGCCTGATATCCTGTAAACCTACAAACATTTGATGCCTTTCCAGATTCGCCCGCTCAAGGAATTTTTGGTGCGGCCGGCATTGCCGCCGGCCATCGGAAGGCTGTCCGAGCTAGGCCAAAATCTCCTGTGGAGCTGGGACCATAATCTGCGCGGACTGTTTCGCCGGCTGGATCCGGCGATCTGGAAAGCCTCCAATCACAATCCGGTGGTGATGCTGGGGCGTGTGCCGCAGGCGACGCTGGAGCGGGCCGCGGCCGATCCGCGATTCCTGGCGCTGTACCGCCGCGCGGCCGAAACGCTGGATGCCTACACCTCGGCGCAGAGTAGCGCGCCGTCGAACATGCTCGTGGCGTATTTTTCGATGGAGTACGGCCTGCTCGATTGTATGCCGATCTATTCCGGCGGCCTGGGCGTGCTTTCGGGCGATCATCTGAAGGCCGCGAGCGATTCGATGCTGCCTCTGGTGGGCATCGGGTTGTTGTACCAGAAGGGATATTTTCACCAGACCCTGGGACCGGACGGATGGCAGCATGAGCGCACGCCGGTGAACGATTTCTACTCGCTTCCGATCACGCCGCTGACGCGGGAGGACGGCAGCGAGTTTCTGATAACTGTGACGCTGGCCGGCGTACCGGTGTTTGTGAAGGTGTGGCGCATCGATGTGGGTCGCGTGAAGCTGTATCTGCTCGACACCAACACCGCGCAGAACGAGCGGCTGGACCACCGCGAGATCACCAATCAGCTCTACGGAGGCGACCGTCACACGCGGATCCGTCAGGAAATCGTCTTGGGAATCGGTGGTTTACGTGCTTTGAAGGATTTGGGTTTGCAGCCCACGTTGTATCACATGAACGAAGGGCATTCAGCGTTTCTGGCGCTGGAGCGCATTCGTGTTTTGATCAAAGAGCAGCAATTGAGTTTCGAGGAAGCGCTGGACGCGGCGCGGACCAACAACGTTTTCACCACGCACACCTCGGTGCCGGCCGGAATCGACCTGTTCGATTCGGGGCTGATGTGGGAGTATTTCCAGGATTACTGCCGGGAGTGCGATTTCTCCTTCGACCAGTTGCTCGCGCTGGGCCGGCGCAATCCCGGCGATTCGCAGGAACCGTTTTCGATGGCGGTGGCGGCGGTAAAAATGTCCGCGTACCGCAATGCGGTGAGCCGGCTGCACCGGCGCGTTTCCCAGCAGATGTGGGAATCGCTGTGGCCGAGCCTGCCAGTGTGGGAGGTGCCGATCACGTCGATCACCAACGGCGTGCATCTGCCCACGTGGATCAACGGCGACCTGGCGGGAGTCTATGATCAATACCTGCAGCCCGACTGGCGCGAGGGAAATTTCGACGCGAAGCTGTGGGAGCAGGTCGGGGAGATCCCCGACACGGAGTTGTGGGAGGCGCACCGGCGGCACAAGCGCAGGATGATTGCGTTTGTCCGGGAGCGCGCGGCGGCGAGCGCGATGGAACAC
Source organism: Bryobacteraceae bacterium (assembly GCA_035501755.1). Classification (GTDB taxonomy): domain Bacteria; phylum Acidobacteriota; class Terriglobia; order Bryobacterales; family Bryobacteraceae; genus Palsa-187. The sequence continues at coordinate 27,778 of DATJVN010000122.1, read as the reverse complement.
AACGCGCCGGTGGCGGAGGTCCGGCGGCTGCAGGAAGTGCTCGACCCGGAGACGCTGACCATCGGCTTTGGGCGGCGCTTCGCGACCTACAAGCGCGCGACGCTGCTCTTCCGCGACCTGGCGCGGCTCAAAAAAATTCTGCTGAACCCGCGCATGCCGGTGCAACTGGTGATGGCGGGAAAAGCGCATCCGCAGGACACGCCGGGGAAATCGCTGATCAAGGAGATCGTGCAGATATCCCGCGACCCGGAGCTGTCGCACCGCGTGGTGTTCGTGGAGGATTACGGCATCCACGTCGCGCGCGAGATGGTGCAGGGCGTGGACGTGTGGTTGAACACGCCGCGGCGCGGCGAAGAAGCCTGCGGAACCAGCGGAATGAAATCGGGAATGAATGGCGTGCTGAACCTGAGCATCGCCGACGGATGGTTCGACGAAGCGGCCGAGCAATCCGGCGGATGGATGATCGGCGACCGGGAGCCGTACTCTCCGGAGCTGGAGGACACGCACGCGGCGGGTTTTTATTCGCTGCTCGAAAATGAGATCGTCCCGCTGTATTACGACGGGCGGGAGCAGGGCGTACCCGTCGAATGGGTGCGGCGCGTCAAACAGTCGTTACGATTCATCAGCGCGCAGTACAATTGTCAGCGCATGGTGAACGAGTACCGGACGCAACTTTACGAGCCGGCGCACAGGAGTTACATGGCGATGATGGAGGGCGGTTTCGCCGCGGCGCGCGACCGCGCGGACTGGACGCGTACCGTTACGGAAAAATGGCCGCGGGTGGGTTTCACCAGTGCGGGCATTGGGCCGGATGGATCGGTTTCAACCGGATCGCCAGTACCGTTACGAGCGGAAGTCGAACTGGCCGGGCTGGGGCCGGAGGATGTGCGAGTGGAAGCGGTGGTGGGCCGGGTGGGCGCGGAGGGCGATCTGGAGGAAACCGAGGTACTCACGCTTGCGCCGCTGGAACAACATGGAACGGTCTTTTTGTTTGGCCGTGATTTTGCTCCCATGACGACCGGGAGGTTAGGATATTCGCTGCGGGTCAGCCCCAATCATTGTGACGACCCCTTGAATCGGCCCTGTAATGCGCTCATGAAATGGGCCGATGGGGCGACTAGTACTGTTTGACGCTAAAGAATCGCAAAAAAACGTCCGATGAAGGGATGGGCGAGCAGATTTTTCTGGATTCCGCGTCAAGTTCGTGGTATTCAGTTTGTAGACATTGAGCGGGTGTCCCGTTACTGAGGCTCGGATCGTCGAAACGGATCAGGGGATCTGGAGCCGCGAGAACGTGCCCGCCGTCTCCTGAAAATTTGGTTGGATTCGATCTCGGCATCATTGTACCTGTTTGTTAACCGCTTCACGTTTTGGATTTGCAACAAAGGAGTAAGCCAACCACAATTGTATGGAAGGCGACCGAAAGTACCGGCAGCGCGGTTACATGGACCAAGACCGCGACTATTCCGGAAACGGCGGACCCCGGCGCGATGAGCGCCCGCGTCCGCAGGGTCCAAGACCACCGATCGACGTCACCGGTCCGCGGCTGCCGCGGATGGTGCAGTCGGTGACGGCCGCGCGCTGCTACAACTGCGCGACCGCGCTGCCGACGGATGTCGACTGGAAGGGGAACTGTCCCAAGTGCGGGGTCGCGCTGCACTGCTGCAAGCAGTGCGCTCATTTCGAGCCGTCCACGCGGTTTCAATGTCTGAAACCGGTGCCGGCGCGAATTTCACCCAAGGACGCCTCCAACGAGTGCGCGCTGTTCAAGCCGCGCGTCACCGTGGCGCGTGATGCCGCTCCGGCCAACGGCTCGGCGGCGATCGCGCCGAGCGTTCCTGCGCCAAAAAGCGCAACCGACGCACGGGCGATCTTCGACAGCCTGTTCAAGAAACCGAATTAAAATTTTCCTGGCGCGTGCACGCCCTTATCCAAGGGGGGCAGTGTGCGGCGTCAATGGGCACGTTCGCGACGAAACCGCTTCTGGCCGGCGGTTTACAGGCCCATTTTTTCAAGCTTGCGGTACAGCGTCTTGCGCTCGATGCCCAGGATTTTCGCGGCGCGGCTCTTGTTGCCGCTGGTCGCGGTGAGGACGCGGCGGATCTGCTCGGCTTCGGTGTCGGCGAGCGTTTCACCGGAGCGGTCGCGTGAATCCATCTGTTCGATGGCCTGGCGCACCGCGGCTTCGTCGATGCGCGATTGCGGCGCGAGGATGGTCAGCCGCTCCATCATGTGCTGCAACTGGCGCACGTTGCCAGGCCAACTGTATTCCTCCATGGTCTTGAGGCCCGAATCGATGAGGCGCGTGTCGAGCTTGTAGCGCTCGTTATAGCGCTTCAGGAAATAGTGAACCAGAAGAGGAATATCGGCAGCGCGGTCGCATAACGGGGGCACGGTGAGGCGCACCACGTTGAGGCGATACCACAGGTCCTCGCGGAATTTTCCTTCGTCGACCATTTTCTGCACGTCGCGATTGGTGGCGGCAATCACACGGACGTCCACTTTGCGTGCGCGCGCCGAGCCCAGCGGGCGGATTTCGCGCTCCTGCAAAAATCGCAGCAATTTCAACTGAAATCCCAGGTCGATGTCGCCGATTTCATCCAGAAATACGGTGCCGTTGTGGGCGGCTTCGAACACGCCCATGCGGTCGCGATCGGCGCCGGTGTACGCGCCTTTGAGCGCGCCGAACAGCTCGCTTTCGAGCAGCGAGGGCGCGATGGAGCCGCAATCGACGGGCACGAAGGGTTGCTGGGCGCGTTTGGAGTTGCGATGAATCATGCGCGCGATCAGTTCCTTGCCGGTTCCCGTTTCGCCCTCGATCAGGACGCTCGCGTCGGTGGGCGCGACTTTCGAAATCGTTTTGTAAATCTCGATCATGCGCGGCGAGCTGCCGATCATCTCGGTTTCGGGCAGATCGTCGATGGCGGCGGCTTCGTCTTCATCGGCGTCGCCTGTAAGCGTCTTTTCAGCGCGCTTGATGGTGTCGATCATCGCGGCCATCTCGAAGGGCTTGGCCAGATATTCGAATGCGCCGCCTTCGGTGGCTTTCATGACCGTTTCCATGCTGCCGCGGCCGGTCATGAGAATCACGGCGCAGCCGGGATTGTGCTCGCGCGCCGTGCGCAGCACGTCGAGGCCGGTGCGCTCGTCCAGATAGATATCGGAGATGACGATGGGATAATCCTGGGCGCTCAACCGGTCGAGCGCTTCGCGCGTGGACGCGACGGCGTCGACGGCATAGCCTTCGAGCTCCAGCACCGTGACCATGGTGTTGCGGACCGACTGGTCATCTTCGACGATCAGAAGCTTCGGCATGAGGGCCAGCGGCGCTGTCGATGACTGCCGCCGCCACAATTATCATGGTAAAGCATGAGCCTTTTCCCGGCTCGCTCGACACTTCCATGCGTCCGCCGTGGTGTGTGACAATCTGGTCGACGATGGAAAGTCCGATGCCCGTGCCTTTTTCGCCGGAAGCTTCGGCGCGGCTGGTCCGATAGAATTTCCTGAAAATATTTTTCAATTCTTTTTCGTCCATGCCGATGCCCTGATCGCGGATCGAGAGGCGCAGTTCGGCGCCGCGCAGCTCGCTTGAAACGTGGATTTCGGTTTCGGCGGGCGAATACTTGACGGCGTTGGTGAGCAGATTGTAGAGCGCGTATTCCATCAGCTCGCGATCGCCGAGGATTTTCGCGCCGGCGGGATTGTCGAGAAAGATTCGGATGCTTTTTCGTTCGGCAATGGGCCGGGCGCGCTCGATGCAGGTGTCCACCAGATCGGCGGCGGGGAAGGGCTCGCGTTTCATCTCCATCTGGCCCTCCGCCAGGCGCTCGACATCGAGGAAGGTCTGGATCATGCGCGCCAGGCGCTTGGATTCGGAGTTGATCATGGCGCTGAGCTCGTGACGCTTGGATTCGGGGAGCTGGTAGCGCGTCATGATTTCGCTGGAGCCTTGAATGGCGGTGAGCGGAGTACGCATCTCGTGTGCGGCCCAGTGCAGAGCCTGCTGATAGCGCGTGCGTTCGGACTCGGATTTGCGGAGCTGGCGCTGGACGAAGAAATATTGGAACGTGGCTGCGGCGCCGACGGAGAGCCAGGCGATGAACACCGGCTCGAAGAACGGGAAGATGCGGTCGTGATCGAAGAATTCGAGAGGCGTCCCGGCGGAGATGGCGATTACGATCGCGGCGAGCGAATAGGCCTGCCAGCCGGAGCGCAATCCGAAGATCATTCCCGCGGCGGCGGCGAGCATGGCGCAGATCAGGAACTCGACGTCGTTGCGTGCGGGAATGAGAAATTCACCGTGCGCGATGGTTTCGTAGATCTGGGCGTGAAGCGCGACGCCGGTGATCTCTCCCAACGGGGTCATGGGGCGGTCGGCCGCAGCGACCGCGGTCACGCCGACGAACACGGCCTTTCCGCGCAGCAGGTCGCGATGCCGGTCGATCTCCAGGGCGGAGACCACCGGGATGCCGGAGAGATAGCGGATCCAGAGATCGTAGCGATCCGAATCCGGCGAGGGAATGAAGCGGCCGCCGGCTTCAACGCCGTCGGGCGGCATGCGCGTGATGGGCTGATCGTGCGCGGCGGCGAAGGTTTGAAGCGCCAGCGCCCATTCTTCGCGGCCCTCGGCGACGATGCGCAAAGGCACGTAGCGGTTCACGCCGTCTTCGAGATCCTGCTGGCGAAAGACGTGGCCGAGTTTGACGCCTGGGCGCACAAACTGCGGCAGCGGATCCTCCCACTTGTAGACGCTGTTCACCGCGGTGAGGTCGCAGGGCAGAATCAGCTTGCGGGTTCCACCAAAGGCGGCGACGAGAGCGGCGTTACCGGCCTCGTCGGGGGTGGGGTCGGCAAGAAGGACGTCGTCGGCGACGGCGGCCGGTTGCGCCGCGTTCACCTTGTCGATTACGCCCGCCAGAATCGAGCGGATGGAGTACATTCCGCCCTGCTTACCGAGCGTGGCCTCATCGATGGCGACCACCACGGACTGCGGCGTCCAGCCGGTGCGAGCGCGATGCGAGAGCAGCCAGTCGTAGGCGATATTGTTGACGCGTTTGGCAGGCGGCGAAAGCGAGAGCGCCATTCCAACGGCGAAGCACCCCGCGATGAGCGCCGCGTAAATCCACCTGCGTCTATTTTCCAATCAGCTTCTCGATCTCGTCGGGGTCGTGCGGAAGCGCGCCGCTCAGGTTCTTCGATCCGTTCCCGGTCACCAGCAGCGTGTCTTCGATGCGCACGCCGATATTTTCCTCGGGGATATAGATTCCCGGCTCCATGGTGATCACCATTCCGGCTTTGAGCGTGTTGATGTCGCCGGGATCGTGAACATCCAGGCCCACGGAATGTCCCAGGCCGTGCGTGAAGTACTTGCCGAGCGGCTCGCCGTGCAGATCCTTGCCATGGGAGTTGATGTAATCCATCGCGATCCGGTTCAGCGATTTGTCCCCGCGCATTTTGACTCCGGGCTTGATCGCGGCGATGGCGGCACGCTGAGCGCCCAGCACGATCTCGTAAATTTCGCGCTGGCGCGGCGTGAATTTTCCGTTGACGGGAACGGTGCGGGTCACGTCCATGGCGTAATCCGAGCATTCGGCGGCAACGTCCATCAACAGCACTTCTCCCGAATCGGCGCGGCGACGATTGGCGCTGTAATGCAGGATTACGCTGTTCGGTCCGCTGCCGACGATCGGCTCATAGGCGTTGCCTTCGCAGCCTTGGGCGAAATAGGTACCCTCCATAGTAGCGGCGACCTGATATTCGTAGACGCCGGGATGAATCATTTTCCAGGCGGCGAGATGCGCGGCAACGGTCGCGTCGGCGGCCTGCTGGAGCAGCTCGATTTCGGCGGGCGATTTGACCACGCGCAGCTTGGCGACGGGAATCGCGGCGGATTCCGGATCGCCGTGCAGCGGCGCGAGCGCTTTCAGCTTTTGCGCGCGGTCGTCCCAGGGCAGCAGATAAACTTTGCGCGAATGTTCCAGGAGACGGACGAAGTTGGTTTCGACGGCGGAGACGGGCAGAACGCGATCGAAGCCGGTGCGCTCGGCGGCATCGGCATCGTCGGGGCCGACCATGGGACCGGTGTACAGCTCCATGTGCGCGTTGCGGTCGGGGAGAAACAGAATCTCTTCCGATTTGGTGAGCATCATCACCGCGCCGGGCTGGTGCCAGCCGGAGAGGTACAGGAAATTGGTTTCCTGCAAATAGGGCAGGCGGAGATCGTCGGGTTCGACGGCGCCGAACAGAACCATGACGCCATCGAGCGATTTGCGGAGCTCCGCGCGGCGCGTCTTGTACTCCTCGCGCGGAATTCCGGCGGAGTAAAGCGGCGCGAGCGAGAGAAGCAGCGCGACAGCAAATCGCATGTTCATGAGTTTATCGCGAATCGCGACGCGACCTTTCACTGAGCCACAGATCGATCAACAACAGCGCCGCGCCGATGGTGATGGCGCTGTCGGCGACGTTGAAGGAGGGAAATTCGTAGCTGCCGAAAAAGAATTGAAGAAAATCCGTGACGGTGCCGCGCGTGAGACGGTCCCACAGGTTGCCCGAGGCGCCACCGAAGATCAGCGCCAGGCCGGTCTGCATCAACGCGCTGCCCTGAGCGCGGACCAGCAGCGGAGCGATCACCGCCATGACGATCAAAGAAATGGCGACCAGGAAGATGCGGCGCCAGTCAGTGTTGGCCTCGCTCAGGAAGCCGAAGGCCGCGCCGGGATTCTCGGTGTGAACGATATTGAAAAAGCCGGAAATGACCGGAATCGTCTCCATTTGCGAGAGGTGGGAGCGAATATAGAGTTTTGTAACGCGATCGAGTACCACCACCGCGCCGATGATGGCGAGCGAGCGCCAGCGCGCTTTCATGCGGGACGTTACCTTTCTCCTTTCGGGCTAAACCGCTGAATCGGCTAATCGTTCGATAAACCGGAAGGTTCCGTTACCTATCGTAACCGATTCAGGGGGACCTGCCTTGGACAAGAAGTGACGTTTAATGAATAGGTTGGGTATGGGATCGCATGTCTCACTTTCCTGTTGACAGTGGATGAAGTTCAGCTTAATATTCTCTTTGCTCACCTCCAGCATTTTCGAGTTGGAGGCAGAGCTTTTGACGGAGTAGATGTAGTCAACTTATGCCTGCCGCGAGTTCAGCCATGACTTTTCAAGTTGGTGAGAAAGTCGTTTATCCCAATCACGGCGTCGCCACAATCGAGAATATCAGCAGCCGGGCGTTCGCCGGCCATTACGAACGGTTTTATCTTCTGCGGCTGACCTATAACAGTCTCACCGTGATGGTGCCGTTTTCCCATGTGGTGGATTTGGGACTGCGGCGCGTCACGCGAAACGGTGAGATGGCACGCGTGATGAGCTTTCTTTCCGAAGGCCGGTGCCAGCGCTATCAGGACTGGAAAGACCGGTTCAAGGAAAACAGCGAGAAGATGAAGAACGGGAGCCTTCTGGCTGTCGCCGAGGTAATGAAGAGCCTGCTGATTCTTCAGATGCAGAAGCCGCTGAGCTTTCGCGAAAAGAAGATGCTCGACCGCGCGCGGCACATGCTGATCATGGAGTTTTCCACTTCGCGTGGGATGAAGGAGACCGACGCGGCGGGGCTGCTCGATCAGGCGCTGAGCAAGGCGCAGCTTCATCTGCCGGAGCCGCTGTAGAGCCCGCGGCCGCGAGTCAGATTTTCAATGCGGGATAACGCTTGCGCATCCACGCGGCGAAAGCCTCCGGCGCGGACATCGTCGACAGACGCCCCTGGCGCACCAGCGCCCAATCCTCGAATTTTCCACTGTGCTTGATTTCGGCGAGCGTAGTGGGAGGATCCATGCGCGCGAGAAATTCGAAATCTGCCACGGCGGACTTGGGATTTTTCGGGTCGGGCCGGCCGGCTGAGCGGACTTGCGCCAGTCCGACCACGCCCGGATCCGCGCCGCTGTGATAAATGAAGACACGATCTCCGGGACGCATCGCCAGAATCGCGCGAACTGCCTGAGGATTGCGGACGCCGTCCCAGACCGTGACGCGTTCCTTCTCCAATTGGTCCAGCGAGTAGGTTTCGGGGTCAGTTTTGGCGAGAAAGTAGTTCATGAGACCTCTGAAGAATGCGCGGTTCTGGTACCGCGGTTCCTTTACACAGGCTGCACGATCATGTTTGATCGATGATAGCAGTATTGCGACGTGAACAGAGCGCAGCGTAGTACAATGAATCATTTGGCGCGAAACGAGACAAACGAAGGAGTTTGAAGTGTCTGGAAAACGTCTAGCCGTACTGGCTGCGCTAATGATTATAAGCTGCGGAGCGGGATTTGCTCAGCAGAGCGCCACTACGAACACGACGGCTCCGCCCGCCGCCGATAAGCCCCCGGAAGCGCCTAAGGTCCCCTCGAGCGTTTCGCCCGATACGACAGCGTTGCCGATCGATCCTAAGACTTACGTGATCGGAGCGGAAGACATTTTGAATATCCGGGTGTGGCGCGAGAACGATTTCAGCGGTCCGCGCGGCGTGCGGCCCGACGGCAAGATTACCATGCCGCTGGTGGGCGATTTGCAGGCGTCGGGGCTCACTCCGGCGCGGCTGGCCGATCAGATCAAGCAGGCGCTGTCGAGCAACCTCAAGGACCCGGAAGTCGAAGTGGACGTGATTCAGGTTAACAGCAAGAAGTACAACATGGCCGGCGGAGTGAACCGGCCGGGTCCGTATCCGATGGTCACGCCGGTCACAGTGTTTCAAGCGATCAACAACGCCGGTGGGTTCAAGGATTTCGCCAATCAGAAAGACATTATCGTTTTGCGGGCGGACGGCAAGACGCGCCTGAAATTCAACTACAAAGATTTCGTAAAGCACGGCGAGAACAAGAAAAATGTGAACGTTTTATTGGAGAATGGGGATACGGTTCTGGTGAAGGAATGACGAAAGAAAGATCGGAGGCGAAACGCGATGCAACCGACTGAGGGGTTGAACGTTTCGAGGAGAGCGCTGGACGTCGAAGACTACATCGACATCCTGCGGCGGCACAAAGGCTGGATTTTCGGACCGTTCCTGCTGTGCGTGGTGGCAAGCGTGGTGGGCGTGTTCCTGTGGCCGGACAGCTACCAATCGCAGGCGGTGGTGATGATCCGCCCGCAGCAGATTCCGGAGAGCATGGTGCAGAGCACGTTCAACCAGCACATGTACGACCGGATTCAATCCATCCAGCAGACCATCGAAAGCCGCGCGGTGCTGACCACGATGATCAACAATTTCGGCCTGTACCAGCGCGAACGCAACCGCGAGCCGATCGACGACGTGATCGACGAGATGAAGAAGCAGATCAAGATTACGATGATCGCCTCGGCGGCCGACGCGGGAAACGGCCGGGTGATTCCCGCCTTCGCGGTGACGTTCACTTATGAAGACCGGCACAAGGCGCAATTGGTGGTCAATGATCTGGTGGGGCGCTTCATGGACGAGAACCAGCGTTATCAGACGAGCGCGACGTCGGAGACCACGCAGTTCATGAAAGACGAGATGGACCAGGCGAAAAAATCGCTGGACGATACGGAGAGCAAACTGGCGTCGTTTCGCGAGCAGCACAACGGGCAGTTGCCGGACCAGATGCAGAGCAATATGCAGTCGCTCACGGCGATCCAGTCGCAGATGGCCATGTACGATGCGGCGATCAGCCGGGCTAATGAAGACAAACTGCAACTGGAAAACAATTACCGGATCATCCAGGGCCAGATCGCCGATCTCAAGAAGACGCCCATCGGGCAGGACTCGGCCGCGGTGGCGCACCGCAACGAAAAGCTCACCGAGGCGGAGCGCGAAGTACAGAGCCTGGAGGATCAGCTGCGCGTCCTGCGCCAGCGCTATACCGACACGTATCCGGACATCAAAGCCGCGGAGGGCCGCTTGAAGATCGCGCAGGATAAGCGCGACGCGCTTCTCAAACAGGACACGGATGAAAAGCAGGCGGACGACAAGAAGGCGGCGACCAGTCCCAAGGCGCTGAATCCGGTGGTGCAGAAAGAGATCCGCGACATGGAGGTGCGCGCCTCGCAGACGCAGTCCGCCATCGAAGCGAAGAACCTGGAAATCGACAACGCCAACAAGGCCATGAGGCGCGCAAGCGACATGATCAAGACCCTGACGTCGCACATCGACAGCGTGCCGATGGGAGAAAAAGAATACGACGATCTGCTGCGCGACCAGATGGTGAAAAGAGAGCAGTACGTGCAGCTTCAGGATCGCCTGGAGAAGGCGAAGATGTCGGAGGAGATGCAGTATCGCAACCAGGGCGAACGGCTGGAGATCGTGGACCCGGCGAGCCTGCCGCTGACGCCCACGCAGCCGAATCGTCCGATGGTGATCGCGCTGGGCGCCGGCCTGGGCATGGTGCTGGGACTGGTGGTGGCCGGAGCGCGGGAAATGAAAGACACGGCGCTCAAGAATCTGAAGGACGTGCGGGCGTACACGCAGATGGCGATTCTGGGCAGCATTCCGCTGCTGGAGAACGATTTCGTGGTGCGGCGGCGCAAGCGCCTGTCATGGCTCGGCTGGACCACGGCATGCCTGGCCGCGATCGTGATCATGGCGGGATCGATCGTGTATTACTTCACCATCAAATCCGGAGGATAAGCATGAGCCGAGTACACGACGCGCTGCGCCGGGCCGAGCAGGCAGGTCTGCTTTCGCCGCCCGTGAATCGCAACCCGAGCGGCGACCACGCCCCGCCGGGGACCATGCTTGCCGATCCCGGTCCGAACATGGCGGGCCTGCTCGAGCAGGTGCCGGAGATCCCCTTCCGCCTGGCTCCGGACTCGCTGCTGATCGACGTCACGCGGCCGCATGAAGCGCCTATGGAGGAGTTTCGCGCGCTGCGCACGCGGCTGAATCACATGAAGAGCCTGCAGCCGATTCACACGGTGGTGGTGACCAGTCCGTCGCCGGCCGAAGGGAAGTCGCTGTCGGCGGCGAATCTGGCGCTGGCTGAAGCGCACCTGGCGGGAAATCTGACGCTGCTGGCGGATTTTGATTTCCGCCGGCCCATCGTGCATTCGCTGTTTCACGCCGACCGGAGCCCGGGTATCACGGATTATCTGCTGGGCAAGATTCCGCTGCACCAGGCGCTGCGCAAACTCGCGGGAACGAACCTGTACATCATGCCGGCGGGCGAAGCGGTGATCAATCCGCTGGAGCTGCTGAATCTGCGCGAAGTGAAGCTGATGCTGGACCGGCTGCCGACGTTGTTCAGCTGGATCATCATGGACAGTCCGCCGCTGCTGTTCGCCGCCGACGCGAACCTGCTTTCGACGCTGTGCCACGGGACGCTGCTGGTGGTGCGCATCGGGCATACCACCATCGATTCGGTGACGCGCGCGATGCAGTCGCTGTGCAACAACAACGTGCTGGGGATCGTGGTCAACGGGGCGCGGCGCGGAGAGCTGTACAGCAAGTACACGTACTATCACTCGTATTACACGCCCAAGGATCGCGAGCCCGGCGAGCACGACGATGCGGAATCCGCTGAGCCGGGCGGGGCAGCGTCCGCGTCCGATCAGGAACCGCAGGCGTAAGAGGCGGCTCAAAAACTCGGAAGCCGCTTGCTCACCGCGCGGCTCAGCCACGTCGCGCTGCGCCAACGATTCCGGCCTCTCGCACGTCTATTGTCGAAGAACCCGGGAGCGCTTTTACTCGTAACAATTAAACTGGAACGAACGGGCTTCCACTGGCGAATTTTTGGCAGGCGGATTTCGATCCGCCAGACAAAGGAGATGGATTGAAACACGCATTTTTTGCTGCCGCGATTGCCATTGCGGCGCTCGCGCAGGATCAGCCCAAATTCGAGGTTGCCTCCATCAAGCCGAATCATTCGGGGGATCACAGGGCGGGCATCGCGCTCGAGCCCGGCGGACGGTTCGTCGCCACTAATGTTCCGTTGAAGATGCTGATCACGATGTCTTACCAGTTGAAGGAGAATCAGCTCAGCGGGCTGCCCTCATGGGCGGATTCGGAGCGCTTCGACATCACAGCCAAGCCGGAATCGGGTGCGCGAGTGAAAGAGGATGACATTCGCGCGATGATCCGCTCCATGCTTGCCGAGCGGTTCCGGCTCAGCATGCACAAGGAGACCAAGGAGCTCCCGATTTACGCGCTGGTGATCGCCAACGGCGGGCCGAAGCTTGAGCCGTCCAAAGGCAACGCGGATTTGTTCGAGGGTCCCGAGGGCGCGCCGAAAACTCCTGCGTCCGCGGCTGGAGGGCCCGGCCGAGGCGGCCGGGGGATACGGATCCAGCGCGGCGAGATCAACGCAGCGAATGTAACCGCCGCGATGATCGCCGACCAGCTTTCGCGCGTCGTCGGGCGGAATGTCGTGGATCAAACCGGACTTACCGGAAATTACGATTTCAAACTGCGCTATACGCCGGAGATGATGCAGGGTCCTCCGCCGGCCGGCGCTCCGGACGGGGCAAAGGCGGCCGAAGCCGAATCCGCGCCGCCATCGGATGCCGCGCCGTCGATCTTCGTTGCGGTCCAGGAACAGCTCGGGTTGAAGCTCGAACCGCAAAAAGGTCCCGTGGATATCTATGTGATCGATCGGGTCGAAAGACCATCCGAAAACTGACATGCGCCTGGTGCACATGAGCCTGCTCGCGCTGGCGTCGATCGCATTGCTCGGCGCGGCAGAGGAGCGCGGGGTGGTCACCTTCGGCGGACTTCCGCTTCCCGGCGCGACGGTCACCGCCTCCCAGGGCGAAAAGAAACTCGTCACCAGCACCGACGCGCAGGGCAAATATTCGCTGGATCTCGCCGATGGGTCGTGGATCATCAAAATCGAGATGCAGCTTTTTGCGCCGGTCAGTCGCACGGTCGCGGTCGCGGCGGGGGCTCCGGTCGAGAATTGGGAGATGACGGCGCTGCCGATGAGCGAGATTCATGCGGCCGCGACCGTGGTCAACACGCCCCCGCCGAATCTTTCCATCTCCGCGCCACCGGCCGCGGCTGCGGAGAAGAAACCGGCGAAAAACGAAGCAGCGCCCAGTCCGGCCGCGCCTTCGCCGGAGCCGAATCCGGATACGAGCCAGGATGCCTCAGACAATTTCCTGATTAACGGCAGCCAGAACAACGGAGCGGCTTCGCCGTTCGCGCAATCGGCCGCGTTTGGCAACAATCGCCGCAATCTGCGCGGCCTGTATAACGGGATGATCGGCATGCTGCTCGACAATTCCACGCTCGACGCGCAGAATTTCTCGCTCACCGGCCAGCGCACGCCCAAACCGTACTACGATCATCTGCAAGGCGTCGCCACGTTCGGCGGTCCGCTGCGCATTCCGCACCTGATCAACAACGGTCCCATGTTTTTCGTCGCTTACCAGTGGACGCGGCAGAACAATTCCTTGACGCAGACCGGCCTCATGCCCACCGCGGCGGAGCGCATGGGCGATTTTTCGGCGTTATCAACTCCGATCCTCGATCCGCTCAATCACAACGCTCCGTTTGCGGGCAACATCATTCCGGGCGCGCGTTTGAGCCCGCAGGCGCTGGCGCTGCTCAATCTTTTTCCGCTGCCGAATTTTTCCTCGTCGGTTGGAAACTACAACTACCAGATCCCCACGCTCGGCTCGACGCATCAGGACGCGATGCAGGTGCGCATGAACAAGCTGGTGAACTCGAAGAATCAGCTTTCGGGCCAGTTCGCTTTCCAGAATTCGCGCAGGACTACGCCCAACCTGTTCGATTATCTCGACACGAACGATATCCTGGGCCAGCGCGCCAACCTGACGTGGCGCAACACCATCGCGCCGCGGCTTTTCGGGACGCTGACTATCGATTTCAGCCGCTACTCGACCACGCTCCGGCCGTTTTTTGAAAATCGCGAAAATGTTTCGGGGCTGGCCGGAATCGCGGGAAACGATCAGGCGCCGGAATACTGGGGTCCGCCGTCGCTCGCGTTTTCCGACGGGATCTCTACGCTCTCCGACGGGAACCCGATGGTGAATCACAATCAGACCGGAGCGGTCGGCTACAGCCTGTTCTGGTCGCGCGGCCGTCACAACATCACTGTGGGCGGCGACGTGAAGCGCCAGCAATTCAATTATCTGACGGAACAGAATCCGCGCGGTTCCTTTAACTTTACGGGCGCGGCCGCGGGCGACGGCTTCGCCGATTTCATGCTGGGTGTGCCCGACACCAGCTCCATCGCGTTCGGCAACGCGGACAAATATTTCCGCAACGGGCTCTACGACGCTTACATCACCGACGACTGGCGCCTCAGCCCGGAGCTGACGTTGAACCTCGGCGCGCGCTGGGAATACAACGCGCCGATCACGGAGCTATACGGCCGGCTGGTAAACCTGGATGTCGCGCCGGGATTCTCGGCGGTTGCACCGGTGGTGGCGAACGATCCGGTCGGCTCGCTTACGGGCCAACGCTATTCCGATTCGCTGGTGAATCCGGATAAGCACGCGATTCAGCCGCGCATCGCCATCGCGTGGCGCCCGCTTTCCGGATCGTCGCTGGTGGTGCGCTCGGGTTATGGCGTGTATTACGACACGTCGGTGTATCCGAACATCGCCTTGCAGATGGCGCAGCAAGCGCCGCTGTCGAAAAGCCTGAGCGTCGCCAACAGCGCTGCCGACCCTCTCACGCTGGCCAATCCGTTCGTTGCTTCGCCGACGATTACGCCGAACACCTTCGCGGTCGACCCGAATGTCCGTCCGGGATATTCGCAGAATTGGAATCTGTCGTTGCAGCGCGATCTGCCCGGCGGCCTGGTGATGATCGCGAGCTATCTGGGCATCAAAGGCACTCACAACGTGCAGCAATTCTTGCCCAATACCTATCCTGAGGGCGCGGTGAATCCTTGCTCCGCGTGCGCTTCGGGCTACATTTACATGACCTCGAACGGCAATTCGAGCTACGAGTCGGGACAATTCCAGCTTCGCCGGCGCTTGCACTCGGGATTTACGGCGACGCTTCAGTACACGTATTCGAAAGCGATCGACGATGCCGCGCTGGGCGGAGCAGGGTCGCCGACCTCGGGCGGCCAGACTGCGGCGGTGATCGCGCAAAACTGGCTGGATCTTTCCGCCGAACGTGGCCTGTCGCCGTTCGACCAGCGGCATGTTTTAAAAGCGCAACTGCAATACACGAGCGGCATGGGAATTCATGGAGGAACGCTCGTTGGCGGCTGGCGCGGCGCGCTGCTCAAGGAGTGGACGCTGCTCAGTTCGGTCACCGTGGCAAGCGGCATGCCGCTCACGCCGATTTACCCGAGCGCGGTCCAGGGCACTGGTGTCACCGGTCCGGTACGTCCGGATTATACCGGCGCGAACGTTTACGCCGCGCCGTCCGGATTGTTTCTGAATCCCGCGGCGTACACCGCGCCGGCGCTGGGTGAATGGGGAGACGCGGGCCGCGATTCCATCATCGGTCCGCGGCAGTTCACCCTGAACGCGTCCCTGGGCCGGACCTTCCGCATGACCGACCGCCTGAATCTCGATCTGCGCGTGGATGCCACCAACCTGCTCAATCACGTCACCTTCCCGAGCTGGAATACAACCGTCAGTCCGTTGTTCGGGCTTCCCAACCCGGCGAATCCTATGCGAAGCTTACAGACGACGCTCCGAGTGAGATTCTGAAATGCGCAAGACTCTTGTTCCCCTAATCTTCCTTGCGCTCGCCGGCGCGAGTGCGCAGGAACCGACGACCTTCAGCGTCACGCGGCAACTGGTGGTGGAAACCGTGAACGTTCGGGACAAGAACGGCAAGGCGATCGAGGGGCTGACGGCGAAAGATTTCACCGTCACCGAAGACGGCGTGCCGCAGGAGATCAAATTTTTCGATTATCAGAAGCTCGATGAAGGGGCGACGCCGCTCGCGCCGACCGTCGTTTGGGAACCCATCCGTACCAAGCTCTCGCACACGCAGATTTCGTCCGAGCCTCCTGGCAGCGGCAAATATCGCGACCGGCGCCTGCTGGTTCTGTACTTCGATATGACCGCCATGCCGGTTCCCGATCAGCTTCGCGCGATCGACTCCGCGCAGAAGTTCGTCACTACGCAGATCACGGCGGCGGACCTGGTCGCCATCATGATGTTCGACAGCGGGTCGGTGCAGGTACTCGAGGATTTCACCGATGATCGCGCGCGGCTGATGAACACGCTGCACATTCTCGCGGTGGGGGAAGGCGAGGGCAACGACGAAACCACGGCGGACGCAAGCTCGGCCGACACCGGCGCGGCCTTCGGGCAGGACGATTCGGAATTCAACATATTTAATACGGATCGCCAGTTGTCCGCCTTGCAGACCGCGGCGAAAATGCTTTCTCGCGTCACCGAGAAGAAGTCGCTGATCTATTTCGCCAGCGGTCTGCGCCTGAACGGTCTCGACAATCAGGCGCAGTTGCACGCCACGGTCAACGAAGCGGTGCGCGCCGGCGTGACCATGTTCACCATCGATGCGCGCGGGCTGGTCGCGTCGGCGCCGATGGGCGACGCCACGCAGGGCTCGCCGGGAGGGTCGGGAATGTACACCGGCGCGTCGGCGATGGCGATGCAGCAGAATTACCAGCTTTCGCAGGACACGCTGTGGTCCATCGCATCGGATACCGGCGGGAAGGCCCTGCTCGATTACAACGATCTGACTAAGGGCATCGTGCAGGCGCAGAAGTCGATCACCAGCTATTACATCATCGGGTATTACACGTCGAACGACAAACAGGACGGGAAATACCGGCGCATCAAAATCACGCTGAACAACGGGACGGCCGCCAACCTCGATTTTCGCCAGGGATATTTCGCCGGGAAAATTTTTGCGAAGTTCACCGCCGCGGATAAAGAGCGGCAGCTCGAGGACGCGCTGCTGCTTCCCGATCCCATCACCGAACTGACCATCGCCATGGAGATCGATTACTTCCAGTTGAATCGCGCCGAATATTTCGTGCCCATCGCGGTAAAAATACCCGGGCGCGAACTGGCGCTTGCCCGGCGCCGCGGGGCCGAGCACACGCTGATCGATTTCATCGGCGAAATCAAGGACGAATTCGGCACTACGGTGAGCAATGTTCGGGATAAGGTGGACGTTCGCCTCAGCGGCCAGACCGCGGCCGAACTCGCCAAGCGGCCCATTCAATACGAAGCCGGTTTCACGCTGCTGCCGGGAAAATACGTCATCAAATTCCTGGCGCGCGATGCGGAAACCGGCAGAATCGGAACCTATCAGACGACGTTTGTGATTCCGAATCTGAATAAGGAAGAGAAGCGCATTCCCATCAGCTCGGTAGTATTGAGCGGCCAGAAGATGGATCTCAAAGAAGCGCTGTACACGGTGAAGAAGGAGGATCAGACGATCAATCCGCTGGTCGAAAACGGGCAAAAAATCATCCCCAGTGTGACGCGAGTTTTCAGCAAGAGCCGCGACATGCACATTTACCTGGAAGCTTACGAACGCTACGCGGCGACGATGCAACCGCTGGCGGCGTTCGCGAGCTTCTATCGCGACGGCGTCAAGGTTTTCGAAACGCGCCCGGTGGAGGTGACCGACGGAGAGAACGCCAAATCGAAGGCGGTCCCGCTGCGCTTTTCCGCATCGCTCGCGAGCCTGGCCCCGGGAGAGTACACGTGCCAGGTCACAGTGCTCGATCCGGCAGGGCAGAAGGCGGCCTTCTGGTCAGCGCCGGTTCGCGTGGTCCCTTGAGATGGTGCGCGGCGTGAGCCCCCCTCGGCTGAAAACGCCCTCGATGGAAGCCCGGCGCTATGATGGTTTCGCGGTAAAGGAGGACGCCGACCATGAGTTCGACCAGACGCACCATCCTCGCAGGAGCGGCGGCAGCCGCGGCGGCCCTGCCGCGCGTATTTGCTCAGCAGTCGAGTGAACATGGCAAGTTCTACGAACGCGGCGCTGTGCGCATCTACTATGAGGAAGCGGGCGCCGGCTTTCCCCTGATGCTGATCCCGGGCGGCGGCCTGAACTCGACCATTGCGTTCTTCGCCGGCAACTCGCCCTTCAACGCGATCGAGGAGTTCAAAAGCGAATATCGCTGCATCACGGCGGACTTGCGAAACGCTCCCAGCGGCCACTCTACAGGCCCTGTCGAGGTGGATCGGCCGTGGGAATCGTATGCCGACGACCAGATCGGCCTGATGGATCATCTGGGGATCGACAGGTTCGTGGTGATGGGCTTCTGCATCGGCGGACCCTTCATCTGGAGCCTTTTGAAACGGGCGCCCAATCGCGTTTCCGCGGCGGTGCTCGCGCAGCCCGTGGGCTGGCGCCCGGAGATGCGCGACCCGAAGTACCCCGGCGTGTTTTGGAAGGGCTGGCCTGCGACGCTCACGGCGAAGCGGCCCGAGATCACGATCGACACGGCCGAGCAATTCGTGACGAGGATGTTCGAGAGCAACCCAGATTTTGTCTTCACCGTGACGCGCGACTTCGTGCGCAATTGCCAAAATCCGGTCCTGATCCTGCCGGACGACGTTCCCGCGCACCCCTACGCCGTCGCCATGGAATGCGCGATGCTCGCGCCGAAGGCCGAAGTGAGCATGTTTCCGTGGAAAGAGCCCAAGGAGCGAATTCCCCTGGCGGTGCGCCAGATTCATTCGTTTCTCAAGGCGCATCGGCCGGCTTGATCGATCGCGACCGCGTCAGACTGCGACTGCGTTGCCGAAAACCGCGATCTGGTCGACCCCGATCGGCCTGGTGATGTCGACGCCGGGAAGCGTGCGATCGAGGATGCCTTCCAACTGCTTCGCCGCGGCACTGGCGACGGTCGCACCGGGATGGCGGGCGCGCGCGGATTGGAGCAGGCCGCGGCGCCGCAGCAGCTCCTTGCGGATCGCCACTCCCGGCTGTTGTTCGAAAACAATCAGCGGAGCGAACCACGCATAGATCTCATGAACCCGCTTCCAGTCCGAACGGCGCGCGGCCTGAAGCATCGCCATCAGCACTTCAGGAAACGCGAATCCGGTATTGAATCCATCGGAGCCGGCCTCCAGGTCGAAGGGCGCATAGAGAGCGCCGAGGCCCGTGAGAATCGGCACGGAGACTTCCTGAAATCCGTCGCGCAGCTTGCGCAGCTTGGGAGCGGTGGGAACGGCTTCCTCTTTAATGCATCGAATCGCCGGCACAGCTTTCAACATGTGTAGCATCAACGGAACCGACATGTGCACTTCGCTCGACGCAGGGTGGTCCTGAAGGACGATGGGAATCGACAGTCCTTGCGAAATCCGGCGGAACGACTCGATGATGCGCTCTTCGTCCGGGATAGCTTCCTTGGTGGGAGTGATCATGACGGCATTCGCCCCGAGATCTTGCGCGATGCGGGAGTTGCGCTGCACAACATTCGTTCCGGAATGGCTGGCGCCGACGATCACGGTGATTCGTTTTCCCGCCGCCTTCACGGCGCGATCGACGACAGCGGAACGCTCTTCATCGCAAAGACGGTTGGATTCGCCGAGCACTCCCAGCACGGTGATGCCGTCGACCCCGATACCGAGCATGAAATCGATCGTGCGCGCTAATGAATCGAGGTCGAGCGTCTCGTCGTCGTGGAATGGCGTGGCGAGAATGGGGATAATGCCTTTCATCTTTTTCAATCCTAAAACAAACCGTGCCGAACGAGCTCTCGTGGATGCGAGAGCGACTTATGCGAGCGTCTTGGTAATGCTCAACAACCGATCGATCTCATCCGCGTTGTTGAACAACGCGGGTGACACACGCACCTGCGTGTTTCGAACGGTCACATCGATCTTCGCTCTCTTGAACGCATCCCGAAAGTCATCAGCCGACTTCGCAATGTAAAACGTCACGATCGAAGACTGGTTCCCGGGAGGGGTAAACATTTTATAGCCCTGCTTCGCGAGGCCGGCATGGAGCTGCTGAGCCAGCGCTACTGTGTGTTTCTCGATGCGAGGTACGCCGAGCTTTTCGAGGTAGGAAAGACTGGCCGCTAACTGTGCCACCGCGCCGAAAGACCGGCTGGTGCCCTCGAATTTGCTCGCATTCGTTAGGAGCTGATAGTGACGGTCAGGTTCCTCGCGCGAGACTGAAAACTCACCGATGCGATCGGATTGAATGCGTCCGATCACATCGCGGCTCACGAAGAACGGCGCAACGCCGAACTCGGACATCAGCCACTTGTAAGAACCGGAGCAAAGCGCATCCACCCCTGCCGCGTGCACATCCAGGTCGATCATTCCGGCGGCTTGCACCGCGTCGGCATAAAAGATCGCCCCGTGCGCATGAGCGAGATCGGCGATCGGGCGCATATCGTGCCGAAATCCGTTTTGATTCGATACCCATGCCACCGACACGATACGGGTACGTTTATCAACGTGCGGCTCAAAATCGGCCGCGGTTACCGCTCCATTTCGGTTCTTCACAATGCGCAGTTCGATGCCGCGCGATGCTTCGAGGGCCCGGTACAGCACGAACTCGGTCGAGTAATGCAGGTCATCGACAACCACGTTGTCTCCGGCCTTGAGGCCGACGCCATTGGCGATGACATTTTCACCATCGCCCGTCGAGAACAAGAGCCCGATTTCTTCCGGCGTGGCATTAATCAATCGTGCGAACCGCTCGCGGACGGATTCATTGGAACGGAGGAGCCCGGCAACTTGGAGAGAACCCTTGCTTTTCGCTTCAACGTGCGCCTGGCTCGCTGCGATCACCGCCCGATGGACCGGAGCGATGTAAGCCGAGTTGAGATAAATACGATCGGCAACTACCGGGAAATCCTCTCGTACGCCAAGTGGATCGCGGTGCGGATCGGGAGGTGCAGCCGCCAGATTCGGGTGTTGGATTCCGGAAACGAACCCCGCAGCAGCGGTCGTCACGAAGGAACGGCGGGCAATCGACATCACTGTTTATTGTCTCTCATGCCACCTCAGAAGATGGCGGATAATCATGGCTTCAATTGATACGACTTGCCCAGTTCTCCCGCGCCGGCCAGGTGTTTGCGCGCGCGCACCAGTTCTGCAATCTGGCGGATATGCCCAAGATCGTGCATGGCCCATTCGTGCAGCATCTGGGCCATCGTGATTTCGCCCGCCTCCTTGTGGATGGCCCTGCGCTCGCCGGCTCCTAGCGGCAAGTTGCGCAGGAACTCGATGTTGCTTTCGCGCTGCTCTTCGAAGTGATCGAAGGAGTCTTCCGGGTCGGCATTCCGATACAGGTCGAGATAAAGCTGTGCGTCGTCAGGCTCGAGCTCCGGCCGGTCCTCGTTCATAAAACGATCGAGCCGGAGGCGGTAGCAGTGGCCTTCGGAGTGGGAGAGATGCGCCAGGACCTCGGCGACGGAGAATCGATCCGGCGCAGGTTTCCATCGCGCATCCTCCTCGCTGAGTTCGCGCATCAACGCGCGCAGAATCTCCGGCGTGACTTCCAACTGCCCGAGGGCAGGGAGTCCACTGTCTTCCATCTGTCTATCCTACGATGTTCTCCACGGCCGAGACATTCCGCCGCCGGAAATGCCGCACGGCGCCTGAGTCAACAGTTCGTGAAAACTACGCCGGATACAACCAGGTCGCAAGTTGCCAGTTGTACCGGAAGCTCTCGGGGTTGAATTTCGCGTGGGCGTTGTAGATCAGCAGCGGAACATCCATTTCGTGCAACGATCCGTGGGCTCGATACTCGGGCGGAAGCGGCTCCGATTCGGAATCCAGCTCGCCGAAGACCGTATCGCGATCCCCGAGCACAATCAGATCGCCGATTCGTGACGCCATCAAGTGATACCGCTTTGCCCCCTCGCTTCTGGTCAGAACCGTTTCCACGCCTTGAAGGCCGGCAACGGCTTGGGCAACGCCATCGATTTCCCGTGGATCGCGGCAGTACACCCAGGCGACGCCGCCGTAACCACGGTGGTGCTTGAGATATTTGTCGCGATCGACGGAAATAGCCGTCCGAATCGGTCGGCCGCGCTTCGCGCACGCTTTTTCCAGATCCCAGCAGCGCGTCTTATGATTCATGCCATGATCTGCCGTGAGCAGAAAAACTGCGTCGGGAGCGGTCGCGGCCGCCTCTGCCAGAAGTTCATCCAGCCGGGCCAGATGCTCCCTCGATTCAGCGGATTCAGGCGGCCATGTGTGCATCGGATAGTCCGTAGTGTGGATGTACAGGCACCCCAGGTCACGCCGCCGCTTCAGCAAATCAATCGCAGCCGTGAGCAGCCAGTAATTGATCTCTCTCGAATAAATATCCGGCGCCTGTCCGAGCCGCTCGACCCAGTCGCTGGTCGGCGCCTCGGCGGCAAGTATCAGATCGGCGCCAGCGGGAAGCAGGGTCGTGGTCTTCTTTTTGGAGGACAGGAGAGCAGATTTCACGCCTTGGCGCTTCGCGCGCTCGAATAACGTGGGCGCAAGGAGCAGATCGGCGGTCTCCATATACTCCTCCCGTCCTGTCCGTTCGTCGAAATACGAGTTCCCGGTGATTCCATGCCGGTCGGGCCACACGCCGCAGCAGATCGAAGCGTTATTGGTGTTCGTGACCGACGGCATGGTGCATTGCACGCGGCGGAAAAGTCCGTGCTCGCGCCATCGCGTGAGCTCCGGCATCCGGCTGTGCGTGAGGTATTCCATCCCGAAACCATCGCACATCAGCACGACCGCTCGTTGCGCGATTCTCTGGCCCAAAGCATGGACGCCGAGCAAAGCGGCGCCCGACGCGAGGAAGTTGCGTCGCGTCATCGAGGAGATGTGCATCAGCCCTACTATAACCTCCATCAGCATCATCACAGGGCGCGCATGTCAGTCCGTTCCTTGCCAATCTCGATCTGTTACCTGTGTCTCCGGTCCGGGCAGCGGTTATATGGTGCCCGGGGTGGGACTTGAACCCACACTCCCGTTGCCGGGAAAGGGATTTTAAGTCCCTTGCGTCTGCCGGTTTCGCCACCCGGGCACAGTCTCATCATAGTAAATGCGCGATCCGCGGCTATCGCCGGCGCTGATATCGCTCGCGGTGTGCCGCCGTTCCGGAAAGAGGTTCTGGAGCGGTAGTATAAATAGATTCTCAAGGGCGGGCTCAATATGATGAAAGTGCAAAACTTCCTTATTCTCTACCGTCCGTTCCGGCGGACATTGGCCGTGGCGCTTTCGGTTTTGCTGGTCCCGGCGATGCAACAGAGCGTGTACGCTCAGCCTCCAGGCGGCGTGTATATTCCGTTGAACGCCGCGCAATTGGATCAGCTTGTAGCGCCCATCGCTCTTTATCCGGACTCTCTGGTGGCGCAGATTTTGACCGCATCCACTTATCCCGACCAGATTGCCGCCGCGCAGGGCTGGTCGATGCAGAACGCCGCGGTTCCCGTGGCGCAGCGCGTGAGCGCGGTGGACGCGATGCCGTGGGACCCCTCGGTGAAGGCGCTGACGGCGTTCCCCGATGTGCTCGCCAATCTCGCGCAGAACACCAGTTGGACGGCGCAACTCGGCAATGCGTATTACAACCAGCCTGACGACGTGATGAACGCGGTCCAGGCCCTGCGCTACCAGGCTTACCAATCTCACGTTCTGGTCACGACGCCGCAGCAGACCGTGGTAGTACAGCCGGCCGGCGCGATCGTGATCGCGCCGGTGAATCCGGTTTTCGTCGCGGTGCCATATTACAACCCGTGGCTTGTGTTCGGGCCGCTGGTGGTCGCTTATCCGGGATTCATGCTGGCGCCGGTTCCGGTGGGCGTGATGATTGGAGCCGGAATCGGCTTCGGTGTGGGAATCGGGTTGGGCGCTTTCGTCGGAGTGGGCTGGGGATTCCATGCGTGGGGCTTCGCCGGCGGAGCGGTCGCGTTCCATGGCGGGCCGTACATTTCGCATAGCCGGACGGTGGTCGGCGCGGGGCATTTCGGTGGACACAACGTCGGAGCGTTTGCGCACGGAGGCAGAGGCGTGCCGGGAGGATTCCACGGCATGGCTCACGGTGGTGCCGGTTTCCGTGGCGGCGAGCGGGCAGGCGCTCGTCCGGGAGGATTTCGGGGTGCAGAGGCTCGACCTGGTGCTCGTCCGGGCGGAGCGGCCCGCGCAGGCGGCGCACGGCCGGGTGGTGCGGCTCGTCCCGGCGGAGCGGCTCGCGCGGGCAGTGCGCGCCCGAGTGGTGCGGCTCGTCCCGGCGGCGCAGCTCGTCCAGGTGGAGCGGCTCGCGCAGGCGGTGCACGATCGGGCGGAGCGTCTCGTCCTGGCGGAACCGGCCGATCGGCGGGGCCAGCTCGCTCGGGCGGCGGAGCTCGTCCAGGTGAGAGTGCAGCGCGCGGGGGCGGCGGTGGACGTTCAGCTGGTGGCGGCGGTCATCCGGCTGGCGGCGGTGGTGGCCGGCGAGGTCGCTAGAGAACAACAGCAAGATCAACACTCGGGAGCTCGACCTTTCGTCCGCTCCCCCAAATCTCTTTATTTTTCCCGCGGGATTTCGATCTTTGGCCCGTTTTTCTCCGCGCGCAGATCATCGTCGAGCATCAGGCGCTCGGCGGCCGATAGCTGTTGCATGTCGAGCGCCTTCACCTGCGACTCGGTCCACTCGGTCCGGTAATATCCGGTTGCGCCGGAATTGAAATAGATCCACGCCGGGCAGGCGTGGTGCAGGATGATTTCGCGATGCGTCGAATCGACTGCCGCACAGGTTTGTGCGACTCCTTCCCCCCGCACGCAGACCGGGATGGGCGTGACGCCCTTCGCTTCCACGTGCACCACGCCCTCGCTGCAATCGGCGCGAATCGTGGGAACCCCGGTGTGATTCAGAAACGCGTCCATCACCGGCGCAGGATCCACGCCTGACGCCGCGGCGAGCGACGCTTCCAGATCCGCTGTGCTTGCGTTCCTGAAGGAATGTTTTTTCAGATAAGCCCGAAGCCCGCTCTCGACGTGGTCTTCGCCCAGCCAGCCTTCGAGCATCAGCAGAATCGCGGCGCCTTTTTGATACACGATCTGGTTATAGACGTTTTCGGTGTCTTTGCGGCTGTGCATTTCCAGGCGCACGGGCCGCGTGCGTGGGGAATCGTCTGTCTGCATGATCCGCTCACGCGCAGTGACGGCCGCGACGTGCCGGCGCTCAGGGGGCTCTTCCTCGTCCATCATCTTGGCGGCGATCCACGTGGCGAATCCTTCGCTCAGCCACACGTCATCCCACGAAGCCTGGGTGACCAGGTCGCCGAACCATTGATGTCCCACCTCGTGCGCCTGAAGCCGCCGAATCGAGCGCGCTTTTTCCGGCGTGTCCTGGCCCGGCGCGGCCAGCAGCGAACGATTGCGATACACGATCAGCCCCGGATTTTCGGTCGCGCCGAAAGGAAATTCGGGAACGGCGAGATGATCGAGTTTTCCGAAGGGGTACGGGATGCCGGTGTAAGCCTCGAGGCGAGGCAACACGTCGACGCTTGCCTGCGCGGCCAATTTTCCTTCCTCGGCGTGACCTTTCGCGGTGATCACGCGAATCGGCGTGCCGTGGCCGGCAGGAGCGCCTTCGTAAACGTCAAATGGTCCGACGGCAAACGCGACAACTTCAGCCGGCAGCGGTTTCGTCTCCGCGAAACGCACCGCCTTCATCCCGTTCGGCTCCTCAGTCTCACTGATCATGCGGGCATTGGTAAACGCTTTGTCCGTGCGCTTCACATGAATCGTCATCTGCCACGGAGTTTTGAACTTGGGATCGTCAAAACAGGGAAATGCGCGCCGCGCGTCGATGGGAGTGAAGCTGGTGAAGACGTACCAATCGCCATCGGTCTGTTTGCGATACGGACCGACGATGGCTTTTTCATCGAGCTTGCCACGGTAGTCGATCGCAATCGTTTGACGGCCGTGCACGCGCGAATCGAGCTCGAGCGCGAGAAACTCGCCGCCCGCGGTTTCAACGCGCGCGCGCTTCGAGCCGACGAGCGCATCCGCCGGCGTAATATCTTTCGCGTTCAGCCAGATTACGTTCGACCGCGTTTTCACATCGACATCGATGATGGCGCGGCCGGTGAAGGTGTCCTGCGCCGGGTCGATAGTCATCTCGATCGTGTACTTACGGGGGATGACGTCGTCGGAGAGGACAAACTTCGGCGGCGTGAGCGCGAAAGCAGCCGCGCTGCACATGATAACGAGGAGAACTCGACGGATCGCGAGTACCAAAAAGAAAGCGTACCACGGTCGAATCGGAGCGTCGCTACTGCTCCAGGTACGTGTACCCGTTCAGCCCGTCTTCGTAAAATCGCAGCAGCAGTCCCGATTCTTCATAGCCGATCCGCCCCTCGCGCACCGCGCATTCTACATCCTTGCGAAACTGCTCAAGCAGCGCCTTGGACTGGAACTGCACGTAATCAAGCACTTCCCGCACGGTGTCGCCCTTGATCACCGCTTCAAGCACGACGGCGCCCTTTTCATCGAGCGTGACGTGCACCGCGTTGGTGTCGCCCAGCAGGTTGTGCAGATCGCCGAGGATCTCCTGGTACGCGCCGACTAAAAACGCCCCCAGCACGTACGGCTCGCCGTTGAAGGCGTGCAGCGCGAGCGTCTTTTTCACGTCACGCCGGTCGATGAACTGGTCCACCTTGCCGTCCGAGTCGCAGGAAATATCGCCCAGAATGCCTTTGTGGAACGGTTCTTCCTCCAGGCGATGGATCGGCATGATCGGAAAGAGCTGCTTCACGGCCCAACTGTCGGGCAGGCTCTGGAACAGCGAAAAATTACAGAAATAGGTATCCGAGAGCAGGCCGTCGAGGCCGTCGAGCTCTTCCGGAAAATAATCCAGCTCCTTGGCGAGCTTCTGGATCCGCCGGCAGATCAGCCAGTAGATGCTCTCCGCCCAGCTTCTCTGCTGCAGCGGAAGGTAGCCGAGACTGAACAGGTTCAGCGCCGAGTCGAGCGCCTGCTGCGCGTCGTGAAAGCTTTCGAGCAGGTTCTTGTTGCTCAGCCCGCGCAGCGTTTCGCGCAGGTCGATCAGCGGCTGCTCGACGTCTTCCGGAATGTCCGGCAGCGCTTCACCATCGGCGAACCCGGTCACGCCCAGGACGTTGAACACCAGCACGCTGTGATACGCCGCGATGGCGCGCCCGCTTTCGGAAACGATGGTGGGATGCGGCACCTCCGCTTCATCGCACACGCTCTGGATGTGATAAACCACGTCGTTGGCGTATTCCTGGAGCGTGTAGTTGACGCTCGATTCGAAATCCGTCTGTGAGCCGTCGTAATCGATTCCCAGGCCGCCGCCGACGTCCATGTAGGTGAGGCCCGCGCCGGCGCGCTTCAGTTCGACGTACACGCGCGCGGCTTCCACTACCGCGGCCTTGATCTGGCGGATGTTGGTGATCTGGCTGCCCAGATGGAAGTGCAGAAGCTGGAGACAATCTTCCATGCTTGCCGCTTTCAGTTGGTCGACCGCGCGCAAGGCTTCGGTCACCGTCAGACCGAACTTGGAACGATATCCTCCCGACGATTTCCAGCGTCCCGACCCGCGGCTGGCGAGCTTGATGCGCAGCCCGATGGTCGGGCGCACGCCCACGCGCTGCGAATGCTTCTGGATCAGGTCGAGCTCCGTGTATTTTTCGACCACCGGAATGATGCGCCGCCCGATCTTGGCCGCCAGCATCACCATCTCGATATATTCGTCGTCTTTGAATCCGTTGCAGATGATTGGTGTGTCGTTGTCGGCGATCGCGAGCACCGCCAGAAGCTCCGGTTTCGAGCCGGCCTCCAGGCCGAACTTGAACGGCCGCCCGTATTCGAAAACTTCCTCAACGACCTGGCGCTGCTGATTGACCTTGATCGGGTACACGCAGCAATAATCGCCGCGATAGTTGTGCTCGCCAATGGCGCTCTGGAAGGCCTGGTGCATCTC